>NZ_SCMX01000005.1 GCF_005503625.1 Cupriavidus sp. 2SB | reverse complement strand
GTTTTTACCCCCCGATCCCTAACCTTCCATCCGTGAATCACTCGGCAGGCGCGATGCCTGCACACATGTCATGGACGGGATCTATTTCCTCGTATTGCTGGCTTTTGGTGCGCTGACGGGCGCGCTGCTGGCCCTGTGCGCCGCGCTCGGCGCCAACCTTCCTGCGGGGCGCGGTCAAGTCGACGACACCCCGGCGGCGAAGCATTCCGCTAGCGACAGGGGGCTCTGATGAACTGGACCGACCTGCTTAGCGGCGGCCTGGCCGTCGCCATCTTCATCTACCTGCTTGTTGCGCTGTTCCGGCCGGAGAAATTCTGATGGCTACCTCTCCCTACGCAGAGTTCTTCGGACTCCTCGCCCTGTTCCTTCTGATCCTGTTCGTGGTCGGCCCCTTCCTGGGCCGCTACATGCGGCGCGCCATCGAGGAAGGTAACTACGCCCTGACATCCTGGGGCCGCCCGCTGGAGCGCGGCCTGTATCGTGTGGCCGGCGTGCGCGCCGATGCCGAAATGAACTGGAAGCAGTACGCCATCGCCGTGATCGTGTTCAATGTGATCGGTGTGGTGGCTGTCTATGCGATCCAGCGCCTGCAAGGCATGCTGCCGTTGAACCCGCAGGGGTTTGGCGCCGTGTCGCCGGATTCCTCGTTCAACACGGCGATCAGCTTCGTTGCCAACACCAACTGGCAGGGCTATGCCGGTGAGTCGACGATGAGCTATCTCACGCAGATGCTCGCGCTGACCGTGCAGAACTTTGTCTCGGCAGCCACGGGTATCGCCGTGGTGTTCGCGCTGATTCGCGGCTTTGCGCGCCACGGCGCCAAGACCATCGGCAACTTCTGGACCGATATCACGCGCACCACGCTGTACGTGCTGCTGCCGCTGTCCGTGGTGCTGGCCGTCGCGCTGGTGGGACAAGGCGTGATCCAGAACTTCGACAGCTACAAGGAAGTGAATCTCGTCACGGCTGTGGAATACACACAGCCCAAGGTGGATGCCGCAGGCCAGCCGGTGCTCGATGCCGAAGGCAAGCCCGTGACCGAGGCAGCCAGGACTGACAAGCAGACGCTGGCCATGGGGCCGGTTGCTTCGCAGGAAGCCATCAAGATGCTCGGCACCAATGGTGGCGGCTTCTTCAATGCCAACTCGGCGCATCCGTACGAGAACCCCACGCCGTTCGCGAACCTGTTGGAAATGCTCGCGATCTTCCTGATCCCCGCCGCGCTGTGCTTCACGTTCGGTGAAATGGTCAAGGACCGGCGCCAGGGCGTGGCGGTCATCGCGTCGATGACGGTGATCTTCGTGGTGATGGCTGCGGCGGCAATGTTCTCCGAGCAGCAGATCACCGCGGCGCTGTCTGGCCTGCCGATCGACCACGCCGCTTCGGCGCTGCAGGCCGGCGGCAACATGGAAGGCAAGGAAGTGCGCTTCGGCATCTCGGCCAGCGCGTTGTTTGCCGCGATCACCACGGCGGCTTCGTGCGGCGCGGTCAATGCGATGCATGACTCGTTCACGGCCATCGGCGGTCTCGTGCCGATGCTGTTGATGCAACTCGGTGAAGTGGTGTTCGGCGGCGTGGGTTCTGGTCTCTACGGCATGCTGGTCTACGCCGTGCTTGCGGTGTTTATCGCTGGCCTGATGATCGGTCGCACGCCCGAGTATCTGGGCAAGAAGATCGAGGCGTACGAGATGAAGATGACCGCCGTGGCGATTCTGGTCACGCCGCTGCTGGTGCTTGTGGGCACCGCCATCGCGGTGATGGTCGAGCCGGGACGCGCTGCGGTGTTCAACCCCGGCACACACGGCTTCTCGGAACTGCTCTACGCGCTGTCGTCGGCGGCCAACAACAACGGTAGTGCGTTCGCCGGTGTCTCGGTCAACACGCCGTTCTACAACGTGTTGCTGGCTGCGGCGATGTGGTTCGGCCGCTTCTGGATCATCGTGCCTGTGCTGGCGATGGCTGGTTCGTTGGCTGCCAAGCGTCGTACGCCGGTATCGGCTGGCACGATGCCCACGCACGGCCCGCTGTTCGTGACGCTGCTGGTGGGTTCGGTGCTGCTTGTTGGCGCGCTGACCTATGTGCCTGCGCTGGCCCTTGGCCCCGTCGCAGAGCAATTGCAGCCTGCCGCCGTGACGGCGGCTGCCAAGTAATCCGCGGAGAATTCGCATGCAACAACAATCCTCCGCGACGCGTGCCGCCAATACCGCACCGTCGCGCAACCCCGGCGCAGCCGCCACGCAGACACCCGCCCCGCAACATCCGCGCCCCCCGCGTGGCATGTTCTCGCCGGAGCTGGTGAAGCCGGCCATCGTCGATGCGCTGCGCAAGCTGTCGCCGCGTGCGCAACTGCGCAACCCGGTGATGTTCGTGGTCTACGCCGGCAGCATCCTGACGACGATCCTGTTCCTGCGCGCCTGGCTGGCGCCGGAGCAGGGCGCGGCGGGTGGCGAATCGGCTGGCTTCATTCTGGCCGTGTCCGTCTGGCTCTGGTTCACGGTGCTGTTCGCCAACTTTGCCGAAGCCCTGGCGGAAGGCCGCAGCAAGCAGCAGGCCGCTGCGCTGCGTGGCCTGAAGACCACCACCATGGCGCGCGTAGTGCGCACGGGCCGCAGCGATGCGCGTGCCGCGGGTGCCACCGAACCGCGTGCGGCTACCGAGCTGCGCCGCGGGGACATCGTGCTCGTGGAAGCGGGCGAGATGATCCCTGGTGACGGCGAGGTGATCGAAGGCGTGGCATCGGTCGATGAAAGCGCGATCACCGGCGAATCCGCGCCGGTGATCCGCGAGTCGGGCGGTGACTTCTCGTCGGTCACGGGCGGCACGCGCGTGCTGTCTGACTGGATCGTGGTGCGCATCACCACGAACCCCGGCGAGAGCTTCATCGACCGCATGATCAGCATGGTGGAAGGCGCCAAGCGCCAGAAGACGCCGAACGAACTTGCGTTGACCATCCTGCTGGTGGGCCTGACGCTGGTGCTGCTGCTGGCTACGGTCACGCTGCAACCGTACTCGCTCTATGCAGTACTCGTGACGCAGGCCGGCGTGCCGGTCTCGGTCACGGTGCTCGTGGCGCTGCTGGTGTGCCTGATCCCGACGACGATTGGTGGCTTGCTGTCGGCCATCGGCGTGGCGGGCATGAGCCGCATGATGGAAGCCAACGTGATCGCCACGTCGGGCCGCGCTGTGGAAGCCGCAGGCGACGTGGATGTGCTGCTGCTCGACAAGACGGGCACGATCACGTACGGCAATCGCCAGGCTTCGCGCTTCATCGCCGCGCCCGGCGTGACCGAGCGCCAACTGGCGGAAGCCGCCTGGCTGTCGTCGCTGGCCGATGAAACGCCGGAAGGTCGCAGCATCGTCACGCTCGCCCGTCAGCGTCCGGGCACCGCATCGCCGGAACTGACCACGCGCGGCATGGGTGCGCCCGTGTTCGTACCGTTCACCGCGCAGACGCGCATGAGTGGTGTGGATGTGACGAGCGGCAACATCGTGCGCAGTGTGCGCAAGGGGTCGGCCGATGCGCTGCGCCGCTACGTGACGGAGCGCGCCGGCAAGTTCCCGGATGCCGTGATGCAGGCCGTGGACGACGTGGCCCGCGCTGGCAGCACGCCGCTCGTGGTGTGCGAGTCGGTATCGGAAGGCACCGAAGATACCGTGCGCGTGCTGGGCGTGGTGGAACTCAAGGACATCGTCAAGACCGGTATCCGCGAGCGCTTTGGCGAACTGCGCAAGATGGGCATTCGCACAGTGATGATTACTGGCGACAACCGCCTGACGGCTGCGTCGATTGCGGCCGAGGCTGGTGTCGATGACTTCCTCGCGGAAGCCACGCCCGAAGCCAAGCTCGCGCTGATTCGCGAATACCAGGGGCAGGGTCGTCTGGTGGCGATGACCGGCGACGGCACCAACGATGCACCGGCACTGGCGCAAGCCGACGTGGCCGTGGCGATGAACAGCGGCACGCAGGCCGCGCGCGAGGCCGGCAACATGGTCGACCTCGACAGCAATCCGACCAAGCTGATCGAGATCGTGGAGATCGGCAAGCAGATGCTCATGACGCGCGGCTCGCTGACCACGTTCAGCGTGGCCAACGATATCGCCAAGTACTTCGCGATCATTCCGGCCGCATTTGCCACCACGTATCCGCAATTGAATCTGCTGAACGTAATGCATCTGTCCACGCCGGCGTCGGCCATCATGTCGGCCGTGATCTTCAACGCGCTGATCATCGTCGCGCTGATTCCGCTGGCACTGCGCGGTGTCACGTATCGCCCGCTTGGCGCGGCGGTGCTGCTGCGTCGCAACCTGCTGATCTACGGGCTGGGCGGCATCCTGGTGCCGTTTGCCGGGATCAAGGTGATCGACATGCTGCTGACTGCGGTTGGCTGGATCTGAAATTCGGAGCATCACAATGTCTGCAAAATCCACACTCGCCATGCAAGAACCCGCCCCCCAGCAGGGCATGCTGCGGCCCGCGCTGACCGTGTTCGTCGCGCTGTCGATCATCACCGGGCTGCTGTATCCGGGGCTGGTCGCTGGCATCGCACGCACCGTGTTCCCGCACGAGGCCGCCGGCTCGCTGATCGTCAAGGATGGCAAGACGGTCGGTTCCGAACTGATCGGCCAGCCGTTCTCCGACCCGAAGTACTTCTGGGGCCGCCTGTCGGCCACGGCGCCGATGCCCTACAACGGTGCGGCATCGGTGGGGTCCAACCTGGGCCCGACCAATCCGGCACTGACCGATGCGGCAAAGGCACGCATCGACGCACTGCGTGAAGCCGATCCGGGCAACAACGCCCCGGTTCCGGTGGATCTGGCCACCGCCTCCGGCAGCGGCCTCGATCCGCATATCAGCGTGGCGGCGGCTCAGTATCAGGCCGCGCGTGTCGCACGTTTGCGTGGCTTGCCGACGCTGAAGGTGGAAGCGCTGATCGCGGCGAATACGGAAGGGCCGGGGCTGGGCGTGCTGGGCGAGCCGGGGGTGAATGTGCTGAAGTTGAATCTGGCGCTGGATGCGGTGAAGTAAGCGCGTCTTCTCCCTGCTTGTTGCGCTGCTCTCCCGCCTTTTATTCTTTCTCCCCTCTCCCGCTTGCGGGAGAGGGGCGGGGGAGAGGGCCAGCAGTTCAAATTGCGGCACGTCGGCAAGCAGAGCCTCTTGCCCTCTCCCCCAACCCCTCTCCCGCTTTGCGGGAGAGGGGAGAAAAAAAAGGATGCGGGAGAGGGGAGCAAACCATCGCGACATCAAAACTCACCCCATGGCACAATCCCCCGCACGATGACCACCCCTCAACGTCCTGATCCCGACGCGCTGCTGCAACGCATGCAGGCGGAGGACGTGCGTGCTGCGCGTGGCAAGTTGCGTGTGTATTTCGGTGCGTCCGCTGGCGTCGGCAAGACGTTTGCGATGCTCGCTGCGGCGCGGGCATTGCGCGAGCAGGGTGTGGATGTGGTGATCGGCGTGGTGGAAACGCATGGCCGTGCCGAGACCGAGGCGCTGGTCGAAGGTCTCGAACATCTGCCGCTGCGCGATGTCCCCTACCGCGACCGTGTGCTGCACGAGTTCGATCTCGATGGCGCGCTGGCGCGTCGTCCCGCGCTGGTGCTGGTGGACGAACTCGCGCATTCCAACGCGGCCGGCAGCCGACATCCCAAGCGCTGGCAGGACATCGAGGAATTGCAGGCCGCAGGCATCGATGTGTGGACCACGGTCAACGTGCAGCACCTCGACAGCCTGAACCAGGCCGTGGGCGGCATCACGGGCGTGCGTGTCTGGGAGACCGTACCCGATACCGTGTTCGATGGCGCCGATGAAGTGGTGCTCGTCGATCTGCCTGCCGACGAACTGCTGCGTCGTCTGCGCGAAGGCAAGGTCTATCTGCCCGAGCAGGCGCGCCACGCGGCGCGTAACTTCTTCCGCAAGGGCAACCTGATCGCGTTGCGCGAACTGGCGTTGCGCCGCACGGCGGATCGTGTGGACGATGATGTCCGCGCGTATCGCGATGCCAAACAAATTTCCCCGGTGTGGCGCACGCGCGAAGCCGTGCTCGCCTGCATCGGGCTGGGCGATGATGCCGAACAGGTTGTGCGCAGCGCGCATCGCCTCGCGAGTCAGCTCGATTGCGACTGGCATGTGGTGACCATCGCCGCATCGCACCTGCTGCCGCCCGTGGACACGCTGCGCCTGCGTCTGCGCGTGGCGATGCAACTGGCCGAATCGCTCGGCGCCCGCACGGAGACACTCGCGGGCCATGACATGGTCGAGGCCGTGGTGGGCTATATCCGGCGTCACAATCTGACCAAGGTACTGGTTGGCCGCGCACGCACCGAATGGCGTGCCGAAGGCGGCGTGCTCGATCGTGCGCGCATCTGGCTGGCGCGTGCCTTGTCGCCGCTGCTTGGCGCCGGCAATCGATTGATCGGCAAGCAGTCGTTTGCCGATGCGCTGGCGGCAGGCTGCCCCGAAATCGATGTGGTGCGCGTAGCCGCAGACACCACGCGCGAAACCGTGCGCACGGAAACGCGGCCTGACACGCGTCATGAGGAAGACGCCGAGCCCTCGCGCCTGCGCAGCCGCGACTATGGCTGGGCGGTGGTGTGGTGTGCGGCGGCCACCGGCGTCTCGATGCTCGCGCGGCCGTGGTTCGACCAGGTCAACATCGCGATGCTGTTCCTGGTGGCCGTGGTCGTGGTGGCCCTGCGCCACGGGCGCGGACCGGCGGCGCTGGCGTCGGTGCTGTCCGTGGCATCGTTCGATTTCTTCTTCGTTGCCCCGCGCATGTCGTTCGCGGTCAGCGATGTGCAATACCTGCTGACGTTTTTCGTGCTGCTGGCGGTGGGTCTGGTCATCGGCCAGTTGACTGCGGGCCTGCGCGAACAGGCGTACGTAGCCGTGCGTCGCGAGACCGATGCGCGCACGCTGTACGAGCTGGCGCGCGAATTGTCTGCGGCATTGACGCCCGAGCAGATCGTCGAGATTGGTGGCCGCTTCCTGCGTGCCGCGTTCGATGCGCATGCGACGTTCTTCCTTGTGAACGAGAAAGCCCGGCTCGAACCGATCTCGTCGCCCCTGTCGCCTTCGTCGGAAGACCATGGCGGCGCGCGCTCGCCCAAGGGCGAAGCCATCGACACCGTCCTGGCGCAATGGGTGTTCGATCACGGCGAGCCTGCTGGCACTGGCACGCATACGCTGCCCGGCAGCACCGTGCTGTACCTTCCATTGAAAGCGCCGATGCAGACGCGTGGCGTGCTGGCCGTGGAGCCCCGCGCATGGCATGCGCTGGCGGAGCCTGCACTGCGCAGGCAGGCGGATGTCTTTGCCACGCTGATCGCGATTGCCATCGAGCGGCTGCACTATGTGGATGTGGCGCAGCGTGCGTTGCTCTCGATCGAATCGGAACGGCTGCGCAGTTCGCTGCTGGCGGCGGTCTCGCACGATCTGCGTACGCCGCTCACGGGCCTGCTCGGCATGGCGGAGACGCTGCAGCGCGCCGACCCGCCGCTGGCGCATGACGTGGCCGAAACCGTCGATGCCATCCACGCGCAGGCGCAGCGCATGCGCACGATGGTGGTGAACCTGCTCGACATGGCGCGCTTGCAGCAGCATGACGTGGCGCTGCAACGGGGCTGGCAATCGCTCGAAGAACTGGTGGGCGCGTCGCTCGTGTCGATGCGCGAGACGCTGCGCGATCATCGCGTGGAAGTATCGGATCTGTCCGTGCTGCCGCTGGTCGAGTGCGATGGCGTGCTGATGGAGCGCGTGCTGAGCAACCTGTTCGAGAATGCGGCCAAGTACACGCCGCCGGGTACGGTGATTCGCGTCTATGGCGATATCGTCGCGAGCCCGACTGGCGACACCGGTAGCGACGAAGTCCGCCTGATCGTCGAGGACGATGGTCCTGGCGTGCCGGTAGGACAGGAGCGCCGCATCTTCGAGAAATTCACGCGTGGAGAGCGCGAGTCCGCCACGGCAGGTGTCGGGCTGGGCCTGGCTGTTTGCGAGGCCATCGTGCAGGCGCATGGTGGCCGCATCTGGGTCGAGCCTGCCCGGCCCGGCGCGCGATTCATCGTGGCACTGCCGCGCGGCAATCCTCCCGTGATCGAGCCCGAACTGCTCGACGAGTCCATTCACTTTCCGCACTGAGATGCCCTTTGATTTCTCGCCGACCGTTCTGCTGGTCGAGGACGAACCCCACATCCGCCGCTTCGTGCGCGAATCCCTGCAGGCCGAGGGCTGCACCGTGCATGAGGCCGATACGCTCAAGCGCGGCCTGATCGACGCCGGCACGCGTCAGCCCGATATCGTGGTGCTGGACCTGGGCCTGCCCGATGGCGATGGCATGACGCTGATCCGCGAGATGCGTACGTGGACGGAAGTGCCCGTGCTGGTGCTCTCCGCACGCACCGGAGAAGAGGACAAGATCGCCGCGCTCGATGCCGGCGCCGATGACTACCTGACCAAGCCCTTCGGCGTGGGCGAACTCGTGGCGCGGGTGCGCGTGCTGCTGCGCCGCCATGCCAAGGCGAACCCGCAAGGCACGCCGCAGATATCGTTTGGCGATGTGCGCGTGGATCTGGCCAATCGGCTGGTGATGCGCGGCGAGGCGGCGGTGCACCTGACGCCGATCGAATACCGGCTGTTGGCCGTGCTGATCGCCCATCGCGGCAAGGTCATGACGCACCGCGAACTGCTTCGCGAAGTCTGGGGACCGTCGCACTCGGAAAGCAGCCACTACCTGCGCGTGTACATGGGCCACCTGCGCCACAAGCTGGAAGCTGATCCTGCCCAGCCCGTGCACTTGCTGACCGAAGTTGGCGTGGGATATCGGTTCGCAGGTTGATATTCGATGAAAGAATGTTGTTGGCTAATATAAGCAAAGCAATATTCTTCATCCGAATAAAGCAGCCCTTTCGCCGGCATCCTACACTGGAACGAGCCTGACACTTTTCTCGCCATCCGCAGGATTCCGGAGCCACTGTCATGCCCTTCCCATCGATCCGCCTGGCCGGCTTGATCCTCGCCACGGCGCTTGGGCTGCCCGCCCTTGCCGCCACCGAAACCCCCGCTCCCGCACAAGCCCAGACCCGCGATGCCGTGGCCGCCTATGAGGCCGGCCATTTCGACATGGCGTTGAAGGGTTTTGCCGAGGCCGCGCAGAAGGGCAACCGGCTGGCGCAGTTCAACTACGCGATGATGCTGCTGCGCGGCGAGGGCACCCCGGCCAAGCCGCAGGAGGCGCTGGTCTGGCTGCGCCGCGCCGCCGACAACCAGATGACACATGCCCAGTTCACACTGGGCGATCTCCACGAGCGCGGCGGGCTGGTGCCGAAATCGCTGGAAGAGGCCAACCGCTGGTATGAACGTGCCGCCAAGGGCGGGCATACGCAGGCCCAGATGGCGCTGGCGACGAACTACTTCACCGGACGTGGCGTGCCGCTCGACTACGGCCAGGCGTTTGCCTGGTACACGAAAGCGGCCAAGGGCGGTGACGGCAGCGCGCAGTACATCGTGGCCAGCTACTACGAGCGCGGCTATCCAGGAATTGTCGAGCGCGACATGGAGCAGGCCAAGATCTGGTACGCCCGCGCGGCGGCCCACGGCGATCCGGGCGCGCTGGCCAAGCTGCGCTCGCTGCTGGAGGAAAGCGTGCGCGCGAAATCCCAGATGTAAGTCGGAGTAGGCGAGGCATGCAGGGTACAACTCTTGCTTGCCTGACGCGGATGCAGTTTCGATTGATCGATGCTTGAGCAGGCAACCCCGGGGGAGGTCGCAAGTGGCCACGCATGTCGCGCTGAACCATGTCACACACTATCGCTATGACCGGCCGGTGCAGCTTTCGCCGCAGGTCGTGCGCCTGCGTCCCGCACCGCATTGCCGGACGCCTATCCTGTCGTACTCGCTGCGCATCGAACCGGTGCAGCATTTCGTCAACTGGCAGCAGGACCCGTTCTCGAACTACCTCGCGCGGCTGGTCTTTCCCGAGAAGACCACGGAGTTCCGCGTCACGGTGGATCTCGTCGCCGAGATGTCGGTCTTCAACCCGTTCGATTTCTTCCTGGAACCGTCTGCCGAAAAATTCCCGTTCGACTACGCCCCCGATATGGCGCACGACCTCGCGCCCTATCTGGTCAAGGATGCGCTGACGCCGCGCTTCAAGGCGTTCGTCGATAGCATCGACCGCACGCCGCTGGCCACGCTGGATTTTCTGGTGGCGCTGAACCAGCGGTTGCAGCAGGACATCCGCTACCTGATCCGCATGGAGCCGGGCGTGCAATCGCCCGAGACCACGCTGGAGAATGGCTCGGGTTCTTGCCGCGATAGCGGCTGGCTGCTGGTGCAGACCCTGCGGCATCTGGGGCTGGCGGCGCGCTTCGTCTCGGGCTATCTGCTGCAACTGGCGCCCGATGTAAAAGCCGTGGATGGGCCGAGCGGTACCGAGAAAGATTTCACCGACCTGCACGCGTGGTGCGAGGTCTACCTGCCGGGCGCGGGATGGATCGGACTCGACCCGACTTCGGGCCTGCTGGCTGGCGAAGGTCACATCCCGCTGGCCTGCACGCCGGAGCCGGGCAGTGCGGCGCCGGTCAGCGGTGCGGTAGATGAGTGCGAGGTAGAGTTCGAGCACCTGATGTCGATCACGCGCATCTATGAATCGCCGCGCGTGACCCGGCCCTATACCGAGGCGCAATGGACCGCCATCGACGCGGCAGGCCTGTCCGTGGATCGCCAGCTTCAGGCCCTGGACGTGCGGTTGACGATGGGCGGCGAACCGACGTTCGTATCGGCCCGCGACCGCGATGGGGCCGAATGGAATACCGACGCGCTAGGGCCTACCAAACGCGGGCTGGCGACGGAACTGGTCCACAAGCTGCGTGCCAGATATGGCGAAGGCGGCTTCCTGCACTTCGGGCAGGGCAAGTGGTATCCGGGCGAGCAGTTGCCGCGCTGGGCGCTGTCGATCTGCTGGCGCGCCGATGGGCTGCCGTGCTGGCAAGACTCGTCACTGTTCGCCGATGAACGCGCGCCCGAGGCGCATACCTCGGCAGACGCCGAACGCTTCCTGCAGACGCTGACGCGCCGGCTTGGTCTCGACACCGATACCATCGCGCCCGCCTACGAGGATGTCTGGTACTACTTGTGGCGCGAGCGCAAGCTGCCGGTCAATGTCGATCCGCTCGAAGCGCGCCTCGACGACGAGATGGAGCGCGCGCGGCTGCGGCGCGTGTTCGATGCGGGGCTGTCGGCCGTCACCGGCTACGTGCTGCCGCTGGCGCGTGAAGAGGAGGGCGATGGCTGGCTCACTAGCCGCTGGTTCCTGCGCGACGAACACATGTACCTGCTGCCCGGCGATTCGCCGATGGGCTACCGCCTGCCGCTGGATTCGCTGCCGTGGGTCAGCAAGGCCGACTATCCGCACCAGTTCGACCAGGACCCGTTCGCGCCGCGCGCACCGTTGCCGGCAGCACCGCCGTTGCGGCGCCAGTTGCAAGGCGCTGCGGCAAGCGCCAACAGTCAGCCCGCGTTGGCTACGCGCCGGGCCCAAGCACGCGGTGAGTCGGGTGACGGCTATGGCAAGGCATCCACGTCGATGCCAGCGCGCGGTCAATCGGCCAGCGATGTGGTGCGCACCGCGCTCTGCGTGGAGGTACGGCATCCGGGCCGTGCCGCAGGGCCCGCCGCCGAACTGAAATCCCCCAACGACAAACGCGGCATTCTCTACGTCTTCATGCCGCCGCTGACCGCGCTCGACGATTACCTTGCGCTTGTGGCCGAGGTGGAAGCCACGGCGGCCGAGACCGGCATGAAGGTCGTGCTCGAAGGCTATCCGCCGCCGCGCGATCCGCGCCTGAAGCTGTTGCAGGTGACGCCCGATCCCGGCGTCATCGAAGTCAACATCCACCCGGCCGCGAACTGGGCCGAACTGGTGGATCACACCGAGTACCTGTATCAGGCCGCGCACGAGACGCACCTCTCCACCGAGAAGTTCATGCTCGACGGGCGGCACACCGGCACGGGCGGTGGCAACCACTTCGTGATGGGCGGCGCCACGCCAGCGGACAGCCCGTTCCTGCGCCGCCCCGATGTGCTCGCCAGCCTGATCGCGTACTGGCACAACCATCCGTCGCTGTCGTACCTGTTCTCGGGCCTGTTCATCGGACCTACCAGCCAGGCGCCGCGCGTGGACGAGGCGCGCAACGATCAGGTCTACGAACTCGGCATTGCGTTCGATGAACTGCGTCGACAACTCGATCTCTGCGAAGTCACTGGCGGCGGACACGTACCGCCCTGGCTGATCGACCGCATCCTGCGCAACCTGTTGATCGACGTGACAGGCAACACGCACCGCGCGGAGTTCTGCATCGACAAACTGTATTCGCCCGATGGACCCACGGGCCGGCTCGGCCTGCTGGAACTGCGCGCGTTCGAAATGCCGCCGCACGCCCGCATGAGCCTGGTGCAGCAACTGCTGCTGCGCGCGCTGATGGTGCGTTTCTGGCGCACGCCTTACACAGCCAAGCTCACGCGCTGGGGCACGGCGCTGCATGATCGCTTCATGCTGAGCACGTTCGTGCAGATCGATTTCGACGACGTGCTGGCCGAGATGCGCGCCGCCGGGTTTGTCTTCGAGTCGGCCTGGTTCGCGCCGCACTTCGAATTCCGCTTCCCGCGCGTGGGGGAGGTGGATGTGGCGGGCCTGTCGCTGTCCCTGCGCAACGCGCTGGAACCGTGGCACGTCATGGGCGAGGAGGGCGGCGCAGGCGGCACGGTGCGCTACGTGGATTCATCCGTCGAGCGGATCGAGGTGCGCGTGCTGGGCATGAACGACAACCGCCACGTCGTCACCGTGAACGGGCAGACCGTGCCACTGCAGCCCACGGGACGTGCCGGCGAGTTCGTGGCCGGGGTGCGCTACCGCGCGTGGGCACCGCCGTCGGCGCTGCATCCCACCATCCCGTCGCATGCGCCGCTGACGTTCGACATAGTGGATACGTGGATGGATCGCAGCCTTGGCGGGTGCCAGTATCATGTTTCGCACCCCGGCGGCCGTAATTACGAGACGTTCCCGGTCAACGCATACGAGGCGGAAAGCCGGCGCCTGGCGCGGTTCTTTTCGATCGGGCACACGCCGGGACGTTCCGTGGCGCCGCCGGCGCGGCGCAGCCTGGAGTTTCCGTTCACGCTCGACCTGCGCGATGTGGTGCCGTGATGACCGCCACTCGCCATTGATCCCTTCATCGTTTTGCAGGAGAACCCCCAGCCGTGCCCTCGCAGCCGTCGCTACTCTCCGATGGACCTGACGGACCTGCCGCACTGGCGGGCCAGTCGGCGCCGCCCGTGCCCGACGGCCATCGCGACGAACTGCGCCTGCCAGACGGCACGTTGCGCGAACCCTGGGTCCGCTTCTTCTCTGAACTCGACGACCTGCGTCCCGATGCGCTGAACGCGCACGCGGCGGCGGTGGCGCGCCAGATCCGCGACAACGGCGTGACGTACAACGTCTATGCCGATCAGGGTGGCGGCACGCGCGCGTGGCAACTCGAACTCTTTCCGTTTCTGGTGTCGGAGTCGGATTGGGCGGCCATCGAAGCGGGCGTGACGCAGCGCGCCACGCTGGCCAACGCGATCATGGCCGATATCTATGGCGAGCAGACGCTGCTCAAGCAGGGGCTGCTGCCACCGGGGCTGGTGTACGGGCATCCGGGCTATATGCGTCCCCTCAAGGGCTATCGGCCACCGAACGAGAGCTTCCTGCAGACCATTGCTGTCGATCTCGTGCACACGGACGATGGCTGGACGGTGATCGCGCATCGCACGGAAACACCATCGGGCATGGGCTACGCGCTGGAGAACCGGCTGATCATCTCGGGCCAGTTCGCCGATGCGTTCCGCGAGATGCGCGTGCGGCGCCTGCCGCCAGCATTCGCGCAATTGATCTCGACATTGGCGCAGGCCGCGCCGGCCGGCACTGCGGACGGCGGCACGGCCCCGGGCACGGGGCGGCAGATCGTGCTGCTCTCGCCGGGACCATTCAACGAGACGTACTTCGAACACACGTTCCTGGCGCGCTACCTCGGCATTACGCTGGTCGAGGGCAAGGACCTGACTGTGCGCAACGATGTGGTCTACCTGAAGACGTTCGGCGGGCTGGAGCGCGTGGACGTGATCCTGCGCCGCCTCGACGATGTGTTCTGCGATCCGCTGGAATTGCGCGTCGATTCCACCATCGGCGTGCCGGGTTTGCTCGAAGCGATGCGTGCAGGAAACGTGGTGGTGTCGAATGTTCCCGGCTCGGGCTTTCTGGAGTCGCCGGCCATTCACGGCTTCATGCCCGGTATCGCGCAGGCGCTGCTGGGCGAGCAATTGGTGTTGCCATCGGTCATGAGCTGGTGGTGCGGCGAGGCCGCCGCGCAGGAAGAAGCCATGCGGCTGCTGGGCGAGGCATTCGTGATGCCCACCTATCCGCGCGTGCCTGGCGATGCGCCGCTCGGGCTGGAGCAGGGCCTGCAGAAACTCGGCGCATGGCGTGCGCGCATCGCAGCCACGCCTGATCGCTACACATTGCAGGCGCCGTTGCCGCTCTCGCACACCCCCTGCTGGGTGCCGAGTGCAGATGGCGGCGGCCGGATCGCCTCGCGTGCGGCCATGCTTCGCGTATTCGCGGTGGCCGATGGCAAGGGCGGATGGCAGGTGATGCCGGGCGGCTTCATGCGATTGGCGAAGCCGGGCATGGAAGCGGTGTCGATGCAACTGGGCGGCACCAGTGCCGACACCTGGGTGCTGTCGAGCCAACCCGCGCAAGGCTTGATGCCACTGCCGCAATCTGCACGCGCCGCGCGCGCGGGGACACCACCGCTGCCCGCACTGCAAGCGGCCACGCGTCCGCTCGCGGTGTCGAGCCGTGCGGCGGAGAATTTGTTCTGGGCCGGCCGTTACGCCGAGCGCGCGGAGAACGTGGTGCGCGTGTGTCGCCAGATCCTCGGCTCGATCGAATCGAATGACGAGACCGATGACGGCACGCTGAACATGATCGGCCAGCTTGCACAGTGGTTCGGACTGGTGCCGCCGCAGACACCATCGCCGCAGGCATCGTTGCGGGTGTTCGAACGCAGCCTGGTGTCGGCGCTGGCCGATGTGAGTGCGATATCGGGACTCATGAACACGTTGGCCGCGCACGCACGTGCCGCCAACGAGATCCGCAACCGGCTCTCCAACGACCACTGGCGCACGATCCTCGCGGCACGTAACGACTTCCAGGATGCGATGGCCGGTGCGCGGTGTGCCGCAGGCACAGCCGGTCACGCCGATGGCGCGTACGACCGCCTGCGCGTGCTGGGCGCGCTGGAACACCTGTCGATGCAGTTGGGCGCCATCAGCGGCGCGCAGGGCGATCGCATGACGCGCGACGAGGCGTGGCGACTCGTCTTCGTCGGCCGACACATAGAACGGCTCGGCACGCTCGCGCTGTTTCTGGAAGTGGCGGAAGGCAGCGGTGCGCTGGAGTCGCGCAGCGGGTTCGATCTGCTGCTGCATTTGTTCGACAGCACGCTGACCTATCGCGCGTTGTTTCCGGGACGCACCGACGTGGCGGCACTTGTCGATCTGGTGGTGCTGGAGCCGACCAACCCGCGCGGCCTCTATGGCGTGCTGGACCGCCTGCGCGAGAAGCTCGCGCAACTGCCGACCGGTGCCACGGGGCAGAGCCGCGTGCCGCTGGCCGAATTGCTGCCGCCACTCGACGCATTGCCATCGCGCTCGCTGCTCTGCCAGAGCGAAGCAGGCCGATATCCCAAGCTCGCCGCACTGTGCGATCAACTTGGCGCACGCATGGCAAAGCTGTCCGATGAAATCGGCGGGCGCTATTTCAGTCACGCGGGCGTGGCGCCGGAGACGGACCTGCCATGAGCGATGCCCAGAACACTGCGGCGGCGCCGCAGACCGTGCCGCCGGATGCGCCGACCACGCTCGATGTGCACCACGTCACGCGGTATCAGTACGCGTGGCCCGTGGAACACGCCCAGCAACGTGCCGTGGTCACGCCGCCGCCGTACGCGTGGCAGCAGGTGGGCGATCACGCCACGGTTATCGAACCGGCGCCTCTGCACCAGCACGTGCGCACCGATGCGTTCGGCAACAATGTGCTGCACTTCATGCTCGACGCGCCGCACGAATCGATGCAACTGACTTCGCGCAGTACGGTGACGCTTGTACCGCGCTGGCGGGATTTCGATCCCGAGGCCGGACGCAAGTGGGAAGACGCGGCGCAGCAACTGCGCTACCGCGCGGGGCAGCCTTTCCATGCGGAATCGGAATTCGTCTACGCGTCGCCAAACGTGTCGCTGCACGCGGACTTGCGCGCCTACGCGCTGCGCAGCTTCCGGCCCGGCGTCCCGGTGGCGGCGGGCGCCATCGACCTGATGCATCGCATCCACGCGGATTTCGACTATCACGCCGAAACCACCGAAGTGCATACCCCTGCGCTGGAAGCCTTCGCGCAACGCAGCGGCGTGTGCCAGGACTTTGCCCAGGTGATGATCGGCTGCCTGCGTTCGATCGGACTCGCCGCAAGATATGTCAGCGGTTATCTCTGCACCGATCCACCACCGGGCGAGCCGCGCCTGCTCGGTGCCGATGCCTCGCACGCATGGGCCGGCGTCTGGTGCCCGGTCACGGGCTGGATCGATCTCGACCCCACCAACGACATGCTGGCCGATACGCGCCACGTCACGCTTGCCATCGCACGCGACTACAGCGACGTGCCGCTGCTGCACGGCGTGATCGTCGGTGGCGGCGAGCATACGGTGGAGGTGGAGGTCAGTGTGGTGCCGATGGTGCCGATGGTGCCGGTGGCGCAGACTCCGTCGTGACAGTCTCATCCATCTAGTTCCGCGCGCATCCATTCCCCGGCAACGCGCCCTTTGGAATGATGGCCTCAGCCCCGGCGCACTGCGTCCGGGGTTCGTTGGAAGCCGCGGCTTCCGTTCGGGTCAACCTTCTGGAGCGAAACATGACGGGGATCGAGTACTTTCGTGTAAATAGCGATGAGGCCGATGCGTCGGTCACTGGTACCAACAGCGTGGGTGTTGGACCGCGCGCCGTGGTGGAGGGCAACAACAGCGTGGCCATTGGCCTGGATGCCAGCGCATTCGGACCCGGCGATGCCGTGTCCGTCGGCTACCTCGCCAGCAGCCTCAGTTCGGGAACGGTGGCGATCGGTTCCAGCGCCAAGGCGCCGGGCCAGAACGGCATCGCCATCGGCTGGGCGGCCGAATGCGGCGGCCTCGACAGTACCGCGCTGGGCAGCAATGCTGCGAGCGCTGCCGAGAAGAGTACGGCGCTGGGTTGCGCCGCCGTGGTGACGGTGACAAACGGTGTGGCGCTCGGCGCAGGTTCCGTATGCGACCGCGACGCTTCGGTGTCCATCGGCACGGCAGAGCAGCCTCGCCAACTCATCAACGTGGCAGATGCCAGCGCACCGGGTGACGCGGTCAACTTTGCGATGTACCTCGCCATGCGCGCGGAACTGGCCAAGCTGCAGGCCAGGGTGGCGGCTCTGGAAAAACGCTGATCCATCCGCGCCAGTTGCCGCCGGAGGATTAGCGAGAGTCATCGGAGCGGTTGCTCCCCTCTCACGCTTGCGGGAGAGGGGAGCAAGCCGGGCGTTTCCAAACGCCATCCGCGCCGATGTTATCGACCCGCCTCCAGCGCGGCGATCCTTGCCCGCAGGCCTTCCAGTTCCCCAGTCACGGCACGCAGCTGGGCCAGATTGACGGCGTCGTTCAGTGCGGTGGCGTCCGCGACATTGACCAATTGCCGACGCGCGTCGGGACTGCCCACCGATACCGAGTTAGTGCGGTCGCATGTGGATCCGGCGCCAAGGGCAACGCCATTCGCCGCAGTCACCGCGGCAGCGCGACCCACCGCCGTGCCGTTGTCGGCAGTGGCACTGGACTCGTGGCCGAACACGGCGGAGCCCGCGTTTCCGGCTTGCGTGCGAGCGCCAATCGCGACACCGCCTTGCGCGGTAGCGCGGGCCTGCAGGCCTAGCGCCACCGTTTCTGCGGCCGATGCACTGGCATTGAAGCCAGCCGCCAATGCGGCCTGACCTCCGCCATTGGTCTGCGCGTTAAACCCGATCGCCACATCGCCAGAGCTTGCGGCATACGCCCGCACGCCGAACGCCTGGGCATAGTCGGCGGTACTGACCGAACTGCTGCCCACTGCAATCGAGCCCAGTCCGCCGAGGGCGCGGGCTGCATAGCCGATGCCGAGGCTGCCCGGGCCGGCAGCGCCAGACGCAGGGCCAATGGCCACGGCATCATCACCGCTCGCTACGCCATCGGACTTGGTGCTCTTCACGCGGAAGTAGCGGATGCCGGCCGTGCTGTTCTCCAGCGCAATCACACGTTGGTTGGTCGCGTAGAGCTGTCGGCCGTTGACGGCATCGGTGCTGGCCTCGGCAATTTCGCCGTCACCCAGGTTCACGATGGGCCGTTTGCGCGCGCTGTTGCCCACGGACACCACATCGTCACGGTCGGCTGAGCTTTCGGCGCCCAGTGCCACACTGCGCGCCCCAATCGCTGCACTCAGGTAACCCAGTGCCAGCGCACTCTCGGCGCTGGCCTTGCTGTCCGCGCCGAACGCTTGTGCCGCGTGCGCCGACGCCGCCGAGTGCCCGCCGATGGCCAGTGCTCGTGTGCCGGTGGCCTGCACCACGCCGCCAATGGCCAGCGAGTTGTGCTCGCCGGTGGCGCGCGACAGGATGCCGAACGCCATGTTCTCCGTGCCGGTGGCCACGGCAGCCGGACCCACCGCCACCGTGTCGCCGCCTGTCGCGGAGGCGTCCTCGCTCCACCCAGTGTTCACTCGAAAGAAACGAATACCCTGCTGGTCTGCCATGGCAATGCTCCTAAAGTCGTCGAGTTCAAGAGAAGCCATCGGCATGCGGCACCTGGCACGGCATCACCGACGGCCAGGTCATCCTTCCAGACAACGAAGCGGCAAACCATGGATTGAGGGGGTGACGATGGGGTGGGGAAACCCCATGCGCCAATCCATTCCCTGTGCGGATCGTGGCACTGGAAACTGCTCGATGAGGCGCCTTATCCGCTAGCCGTTCTTTTCTCCCCTCTCCCGCGTGCGGGAGAGGGGAGAAACAAAAACGGCCACGCTCGCGCGTGGCCGTTTGCACTACCAAAACCGAAAAAACTCAGCCCAGCTTCTTCTTCAGCAGGTCGTTGACCTGGGCCGGGTTGGCCTTGCCCTTGGTGGCCTTCATGGCCTGGCCCACCAGTGCGTTGAACGCCTTTTCCTTGCCGGCGCGGAATTCCTCGACCGACTTGGCGTTGGCGGCCAGCACGTCGTCGATGATCTTTTCCAGCTCGCCGGTGTCGGACATCTGCTTCAGGCCCTTCGCGGCGATGATCGCGTCGGCGTCGCCGCCCGACTCACCCGCCCACATCGCCGGGAACACATCCTTCTTGGCCGTGTTGTTCGATACGGTGCCGTCGGTGATGCGCGTAAGAAGCTTCGCCAGTTGGGCGGGGCGCACCGGCGCTTCGTCGATGCCGATGCCGTCGCGATTCAGTTGCGATGCCACGTCACCCATCAGCCAGTTGGCGGCGGGCTTGGCGCTGGCAGCGCCCACTTCCGTCACCACGGCCTCGAAATACGCGGCGAGCGATTTGGTCGCGGTCAGCGTGCTGGCGTCATAGGCCGACAGTCCGTATTGCGACACAAAGCGCGCCTGCATCGCAGCCGGCAGCTCCGGGAGTTCGCTGCGCACACGCTCGATCCACGCGGCGTCGATTTCCAGCGGCATCAGGTCCGGGTCCGGGAAGTAGCGGTAGTCGTGCGCGTCTTCCTTGGTGCGCATCGCGCGGGTCTCGCCGGTGTCCGGGTTGAACAGCACCGTGGCCTGGACGATATCGCGGCCGTCCTCGATCTCGGCGATCTGCCACTGCACTTCGTAGTCGATGGCCTGCTGCAGGAAGCGGAACGAGTTCAGGTTCTTGATCTCGCGGCGCGTGCCGAACTCCTTCTGGCCCACCGGGCGCACGGACACGTTGGCATCGCAACGGAAGCTGCCTTCCTGCATGTTGCCGTCGCAGATGCCGAGCCAGACCACCAGCGAGTGCAGCGCCTTGGCATAAGCCACGGCCTCTGCCGAGCTGCGCATTTCCGGCTCGGTGACGATCTCCAGCAGCGGCGTGCCGGCGCGGTTCAGGTCGATGCCGGTCATGCCCGCGAAGTCTTCGTGCAGGGATTTGCCCGCGTCTTCCTCAAGGTGGGCGCGCGTCAGGTTGACGGTCTTCTCGTAGACGCCCTGCTTGCCTTCCACCTGGATCGTGATCTGGCCGCCCTGCACCACGGGGATCTCGTACTGGCTGATCTGGTAACCCTTGGGCAGATCAGGATAGAAGTAGTTCTTGCGCGCGAAGATGCTGCGCGGCGCGATCTTCGCATCGATCGACAGGCCGAACTGGATGGCGCGCTCGACGGCACCACGGTTCAGCACGGGCAGCACGCCGGGCAGCGCCAGATCCACGGGCGAAGCCTGCGTGTTGGGCTCGGCGCCGAACGCGGTGGAGGTACCGGAGAAAATCTTGGAAGCCGTGGAGAGCTGCGTGTGCGTCTCCAGGCCGATCACCACTTCCCATTGCATGGCGTATTCCTTGTCTTTCTGAATCTGTATCTGTATCTGAAGATGGGTTCGTCGAATCCAATACCCCGGTGTCAGGGGTCGGGACTCGCGAGCCAGGAGTCGAGTTGGGCCAGCGCGGCCACGCGGGCCACGGCATCGCCGCCCACGGTCACGCCGCTGCCGTGCCGTGCGGCGATATCGCGCCGCACATGAAGTTCACTGGTGCCGTCGAAGCCATGGTACGCGCCGGGATAGATCTCCAGCCGAAATCGCGCGCCGGGCTGGCGGGACTGCACCGCGTTCTGCAGCATCGCGCAGCGCGTGGCGGGCGTCCAGTCGTCGGCGCCGCCAATCATCAGCAGCAACGGCGTACGCAACCGGAAATCATGTTGCTGCACCGCGCGCCGGCAGCCGGGATAGAACGCCACCGCGCGCTCTACGTTGGGCGTGGCGGCTGGCCACGGGCGGCTGGCGTCGATCGTCGCCAGCACGGCCTGCGCACCGTTGGACCAGCCCAGCAGCACGATGCGCCGCGCGTCGATGGTCGGTTGCTTCGATACCCAGCGCAGTGCCGCCAGCGCATCGGCGCGCCGCGTGCGGTCGTCGATCGAGCGGGCATCGAGGGCTTCGGTGCAGATGCCCTGCGCCTTGCCGCGCGGGCTGAAGCTGTCGGGCATCAACACCGCATAGCCGCGCTCGGTGAGCCACTGCGCATACTCGCGATAGCGGCCCTGCAACGCGGCGGCAGGGTCGATCACTTCCTCGATCGTGCCAGCGCGCCTGGCTGCCACGCGCATGTCCACGAGACCGCCGCAGCCGTGCAAGGCCACCACCACCGGCAACGGCTGGCTGCGCGCGAGCGAGCCTTCACGCGGCGTGAACCAGTATGCAGTCAGGGCCGGCGTGCCCGGCTCGGCTGGAAGCCGGATGAGCGTGGCCGATGGTTCGTTCGCCGATGTGGTGACAGATGCTGTCGATCCATTGACCGGCGCCGTCAGCGGCACCACCGGCGTTGTCGGGGCCATCGACACCGCCGGCTGGGCCGGTGCCGTGGGCATCAGCGCCACGCCCATCGCGATTGCAGCCAGCACACCGCGCGCCCAGCGTCCCGCCCTGGTCGGAACCAGTGGCGAGGCAGGGGAGGCGGGAAGCGGCGGACGCGGCATGATCGTTGACGTTCAGCGCGTAGTCGCGCAGGCGCCGGTGCCCGGCTCGAACATCACGGGCCAGGCTTCCTCGTAAATGCCCGGCGAGCAGCGCGCCTGACAGCCCGCATGCGCCAGCGTCACGCGGCGCGGGTCCTGCCAGACCATCAGCTTGCACGCGCTGCCGTCGTTGGCGCGCAACTCGATATGCGGCGTCTTGCGGACCTGACGGAAATCGGCCAGGTTGAAGCTGCACGAACCGCGCTTGCCTACCCACAGCTTCCATTGCAATTGCTGCACGGTGTTGTCCGCCACACGCAGTTGTGCGTCCTCGCGGAAACCATCTTCCTCGGTGCGCTGGCAATTGCCGACGAGGTCGATGTCGCGTGCCGCGATGGGCGTGGAGCGGCCCATGAACGGAATCTGGCAGCCGGCCAGCGTGGCGGCCAGCAGCAGCGCGGCAAGCAGCCGGGCAGAGACCGGCAGCTTGTGAGAGAGGGCAGACAGGCGCGTCATTGCTTCGTCACTCCGGCGTTCAGGCCGGACGGCGCAGGTGCCAGTCGGTGGCCTGCTGGAACGCATGGGCCACCTGCAGCAGGCGTGCTTCGTCGAAGTAGTTGCCGATCAGTTGCAGGCCTACGGGCATGTTGCCGTCGCCAAAGCCGGCCGGCACGCTCATGCCGGGCAGGCCGGCCAGGCTGGTGGACAGCGTGAAGATATCGGCCAGGTACATCTGCACGGGATCGGCGGTCTTCTCGCCCAGCTTCCACGCCACGCTCGGCGCCACCGGACCCATGATCACGTCGCACTCGGCAAATGCGCGCTGGAAATCATCGGCGATGATGCGGCGGATCTTCTGCGCCTGCAGGTAATAGGCATCGTAATAGCCGTGCGACAGCACATACGTGCCCACCATGATGCGGCGCTTGACCTCGGTGCCGAAGCCTTCGGCGCGGCTCTTCTTGTACATGTCGAGCAGGTCGCGGTACTCGGCGGCACGATGGCCGTAGCGCACGCCGTCGAAGCGCGACAGGTTCGACGAAGCCTCGGCCGGCGCGATGATGTAGTACACCGGGATCGACAGTTCGGTCTTGGGCAGCGAGACGTCAACCAGCGTGGCGCCCAGCTTCTCGTACTCGGCCAGCGCGGCGCGCACGGTCCTTTCCACATCGGCGGAGAGACCCTTGCCGAAGTACTCGCGCGGCAGGCCGATGCGCAGGCCGGCCAGCGGCTGCGAGGCCGATGCGCCAGCACGCGGCTGACCCAGCAGGCGCGTGAAGTCTTCGTCCACACCGCCCTGCGCGGGCGCGAGGCTCGTGGAATCCTTGGGATCGAAGCCAGCCATCGTATTGAGCAGCAGCGCGCAGTCTTCGGCCGAATGGGCCATCGGGCCGCCCTGGTCCAGCGACGACGCGAACGCGATCATGCCGTAGCGCGACACGCGGCCATACGTGGGCTTGATCCCCGTGATGCCCGAGAACGAAGCCGGCTGGCGGATCGAGCCCCCCGTGTCGGTGCCGGTGGCGGCAGGCGCCAGGCCAGCGGCCACGGCGGCAGCGGAGCCACCCGACGAACCGCCGGGCACGTACTCGGTGTTCCACGGGTTGCGCACCACGCCCTGGTACGAGTTCTCGTTGGAGGAGCCCATCGCGAACTCGTCCATATTGGTCTTGCCCAGCGTCACCATGCCGGCGGCGCCCAGGCGCTCCACCACGGTGGCGTCGAACGGGCTTTCGTAGCCGGCAAGCATCTTCGAGCCGGCGGTGGACTTCCAGCCGCGCGTCACAAAGACGTCCTTGTGGGCAATCGGCACGCCGGTCAGCGGCGCGGCCTGGCCGTTGGCGCGGCGCTCGTCGGCGGCGCGGGCCTGCGCCAGCGTCAGTTCGGAATTGACGTCGACAAAGGCGTTGAGGTGTTTGGCGGCGTCGATGCGCGCCAGGTAGTCGCGCGCGAGTTCCTCGGCGGAGACGGTGCGCGCGGCCAGTGCGTCGGCGATCTGGCGCAGGGAAGTCACGGAATCAGCGGAAAAGGTCATGTCGGGTCAGATGGCGTCTGGATGGGAGGACGGACGGGCGGGGCCGCGCGTCACTCGATGACCTTCGGTACGAGATACAGGCCGTTCTCTGTGGCCGGTGCCGGGCGCTGGTAGTCGGCGCGGCGGTCGCTCTCGGTCACGGCGTCCTCGCGCAGGCGCTGGGCGATATCGCGCACGGCGGACAGCGGGTGGGCCAGCGGCTCGATGCCGGTGGTATCCACCGCCTGCATCTGTTCCACGAGGGTGAAGAAATTGTTCAGCTGGACAAGCGTCTGTTCGGCCTCGGCATCGGTGGTTTCGATGCGGGCCAGGTGCGCGATGCGCTTGACGTCGGAGAGTTCGAGAGCCATGGCTTGGTGCGGCGCTGCGAAGAGCGCACGGTTCAGTCCCTGGGGACCGGAGGTGTTGCGGCCGCACGCGCTGCGGGGGCGCGGGCACGGGGCCGGCGGTCACCTCGCCACGTCCGGGCGGCCGTCGGGGTGCCGGATGGGCGTCATGCGCCGGTCATCATGGCGCGAGCCAGGGCGTACCGGACGGATGCACCCGGGGACACCCCAGGATCGTCGAAGTTACAAGTTTTTCGGGGTCCAAACGCCCCGAAACAGCGTGAATTATAAGGTATCATTACGCGCTGCAGGCTTCCCGCAACGCGCACTCCACTTGGGCTGCGGCAAGGTGGCCTGACGGTGATGCCATCGGCACAGCCGCAGGTTCCGAAAAGGAATCGGGCAAATGTCGAAGCGGCATCCCAGGTGCAGTTTTCGATGCGGAACCCGGCTTTCAGCGGTTGGGCGTCGCAGACTTGCAACAGAGTGCAATGGCAGGGTGCAACAGTAGTGTGCCTGCTCCATGGCCGGACCGAGGATTAACGGCCGGTTTTCATCGCATTTTCAGTCGTAACAAACTGGTTCCTCCGATTAGGCTTCTGCATTGTCAGGTTTTTTGTCCTGGCAGGCCCACTGGCGGCGAACTTTCGCGCAGAGTTTAATCAAAGGTTCCCGTAGGTCCGGCGTGCTGCACGCGCCGGCGCGCGGAAACGCCGCAGGTGCCCGGGGCTCGACGCACCGGTGGCAACGGGCGCGCCGGGGCCGGGCTGGCAATTGCCGCCCGCACCTGGGGGACCGTGAACCATCACCCTTGCAAACGTATTCGTGGCCGGGCCGCATGCGGCGCCGGCCGCTTCGCATACTCGCGAACCAACAGAAGACAGGATTCCTGATGTTCGGATTTCTCCGTAGCTATTTCTCCAACGACCTGGCCATCGACCTGGGCACCGCCAACACCCTGATCTACATGCGCGACAAGGGCATCGTCCTGGACGAGCCGTCGGTCGTGGCCATTCGCCAGGAAGGCGGTCCCAACGCCAAGAAGACGATCACCGCGGTGGGCAAGGAAGCCAAGCAGATGCTGGGCAAGGTGCCGGGCAACATCGAGGCCATCCGCCCGATGAAGGACGGCGTGATTGCCGACTTCACCGTGACCGAGCAGATGCTCAAGCAGTTCATCAAGATGGTGCACGACACCAAGCTGCTGCGTCCGAGCCCGCGCATCATCATCTGCGTGCCGTGCGGCTCCACCCAGGTGGAGCGCCGCGCCATCCGCGAATCGGCGCTGGGCGCCGGTGCCAGCCAGGTGTACCTGATCGAGGAGCCGATGTCGGCTGCCATCGGCGCGGGCCTGCCCGTGTCGGAGCCGTCGGGTTCGATGGTCGTGGATATCGGCGGCGGCACCACCGAGGTGGGCATCATCTCGCTGGGCGGCATGGTCTACAAGGGTTCGGTCCGCGTGGGCGGCGACAAGTTCGACGAGGCCATCGTCAACTACATCCGCCGCAACTACGGCATGCTGATCGGCGAACAGACCGCCGAAGCCATCAAGAAGGAAATCGGCTCGGCGTTCCCGGGTTCGGAAGTGCGCGAAATGGAAGTCAAGGGCCGCAACCTGTCCGAAGGCATTCCGCGCGCGTTCACGGTGTCGTCGAACGAAATCCTCGAAGCCCTGACCGATCCGCTGAACCAGATCGTCTCGGCCGTGAAGATCGCGCTGGAACAGACCCCGCCGGAACTGGGTGCCGACATCGCCGAACGCGGCATGATGCTGACCGGTGGCGGTGCGCTGCTGCGCGACCTGGACCGTCTGCTGGCCGAGGAAACGGGCCTGCCGGTGCTGGTGGCCGAGGATCCGCTGACCTGCGTGGTGCGCGGCTCCGGCATGGCGCTGGAACGCATGGACAAGCTCGGCAGCATTTTCTCGTACGAGTAACACGAGGCCGGGGGCGCGACGTGAAGCCTGGCGTCGCCGCTCCCCTCCATCCCCTGATGTCTTCCCCCGCCAGCCCGTTCCGGCGCGCCCTGCAAGGGCCGCCCGGACGCGCTGGCGGAATGGTTTCGCCCGCGCACCGGTAAATGGATTACTCTCCACCGCCGCTCTTCAAGCAAGGTACATCGGCAGTCGCGCGTCTGGTCGTCTTCGTGGCGATCGCGCTGGCGCTGCTGATCGTCGACGCGCGCTTTGACGCCATGCGCATTGCCCGCCAGGTGGCCGCTACCGTGCTGATGCCGGTGGAGCGCCTCGTCCTGGTGCCGCGCGATGCGATGCGCGGCGTCTTCGACTACGCCCAATCTTCGGTCACACTGGCCACCGAGAATCGCGAGCTGCGCCGCAGCGCCGTGGAGCAGGCCAATGCGGCCGTGCGCCAGGCGCAGCTGGAGGCCGAGAACGGCCAGTTGCGCAAGCTGCTGAATCTGGAACAGCAATCGGCCACGCCGGTGACGGCAGCCGAAATCCTGTACGACGCACGCGACCCGTACAGCCAGCGCATCGTCATCGACCGTGGCAGTTCGCAGGGCCTGCGTGCCGGCTATCCGGTGATCGACGAGCGTGGCGTGATCGGACAGGTCACGCGCGTATCGCCGTTCCAGTCCGAAGTGACGCTGCTGACCGACAAGGACCAGGCGATTCCCGTGCAGGTGGTGCGCAACGGCCTGCGCAGCGTGGCCTTTGGCGGCGCGCGTGCCGGCCTGCTGGATCTGCGCTTCATGGCCGCTTCTGCCGACCTGCAGCAGGGCGACCTGCTCGTGACGTCGGGCCTTGACGGCACCTATCCGCCGGGATTGCCCGTGGCAAAGATCGTCCAGATCGAGCGCAAGGCCGACACCGCATTCTCGCGCGTGTACTGCGAGCCCGTGGCCGGCGTGCGGTCGCACCGCCAGTTGCTGGTGGTGCGCTACGAGTCGGGGCTGGCGCCGCGTCCGGCGCAGGAGGCTGCACCGACCAAGGCCGAGAAGGGTGCCCGTTCGGCTGCGGCGCGCGCCGGTGCCGAGCAAAAGGCCGCCGACAAGTCCGAGAAAGCCGACAAGCAGAAATCTCCGGAGTCCGCCCAGTGACGACGTCCCAATACCTGCTGCGCCCGGTCAATCCCGTTTTTATCGCACTGACCTTCGTGCTGGCGTTCCTGTTCAACCTGATGCCGTGGGGCACCACGCTGTGGATCCCGGACATGGTGGCGCTGGTGCTGGTGTTCTGGAACATCCACCAGCCCCGCAAGGTGGGCATGGGCGTGGCGTTCCTGCTCGGCCTGCTGATGGATGTGCATGACGCCCGCCTGCTGGGCGAGCACGCGCTGGCCTATACCCTGCTGGCGTACTTTGCGATCACGATTCACCGCCGCGTGCTCTGGTTCTCGGTCTACACCCAGGCCCTGCACGTGATGCCGCTGCTGTTCATCGCGCACGCGGTGCCGGTGCTGATCCGCCTGGCCATGGGTGCGCCGTTGCCGGACTGGCCCCTGCTGCTGGCCCCGGTTATCGAGGCCGTGTTGTGGCCGATGGCCACCGCGCTGCTGCTGGCGCCGCAACGCCGATCGAGCGACGTCGACGAGACGCGTCCGATCTAGCGCCAGCTCCCACACACCCTGACACCGCCGCCCGCAGTACCGCCATGACCGAAATCCGCAACGTCGAACTGGAAATCGGCCGCTTCCGCATCCGCGTGGCGGCTGCCGCCCTGTTCACGGTCATCTGCTTTGGCCTGCTGATGACCCGCTTCGTGTGGCTGCAGTGGTACAAGCACGACCAGTACTCGGCCAAGGCCGAGGACAACCGCATCTCCGTGGCGCCGATCGAGCCGAATCGCGGCATCATCATGGACCGCAACGGCGTGATACTGGCGCGCAACTACTCGGCGTACACGCTCGAAATCACACCGTCCAAGCTGACCGATACGCTCGACAACACCATCGAGGCGTTGTCGGGGCTGGTCGATATCCAGCCGCGCGACCGCCGCCGCTTCAAGCGGGTGATGGAAGAATCGCGCAGCTTCGAGAGCCTGCCGCTGCGCAGCCAGCTGACCGACGAGGAAGTGGCCAAGTTCTCCGCCCAGCGCTTCCGCTTTCCGGGCGTCGATGTGCGCGCTCGCCTGTTCCGCCAGTATCCGCTGGGCGAATCGGCCAGCCACGTGGTGGGCTACCTCGGCCGGATCTCGCAGCGCGACCAGGAGCGGATCGAGGCCATGGACGAGGCCAACGACGCCGAGGGCGCCAAGTACGATCCGCGCAAGGACGCTGACAACTACAAGGGCACCAATTACATCGGCAAGATCGGACTGGAACAGAGCTACGAGACCGAGCTGCACGGCCTGACGGGTTTCGAGGAAGTGGAAGTCAGCGCGGGCGGGCGTCCCATCCGCACGCTGTCCACGTCGCCGGCCACGCCCGGCAACAACCTGATCCTCTCGCTGGACATCCGGCTGCAGCAACTGGCCGAACAGCTCTTCGGGGATCGCCGTGGCGCGCTGGTGGCCATCGAACCGGAAACCGGCGACATCCTGGCGTTCGTCTCCAAGCCGACCTACGACCCCAACCTGTTCGTGGAAGGGATCGATTCCAAGACCTGGGACGAACTGAACAACTCGCCGGACAAGCCGCTGCTGAACCGGCCGCTGCGCGGCACGTATCCGCCGGGCTCCACGTACAAGCCGTTCATGGCGCTGGCCGCGCTGACCACGGGCAAGCGCACGGCCGCGTGGGGCATGCACGATCCCGGCTTCTTCACGCTGGGCAACCACACGTTCCGCGACGACAAGCCGGGCGGCCACGGCTGGGTGGACATGCAGTCATCGATCGTCCAGTCGTGCGATACCTACTACTACGCACTGGCACGCGACATGGGTGTCAATGCGATCCACGATTTCATGAAGCCGCTGGGCTTTGGCCAGATCACGGGCATCGACATCGAGGGCGAGAGCAAAGGCATCCTGCCGTCCACCGAATGGAAGCGCAAGGCGTACCGCAAGCCGGAGCAGCAGAAGTGGTATGACGGCGAAACGATTTCGCTGGGAATCGGACAGGGCTACAACAGCTTCACGATCCTGCAACTGGCCAATGCCGTGTCGATCATCGTCAACAACGGCGCGGCGATGAAGCCTCACCTGGTGAAGGCGGTGGAGAACTCTGTCACGCGCGAGCGCACGCTGACCGTGCCCAAGGAAAGCTACCGGCTGCCGTTCAAGCAGTCCGATATCGACGTGATCAAGAAGGCGATGGTCGCCGTGACGCACAACGGTACGGCGGCACGCGTATTCGCGGGCGCGGCGTACGAATCGGCGGGCAAGACCGGCACGGCGCAGACGTACACGCTGGCCAAGGGCGAGAAGTACAACCACCATGCGCTGGAGGAGCGCAAGCGCGACCACTCGCTGTACACCGCTTTCGCGCCTGCCGACAAGCCGAAGATCGCACTGGCGCTGATCGTCGAGAACGCCGGTTTCGGCGCAGCGGTGGCGGCGCCTATCGCGCGCAAGGTGATGGACTACTACCTGCTGCGCAAGTGGCCCGAGGAACTGCAGGCCAGCGCGCCGCCGCCCGAGGAGCGCGAGCGCGCCGGTGGCCGGCCGCCAGTGGATACGCCCAGCGTGTTCACCACGGGCCTGACCGCCAATGCGGCCTCCGCCACGGTGATGCAGACGGCACCGGGCGCCATGACCGAAGCCTCGGCCAGCGCCAGCGCGCCGGGCGCGGTGGCCGCGGCGTCGGTGCCATCGGCCCGGTCGGCGTCCGACTCCATCGCCACGCAACTGGACCCGGCCGCGATTGCGCCGGCCTCGGCGGTGGCGACGCTCGATGCCCGCATGCTCCGGGCGCTGGGCCACAGCAAGCCGGCCGCCTCCGCCCCGCCGGCACCTCCCACGCCAGCGCGCGCCACCCCGGCCGCTGCCTCCGCGCCGGCGCCCAAGCCGCGTGCGCGGCCGGTCAAGCCCGCCGAAGTGGCGGACGCCGGCGCGCCACGCAACAACGCCTCACAGTAAAGGAGACGCGCCATGGACAAACGCCGCGTCATCTCGATGATCCGCACGGCCCTGACCGGCTTCGACAAGCCGCTGGCCCTGATCGTCTTCCTGCTTTTCGCCACCGGCATCGTGGCGCTGTATTCCGCCGCCATCGACATGCCGGGGCGCGTGGAAGACCAGCTTCGCAACATCCTGCTGTCGTACGTGGTGATGATCGTGATTGCCTTCATGCCCACGCAGTTGCTGATGCGGATTGCGGTGCCGCTCTACACGGTAGGGGTGGCGCTGCTGATCGCCGTGGCGATGTTCGGCCTGATCCGCAAGGGGGCGCGGCGCTGGCTCAATGTCGGGATGGTGATCCAGCCATCGGAGATCATGAAGATCTCGATGCCGCTGATGCTGGCGTGGTACTTCCAGAAGCGCGAGGGGGTGATCCGATGGTTCGACTTCATCGTGGCGCTGGTCATCCTCGGCATTCCGGTGGGCCTGATCGCCAAGCAGCCCGACCTTGGCACGGGGCTGCTGGTGCTGGCCGCCGGACTCTACGTGATCTACTTCGCCGGACTGTCGTGGAAGATCATCTTGCCGCTGCTTGGCATCTGCGTGGTGGCGATCTCGCTGCTGCTGACCTTCCAGACCGATATGTGCAAGCCGGGCGTGAACTGGCCGGTACTGCATGACTACCAGCAACACCGTGTCTGCACGCTGCTGGACCCGACCACCGATCCGCTCGGCAAGGGCTTCCACACGATCCAGTCGATCATCGCGATCGGGTCGGGCGGCGTGGCCGGCAAGGGCTGGCTCAAGGGCACGCAGACCCACCTGGAGTTCATCCCGGAAAAGCACACCGATTTCATCTTCGCGGTGTATTCGGAGGAGTTCGGGCTGATCGGCAATGCCGTGCTGCTGGTGCTGTACCTGCTGCTGATCTTCCGGGGGCTTTATATTGCCGCCAACGCGCCGACATTGTTCTCACGGCTGCTGGCAGGCTCCATCACGCTGATCTTCTTCACCTACGCATTCGTGAACATGGGCATGGTGAGCGGGATCCTGCCCGTGGTGGGTGTGCCGCTGCCGCTGCTGAGTTACGGGGGCACGGCGCTGGTGACGCTGGGCATGGGCATCGGCATCCTGATGAGCATCTCCCGCCAGAAGCGATTGATCCAGACCTGAGCCGGACCCGAGTCGGCTACACTGCGCCTCGTGAAAGTACGGACTGAACACAGTAGAAGCCTATGAACGCCCAAGACGTCGCCGCCTATCTGCAAAGCAACCCGCAGTTCTTCGAGGACCACGCCGAACTGCTCGCCACCGTGCAACTGACCAGCCCGCACAGCCATCGCGCGGTGTCGCTGCAGGAGCGCCAGATGGAAATCCTGCGCGAGAAGAACAAGGGGCTGGAGCTGAAGCTGGCCGATCTGGTGCGCCATGGTCACGAGAACGACCGCACGCAGCAGCGCCTGCACGACTGGCAACTGCGCCTGCTGGCCGAGGTGGATTCCCACGCGCTGCCGTATGCGGTGCAGGATGGGCTGCAGCAGGTCTTCGACGTGCCCGCCGTGGCACTGCGCCTCTGGAACGTGGGCGAGGCGTTTTCCCATATGGAAGTGGCGCAGGCCGCTAGCGACGATCTGCGTCTTTTTGCCGAAGGTCTGCGCGCGCCGTTCTGCGGCCCGAACAGCGGCTTCGAGGCGGCTGCGCTGCTGGAGCGGGACGATATCGCCTCGCTGGCGATGGTGACGCTGCGTCCGCCGGCCAAGGCGGGCGAGGAAGTTGCGGGGCCGGCATTCGGCCTGCTGGTGCTGGGCTCGCCCGAGACGCGACGCTTCCACGAAGGCATGGGCACCGCCTATCTGGCGCAGATCGGTGAAGTGGCCGGTGCCGCGCTGAATCGCCTGCGCGACTGACCCTTTCGCCATGCGCAGCCACCAGCAGGGCAAGGATGATGCGGCGGCAGGCAATTCGTCGCAAAAGCCGACACCCGATCCGCTGGTGCTGCAGTACCTCGACTGGCTGGCCACCAACCGCAAGCTGGCCGAACACACGCTGACGAGCTACGCCCACGACCTGGCCGTGCTGCAAGAGCATGCACAGCGCCTGGCAGCGGGCGTGGCACTACTCTCGCTCGAAACCCGACATATCCGATCGTTCGCCGCCCGCATGCACGGCGGCGGTCTCTCCGCGCGCACCATCGCCCGCTCGTTGTCGGCGTGGCGCGGCTTCTATCTGTGGGCGGCCCGGTATGGGCACGGCGTGACGGCCAATCCTGTGGATGGCGTGCGCGCGCCCCGTCGCGGTCAGCCGCTGCCGAAGGCGCTGTCGGTGGAGCACGCCGTCGCACTGGTGTCGCACCGCACTGGCGATACCGCGGAGGCGGTCCGCGACCAGGCGATGTTCGAACTGTTCTACTCCAGCGGGCTGCGGCTTTCCGAGCTGATCCAGCTCGACGTGCACTATGCGGAAGAGGGCGACTACCGCTCGGAAGGCTGGCTCGATCTCCGCAGTGCCGAGGTGACCGTGATCGGCAAGGGCTCGCGCCGGCGCACCGTGCCGGTGGGCAGCAAGGCCGTGGAGGCGCTGCGCGCCTGGCTCGGCGTGCGGCAGACGCTGCTGCGTCCCGACGCCACGCCCGACGATACGCACGCGCTGTTCCTCGGTACGCGGGGCCGACGGATCGCATCGAGCACCGTGCAGCAGCGTATCCGCCAGCAGGCGCTGGCAGCCGGCGTGCCCAGCCACGTCCATCCACACATGCTGCGGCACTCGTTTGCCACCCATGTGCTGCAATCCTCGGGCGACCTGCGCGCGGTGCAGGAAATGCTCGGCCATGCGAGCGTGTCCACGACCCAGGTCTACACCTCGCTGGATTTCCAGCATCTGGCCAAGGTCTACGATCAGGCCCATCCGAGGGCGGGACGGGGCGGCAGGAAGAAGTCCACCTCCGCGCCCAAGGCCGATACGTCGTCGGACGAAGAAGGCTCGAAAGACTAGCGGCGGCTCACTTCCACTGAGAAAGGATGTTCTTGAAGCGTTCCATCTCGGGCAGCAGCCACTGTCGGAAGGCTTGCACCTTGGGCGTTTCCAGGCTGGCGTGGGTAGAGACGAAGTAGAGCAGCCACGGACACGGGATGCTGACGTTGAACAGCCTGACCACGCGCCCGGCCAGCAGATCGTTGTAGGCCAGCGTCGAGCGGATCAGCGCAATGCCCTGGCCTTCGGCGGCGGCCTGCAACAACAGTGACGAATCCTGCAGCATCAGGCCCTTGGTCGGCTCCGCCCAGTCGAGCCCCGCAGCTTCGAACCACGGTTTCCACGGATCGCCCTCGCCGCGCAGCAGCGGCATGCCGGCCATGTGCGCGGGCTGCTCGGGCAGGCGCCCGCCGTTGAAGTTCGGGCTGCAGACCGGGAAGAACACGTCCTCGACCAGCCGCTCCGTATAGAGGCCCGGATACTGGCCGCTACCCATGCGCAGGGCCGCGTCGACTTCTTCATTGGCAAAGTCCACCAGCGCGTTCGACGACAGCAGTTCCACTTCCAGTTCCGGGTGCTGCTCGATAAAGCTGCCGATGCGTGGCGTCAGCCAGCGCGCGGCAAAAGACGGCATGGTGCTGATGGTCAGGCGTTTGTCGCGATTGCCGGATTGCAGCACGCGCGTGGCATCGGCAATCTGCAGCAGCGCGTCGCGGACACGCTCGGCATAGAGCCGGCCACTGGTGGTCAGCACCACGCGCTTGCCGCGCCGCTCGAACAGCGGCTGCCCCAGTTCTTCTTCGAGCGCGCGGATCTGATGGCTGACCGCACCGTGCGTGACGAACAACTCCGAGGCCGCGCGAGAAAAGCTCTCGTGGCGCGCTGCCGCCTCGAAGGTGCGCAGGGCGGCCAGCGCCGGCAGGCGCGGAAACTCCCGCTTCCAGCTGCGCGCGTCATCCGGATTCCAACTCCCGCTCCAGGCCATGGCGGCACCCCTTTTCCTATGTGAGTCGTGCTAACAAGACACCGCAATATATATCGTTTTGCCGCGCTGTTGGGAGTCACTAGAATCCAATGCACCGGATCCCGCCAACAACACCCGGAACTGTTCTGGTCCAGTCACCAAGCCAGTTCCGGCCATTCCGACAATACGGCGGCGCCCCCGGGAACCTGGAGAACCACCATGAAAGCCTTGCTCACAACGACCGTCTTTACGCTGAACCCAGGCGAAGTCACCGCGCTGTCGATGCACGCCGCCCAACGTCTGTTTGTGGAAGATGCCAAAGGTGTGGATATCTGGGTGACCCGCGAGAACGATTCGGAGGATTACTGGCTCCGCTGCGGCAGCAGCCTGCTGTTGCGGCGCGGTGACGAGATCGTGCTCAGCATTGATCCGCGCGCCTCGGGGCCGGTTCGGCTGGCACTGATTGCCGAAGCACGCCGCCCGGCGCTGACGCTGGCCGATCTGCCGCACCTGCTGCTGCGCGCTGGCAAGCGGCTGGTGCGAGGCACCGAATGGACCCCGGCCGAGGAGAAGGTCCGGGCCTGAAAGCCGTCTCCGAAGGGCCGGCCTGCCCAGCGTAGGCCGGCCCTTTTCGTTACACTCTCGGGCATGCATCCGATCCAAGTCATCGATCAGGGCCGCCAGCCTTACCAGCCCTGTTTCGACGCGATGCGGGACTTCACCGCCGCACGTACCGCCGAGACCCCCGACCAGATCTGGCTGGTTGAACATCCACCGGTCTACACGCTCGGTCAGGCCGGCGACCCGTCGCACCTGCTGGCTCCCGATGACGCGATTCCGGTCGTCAAAATCGATCGTGGCGGCCAGATCACTTATCACGGTCCAGGCCAGGTCGTGGCCTATCTCTTGCTCGATTTGCGGCGTCGCCACCTCATGGTGCGTGAACTGGTGACCGATATCGAGCAGGCCGTACTGGACACGCTCGCGGCGTATAATCTCGCAGCCGAACGCAAGCCCGGCGCGCCTGGCATCTACCTGTCCGACGGGCCGCACCAGGGCGCCAAGATTGCCGCGCTCGGCCTCAAGATCCGCAACGGCTGCAGCTATCACGGCGTCAGCCTCAACGTGCAGATGGACCTGAACCCGTTCCTGCGCATCAATCCCTGCGGCTATGCCGGACTGGAAACAGTCGACATGGCAACAGCGGGCGCCACCTTCGCGGTGGGCGACGATGCCGGCGCGGAGCCATCGCCGGTGACTGCGGCACAACAACCCGCAATCGCGCATCGCCTGGCGGCGGCCCTGTGCGAAGTCCTGACGGCGCGCGAATCGCGTGCGCAGGTCAGCGGGAACGCCGCCGCCGAGGCCGCCTGAGATGGCACGCCCGGCCCCGAATCAACGCCACACATGCACGCGGCCGCGCGTGCGGAGAACAGTATGAGCGACGCACTGATCGCCACGTCCAGCGAAGTCCCGCAAGCCCCCGCAGAATACGACGCGACCAAGAAGCAGAAGTCGGCCGAGAAGACCGCGCGCATCCCCATCAAGATCGTGCCGGCCGAGCGGCTCAAGAAGCCGGAATGGATTCGCGTGAAGGCCGCCACTGGCAACTCGCGCTTCTACGAGATCAAGGACATCCTGCGCGCGAACAACCTCGTCACCGTGTGCGAGGAAGCGAGCTGCCCGAACATCGGCGAGTGCTTCGGCAAGGGCACAGCCACGTTCATGATCATGGGCGACAAGTGCACGCGCCGCTGCCCGTTCTGCGACGTGGGCCATGGCCGCCCCGATCCGCTCGACGTGAACGAGCCGGGCAACCTGGCGCGTACCATCGCCCAGCTTCGCCTGAATTACGTGGTGATCACCAGCGTGGACCGCGATGACCTGCGTGACGGCGGTGCGCAGCACTACGTCGATTGCATCTCGCAGACCCGGGAACTGTCGCCGAACACCCGCATCGAGGTACTGGTGCCCGATTTCCGTGGCCGTCTGGACAAGGCCCTGGACATCCTGCAGAACGCGCCGCCCGATGTGATGAACCACAACATGGAAACGGTGCCGCGCCTGTACAAGCAGGCTCGCCCCGGCGCCGACTACGAGCACTCGCTGAAGCTGCTGCAGGAGTTCAAGCGCCGCAACCCGGACGTGGCAACGAAGTCGGGCCTGATGGTGGGCCTGGGCGAGACCGACGAGGAAATCCTCGAAGTCATGCGCGACATGCGCGCCCACGACATCGACATGCTGACGATCGGCCAGTACCTGGCACCGTCGAACCATCACCTCCCGGTGATGCGCTACGTCCACCCGGACACCTTCAAGATGTTCGAGGAAGAAGCGTACAAGATGGGCTTCACCCACGCCGCCGTCGGCGCCATGGTCCGCAGCTCGTACCACGCTGACGAGCAGGCGCATCTGGCAGGGTTTGCCTGAGTCTGGAAGTGTGATGCCGTAACAGGGATCGTCTCCCCTGCCGAAAACCGGTCAGCCTCGCTGGCCGGTTTTTTTTCGTCCTGAATGTTTGCGGAAGTCTTTCAGAGTCCTTTCTGCTTGGGTTGCTTATCAGTAACTTTCGCCCCAAACGCCCCCCAACTTCCCCCTAACAGTGCACAAACACTAAGGGTTCCCCCGAGGTGCCGGGCATGGTCATGTTTCGATAACATGAATTTATCGATAAATCGTCAATGAAATTCGATTGAGTCACATCGGGTTTGTTGGCGACGTCGCGCGGGGTGTCTGTGGTGCCTACACTACCTGGACCCTCAACGCGATCTTTCATGGCCCCCTCATGCCTCAATGCACCGTTCACCGTCTGGCCGAGCAGGCTCTCCTTTACAGCGTGGCACCGCCGGCGTCGCTCGACGTCCAGCGCCGTATCTGGGCCATGGCCGAGCGTGCTGCCGACTGGCGGGGTGTGGTGGATGTGGTGCCGGGCATGAACAATCTCACGCTGTCGTTTGACGAGACGGCCGATGTGGCCGCGCTGGAGCGCAACCTGAAGGTGGCGTGGGCGTCGGGCGAGACGCGCAATGCCACGGGCAAGCTCGTGGAGATTCCCGTCCGCTACGGCGGCGAGTTCGGGCCCGATATTGCCGATGTGGCCGCGCATACGGGACTGTCGCCGCAGGAAGTGGTGCGCCGTCATGCGGCGGGTGAGTACGTGGTGTATTTCCTCGGATTCCAGCCGGGATTCGCATATATGGGCGGACTGGCGCCGGAGCTGGCCACGCCGCGTCGTCGCGAGCCGCGTCTGGCGGTGCCGGCGGGTGCGGTGGGCATCGGCGGCGAGCAGACGGGTATCTATCCGGCCGTGCTTCCGGGAGGCTGGCAGTTGATCGGCCATACGGAGGCGCAGTTGTTCGTGGCCGACCGTGATCCGCCGTCGCTGTTCGCGCCGGGCGATACCGTGCGCTTTATCGCCGAGGAGGTGCTGCTGTGATCGAGATCATTCGACCTGGCGCGCAGGCGTCGGTGCAGGATCTGGGCCGTGTGGGATTCCGGCGCTTCGGTGTGGGCCGTTCCGGTGCCGCCGATGGGCTGGCGCTGCAGGTGGGCAATCGACTCCTCGGCAACGAGCCGGGCGCGGCAGCCATCGAGTTCACGCTGGGCCGTGCCGCGTTGCGGTTCGAGGCCGATATGCGCGTGGCACTGACCGGCGCCGAATGCAGCGCCAACCTCGACGGCGTGCCCGTGTGGTCGTGGCATGCCTTCGACGTGCGCCGTGGCGAGACGTTGACGCTGCCCGCAGCGCGCGGCGGCACGCGCACCTACCTCTGCGTGGCCGGTGGCATCGACGTGCCGCTGGTGATGAACTCGCGTAGCACGGATCTCAAATCGAACTTCGGCGGCTTCGAAGGCCGCGTGCTGCGCGATGGCGATCGTCTGCCTGCGGGCAGGCCCGGTATCGAGGAAGACCGCGACTGGCTCGGCGTGGCTGCGCCGGGCTGGGCGTTGCCCGCCAATCGCGAGGGCAGTGCGCTGACCATCCGCTTGCTGCCGGGTCCCGAGTATCCCGATTTCGAGCCGGCGTCGCAGCAAGCGCTGTGGTCGGCAGACTGGACCATCACGCCGCAGAGCAACCGGATGGGCCTGCGTCTTGAGGGTCCTGCGCTGGCGCGTCGGGCCGAGCGCTCGGCAGATCTGCTGTCGCATGGGGTGATGCCGGGCGTGATGCAGGTGCCGCCGAACGGCCAGCCCATCGCGCTGATGAGCGATGCGCAGACCACGGGCGGCTATCCGAAGATCGGCACCGTGATTGGCGCCGACCTCTGGCGCCTGGCGCAGGTGCCGCTCGGTGCAACGGTGCGCTTTGCCGAGGTGTCCCTTGAACAGGCTGCCGCCGCACAGGCGGAAGTCGACCGCTATCTGCGGCAGATCGACCAGGCACTGCGCTGGCAGGGCGCCGGCATGCAGATTGCCGCACGACGACGAACGACGACTCGCTTCGTTGCCTGAACGCTTCGCCTGAGTCTTCCAAGCCCCCACAACTACCGTCCCCTACGGAGAACGCCCATGCAAATCGACCTCAATGCAGACCTTGGCGAAGGCTGCGGCAATGACGAGGCGCTGATCGCGTTGATCAGCTCCGCGAACGTCGCGTGCGGCTGGCACGCGGGTGACGCGGCCACCATGCTCCAGACCGTGAAATGGGCGCTGGAGAAGAACGTGGCCATCGGCGCGCATCCGAGCTTTCCGGATCGCGAGAACTTTGGCCGCACCGAGATGCAGCGCGATCCCGAGGCGGTCTACGCCGACGTGCTGTACCAGATCGGCGCGCTCGACGCGATGGTGCGCGCACAGGGCGGCCAACTGGCGCATGTGAAGCCGCATGGCGCGCTCTACAACATGGCCGTGCGCGATCCGAAACTGTGTGCGGCCATCGTGCGCGCCGTGAAGGACTACAACCCCAAGCTCGTCTTCTTCGGGCTGGCCAACAGCCAGATGATCACGATGGCGCGCGAGGCGGGCCTGGCGGTCAAGGAAGAAGTCTTCGCGGATCGTGGCTACAACCCCGACGGCACGCTGGTGAAGCGCGGCACGCCGGGCGCGTTGCACGACGACGAGGAAGTGGCTTTGAACCAGACGTTGTCGATGGTGCGCGACCAGCGCGTGCAGGCCATCGACGGCACCTGGGTACCGATTCGTGCCGAAACCGTGTGTCTGCACGGCGACGGCGCCCACGCGCTTGCCTTCGCGCGCCGCATCCGGGATCGGCTCGGCGCGGAAGGCATCGCCGTCCGTGCCGATGCCTGAGGGGATTCGCCCCGCAGGCTCGGTTGATTTCACGCAGTCCTTCACGTATCGCTTCACGCGTTATCAGGTGTTTCCCATGGAACCGGCTGTCAATCTTTGGCCCCTGCTCGGGGTCGGCGTCATCATCATCGGCTTCGTCTTGCGGTTCAATCCCATGATGGTGGTGGCGGCTGCCGCCATCGTCACGGGGATTGCTGCGTCGATGCCGCTTACGCAGATCTTTACCGCGATCGGCACCGCCTTCGTCAAGGCGCGCAGTCTGCCGCTGATCATTCTGCTGCCGCTGGCCGTGATCGGCCTGCTGGAACGCCACGGTTTGCGCGAGCATGCGCAGGCGTGGATCTCGCGCATCAAGTCGGCCACGGTGGGCCGCCTGCTGATCGTCTACCTCGCTGTGCGCGAACTGACCGCCGCGATGGGCTTGACCAGCCTGGGTGGCCATCCGCAGATGGTGCGTCCGCTGCTGGCCCCGATGGCCGAAGGCGCGGCCGAGAACCGCTTCGGCCATTTGCCCGAGCCGGTGCGCCAGCGCGTGCTGGCGTTCTGCGCCGCCACGGACAACGTGGGACTGTTCTTCGGTGAGGACATCTTCGTGGCGTTCGGTGCCATCGCGCTGATGCACACGTTCCTGCTGGCCTCGCACATCGACGTGGAACCGCTGCATATCGCCGTCTGGGGTATCCCGACCGCCATTTGCGCCTTCCTGATCCATGCGGTGCGCCTGAAGCGCCTGGACATGTGGCTGGAGCGCGAGCTTGGCGCGCAGAAGCCGGTGGGCATGCCGGCCACCGCTGGTGCGAAGGGAGAGTAAGCGATGATCATCTCGATCCAATACCTGTACTGGCTGGCCGGCTTTGTCCTGCTGATCACGTCGCTGATGACGTTCTCGGACAAGGCGCATCCGCGCCGGTTGTCCACGGGCCTGTTCTGGCTGCTCTATGCAGTGATCTTCCTGATCGGCGACAAGATTCCGCCGGCCATCGTCGGCGTGGCTGCGGTGGTGATGGCGCTGATCGCCGGGTTCGGTGGCGTGGGCATCGGCAAGCATGGCACGTTGTCCGAGGAAAAACGTCGCGCCAGCGCGAAGCGCCTCGGCAACAAGCTGTTTGTGCCGGCGCTGTTGATTCCGCTGATTACGGTGATCGGCACGGTGGTGTTCAAGGATGTGAAGGTGGCGGGCCTGCCGCTGCTCGATCCGAAGAACGTCACGTTCGTCTCGCTCGGCGTCGGCTGCCTGGTCTCGCTGGCGGTGGCGTGCTGGCTCACGCGTGAAACGCCGGTGCAGGGTCTGCGCGAATCGCGCCGCCTGATCGAATCGCTGGGCTGGGCGCTGGTGCTGCCGCAGATGCTGGCGATGCTCGGCCTGGTGTTCTTCGATGGCGGCGTGGACAAGGCCGTGGCGCACCTGACCACCTCGTACATCAACATGGACTACAAGTTCGTGGCTGTGGCGGTGTACTGCATCGGCATGGCGCTGTTCACGATCATCATGGGTAACGGCTTTGCCGCGTTCCCGGTAATGACGGGCGGCGTGGGCGTGCCTATCCTGGTGGGCGTGTTCCATGCGAACCCGGCAGTGATGGCGGCCATTGGCATGTTCTCGGGCTACTGCGGCACGCTGATGACGCCGATGGCAGCCAACTTCAATATCGTGCCGGCTGCACTGCTCGAACTGAAGGACCGCAACGCAGTGATCCGGGCGCAGGTGCCTTCGGCGCTGGGCATCCTCGTTGCCAATATCTTCCTGCTGTATTTCCTGATGTAAGGACATCGCCATGACCCGTACCGTCTTGCTGACCGGCTTCGAGCCGTTCGAACAGGAACCGATCAATCCGTCGTGGGAGGCGGTGCGGGCGCTCGATGGCGCGCATATCGGCGATGCCGTGGTCGTTGCGCGGCAACTGCCTTGCGTGTTCGGCAAGGCCATCGACGCCATGGATGCACTCGTCACGTCGCTGCGTCCCGATGTGGTGATCGCGGTGGGGCAGGCGGGCGGCCGCACGGAGCTGTCGATCGAGCGCGTGGCGATCAATGTGGACGATGCGCGCGTGGCCGACAACGTTGGCGCCCAGCCCATCGACGTCACGATTGCCGCCGATGGTCCGGCCGCGTACTTCGCGTCGCTGCCGATCAAGGCCATCGTAAGAGATCTGCGTGCAGCGGGCGTGCCGGCGATGGTGTCGCAGACGGCGGGCACCTTCGTTTGCAATCACGTCTTCTATGGCCTGATGCACGCGCTGGCGAAGGCATCGAGCGTCGCACGTGGTGGATTCATCCACATCCCCTATCTGCCGGAGCAGGCCGCGCGACACCCTGGTGCGCCGAGCCTCGCGCTGGAGACGCTGATCGCGGGGCTGCGCGTGGCGGTGGCCACCACGCTATCGACGAAAGACGATATCCGCGAACAGGGCGGGCAACTGCACTGATTCACCTCGCGCGGCGGAGCGCTAAGGCTGCTTCGTCTCGCGATGACTTTGGCTGTCCGTAGCGGCGGCCACTGCGCGTGCGGTGGCGCGGCGGCGTGCAATGCGCTGCAACCGGCGCCGCAGGCTGACCTGCTCGAAGCGCCAGATCACATACGTGAACGCCATGAACGGCCACAGCCACCCAAGCCACTGCGCCAGGCTGTTGAAATGGATGAAGCGGCCCATGCGCCATCCTTGCTCGGACACCCACGCATAAGGATTCGACGGCAGCACATTGGTCAAGGCGACCAGCCCCGTCAATGCCACCACTGCCAGCACGGCACGGAGCCAACGTGGTAGCCGCAGCAGTAACACCAGCACCAGCGAACTCGTCAGCAACGCAAAACGGCCGCCTTCGGAGAGCCAGTTGAACGCGTTGTCATCCGGAAACTGCAACTCGGACACTGCGGCCTTGATGATCAGCGCGGCGGTGAGCAGTGCAGCCAGAATGCGCAGCATCGGCGCGGTTCGCCGCATGGCGATCGACGCAAACAACCCCGTGCCGATCCAGCTCGATGCGGTCACGGCTGTCTCCAGCAGCAACTGCGTTTGCATGTCGTCGGTGCGGATGCCGATGTTGTCCTGCCACGCAATCAGCGCGGGGAAGTACGCCTGCACCCACGCCATTGGCCATGAATCGGGATCGGTGAGCCACTCGCGCACGATGCCGCCCATGCCGAACAAATGTTCCTGCGGGAAGATCTGCGCGAAGGGCCACAACATCACGAGGACGATGGCAAAGCTCGCATGCGGTTCGAACCATGCGAGCCGCAGGCGCGTCAGCGTGCCCCGATCGATCAATGCGCCGGTGAACGGTGCCACCACGGCGGCCCCGAGCAGTGCCCCGAGCGCATTGGTGATCAGGTCAATGTTCGACGAGATCCGCGTGGGCAGCCAGGTCTGTAGCGCTTCCATCACGGCGGATAGCAGCGCGCCGGCCACGAAGGCGATCAGCGTGGCCCGCGCCCCGGAGACACGCGGGTGCAGGGACAACACCACGAGTGCGCCGAACGGGCAGTAGCCGATGACGTTCGTCAGCAGGTCGAACTCGGTGATGTAGCGCGGCTTGGGTGCGCTCAGGAATGCGAACGGCGAGATACCGTTGTTGGTCCAGCCGGTGAATGGATACAGGCTGGCGTAGGCCACCAGCAGTGTGAAACAGACCAGCCCCACGCGCGCCAGCGGAGAATGGCGGGGCAGCCATCCTTCAAGTTCGGGCTGGCGCAAGTCCTGCGGCGGTGTGGGAGGCGGGGCGCTGTCCGAAAGCATGACGGCTCGCAACCGTTACAACGGGTTAAGCACTGTACGCTTCATTGGCGCGGCGCCGTGGCTTTTGGCGTGTCCACGGGCGGTATCGGCACGCTGTCGCGCGATGGCGGATTGGCGCGCGGCAACGCGGCGGGGCCGGTGGCCGTCGCGGCTTCCAGCGGCAACGCGGCTGCCCAGTCGAGGATGGCGGCGATCACTGCGTCACTGCTCGCGGCCAGCGCCTTCACACCGCCTGCGCCATCGGCACTCGTCGCCTGCTGCTCGGCAACGAATGTCTTCTGCCCGATCAGGTTCTTGTGGAATACCGTGGCGCGCGCACGCACCACGCCACGGCTGCTGGTGGCCGTATCGAAGACCTGTTCGAAACCCAGCAGGTCCACCTTGATGGCTGGCACGCTGGTGTCGCCATACCAGGTCAGTTCGCCCCGGCCCGACACCGCATCGCGCAGCCGGTCGTCGAACAGCCGCGTCGGGGCGTCGACCCAGCGCTGCGTCGCGTACGACTGCAACCGCTGCGCCTGCGTGTACTGCAGACGGTAGTAGATGCCACGGCCATCCATCCACGTGGGACCATCGGTCTCGGCCACGCGCAGCTTGGGCAGGCGGGCAGGCGGTTGCGATGGCGCGGCAGCCAGCGGGCCGAGGTCATAGGTGGTGGTGCTGCGCGACTGAGGCAACACGCCGCAGCCGGTGAGAACCAGCAGCGTGGCCAGTGTGGCGATGCGCGCGAAAGGGATGAGGGCGGAAGCATTCATGGCGGAATCTCGGCTGGGGCGCTCGGTGCGCTTCATGTTCGGGTTCAAGGCGCCTGGAAGCCCGGCTCGCCCGGACCTGCCGTGGGCGACGGGCCGCCGAACAGCACGCTGCTGGGCTGGTCGTTGAACTGGCCGGCTGCGCGGTCGATGCTGCGCGCGGTCTGCCGTGCGTCGCGTGCCAGGCCGTTGAGTTGTGGCAGCGTTTCCTGCGTGAAGATGCCGGCGGCCTTCTGCACGGAATCCGCGGCACCCTGCATGTTCTCGCCTACGCGATTCACCGTGGACATCACCGTGCCATTCGGATTGGCCAGGTCGTCGGCCAGCCGGCGCGTGGAGGCCAGCGTGGCGTTGAGGTTTTCCACGGCCTTGGGCAACTGGTTCACGGCCGGTTGCAGGGACTTGGCGAGTTTCGAGTAATCCTCGGCGGTCTGGTGCACCGAGTTGATCGCCGACATGAGCTCGTCGCGATTGGTGGTCTGGAACATCTCGTTGAGCGATGCCATCAGCGTTTCGGTCTGCGTCAGCAGCGAGTCGCCACGCTTCTCCAGTTCCTCGAAGAAGCCGGGCCGCATCACGATCCGCGCCGGTTCGCGCGCCGAAGTGGGCAGGCGCGGCGAGTTGGTGCTGGCGCCCTCTTCGCGCGCGGTATCGTCCAGTTGCACGTACGCGATGCCGGTGACACCCTGAAAACCGAGCGTGGCATAGGTGGTGCGCGTGATCGGCGTGTCCTGGTTGACGGTGATGCGCACGATGATCTGGCCCGGCACCTGCGGATCGAACTTGATGGATACCACCTTGCCCACGTCGAGCCCGCGATACTTCACATCGGCCTGCGGCCCGAGCCCGTTCACCGTGGAACGCGTGATCAGGTCGTACGGCACGCGCACGGCGTGGTCACTACTGAACCAGAACAGCGCGAACAGCACCAGGATGGCCAGGCCGATGGTGAACACGCCGGCAAGAAAGGCGTTCGATTTGTTTTCCATCAGGTGTCTCCACTGGGCGCTGCGGAGTTGCCGGACCCGTGCGGGGCGGGCAGCGCCTGCAGCGCGCGCTGGGCGCGGTCGCCCAGAAAATATTCACGAATGAAAGGATGATCGACCCGGATGACTTCGGGGATGGGCGCGGCGGCCAGCACCTTGTGGTCGGCCAGCACGGCCACGCGGTCGGACAGCGCCACAAGGGTGTCCAGGTCGTGCGTGATCATGACCACGGTCAGGCCTAGCTCGCGGCGCAGTTCGCGGATCAGGTCCACGTAGTCGTCGGACGCCATCGGGTCCAGGCCGGCAGTGGGTTCGTCCAGGAAAACGAGTTCCGGTTCCAGTGCCAGTGCGCGGGCCAGCGCCACGCGCTTGATCATGCCGCCCGAAAGATCGGATGGCATCTTGTCGGCATCCTTGGCCGAGAGTCCCACGAGTTGCAGTTTCAGCAGCGAGGCCTGGCAGATCAGGTTGTCCGGCAACGCGCGCAATTCACGCAGCGGCAGCGCGATGTTGTCGATCACGGACAGTGCCGAGAACAGCGCGCCGCGCTGGAACTGCAATCCCCAGCGGTTGCGCAGGGCCTGCAGTTGCGCGGCGGTCAGCGCGGCCGGGTTCTCGCCAAACACGCGGATGGTGCCGGAGGTGGGCCGGTCGAGCCCGACAATCTGCCGCAGCAACACGGTCTTGCCGGTGCCGGAGCCACCGACGATCGACAGGACTTCGCCACGATAGACGTCGAGGTTCAGGCCGTCATGCACCACGTTGTCGCCATAGCGTTTCACGAGGTCGCGCACCTCGATGATTTTCTCGCGTGGCGTACCGCGCTGGACGTCGGGTGGCATGGAATCGGTCATAGCCCCACGTCCTTGAAGAGGATGGCGAAGATCGCGTCGGCGATGATCACCACGGTGATCGACGTCACCACCGATGCCGTCGTCCCTTCGCCCAGGCTCTGCGTGTTGGGCCGGATGCGCAGGCCATAGTGGCAGGCCGTCAGCGCGATCAGCATGCCGAATGCCACGCCCTTGCCGAGCCCGAGCCACAGGTTGGCAACGGGCACCGCATCGGGCAGCTGGCGCAGGAAGAAGGCAAAGCTGATGCCGAGCTGGAAGCGCGCGGCGGTCATGCCACCGAGCAGGGCCATGAGATCCGTCCACGCTACCAGCAGCGGCATGGCGATGGCCAGCGCGATCACGCGCGGCATGATCAGCCGGAAGCCGTGCGAGATGCCCATCACGCGCATCGCATCGAGCTCCTCGGTCACGCGCATCACGCCGATCTGTGCGGTGATGGCCGAGCCCGAGCGCCCCGCGATCAGGATGGCCGCCAGCACAGGACCCAGTTCGCGGATCACGGCCATGCCCAGGATGTTGACGATGAAGGTGCTGGCGCCAAAGATCCGCAACTGGTTGGCGGACAGGTACGACAGCACGATGCCGATCAGGAACCCCACCAGCGCCGTGATGCCCAGCGCCTTGTAGCCCACGTTGTAGATATTGGCCGAGATCTCGCGCCACGGACCACGCTGCGGCGCACGCAGGAAGCGGAACAGGTCGAAGGTCAGCTGGCCGAGCATCGTGATGCCCACCCCGAGTTGCGCGAAGAACGATATCAGCGCGGCGCCGAAGAGCGTGATCGGATTGAACCGGTCGACCATCGTCTTCTTCCAGCCATCGTTGCGCAGCCCGGCGATGCGGTCGAACACGCGGCGCTGGCCCTCGTTCAGTTCCACGCGCTCGGGCATGCGGCCGTTCCACGCCTGCCAGATCAGTTGCGCACCGATGTGGTCGAGCCGTGTCACGGCGGCAAGAGACCAGCGCGTGTTGTCGGGTGCGCCGGCAAGCTTCTGCAGTTGTCCGCGCAGGCCCTTGGCCTCATGGCAGCCGGCAAGCGCGAGCGCGGTCCAGTCGCCCTGCAGGCTGACGCTGCAGGCGCCGTCCTGGCGCGAGATGTCGATGGCGGGCGTCGGGGGGCTGTCCAAAAGAGGGTGATGATGTGATGGCTGAGTCCCGATTCTATGCTACCCATCGCCGAGTTGCCGCCAGACATCCTCTGACACGGCCACAGCTACAATCTCGGCAGCCCCGCGCCCGCGTTTCGTTACCCGGATTTTTCCTACATGCCCGACCGCTCAACCTCCACGCCGATCTCTGCCCTCACCGACGATGCTGCCGCGCTGCCGGCGTGGCACATCGATGAAAGCGTCTTGCGGCGCACTCTCGATGGTGGCGCGGCGCGAGACTGGCAGGTCGATGTCGTGGCCGAGACGGGTTCGACCAATGCCGACCTGACGCAGGCATGCCGCTCGGCAACCTGGGACGACGCGCGGGCCCAGGTGCGCGTGGCGTATCGGCAGACAGCCGGTCGCGGTCGGCAAGGGCGTCCGTGGCAAGGGCAGGCTGGATTGACATTTTCGGTAGCGATGCCGCTGGCACTGGCGCCGGCGCGCCTCAGCGGACTGAGCCTGGCTGTAGGGCTGGCCGTGGCGCAGGCGCTGGAGGATTGCGGGGCGGCGACGGCGGTGGGGCTCAAGTGGCCGAACGACCTGCAGGTGGATGGCCGCAAGCTGGCCGGCATCCTGATCGAGTCGGTGCCTGCGGGGCCGCAGCGCCTGTGGGCCGTGATCGGCATCGGCCTGAATCTCGTACGCGATGCACGCATGGAAGCGGCGCTGGGTCGCGACCTGTCGGGCGTGGCCGAGGTGCTGCCGACTTTCGATCCGCATCGCGATCCCACGCGCATCCTCGGTGCCGTGCTGAACCGGCTGGCGGCGATGCGCGAAGTATTTCTGGCCGAAGGTTTTGCACCGCTGGCCCCGGCATGGTCTGCGCGCGACGCGTTCCGCAACGAGCCGGTGCGGCTGCTGCACGACGGCGCGGTGGTGGCCGAGGGGCTGGCGCGTGGCGTCGATGGCGAGGGCCACCTGCTGCTGGAGACGGCCAACGGGCTGGAGCCGATCACCAGCGGCGAAGTCTCGCTGCGTGGAGCCCCGGCATGAGCGCACTGCTGATCGACATCGGCAACACACGGTTGAAGTGGGCATGGTGCGACGATAGCCAGCCGCCACCCCTTGCACAGACTACCCAGTCGGGTGCGCTGCCCACGCCGTGGCAGCACGCCGGTGCGGCATCGCACGCAGTGCCGGCCGAGCGGGCCGCGCTGGTGGGTACATGGCGTCATCTGCGAGGTGCCGGGGTGGCACCGGCTGTCTGGATCGCCAACGTGGCCGGTGCCACGCTGGCCGGAGAGGTCGAGGCGCTGCTGGCCGAAGCATTCGGTGACGTGCCGGGCGATGTACCGCTGCAATGGGTACGCACGGTCAGCGCGTACGGCAACCTCGTCAATGGGTATCGCGAGCCCACGCAGCTTGGCGTGGATCGGTGGGTCGGCAGCATCGGCGCGCATCGCTGGCTGCCCGGGGAGACGCTGCTGATCGTCACGGCCGGCACGGCGACGACGCTCGATATCGTCACGGCCACGCCGGAAGGGGCGCGCTTCGAGGGTGGGCTGATCCTGCCGGGGCTGGAATTGATGCTGGGCACGCTGGCGCGCAACACGGCGCAACTGCCCGAACTCGATGTGCTGGACACCGGTGCGGGCGCCGCGCGCGCGGTGCGAGCGTTGGGCGCAGACAACACTCACGATGCCATCGCTGCAGGCTGCCTGGCTGCACAGGCCGGTGCCATCGAGCGCAGTTGGCGCGCGTTGGGCGAACGCGGGCCGGTGCGCTGCCTGCTGTCGGGTGGAGCGCGCCACGCGGTGGCCGGCGCGCTCGCGATGCCCTTCGAGATGCACGATAATCTTGTGCTGCTTGGGTTGCATGCGATGGCGCAACCTGCCTGATTGGCCGACCCTGGCTCCTACTGACAAACACCTGCGCGCTTCCCCATGTCCCGGAAAGGTCTGAACATCCTGCTGATCGCCCTGTTGGTGGCCAACGCCTTGCTGCTGGCGGCCTTGCTGGGCGCGTTCGGTCCGCAGCCCTTCTCAGGGTTGTTCGAAAGCCCGCGCGAGCCACAGCGTGTGGATCAGCAGGTGCGCGGCGAACGGATGGAACTGCAACCGCGCGACGACGCGTCTGCGCCCGCCGCCACGCCCGCACCGCGCAGCGCCACGCCCGGCAAGGTCACGCTGGCATCGACATCGGCTCCCGTGCGGGCCGAGGATAGCTGCATGGAAATGGGCGGCTTCACGGCGCAGTCCGTCGCTCACGCACGCGAGGATCTGGTGGCGATTGCAGCGGGCAGCACGTTGCCGGTAGATCAGTTCGAACGCAGCGAACAGGTGCGCTGGTGGGTGCATCTGCCCGCGCAGGCCACGCGCGAAAACGCCGACCGCAAGCTGGCCGAACTACGCCGCCGCAAGGTGACGGATGTCTCGGTGGTCAGCAATGAGGAAGCGGAGTCCTTCACGGTATCGCTAGGCCTGTTCCGCGAACGGGAGCGCGCGGATCGATTCCTGGAATCCCTGCGAGGCCAGGGCGTCCGCACGGCGCTGATCAGCGACGCCCCGCGCAATATCTCGCGCCAATGGCTGCGCGTGGCAACCACGGACGAAGCGCTGCGCGCGCGGATGGAAGAGGTGCGCCAGCGCTATGGGGCGGAGGTGATGCAGGCTTGCAAGGGAGGGATGCAGGCGCGCGTCGAAGGTGCGGCGCGGGGCTGATGGTTTTTTCCCCTCTCCCGCTTGCGGGAGAGGGGCGGGGGAGAGGGGCAGCAGTGCAAATTGCCGTATGGTCGGCAAGCAGACCCTCCGGCCCTCTCCCCCAACCCCTCTCCCACTTCGTGGGAGAGGGGAGCATACCGGCAGCAGCATTCGCACCGACCCTCGGTTTTCTCCCCTCTCCCGCTTGCGGGAGAGGGGCGGGGGAGAGGGGAGCCAGAACAGTGCGGGAGAACCGCAAACTCAGCCAGCCCTCACCTTCGTCAACAACTTCGTCGTCGACCGGTCATGCAGGAATGGGATGGCATACGCCTCGCCGCCCCAACTCCGCACCAGCCGCGTTTCCTCCAGCGTGTCGATATCGTAATCGCCGCCCTTCACGTAGATATCCGGGCGTACCAGCCGGATCAACTCCACCGGCGTCTGCTCGCGGAACATTGCCACGAGGTCCACGGCGGCCAGTGCGGCAAGTAATGCCATGCGGTCGGCCTCGTTGTTGAGCGGGCGGTCGTCGCCCTTGCCCAGCATCTTCACCGACGCGTCGCTGTTCACGCCCAGCACCAGGCTGGCGCCCATCGCGCGGGCCTGCGCCAGGTAGGTGGCGTGGCCGCGATGGAGGATGTCGAACACGCCGTTGGTGAAGACCAGCGGGCGGGGCAGCGCGGCCACGGCGGCTTGCAGGGCGGCGATGTCGTCGGCGGGAACGAGCTTGGATTCGTAGGCGGGTGCGTTCATGGGAGAGAGCGAGTCGGAAAAGTCGGCGCGCCAATGAAAAACCCCATCGTATCCGATGGGGTCTTGTCACGCGGCGGAGAAGCGTCAACTCAGGCTTGGGCGGCCTGCAGGTTGGCGTTCAGTTCCTTGCGGTAGCGGTTCAGGTCCTGGACGGAATCGAACGTGCGCTCGAACAGCAGCGACATGTTGTGCAGGATCCGTTCGATGACCTTCTTCTCCCAGACCTCGTCGAAGCGGATCTGTTCGTCGAGCCAGTGCTCGAGCCAGTCCGGGTCCGGCAGGCGCGATTGCACCGTGTCGTTCGGGAACAGGGCCTTGTTCACGTGCAGGTTGGTCGGGTGCAGCGGCTTCTCGGTGCGGCGAGCCGAAGCCATCAGGACACCGATCTTGGCGAACGCGGCACGGGCGGTATCGCCGAACTGGGCCAGGTACTTCTTCATGTAGCGCAGGTAGGCGCCGCCATGGCGGGCTTCATCCTGCGACAGCGTGCGGTAGATATGCTTGATCACCGGTTCCGAGTGCCATTCGGCAGCGCGGCGGTACCAGTGGTTCAGGCGGATCTCGCCGCAGAAATGCAGCATCAGCGTTTCCAGCGGCGGGGCCGGATCGAACTCGAAGCGCACGGCGTGCAGTTCTTCCTCGGTCGGGACCAGGTCCGGACGGAAGCGGCGCAGATATTCCATCAGCACCAGCGAATGCTTCTGTTCCTCGAAGAACCAGATGCTCATGAACGCCGAAAAATCGGAATCGTCGCGGTTGTCGCGCAGGAACATTTCCGTGGCGGGCAGGGCCGACCATTCGGTGATTGCGTTCATGCGGATGGTCTTCGCCTGGTCGTCGGTGAGCAGGCTCGCGTCGAAGGAATCCCACGGGATGTCCTTGTCCATGTGCCAGCGGACCGCTTCCAACGATTTGAAGAGTTCGGGGTAGAGCATGCCTAAGCCTTTGAAATCACTGGCGGATTCTACCAGACAGGAAACATTCTCGAATGTTTTCTCTAGTGTCTTTCAGCAAACGCTGATGGATTTTTATCGGTGCGCCTGACAGGGCGCCCGAAAGTGGTGCGACTACGACACTTCCCGCGAGGGGGGAGGCCGAGCGTTGGCCACGCCCGGCATGCATCACTTGGCCTCGTCGGGGGCCGTTTTTGGGGCGGCTGCCTTTTTGGGCGCCTTGGCTGCAGGCTTCTTTGCAGCAGGCTTTTTCGCGGTGGCTTTCCGTGCAGTGGGTTTTGGCGCGGCCGTCGAGGGCGCCTGACTGGCCGGCTCGGCGCCGTCAGCCCCCGCGGCCATGCCGCCAAATCCTGGCATCCCGGGCATTCCGGGCATCCCCGACATGCCCCCGCCGAACGGCGCGGCGCTGGCCGCCGCCGCGCTGCTGGCGATCTGTGCGAACTGGCGCTGCAGCAGGTCCCACCACAGTGCGGCATTGGGCGGCAGTTGCGCGTTGCCGCTGTCGGACGCAGCGGCGTCCCCGGTTTCGGCGGCAGACTCGGGCGGCGAGTCGGCTTCTTCCTCGTCAGGGACGTCGTTCTCGGCATCGGCCTGTGCCTCGGACACCGTGCGCGGCGTCTCGAACGGGTTGGCGTGATGGGCTGGATGCGCGCTCGGGGCGTTGGCCGCGCGGGCCACGTTCTCCATCGCGCTCTGCATCTTCTCGGGAGACAGGGCGTTGCCGAAAGTCTGCAGCGCTACGAGCGTGGCGCGCTGGACTTCGAGGCCCTGGATCGTGGTACGCAGAAGGTTGGTGTTGAGCTGGAGCCAGCTTTCCACGGCCTTGAGGTCGTGGATGCGCTTGTCGACTTCGTCGAGGTCCATCGGCGGCGTCATTGCGCTCAGGCCAGGCATCAGGCCGCTGGGCATGCCGCTGCCGCTGGACCACATCCTGCGCAGCAGGTCGAAGCTATTCGAGAAATCGGGGATCTGTCCGAACATGGTGCGGCACTCCATCTGTCGGGGCCGTCCGACTAGGGAGAGGACGGCCGGTTACCGGAACTGGGGCGGCCGCTTCTCGCGCAGGCTCGCCATGCCTTCGTGTACGTCGGGGCCAGCGAAGCCCATGAATTCAAGCGCCAGCGAGGTATCGAACGCGGGACCGGCCATGCGCAGCCAGTTGTTGAGCGCGTACTTGGTCCAGCGGATGGCGGATTGCGAACCCGCCGCGAGCCGGTTGGCCACCTCGAATGCCTTGGCAACCAGTTCGTCCTCTTCCACTGCCAGCGATACCAGGCCGATCCGCTCGGCTTCCTCGCCGCTGACCGACTCGCACAGCATCAGATAGTACTTGGCCTTGGCCATTCCGCACAGCAGCGGCCACACGATGGCCGCATGATCGCCCGCAGCCACGCCCAGCCGCGTGTGTCCATCGACGATGCGCGCGGTCTTCGACGCAATCGAGATATCGGCCAGCAGCCCGGCCACCAGCCCCGCGCCCACGGCCGGGCCGTGCATGGCGGAGACGATGGGCTTGTCGCAGTTGATGACGTTGTAAACGAGGTCGCGCGCCTCGTGCCAGACCCGGGTGCGGGTCTCGAAATCGTTGGCCATGTCCTCCACCAGCGCCAGGTCGCCGCCGGCCGAGAAGCCCTTGCCTTCGCCCCGGATGATGGCGACGCGGATATCGGGATCGGCGGAGATGTCGCGCCAGATCTCGGCCAGTTCGCGGTGCATGTTGGCATCCGCCGTGGCCAGCTTGCGGTTGGACGACTGTGCCGCGCCCATGATGACTTCGAGCACCGGGCCGTGGCGGCGCAGCGTGAGCGCCTGATAGCGCGACAGGCGGGGGGACAGCGTCTGGTCTTCGGAGGTCATGTCGGCGGGCTCTCTGTCTTTCGTGTGGGAGACGGCCCGTCCGGGCAAAAAAATTCCCCGACCGGACGGTCGGGGAATTATAGGCGGATCGGTACGGGGTGGGGCAAGCCGGGTTTGCACCCGGTCCCGATGCGATGGCTGCGATTACCGGGCCACCACTTCCTGATCGATGGCGCCGAAGATCGACTTGCCATCGGCGTCGAGCATCTCGATACGCACGGAATCGCCGAACTTCATGAATTCGGTTTCCGGCTTGCCGTTCTCGATGGTTTCGATGGTCCGCTTCTCGGCGATGCACGCGTAGCCCTTCTTGCGATCCACATTCGAGATCGTGCCCGAGCCGACGATGCTGCCCGCACGCACATTGCGGGTCTTGCAGATATGGGCGATCAACTGGCCGAAGTCGAACACCATGTCGGTGCCGCAGTCGGGCGTGCCTACCTTCTTGCTGTTCCAGTGGACCGTCATCGGGCGGTGGACCTTGCGGTCCTGCCACGCATCGCCCAGTTCGTCGGGCGTGACGGCCACGGGCGAGAAGGCCGTGGCGGGCTTGCTCTGGAAGAAGCCGAAGCCCTTGCCCAGTTCGGCGGGAATCAGGTTGCGCAGCGACACATCGTTGGCCAGCATGACCAAACGGATGGCCTCGGCGGCCTGCTCGGGCGTGGCGCCCATGCGCACGTCGCCGGTGATGACGGCCACTTCGGCTTCGAAGTCGATGCCGAACGCTTCATTGGCGCAGACGATGTCGTCCTGCGGGCCGATGAAGTCGTCCGAGCCGCCCTGGTACATCAGCGGATCGGTCCAGAACTCGGGCGGCATCTCGGCGCCGCGCGCCTTCCGGACCAGCTCCACATGGTTCACATAGGCCGAGCCGTCGGCCCATTGATAGGCGCGCGGCAGCGGGGCCATGCAGTGCTTGGGCTCGAACGGGAACGGATGGCGCGCGCGGCCCGCGTTCAGTGCATCGTAGAGATCCTGCAGTTGCGGCGCGTAGAACTGCCAGTCGTCGAGCACGGTCTGCATCTTGCCGGCGATATCGGTGGCGTAGTGCGCGGTCTTCAGGTCGCGCGAGACAACGACGAGCTGGCCGTCGCGCGAACCGTCCTTCAATGTGGCGAGTTTCATGCGGAATCGAACGTTTGCGAACGTTGGGCGAAATGGATGGGCGGTAGTCTACCGGAGCGGGGTCGTGAATCCGCGACGGGCCGGCTTGTATAGAATGGCCGGCAGCACTTTTCCGATTTCTCCAATTTCCCTTTAGCGAGCACGCATGACGGTTGTGGACGACCACGACAACTCCGACGACGCACGTGACGACGACAAGCGTGCTGGCATCCAGTCGATCGAAGTCGGCTTCCGGCTGCTGCAGGCACTGGCGGCCTCGCCACGCGCGATGATGCTGCGCGACCTGGCTGCCGCCGCCGACATGAATCCGGCCAAGGCGCACCGATACCTGGTCAGCTTCCAGCGGCTGGGCGCCGTGACGCAGGATGCCGTCAGCCAGCGCTATGACCTCGGACCCTTCGCGCTGCAACTCGGGCTGGCGGGTCTGAACCGGCTCGATCCGGTGCGACGCGCGCGGCCGTTGCTGTCGCAACTGCGCGACGAGATCGACCAGACTGCCGGCATCGCCGTATGGGGTAACCATGGTCCCACCATCGTGCATTGGGAGGAATCGAGCCATCCAGTCAGCGTAAGTCTGCGGCTGGGCGATGTGATGCCGATGCTGAATTCGGCCACGGGGCGGTTGTATGGCGCTTATTTGTCACGGCGTCAGACACTGCCGCTGATCGAGCGCGAACTCTCGACACGCAGCGATGCCGCACTGCCTGACATGCCCGCATCGCTCGCCGAATACGACGCCATCTGCGTCGATGTCCGCCAGCGCGGCGCGGCGCGCACGCGGGGCGGCGTGCTGCCGGGCATCAACGCGATCTCCACGCCAGTGTTCGATGCCAACGGCCATTTGTCGATGGCGCTCATCGTGCTCGGCGCGCAGAGCGTATTCGATGCAGAATGGGGCGGTGCGGTGGATCGGCGTGTGCGCGACATCGCGCGGCAGATCTCTTCGGAGCTCGGTTACCTTGGCGACAGCCAACCGGCCGGACAGGACGGCCAACCCTCGTAGGCATTCTTCGCGTTCGCCCCGCTATCGGCGTATCCGTCGCTGGCTGGTGGTGCTCGTACTGGTGGCGATCGCGCATGCGCTGGTGCTGCTCGGCCTGAACCACATACCGTTGACCACGCTGCCGCCGCTGCCGGATACGCCTGCGCTTGAGGCGATCCTGATTCCCCCTCCGGCACCGCCTGCGCCGCCACGGCCCCGGCCACCGCCCAAAGTGCGTCCGGCACCGGCTGCTCAAACGCCCGTTCCTGAAACCGAATCCACCCCAGAACCGGCAGCGCCTGCGCTTGCTACCTCGACGAGCGGTGATACCACCGCCAATGCCGGAGCCGGCGGCACGGGCGATGCCGCCAATGCCAACGCGGGTGCCAAGGCCAGCGCGCCTACGGAAGCGCCCGCCGTGCCTGGGCCGAACTATGCGCCGCCACCTTCGGTGACCATGCGTTACGCGAGTTTCGTCAATGGCGTGCAAAACCCCGACGGCACCATCCGATGGGAGCAGGATGGCCGGCACTACCGGCTGGCGGTGGAAACGCGCGTGCTGTGGTTCCGCTTCGCGTTTGAAAGCAGCGGTGACATGACCGCACGCGGCCTGCAGCCCACGCGATACCAGGAGGCCCGCCGCAACAAGCAGGCGGTGGCCCGCTTCGATCACGCCGCAAGTACGGTGGTGTTTGAAACGCGTGGCGGCCAGGTGCCGATGCCGACCAACTTCCAGGACCGGTTCAGCGTGTTCCTGCAACTGGTGGGATGGGCGCGCGGCGACCCGCAGCGCTATGCCACACCGGGTGTCACGGAGACGTTCAATGTGGCGGACACCACGGAAGTGGAGCCGATGCAGGTTCAGTACGTGGGTGAGGAGAATATCGATATCGGCACGGGCATGGTGCGCACGCGCCACTTCATGCGGCTGCCACGCCACCCGGGAGATCGCCGTCGCGTGGAAATCTGGCTGGCGCCGTCATTGGACTGGATGCCAGCGCGGTTGCGTCAGACGGAACCCGATGGCACACAAATTGATCTCGTCTATCGTAGTAGTGAGGGGCGGTGATAGTGAGCGCCGTGACAACGCTGGACAACACAGGGATTGCCATATGTCTGACACAGGGTCGCAGCGCATCCAGGCGGGAGATGTCGGACTTCAGGTTCGGGTCGACGGCCGCGAGGGCCCGTGGGTCGTACTGGCCCACGCGCTGGCTGCGAACCTGACACTGTGGGACGACACTGCCCGCCATCTGGCCTCGCGCTATCGCGTGTTGCGCATCGACATGCGGGGTCATGGCGGCAGCGATGCCCCCGTGGGCGCCTACACGATGACCCGTCTGGCGGATGATGTCGTTGCAGTGATGGATGCGCTCGATATCGGCCAGGCGCATTTCTGTGGGGTATCGGTAGGCGGGATGGTGGGGCAGACGTTGGGTGTTCGCCACGCCGAGCGGCTGTTATCGCTCACCCTGGTGGACACGATCGACCATACTCCCATGACAGCGCATCCGATGTGGGCCAACCGGATTGGCCAGGCAGAGGCGCATGGCATGAAGGGTTTGCAGGAAGGCACGCTCGAACGCTGGATGACGCAGCCCTATCGCGACGGTCATCCCGAGGGAGTCGAACGGATTGCGCAGATGATTCGCGCCACGCCGGTGCAAGGGTTTGTGGGGGTGGCGCAGGCCATCCTGGCATTCGATCTGGCCGAGGCCATCCGGCGGATTCGTTGCCCGACGCTGGTGGTTGTGGGCGACAAGGATGAGGGTGCGCCGGTGTCGATGGCCCAATCCATTGCCGAAAAAATTCCTGGTGCGAAGCTGGAGGTGCTTCCCGACGCTGCGCACCTGTCGTTTATCGAACAGCCGGAACGGTTCCATGCCGTGTTCGACGTGTTCCTCGGCCACGCTGCATGTGGCGGACAGTGTGATATTCCGTAACGCAACCGTGTAGTTCGCAACACAGTAGTGCCCGGTGCTCAAGAAACTTGCTTCACGCGCCGATGCCCAATGTAAGAGGGCAGCAAAAGGGCAACAAGCAACAACCAGGGACAAGCAGCTGCACGAGGCGCGTCCGACTTGAATTACGGACGGCTACCCTCAGCTTGGAGAGGAAATCGCGTCGGTTCCGGCCAGGAACAGGGCGCCAACCATACGCCAGGAGGTAGTGCGATGCAAATGATCTACAACAGCGACAACTATTGCATTGTCGAGTTTGGCGCAGATGTCGAGCATGCGACCCTTGCCTCGGGCGGCTACGAAATCGTCGACAAGAACCTGAAACGCGAAATTTTTCTCGGCGGCCATATGGCCGAGACCTTCCGCGCCGATGTGACGCGTCTGATCGAGAGCGAGCCATCGGTCGAGGAAGTGGACGAATTCCTCGGCAAGTTCGACATTGTCATGAACAACCCCCTTGTCATGCATTGAGTCAACGACTGGCAACGCACGATCCGGACACGATAACGCCCGCATCAGCGGGCGTTTTCTTTTGGTTCGGGCAAGGCGTTCAGTATTGTTCCCACGGCAGGCCGTCATGGCGCCAGCCGTTGACGGTATTACGATGCCGGTGCGGATCGAGGTCCCCTTCGAAGCCGTGCAACACGTTATAGACCGTGGTGAATCCGGCGCCTTCCAGCGCCCGCGCCGCCGCTGCCGAGCGGTTGCCGCTGCGGCAGATCAGGATCACCGGACGCGCCGAGGCATGGCCGGCCAGTTTTTTTACCGCCTGCACAAAGTGCGGATTGACCTCCCAGTCGGGGCCATCATTCCAGGGGACGTTATGCGCACCTTGCGGATGGCCGACGAACAGGTACTCCATCTCGCTGCGACAGTCGATGAACAGCCCATCGGGCTCGGCATCGAGCAGCGTGCGGGCATCGCTGGGGGTCAGGTGTTGCATGGCGTTGACGGGAATACCGGGGTTCGTGGCGTAAGCGTCTCTCAGTGTAGGCGTGCAGGCCGGACCTGACAACCGGCGAAAAAGCCTTGGAAAGCCCCTTTCCTGCCGGCCGCAATACCTTGATCTACCTGATAAAATCGCGATCTTGCCCAAATTTTGCGCCGGCGGTCCGTCATACCGTGGACCGATGGTGACATTCCAGTGAAGCCCCAGATGAGCGCCGTCCAACCTGCCCCCCGCCCCTATACCCGGGCCGCCAGCCTTCCCAAGCTGCTCCGTGAACGGATCCTGATCCTCGACGGCGCCATGGGCACGATGATCCAGCGCTACAAGCTTGGCGAAGCCGAGTATCGCGGCACGCGTTTCCTGGACCACCCCATCGACGTCAAGGGCAACAACGAACTGCTGCTGCTGACGCGTCCCGAGGTCATCAGCGAAATCCACGAGCAATACCTGGCTGCCGGTGCCGACCTGATCGAGACCAACACGTTCGGGGCTACGCGCGTGGCGCAGGAAGACTACAAGATGGCGGACCTGGCGTACGAGATGAACGTCGAGGCCGCCCGCCTCGCGCGCATCGCCTGCGACAAGTACAGCACGCCCGAGAAGCCGCGCTTCGTGGCCGGCGCGTTCGGCCCGACGCCCAAGACGGCCAGCATCAGCCCGGACGTCAACGATCCCGGCGCGCGCAATGTCTCGTTCGAGGAACTGCGCCACTCGTACTACGAGCAAGGCAAGGCCCTGCTCGAAGGCGGCGCCGATGTGTTCCTGGTCGAGACGATCTTCGACACGCTCAACGCCAAGGCTGCACTGTTTGCCATCGACCAACTGTTCGAGGACACCGGCGAGCGCGTGCCCGTGATGATCTCGGGCACTGTGACCGATGCCTCTGGCCGCATCCTGTCCGGCCAGACCGTGGAAGCGTTCTGGAACAGCCTGCGCCATGCGCGTCCGGTCACCTTCGGCCTGAACTGCGCGCTGGGTGCCACGCTGATGCGCCCGTACGTGGCTGAGCTGGCCAAGATCTGCGACGCCGCCGTGTCGTGCTATCCGAACGCGGGCCTGCCGAATCCGATGAGCGATACCGGCTTCGACGAAACCCCGGAGGTCACCTCGGCACTGGTGGAGGAATTCGCAGCATCGGGCCTCGTGAACCTGGTGGGCGGCTGCTGCGGCACCACGCCGGACCACATCGCGGCCATCGCCAAGCGCGTCGCCAACAAGGCTCCGCGCGCGTGGGCGAACTATTCCGACAACGTGGCCGAAGACGCCGCCGCCTGACACATCGCACGCACCGAGCATAGAGAAAAGAATCATGAGCCAGCAACACCTGCCCCCGCGTCCGATGCGCCTGTCCGGCCTGGAGCCGTTCACGATCGATGACGACACGCTGTTCGTCAACGTTGGCGAGCGGACCAACGTCACCGGTTCCAAGGCATTCGCGCGGATGATTTTGAACGGCCAGTTCGACGAGGCGCTGGCCGTGGCGCGCCAGCAGGTCGAGAATGGCGCGCAGATCATCGATATCAACATGGACGAGGCAATGCTCGATTCGAAGGCGGCGATGGTGCGCTTCCTGAATCTGATTGCGTCGGAGCCGGACATCGCGCGCGTGCCGATCATGATCGACTCGTCGAAGTGGGACGTGATCGAAGCGGGCCTGCAGTGCGTGCAGGGCAAGGCTGTGGTGAACTCGATCTCGCTCAAGGAAGGCGAGGAGCAGTTCCGCCATCACGCCACGATGATTCGCCGCTATGGTGCGGCCAGCGTGGTGATGGCTTTCGACGAGAAGGGTCAGGCCGACACGTTCGCGCGCAAGACCGAGATCTGCAAGCGCAGCTATGACTTTCTCGTAAACGAAGTGGGCTTCCCGCCCGAAGACATCATCTTCGATCCGAACATCTTCGCGGTGGCGACCGGTATCGAGGAGCACAACAACTACGCGGTGGACTTCATCGAGGCCACGCGCTGGATCAAGCAGAACCTGCCGTATGCCAAGGTGAGCGGCGGCGTGTCGAACGTGTCGTTCTCGTTCCGCGGCAACGACATGGTGCGCGAGGCGATCCACACCGTGTTCCTGTACCACGCCATTGCGGCGGGCATGGACATGGGCATCGTCAACGCCGGCCAGCTCGGCGTGTATGACCAGCTCGATCCGGAGCTGCGCGAGCGCGTGGAAGACGTCGTGCTGAATCGTCGCGATGACGCCACCGATCGTCTGCTGGAGATTGCCGACAAGTTCAAGGGCGGCGGCCAGAAGAAGGAAGAGAACCTGGCCTGGCGCGGCACGCCGGAGCAGCCGGTGCCGGTGTCGCAGCGTCTGACGCACGCACTGGTGCATGGCATCACCACGTTCATCGTCGAGGACACCGAGGAAGTGCGCCAGGAAGTGGCGGCGCGCGGCGGTCGTCCGATCGAGGTGATCGAAGGCCCGCTGATGGACGGCATGAACGTGGTGGGCGACCTGTTCGGCGCGGGCAAGATGTTCCTGCCGCAGGTGGTCAAGAGCGCGCGCGTGATGAAGCAGGCCGTGGCGCATCTGCTGCCGTACATCGAAGAAGAGAAGCGCCTGCTGGCCGAGGCTGGCGGCGATGTGCGCGCACGCGGCAAGATCGTGATTGCGACGGTGAAGGGCGACGTGCACGACATCGGCAAGAACATCGTCTCGGTGGTGCTCCAGTGCAACAACTACGAAGTGGTCAACATGGGCGTGATGGTCCCGTGCAACGAGATCCTGGCGCGTGCCAAGGTCGAGGGCGCAGACATCGTGGGCCTGTCGGGGCTGATCACGCCGTCGCTGGAAGAAATGGCGTACGTGGCGTCCGAGATGCAGCGCGACGACTACTTCCGCATCAAGAAGATTCCGCTGCTGATTGGCGGCGCCACCACGTCGCGCGTGCACACCGCCGTCAAGATCGCGCCGAACTACGATGGTCCGGTGGTGTACGTGCCCGATGCCTCGCGCTCGGTGAGCGTGGCGTCGAGCCTGCTGTCCGATGAAGGCGCCGCGAAGTACCTGGACGAGTTGAAGACCGACTACGACCGCATCCGCACGCAGCACGCCAACAAGAAGGCCACGCCGATGGTGACGCTGGCCGAGGCGCGTGCGAACAAGACGCCGATCGACTGGAGCACCTATGTGCCGCCGAAGCCGAAGTTCATCGGCCGCCGCGTGTTCCGCAACTACGATCTGTCCGAACTCGCCAAGTACATCGACTGGGGCCCGTTCTTCCAGACCTGGGATCTGGCTGGCAAATTCCCCGACATCCTCAACGACGAGATCGTTGGCGAATCGGCGCGCCGCGTCTTCTCCGATGGCAAGAGCATGTTGGCCCGGTTGATCCAGGGCCGCTGGCTGTCGGCCAATGGTGTGATCGCGCTGCTGCCGGCGAATACCGTCAACGACGACGATATCGAGATCTACACGGACGAGTCGCGCACGCAGGTCGCCATGACGTGGCACAACCTGCGCCAGCAGAGCGAGCGTCCCGTGGTGGATGGTGTGAAGCGTCCGAACCGCTGCCTGGCGGATTTCGTTGCGCCGAAGTCGAGCGGCGTGGCCGACTACATCGGCGTGTTCGCGGTGACGGCCGGCATTGGCGTGGACAAGAAGGAAGCGCAGTTCGAAGCCGATCACGACGACTACAGCGCGATCATGCTCAAGTCGCTGGCCGACCGTCTGGCCGAGGCGTTTGCCGAATGCCTGCACGAGCGCGTGCGCAAGGACTTGTGGGGTTACGACGCGGCGGAGTCGCTGAGCAACGAGCAGTTGATCGACGAAACGTATCGCGGCATCCGTCCGGCGCCGGGCTATCCGGCCTGCCCGGAACACACGGTCAAGGCGCCGATGTTCGAGTATCTCGATGCAGCGGATATCGGCATGGGCATTACCGAAGGGCTGGCAATGACGCCGGCGGCATCGGTCAGCGGTTTCTACCTGTCGCATCCGGACTCGACGTACTTCAGCGTGGGCAAGATCGGGCAGGACCAGCTCGACGATATGGTGGCCCGCCGTGGCGAGGATCGCCTGACGCTGGAGCGTGCGCTGGCGCCGAACCTGTAAGCGGCGAAGTCGCAGCTGTAAGCAGTTGCAATGCATTGTGAGAGCCGGGACGCCGCATATCAGCGGCCTCCCGGCTTTTTGTTGCGTGGTCGCCGCGCGGGTAACGTTGATGCGTAAGGGATTCCCGATGCGGACGTTATCTGGCGATGCCGGCGCGATGATCGTCGTTCATGTCCGCAATGTCTTCACCACTGCTTACAGGGCATTACAAGTGCTCACAGACCGGCATGGTCGTGCTCCCTAGACTGGAACCCAGTTCACGTGACACCGCGTGAATGCCGCAGCGAATGTTTCGCTTGCGGTGCATACCAGTCAAGGAGTCTCATCCATGAAGAAGCTGCTGATCTCGCTGTCTGCCCTGTCGATTGCTGCTGCCTCGTCGCTGGCGATGGCGCAAGGGACTGGCGTCACCGCCGGTACGCAAGCCGGTGGCGGCATAACGGCCACTACGCCGGCTTCTCCGTCGGGCAGCCTGGGCGCTGGCGCGAACGCCGGTGTCAATGCTGGCGGTGCGGCAACCGGTGCCGTAACGCCGGCCAGCCCGAGCGCAGCCGACCCGGCGTCGCATGCCGACAAGGGTGGCAAGGCGGACAAGGCTCACAAGGCTGACAAGACGACGAAGACCAAGGGCAGCCACGCCAGCAAGTCGAAGTCGAAGAAGGACGGCGCCGAAAGCAGCGCGCTGGGTGCTTCGGCCGGTGCCGATGGCGGCACCAAGATCCAGTAATCCTCTGTTCCATTGACAACCGGCAGACGGCGGGACCCTCCAGACCGCCATCTGCCGGGGTCGGGAACAATGAAGAGAAGACGGGCGCCGTGATGGCGCCCGTTGTCGTTTTGTGCGCCGCAGTGCAGCATTTCCCCAGCGCGGATCTCCCCGCCCATGTCAGCCTGACACCGACATCTTCCGCGCGGCGCCAGCACTACAATGCAGGAAACCGGCCCGGTTCGTGCTTCGGCAGGCTGGCCGTACCCCTCACCGTGGAGACACCCGATGATTCGCGTCTTGATCGCCGACGATCATGAGATCGTGCGCGCCGGTCTGCGCCAGTTCATTTCAGAGGAGCCCGACATCAAGGTGACGGGCGAAGCCGCGAGCGGCGATGAAGTGATGGCGCAGTTGCGGGATAGCGAGTTCGACGTGCTCGTACTCGATATCTCCATGCCGGATCGCAACGGCATTGATGTACTCAAGCTGATCCGCCAGCGCCTGCCTAACCTGCCGGTGCTGATCCTGTCCACCTATCCGGAAGACCAGTACGCGATCAACCTGATCCGTGCGGGCGCGTCGGGCTATCTGACGAAAGAATCCGCGCCGGACGATCTCGTCAAGGCCATCCGCACCGTGGCGCAGGGCCGCCGTTATGTCAGCCCCGTCGTGGCAGACCTGCTGATCGGCGGACTCGACAAGCCAACCGAACAACCCGTGCACCAGACGCTGTCCGAGCGCGAGTTTCAGATCTTCTGCAAACTCTCGCGCGGCCAATCCGTCTCGGTGATCGCCGACGAACTGTTCCTGAGCGTGAAGACGGTGAGCACCTACCGCTCGCGCATCCTGGAGAAAATGGGTATGAAGACCAACGCCGACCTGACCTACTACGCCATCAAGAACGGCCTGGTCGAATAGGTATCCACCGCAGCTCACGTCGGACTTCTATCGCATAACCACCTCCAGCCCCGTTCCAACAGCCATGCCGGAGCAAGCCACGGCCTCTTCCCCTCGCTCGCTGCGAGTCCTCCTGATCGAGGACTCGGAGGTGTTGCGGGGCATGCTGCTGGAATATCTCACCGCCTTTCCGTTTGTGAAGGAGGTGGACTGGGCCGATACGGAGAGCATGGCCGTGGGACTGGCCGCGCGCGGCAACTACGACGTGGTGATCGTCGATCTGCAACTGCGTCAGGGCAACGGCATCAATGTCCTGCGCGAAATGCAGAAAGCCAGCATGTCCGGCATCCGCATCGTCTACACGAACCACGCCCAGGTATCCATGTACCGGCGCCAGTGCGCCGATGCCGGTGCGGATTATTTCTTCGACAAATCGCTGGAACTGGAGCAGGTGTTCCGGGTGATCGAGGAATATGCGATGTCGGCGGGGTAGCTCACATCTCCCACTGTCTTGCGCCCCTCTCCCGCAGAGCGGGAGAGGGGTTGGGGGAGAGGGCATGAGGTTCTGCTTGCCGACCACATAGCAATTTGAACTGCCGGCCCTCTCCCCCGCCCCTCTCCCGCAAGCGGGAGAGGGGAGCAAATACAAGAACCTCTCCCTCTCCGCATCAATCCCTCAAACCTCCGCCGCCTCCTCAGGCGGTGCCAGCACCGCGGTCGTCAGCGGCACCTCTGCCCGAATCGTCACGCCCTCTTCCGGCGAGGAATCCACATGCATCGTGCCACCCAGTGCCAGCACGCGCTGCTCCATGCCGAGCAGACCGTGATGGCCGGCGGTGGTGGTGACGTCGAAGTCAGGCGGCAGGCCGTGGCCATCGTCGCGGATGGTCAGCGTGATCTGCTGGTCGGTGCAGGCCAGGATTACGGACACATGCGTGGCTTCCGCGTACTTGCTGGCGTTGTTGAGCGATTCCTGGACGATGCGGTACATCGCGATAGCGGCGTTGTCGCGCAACTGGGGCAGCGACTCGGGCAGCACCAGTTCGGTCTCCCACTGATTCCGGGCGCCAACGTCTTCCACCAACTGGACGATGGCTTCGCGCAGCCCAAGGTTCAGCAACACCGTGGGCCGCAAATCCTCGATCAGACGCCGCTTGATCTGGATGGCCTGGTCGGCATGCTGCATCACGCGTGTGATCTTGTCGCGCGCTTCGGGGTGGGTGGCCTGCACGCGCATCTTGACCCAGTGCAGGTCGAGCTTGATGGCCGTGAGGATCGCGCCAAGTTCGTCGTGCAACTCGCGCGCCAGCCGTGTCTTCTCGTCTTCGGTTACGCGTTGCAAGTGAGCGGCCAGTGCAGAGAGTTGCCGCGTGCGTGCGCGCACCTTGCGGTCGAGCCGTGCGCTTTCTTCTTCGAGCTGGGTGCGGGCCGCCTCGGCCATCGTCATGCGGCGCTGGTGTCCCAGTCCCACCGTGACAAGCAGCAGGATGTTGATGGCGGTCAGCAGGCCGATGCCGTAACGCGACAACTGCAGGTCATGCTCGGCAGCTTCCAGGTTGTGCGTGACCGTGCCGGACTCGCGCACCTGCAGTTGTTCCAGTCCGCGCCGCGCGCTTTCCATGGTCTGCTTGCCGAAGTCGGTGCGGATCATGTCGAGCGCCACGTCCACGTCGCGCTTGCCGTAGACCAGCGTCAGTGCCATCTCGTTGAGCTTGCGCGTCACGAACTGCGAAGTCTCGCCGAATAGCCGCAGCCCCTCGGGGTCATCGGCGTAATGCTGGCGGATGCGCGCCATCAGGTCGGTGATGTGCGGCAGTGCCTTGTAGTACGGATCGAGATAGCTCTCCTTTCCGGTCAGCAGGTAGCCGCGCTGCCCGGCCTCTGCATTGACGAGTTCGGCGGCCAGCGCGCCAAGATCACTTTGCAATTGCTGGGAGCGGATGGCCTCCGTATAGCCCTGGCGCAGGCGCAGGTTGCCGGTTTCCGATGCGATCAGCACCGCCAGGGTCAGCACGATGCCCCCGGCCAGCAACAGGGAATTACGGAGAAGGAGGGAATGCTTGGCCATCGGGAGAGTACCGGTTGAGGCGCCGCCCATCGACAAGCAGGGCACACGGGCGGCCATGGAATCACATCGTTTCAGCGGGGTCAATCGTACCGGTGCGCGCCCGGCGCCGCATCCGGCGCGGCGCGCGGCGCGGTGTAGGACTCGGCTGACATCTGAATCGGTCAGGTTTCGGTGTGCGGTCAAAGGGCCGGCCCCTAGCATGAGGCTATGAGCTTGCGCACCGTGGCGCAAGCCGGGCAAACCGGCATACCGGGGCGCCCGCTAACCTCGGGAGACCGGCCATGCTGTATTACGCACTCGTCTTTTTCATTGTCGCCCTGGTGGCGGCGATCTTCGGCTTCGGTGGCATTGCAGCCGGCGCAGTGGAGATTGCCAAGATCCTGTTCTTCATCTTCCTGGTGGTGGCCCTGGTGACGTTTGTAATGGGCCTGGTGCGCCGACGGTAAGCGCGACAGGTCTCGGCTAAGCCCGCCGGGTCTCTTGACGGGCGCCATGCTGAAAGATCCCGAACCGGAAAACAGGAGTCCATACATGCTCACGCAAAATCCGAAGGTCCGTAAGGAAATCAACCATCTGCACGACAGCGCCGATGCGGCTGTTCGCCAGATCAAGCATTCCGCCCGCGATAGCCGCGACGCCATGACGCCCGCATCGGATGAAGTCAAGGCGCTGATCGCCCAGCTCCAGCAAACCATCGACGTGCTGGCGCACGAGGGGTCGGCGGAGGGGCTGGCCGCTGGCCGCCGCCTGCGCATGCGCGCCAACGAGATGGCCGAGCGTATGCGCGAACGCAGCCTGGACGGCATGCACTGGGCGCGAGACCAGGCCAGCGTGGCCGTGGATCACGGCCGCCAGCGCGTGGCCGAATCGCCGATGAAGGCCATCGGTATTGCCGCCCTGGTGGGCGCGTGTATCGGATTGATGTTGGCGGGCCGCCGTTCGGACGAATAGCGTCTGGAGCAATCCGACGGCCACGTCATGCGTATTCGAAGGAAGTCTTGCTTCCTTCAATCTTGCAGCAACCCCCTTTCCGGATAAATCCCTGATCCGGGATGCCCGGGCCCCTCACGGTGTCCGGGTTTTTTTTCGTGCGCAGGGGAAGGCGATGGACAAATCTTTCAGAAGCCTTTCTGCGGATGCAGCAAGGCTGGCGGCGCGTGGCCGCCCGTGAAACGGTTATGCAGCAGGGAGCAACGAATGCGAAGGCGGCTCAGACGCCCCACAACACGTCGGTGCCTTCCTTCTGCGAGAGGCGCAGCATGTCCAGGAATGGGTAGGCCCGCTGGCCAAGATGCAGCGGTTCCTCTTCCTTGTCATCCTGTTCGCCAGGGTGAACGGTGGTATCGGCCGGGTGGGTCCGCTTCGCGTCCAGGACGGCGGCTTCGAGCTTGCGGATGGCCGCCGGCATCTCCTCGGACGTGATCACCCCGCGCTCGCCCAGGTGCTTGCCGATGATGCCAAGCAGCGTGACGGCAAGGTCCTTCATCATGATCAGGTCCTGCGCCGCGTGGGATTTGAAGGTGATCAGCATGATGTTTCCTTTCACGAGTGGGGGGTCGCGCGCCCCAGGCGCCCGACCAGTCGCATGATGTCAGCATAGCACCTGATAAAATTCCGCGTTTCCCGATTTGCAATGTCGGTTGGGCGGCGCGGCCTTCACTTGGCCGTGGCCCGCAACCGGCAGCTTCCGCCTTCGAGGCCAAGATATCCATGCTGCCTGTTCAGACCTCACAACTCGCCGCCGCGTTCACTGACGCCGTGCGTGCGCTGGCCCCGGCCGACGTCAACCTGCCCGCGGTCACGTTCGAGCGCCCCAAGGCAGCCGCCCACGGCGACCTGGCGTGCAATATCGCCATGCAGGTGGCCAAGGCGCTGAAGACCAACCCGCGCGAACTGGCGCAGAAGGTGGTGGACGCGGTCAACGCCGATCCGCGTGCCTCGGTGCTGGTGGCCGCGCTGGAAATCGCCGGTCCCGGCTTCATCAACCTGCGCCTGACCCCGGCCGCCCGCGCCGAGGTGCTGCGCGCCGTGCTGGCCGAAGGCGACCGCTACGGTGCCCGGGCCGCCGGCGAGCATGGCCAGGTGCTGGTGGAGTTCGTCTCGGCCAACCCGACCGGCCCGCTGCACGTTGGCCACGGCCGACAGGCCGCGCTGGGCGACGCGCTGGCCAACCTGCTGGACTGGCAGGGCTGGAAGGTCCATCGCGAGTTCTACTACAACGACGCCGGCGTGCAGATCCAGACGCTGGCCATCTCCGTCCAGGCACGGGCGCGCGGCATGAAGCCGGGTGACGCAGGCTGGCCCGAGTCTGCCTACAACGGCGACTACATCGCCGAGATCGCTGCCGACTTCCTGGCTGGCAAGACCGTGGCGGCCTCCGATGGCGAGCCGGTCACGGCATCGGGCAACATCGAGGATATCGAGTCGATCCGCAAGTTCGCGGTCACCTATCTGCGCAACGAGCAGGACATCGACCTGCAGGCGTTCGGCGTGAAGTTCGACCGCTATTACCTGGAGTCGTCGCTGTACAGCGATGGCCGCGTGGAATCGGCCGTGCAGTCGCTGGTGGCCAAGGGCAAGACGTACGAGAACGAAGGCGCGCTGTGGCTGCGCACCACGGACGATGGCGACGACAAGGATCGCGTCATGAAGAAGACGGACGGCACGTACACGTACTTCGTGCCCGACGTGGCGTACCACACCACCAAGTGGGAGCGCGGCTTCGCCAAGGTTATCAACGTGCAGGGCAGCGACCACCACGGCACCATTGCCCGTGTGCGCGCCGGCCTGCAGGGCCTGGACATCGGCATTCCGCAGGGCTACCCCGACTACGTGCTGCACAAGATGGTCACCGTGATGAAGGACGGCGAGGAGGTCAAGATCTCCAAGCGCGCCGGTTCCTACGTGACCGTGCGAGACCTGATCGAATGGAGCAACGGCGGCAGCGAGACGATTCGCGGCTGCCTGGAAGGCGCCGTGGCCGACTGGCCCGCCCACTTCACGCGGGGCCGCGATGCGGTGCGCTTCTTCCTGCTGTCGCGCAAGGCCGATACCGAATTCGTGTTCGACGTGGACCTGGCGCTCAAGCAGAACGACGAGAACCCGGTGTATTACGTGCAGTACGCCCACGCGCGCATTTGCTCGATCTTCGAGGCATGGGGCGGTGCCGACTGGCAGGCGCGCCTGCCCGAGCTGGCCAGCGTGGACCTGGCGGCCGTGACCGCTGCCGATGTCAGCCCGCAGGCCATTGCGCTGGGCCGTCGTCTGGCGGAGTTCCCCGACATGCTGGCCGCCGCCGCTGGCGAACTGGCGCCGCATGCCGTGGCGTTCTACCTGCGCGATCTGGCTGGGGATTTCCACGCGTTCTACAACGCGGACCGCGTGCTCGTGGACGACGAGACGGTCAAGCGGGCCCGCCTGGCGCTGCTGGCCGCAACGCGTCAGGTGCTCAGGAACGGTCTGGCCGTGATCGGTGTGTCCGCGCCGCAACGGATGGATCGGGAACAGGCAGCCTGAACCCGGTGCAGGTGGCTCTATAATCCCCGGCATCACCGAAGAGGACTTCATGCAACACAAAGCCAAGCGCGCCGCGCGCACCGTCCGCCATCGCCTGACGCAACGCGGCGGCACGTTCCTGGGCCTGGTGCTCGGCCTGATCGTTGGCCTGGCGATTGCCGTGGTCATCGCGTTGTACATCACCAAGTCGCCCGCGCCGTTCCAGCAGAAGGGCGTCAATGGCCCCGCCACCCCGCGCGCGACCGAGCCCGGTAACGTGACCAGCGCGCTGCCGAGTCCGACTCAGCCTCAGCAGCCAAGCGCCGAGCCGTCGGACCCGAACCGTCCGCTGTGGAGCAAGACGCCCGCCAAGCCCGTGGGCCAGGCCGAGCCGCCCGCCGCACCGTCCCAGCCGCCCGTGGCGACGACGCGTCCGGCCGAGCCGGGTGCGACAAATGGCAACGGCCTGACGCCGATCAAGCCGACGGACAAGCCGGCCGAAAAGCCTGCGGACAAGCCGGTGACGCGTCCGGCCGAGAAGCCGGTAGCCGATCCGATCGCAGAAATTGCACAGGCCGATGCCAACAAGGTCGGATACCTGTTGCAGGTGGGCGCGTTCCGATCGCAGGATGATGCCGACCGGCAGAAGGCCAACCTGGCCATGCAGGGCTTCGAGGCGCGGGTCACGGACCGCGATGTCAACGGGATCAAGATGTACCGCGTTCGGGTGGGACCGTTCAACCGGATCGAGGACATGAACCGCGTGCGGGACCGCCTGCAGTCGGCTGGTTTCGACGCCTCGGTCATCCGCTTTACCAAGCAATAATTCCGGATGGGGTGGCGGCGGCGTGAACCAAGCGCCGCCGCCGTGGTCCTAGCCCCAATCATCCAGACGCATTCATCGCACGTTCAACCTGTAAGGCCCTTCGAACATGAAGAAAATTGCCGCACTGATCGCTACCGTTGCCGCCGTGAGCGGCCTGCTGATGTCCGCGCCCGCCGCCATGGCCGCGCCGACCGAAGGCAAGGACTACACCGTTCTGAAAGCCCCGCAAGCTGTGCCGGCTGGCAAGATCGAAGTGACCGAGTTCTTCTGGTACGGCTGCCCGCATTGCTACGACTTCGAGCCGGAACTGGAAGCATGGATCAAGAAGCAGGGCAAGGACGTGGTGTTCAAGCGCGTGCCGGTAGCCTTCCGTGACGACCTGCTGCCGCATACCAAGATCTACTACGCGCTGGAATCGCTGGGCAAGCTCGACGCCATGACCGGCAAGGTTTTCGAGGCCATCCACAAGCAACGCAAGCGCATGCTGGATACCAACGAGATCGCCGACTTCATGGCGCAGAACGGCATCGACAAGAAGCAGTGGCTCGACACCTATAACTCGTTCTCGGTGACGACCAGCGCCCAGCGCGCGAACAAGATTGCCGATGCGTACAAGATCGATGGCGTGCCGACTGTCGTGGTGCAAGGCAAGTACGAAACCTCGCCCTCGATCGCCGGCACGATTCCCAACGCGATCAAGACCATGGACTTCCTGGTCGACGGCGTACGTGGAAAGAAGCTTTGAGCGTTTGAGCGCTTGAGGTAAGACAAAAAACCCGGCGGTGTCGCCGGGTTTTTTTATGGGCGCTTGAATCCCTGATTGTTTACTCCCCTCTCCCGCATGGCGGGAGAGGGGAGTAAACCAAGGGAAGCGGTTGAACCAGCTATATTCCACCCCATGCCAAATCAAAAGATCTTTCTCACGGGTGCGTCCAGCGGCATTGGCCAGGCGCTGGCGCGGGCGTATGCGGCGCAGGGCGCAGCATTGGGTCTCGTTGGTCGGCGCGAAGACGCATTGCGGGCTTTTGCCGACACCCTGCCAAATCCCGATGCCGTACGCATCTACACCGCCGATGTGCGCGATGCCGACGCGATGCTGGAGGCCGCAAACGATTTCCTGACGCACGTGGGCTGTCCCGATGTGGTGATCGCCAATGCTGGCATTTCGGTCGGCACCGTGGCCAGCGAGCGAGAGGATCTGGAGCAGTTTCGTGCCGTCATGGATACCAACTGGTTCGGCACGCTGACCACGTTCCAGCCGTTTCTCTCGCCAATGTGCAAGCAGCCCCCGGGCGCCGATGGCTGGCGTGGGACGCTCGTTGGCATTGCCAGCGTGGCGGGTGTGCGCGGCTTGCCGGGTGGCGGGGCCTACAGTGCGTCGAAGTCAGCAGTGATCAAGCTGCTGGAGAGCCTGCGGCTGGAACAATCGCGCGAGCGGATTCGCGTGGTGACCATCGCACCGGGTTATATCCGCACGCCGATGACCGCGCACAATCCGTATCGCATGCCATTCCTGATGGATGCCGATGACTTCGCGCGCAAGGCGGTGCGCGAGATCGCGGGTGGCACGCGGTTCAAGGTGATTCCGTGGCAGATGGGTGTGGTGGCAACGGTGCTGCACGTGCTGCCGTTCTGGCTCTACGACGCATTGTTCCGCCGCGCGCCGCGCAAGCCGCGCAAGTCTGCGGAAGCGCGGGACACATGATGTGGATCGATGCCATCGGCCAGCAACATGACACCGCTTCCGGCGAGGTGCGTATCGCCTCGCTCGTGCCATCGATCACCGAGTTGCTGTTCGATCTCGGCCTCGCTGATCGCATTGTCGCGCGCACCGGCTTCTGCATCCACCCCGAGCCTGCGGTGCGGGCCGTGGAGAAAGTGGGTGGCACCAAGGACGTGAAGGTGGATCGCCTGCGCGCGTTGGCGCCGACGCACGTCATCGTCAACATCGACGAGAACCGGAAGGAGACCGTCGATGAGATCCGCAGCTTCGTGCCGCATGTGATCGTCACCCATCCGTGTCGTCCCGACGATAACTTCGCGCTGTACACATTGCTCGGCGGCATCTTCGACAAGCAGGCCGAGGCAGCGCGGCTATCCTTCAATTTGCGCGAAGCACTCGATGCACTGCGCGCACGCAAATGGACGCCACGACGCGTGCTCTACGCCATCTGGCAAGACCCATGGATGACGGTGTCGCGCGCCACCTATATCAGTCAGATGCTCGCGCTCGTGAATTGGTCGACGTGGCCCGACGATGCGCTCGTGGCCTGTGTCGATGGCGATTGCAGCCGTCCCAATGCGGAAGGCGAGCGCTATCCGACGTTCAAATGGAGCGATGCACTGGTGCGTGAGCTGGACGCCGTGCTGCTATCGACCGAGCCGTACCGCTTCACCGAGGATCACGCCGATGCTTTGGAGCGCCAGATCGGCAAGCCCGTGCTGCTGGTGGATGGCGAGATGCTGTCGTGGTACGGCAGCCGCGCCGTGGCCGGCGTGAAGTATCTGCAGGAACTGGCGACGGCCGGTATCTGACCGCCGCCAGCAGCGAAAGCATCAGGCTTTCGTGAAGCGGATGATGCCGTCTTCGCCCGTGTGCCGCACCAGTTCGCCGCGATGCCACAGCGCATGCAGGTGCGCGAGCGATTCGCCAATCGCGAACGTCAACTGATGGATGTCGAACTGACGACGGAAGATCACGCTGACGATATCCACCGCATGGCAGGGCTTTTCCGCGCAGGCGTCGAGCGTTTCGGCCAGACGATCCACATGGTGCTCGTGCAACTGGCGGATGCGCGTGTGGATGTTGCGGAACGGGCGGTCGTGCGAAGGCAGCACCAGCACATCGGCAGGCAGATCGTCGTATTTGCCGAGCGAATCGAGATAGAGCTGTAGCGGATTGGCTTCCGGCTCCATGTCGAAGACGCTGACGTTGGTCGAGATGCGCGGCAGCACCATGTCGCCGGAAATCAGCACGTTGGTCGCAGCGTTGTAGAGCGCCACATGTTCCGGTGCATGGCCGTAGCCCGTGATCACGCGCCACGACGACGTGGCCGGATCGGCGCCCATTTCCACCGTGTCGCCATCCATCAGGCGACGGTATTGCGTGGGCACGTCGGGCACCATCGACGGGTAGTACGCCTTGCGCGCCCGCAGCTTTTCGAGATGGTCTTCATCGGTCAGGCCATGGCGCGCGAAGTGGCTGGCCGCGAAATCGCCGCCCGCATTCGAACCCACGCCCGAGCCGCCGGCCATCACGCGCGCGGTCATGTAGTCGCCCAGGCTCATCCACAAACGCACATCCCACTGGCCGCAGATCCAGTGCGCCAGCCCGACGTGATCGGGATGGCAGTGGGTCACCAGCACGCGCAGGACGGGTAGTCCTTCCAGCTCGTTGGCGAAGATCGTTTCCCAGTGGGTCTTGATGGTGTCGTTGGTGATACCACAGTCGATGATCGTCCAGCCGTCGCGGCCTTCGATGCGGTCACGGACCAGCCACAGGTTGATGTGGTCCAGCGCAAACGGCAGCGGCATGCGCAGCCAGTAGACGCCGGGCGCCACCTCCTGTCGCTTGCCCGGTTCAGGCATGGTTTCGCCAAACGGATACTGGAGCTGATGTTCGAGTGCGTTCATGGGATGTCTCACGGAAAAGCCGGCGCGCTCGGGGCTTTTGCCGGCGCGCTCTCGAATGTCGATTGTCAGGCGGGGAAGTTGACGCTAACGTTAACGTCAATCTGCGACCCACGTTCGTCATCTTAGACGAAAAACTTGATCGCGCAACGAATCCACGAACGATCGTTCACTTTCGCAGGACGCCATATGTCGGCTCAGCCATCTTCCGCCACCTACACGATCACGGACCTCGCGCGCGAGTTCGAAGTCACGCCACGCGCCATCCGTTTCTACGAGGATCAGGGCCTGCTGTCGCCCGACCGTGAAGGCCCCAGCGGACGCAAGCGCGTCTACAACAGCCGCGAGCGGACCCGCCTCAAGCTGACGCTGCGCGGCAAGCGGTTAGGGCTCACTCTCAACGAGATCCGCGAGATTCTGGATCTTTACGAATCTCCGCGCGATACGGCGCCGCAACTCGAACGATTTCTGCATCTGTTGTCACAGCATCGCGGCACGCTGGAACGCCAGATGGAAGACCTGCAGGCGCAGCTTGCCGAGATCGACCAGCACGAGCGGCAGTGTAAGGCGCTGCTGGCGGCACATCACGCGGCAGGCACCAGCCAGGCAGCGTGAGAGAAGAGTCCGAACCTGCGCATCGTACCTAATTGACGTTTACGTAAACGTCAATAAAATAGCGACACAGCCAAAGCCAGACAACGCAAGCAAAACGCCCAATCAGGAGACAACCATGACCGAACTTCCCGGCCTCAGATTCGATCTCGGCGAGGACATCGAGATGCTGCGCGAATCCGTGCGCAGTTGGGCGCAGGCCGAACTGGCACCGCGCGCTGGCGAGATCGACCGCACCGACCAGTTTCCGATGGATGCCTGGAAGAAGATGGGCGATCTCGGCGTGCTGGGCATCACGGTGGCCGAGGAATACGGCGGCGCCAACATGGGCTACCTCGCGCACATGATCGCGATGGAAGAGATCAGCCGGGCGTCGGCATCGGTTGGGTTGTCTTATGGCGCACATTCGAACCTGTGCGTGAATCAGATCCATCGCAACGGCACGGCTGCGCAGAAGGCGAAGTACCTGCCGAAGCTGGTATCCGGCGACTGGATCGGCGCGCTGGCGATGAGCGAGCCGAATGCGGGATCGGACGTGGTCAGCATGAAGCTGCGCGCGGATTTCAAGGGCGACCGCTACGTGCTGAACGGCACCAAGATGTGGATCACCAACGGTCCTGACTGCGACGTGCTCGTGGTCTACGCCAAGACCGAGCCGGACCTTGGCGCGCGCGGCATGACCGCCTTCATCGTCGAGAAGGGCATGAAGGGATTCTCGGTCGCGCAGAAGCTGGACAAGCTCGGCATGCGCGGCTCGCACACCGGCGAACTGGTGTTCCAGGACGTGGAAGTGCCCGTGGAAAACATCCTCGGCGCGGAAAACAGCGGTGCCAAGGTGCTGATGAGCGGGCTCGACTACGAGCGCGCCGTGCTGTCGGGCGGCCCGGTCGGCATCATGCAGGCGTGCATGGATGTAGTGACGCCGTACATCCACGACCGCAAGCAGTTTGGCCAGAGCATTGGCGAATTCCAGCTCATCCAGGGCAAGGTGGCCGATATGTACACCACGCTGCAGGCGGCACGCAGCTATCTGTACACGGTGGGCAAGAACCTGGATTCGCTGGGCACCGATCACGTGCGCCAGGTGCGCAAGGATTGCGCGGCCGTGATCCTGTACACCGCCGAGAAGGCGACGTGGATGGCGGGCGAATCGGTGCAGATCCTCGGCGGCAACGGCTACATCAACGAGTATCCGGTGGGCCGGCTGTGGCGCGATGCCAAGCTGTACGAGATCGGCGCGGGCACTTCGGAAATCCGCCGCATGCTGATCGGCCGCGAATTGTTCGCGGAAACGATGTAATCGGCGCGCGTTCGGTTCTCGCCAGCGGGGATACCCAATGGTAAGTGCCGAACGCCCTTACAATCTCGACTGCCTTTCGCGTTTTCTTTCTTGCTCGGAACCGCCCGTCCATGTCCCACTTCCCCAAGCTGCTTTCCTCGCAGATTGCCTACGATGTGGCGCGGACCATGCTGGACGGGTTCGACAAGCATTACCGGCTGTTCCGCGAAGTCAGCATCCAGGCGAAGACGCGCTTCGAGGCGGCTGACTGGCACGGGCTGCAGCAACTGCAGCGCGACCGTATCGCGTTCTACAACGAACGCGTGCGCGAATGCGAGGTGTTGCTGCAGGACGAATACGACGCCGAGCATATCGACGACACCATCTGGCAGCAGATCAAGCTGCACTACATCGGGCTGCTGACCAACCACCACCAGCCCGAACTGGCCGAGACGTTTTTCAACTCGGTCTGCACACGCATCCTGCATCGTTCGTACTTCAACAACGATTTCATCTTTGTGCGCCCGGCCATCTCGACGGAATACATCGAGAACGAAGAGTCGCCGATGCGGCCCACATACCGCGCCTACTATCCCGGCAGCCGCGAGGGCATGGCGGCCTGCTTCGAACGGGTCGTGCATAACTTCCAGCTCGACCTGCCATTCGAAGATCTGCGGCGCGATGTGGGCTACGTGCTCAAGGCCATCGACGAACATGCCGGCGCGTTCACCGTGGCGCCGAATTTCCAGGTGCATACGCTGTCGTCGCTGTTCTTCCGCAATAAGTCGGCCTTCATCATTGGACGCATCGTCAACGGCGACCAGACCTGGCCGATGGTGATCCCGGTCATCCATGGCGCGTCCGGCAAGCTGGTGCTCGACGCGGTCCTGCTGCGGCCCGAGCAACTGCTGATCCTGTTCTCGTTCGCGCATGCGTACTTCATGGTCGATATGGAGATTCCGTCGGCCTACGTCACGTTCCTGCGCGACCTGTTGCCGCGCAAGGCGCGCGCCGAGATCTATTCGAGCCTGGGTTTGCACAAGCAGGGCAAGAACCTGTTCTATCGCGATTTCCTGCATCACCTGCAGCATTCGTCGGACCGCTTCGTCAGCGCGCCGGGCATCAAGGGACTGGTGATGCTGGTGTTCACGCTGCCCTCGTTCCCGTACGTGTTCAAGGTGATCCGCGATACGTTCCCCGCGCCCAAGGAAACCACGCGCGAAGGGGTGAAGTCGAAGTACCAGCTCGTGAAGCAGCACGACCGCGTGGGCCGCATGGCCGATACGCTTGAATATTCGAACGTGGCATTTCCGCTGTCGCGCTTCGATGACGCGCTGTTGCGCGAACTGGAGCAGCATGCACCGTCGATGCTCGAATACCAGCGTGCGAAGGATGGCACCGACGAGATCGTGGTGCGGCACGTCTATATCGAGCGTCGCATGACGCCGCTGAACATCTGGCTCAAGGACGGCAGCGACGAACAGGTGGACCACGGCATTCGCGAGTATGGGGATGCCATCAAGGAACTGATCGCCGCGAACATCTTCCCGGGCGACATGCTCTACAAGAATTTCGGCGTCACGCGCCATGGCCGCGTGGTGTTCTATGACTACGACGAAATCGAGTACCTGACCGACTGCAATTTTCGCCGCGTGCCCGAGCCGCGCAACGAAGAGGAGGAAATGTCAGGCGACGTGTGGTACACCGTAGGTCCGCACGATGTCTTTCCGGAAACCTACCGCACGTTCCTGCTTGGCGATCCGCGCGTGCGCGCCGCGTTCCTGCGGCATCATCCCGATTTCTTTGACGCTGCCATGTGGCAGCACTACAAAGACCGGCTTCTGGCCGGTCATGTCCATGACTTTTTTGCCTATTCACAGCATGACCGTTTTCATCACCGCTACGGCGGCGCAACAATCGACGACGCAAGGAGGGCAGCATGAGTGAAGCCATCGCCCAGCTGTTCCGCAACAATCGCGAATGGGTAGACCGCGTCAACGCGGAAGACCCCGAATTCTTCACGCGCCTGGCTAACCAGCAGGCGCCCGAGTACCTGTGGATCGGCTGCTCCGATTCGCGCGTGCCCGCCAACCAGATCCTGGGCCTGGCCCCCGGCGAAGTCTTCGTCCATCGCAACATCGCCAACGTGATCGCGCACAGCGACCTGAATGCGCTGTCGGTGATCCAGTTTGCTGTGCAAGTGCTCAAGGTGCGCCACATCACCGTGGTGGGTCACTATGGCTGCGGTGGCGTCAAGGTGGCGCTCAAGCGCGAGCGCGTGGGCCTGGCCGACAACTGGTTGCGCCATGTGCGCGATGTGGCCGACAAGCATTCCGCCTATCTCGGCACCGTGCTGCGTGAAGACGATGCGCATACGCGCCTGTGCGAGCTGAACGTGATCGAACAGGTCAACAACGTTTGCCAGACCACCGTGCTGCAGGATGCATGGGCCAGCGGTCAGGAAGTGACCGTGCACGGCTGGATCTATGGCGTGTCCGACGGCCTGCTGCGCGATCTGGGCATGGCCGCCAGCAACAACGACGAATTGCAGACGCAGACCGCTGCCGCACTCCAGCAATACGGCGAACCGCCGCAGGCATCGATCCGCTGAACCCGTCATCAGAACCCCCCCGCTTCACGAGGAGACAGACATGCAAGATCACGTAGTCATCGTTTCTGCGGCACGCACCCCGATGGGCGCGTTTCAGAGTGAACTCAGTAGCCTGACGGCGCCGCAGCTTGGCGCGGCGGCGATTCGTGCAGCAGTGGAGCGGGCCGGTCTTCAGCCGGATCAGGTGCAGGAAGTCGTGTTCGGCTGCGTGCTGCCAGCAGGACAGGGTCAGGCGCCGGCACGACAGGCCGCGCTTGGTGCGGGGCTGCCGCTCGGTGTGGCGTGTACCACGGTCAACAAGATGTGCGGGTCGGGCATGCGCGCGGCGATGAGCGTGTATGACGGGCTGCTGGCTGGCTCGTTCGATATCGCCGTGGCGGGCGGCATGGAAAGCATGACCAATGCGCCGTACCTGATCCCGAAGGGGCGCGGCGGCTATCGCATCGGCCACGGCATGATCTACGACCACATGATGCTGGACGGTCTGGAAGATGCATACGAGAAGGGTCGCGCGATGGGCACCTTCGGCGAGGAATGCGCGGCCAAGTATCAGTTCACGCGCGAGCAGCAGGATGCGTTCGCGATGGAGTCGGTGCGACGTGCGCAGCGTGCCACGGAGCAGGGCGACTTCCGCTGGGAGATCGTGCCGATGACGATCTCGGGCAAGGGTGGCGATACCGTGATCGACACCGATGAAGGTCCGCGCCGCATCAAGGTCGACAAGATCCCGTCGCTGAAAGCCGCGTTTGCGAAGGACGGCACGATCACTGCGGCATCGTCGTCGTCGATCAATGACGGTGCCGCCGCACTGGTGATGATGCGCGAATCCACCGCGACATCGCTGGGCCTGCAGCCGCTGGCGCGCATGCTCGGCCATACCTCGCACGCGCAGGCGCCGGGCTGGTTCACGACCGCGCCCGTCGATGCCATCGCCAAGCTGTATCGCAAGCTCGACTGGACCAGCGACAGCGTGGACCTGTTCGAGATCAACGAGGCATTTGCCGTGGTACCGATGGCCGCGATGCACGATCTGAAGATTCCGCACGACAAGGTCAACATCCATGGCGGTGCGTGCGCGCTGGGCCATCCGATCGGCGCCTCGGGCGCGCGCATCATGACCACGCTGATCGGCGCGCTGCGCAAGACCGGCGGCAAGCGCGGCGTGGCCAGCCTCTGCATTGGCGGCGGCGAAGCCACGGCGGTCGGCATCGAAATCATCTGACCGTTCTTCATCGATAACCAATAACAAAAAAGGAATCTCTCCCATGCCCACCGCTCTCGTTCTCGGCGCCTCGCGCGGCCTCGGCCTTGAGTTTGTCCGTCAGTACCGCGCCGATGGCTGGCGCGTCATCGCCGTCGCGCGCAGCGATGAAGGTATCGAAGCGATCAAGGCGCTTGGCGCCGAGGCGCACAAGCTGGACCTGACCGATGCCGCAGCGGTAGCGGGCCTGGGCTGGAAGCTCGATGGCGAGACGATCGACGTGGCGATCTATAACGCCGGCGTGATCGGGCCGCGTACCGAGGGCGCGCAGCCGATTCCGAAACAGGATTTCGATGCGGTGATGCACAGCAACGTGCTGGGGCCGATGATGGCATTGCCGTTGCTGCTGCCGTTTGTCGAGACCGGCAATCACGGGCGCGGCGGCGTGCTGGCCGTGCTGTCATCGAAGATGGGCAGCATCGGCGGGATGGAGAGCAACCGCGCGTGGATGTATCGCATCAGCAAGGCGGCGGTCAACGCGGTACTCAAGTCCGTCTCGCTAGACGCGCGCCATGCCATCTGCGTGGCCTTGCATCCGGGCTGGGTGCAGACCGACATGGGTGGACCGCAGGCCGACCTCACGCCGCAGCAGAGCGTGGCCGGCATTCGTCGCACGCTGGCTGGCCTGACGCAGACCGATAACGGCAGTTTCCACAACTACGACGGCGCGCCGATACCCTGGTAAGGGTGCGCCCGTGCCGCATCACGCGAGACAACGTACATGCTGCTGACCCCCGAACAGGAAATGATCCGCGACGCCGTGCGCCAGTTTGCGCAGGACGTGATCGCGCCGCAGGCCGCGCAGTGGGACCGCGACAAGACGTTCCCCAAGGACGTGCATCGCGAACTCGCGCGGCTCGGTGCCTATGGCGTGGCCGTACCCGAGGAACTGGGTGGCGCGGGGCTGGACTATCTGTCGCTGGCGCTGATCCTCGAAGAGATCGCGGCCGGCGACGGTGGCACATCGACGGTCATCAGCGTCAACAACTGCCCGGTGTGCAGCATGCTGATGGCGTTTGCCAACGATGCACAGAAGCAGAAGTGGCTCGTACCGCTGGCGCGCGGCGAGATGCTTGGCGCGTTCTGCCTGACCGAGCCGCACGTGGGTTCCGATGCATCGGCACTGCGCACCACGGCCACCCGCGATGGCGATCATTACGTGCTCAACGGCGTGAAGCAGTTCATCACCAGCGGCAAGTATGCCGATGTGGCGATTGTCATGGCCGTGACCGACAAGGCAGCAGGCAAGCGCGGCATCAGCGCGTTCCTGGTGCCGACTTCGACGCCGGGCTATATCGTCGCGCGCCTGGAGGACAAGCTCGGCCAGCATTCCTCGGATACCGCGCAGATCGTATTCGAGGATTGCCGCGTGCCGGCGGATTGCCTGCTGGGCGAGGAAGGCGCAGGCTACAAGATGGCGCTGTCCGGTCTGGAAGGCGGACGCATCGGCATTGCTTCGCAAAGCATCGGCATGGCGCGCGCCGCGTTCGACGCCGCGTTGGCGTATGCGAAGGAACGCGAGAGCTTCGGCCAGCCGCTGTTCCAGCATCAGGCCGTGCAGTTCCGGCTGTCGGACATGGCGACGCAGATCGAGGTGGCGCGCCAGATGGTGTGGCATGCGGCATCGCTGAAGGATGCGGGCCGGCCCTGTCTGAAGGAAGCCGCGATGGCAAAACTGTTCGCCAGCGAGATGGCCGAGCGCGTGTGCTCGGATGCCATCCAGGTGTTCGGCGGGTATGGTTATGTGAACGATTTCCCGGTGGAGCGGATCTATCGTGATGTGCGCGTGTGCCAGATCTACGAAGGCACCAGCGATATCCAGAAGATTTTGATCGCCCGCGCGCTTGGATAGCTCGTAGAAGTTTGGATAAGCTGCAACGTTGAGACGTACCTGAAACGTAGTTGACACGCCCCTGAAACGCATCCTCACCGGAGCCACCTTGCGATGACCAGCCCCATCGATTTCTATTTCGATTTCTCCTCGCCCTACGGCTATTTCGCGAGCACGCGCATTGACGAGATCGCGCAGAAGTACGGGCGCGGCGTGCTTTGGCATCCCATTCTGCTGGGCGTGGTGTTCAAGACCACGGGCTCGTCGCCGCTGCCATCGATCCCGCTCAAGGGCGAGTACTGCTGGCGCGATTTCGAGCGCACCGCAGCGTTTCACGACATCGAATACAAGCGCCCCACGCATTTCCCGCTGCCGACGCAGCACGCCGCGCGTGCCGTGCTGTGGCTGCAGAATCATCGGGGCGGCGACGTGGCCACGGCTTTCGCCAAGGCCGTGTACCGCGCGCTGTTTGTCGATGACATCAACATCGCCGAACCGGCCGAACTCGCGAAGCTGGCCGAAGCGCTCGGCATCGATGCCGTGGCGATGAACGAAGGCGCCACGAGCTATCAGATCAAGGACCAGCTCAAGTCGGAGATCGACGTGGCGATGGCGAAAGGCGTGTTCGGCTCGCCCTTCGTCATCATCGACGGCGAACCGTTCTGGGGCTTTGACCGCTTCCAGCAGGTGGAAGCCCATTTGAAAGGCCAACGGACGACCGAACTGCGCGCCGTTGGCGGCAATGACATGACGAAGGAAAAGAAACCCGCATGACCGTAGCAAACCAGTCCGCCCGTTTTGATTGTGTGATCTTCGACTGCGACGGTGTGCTCGTTGACAGCGAGCCCATCGTCCATCGCCTGCTGAATCGTGTGCTCAACGAACTGGGCATCGAGATTTCGCTCGAAGACTCGCAGCGATGGTTCCTTGGGCGCGCCGTCAAGGATGAGCTCGGCAACATCGAGGCCCGTCTCGGCCGCCCGTTGCCCGAGAACTTCCTGTCGGACTGGTTCGTGCGCCGCAACGCCACGCTCCAGGCCGAACTCGAAGCCGTGCCGTATATCCGTCAGGCTATCGAAGCCATCAAGGCGAGCGGGCTGCCGGTCTGCGTGGCCTCGGGTGCGGACCGCATCAAGGTCAAGCTGCAACTGAACCATACGGGGCTGATCGACCTGTTTGTCGATGATGAGCGCGAGCACATCTTCTCGTCGACCGAAGTCGAGCACACTAAGCCCGCACCGGATGTGTACCTGCTGGCCGCACGCACGATGGGTGTGGACCCTTCGCGGTGCGCAGTGGTGGAAGACAGCCCCACGGGCACCACGGCGGGTGTAGCGGCGGGCATGACCGTGTTCGGTTACGCCGCGCTGAATTCGGCCGATGAGCTACGCGCAGCGGGCGCGAAGACCATCTTCACGGACATGCGCGACCTTCCGGAGTTGATCGCATGACGAAGCAGCGCGCCGCCGACGCGGCAGCCGCAGCGTGCCCCTGCGGCAACGGACCCTATGCCAGTTGCTGCGGACGGTTCCATCGCGGCGAAGCGGCGCCGACCACGGCAGAGGCGCTGATGCGCTCGCGCTACAGCGCCTATGTGCTGGGCGATGCGGGATGGTTGCGGCAGACCTGGCATGTCTCGACATGCCCCGAGGACCTGTCGTTCGACAACGGCACGCGCTGGCTCGGACTCACCGTGAAATCGCACGTGCAGCAGGACGACACGCACGCCACGGTGGCGTTTGTGGCGCGCTACAAGGTGGGCGGGCGCGCGCATCGCATGGAGGAACTGAGCCGCTTCGTCTTCGAGCCGCGCGAGCCGAATACTCCGGCGCGCTGGCTCTATATCGACGGCGAGCTGAAAGAGCAGGATTGAAGCAAGGCAGTACAGGTAGTACCCGGCAAAAGCAGGCAACGTAAAAAGCATCCACAGGAAGAGACATGCCCACGCTGGAAACCAAACTGAACGCACGCGCAGAATCGTTCAAGGCGAATGCCGAATCGATGCAGGCGCTGGTGGCGGACCTGCGGCAGAAGATCGCCAAGCTGGCCGAAGGCGGCGGCGAGGACGCGCGCAACAAGCACCTCGGGCGCGGCAAGCTGCTGCCGCGTGACCGCGTGCAGCAACTGCTCGATCCGGGCACGCCGTTCCTCGAACTGTCGCAACTGGCCGCGTACGACATGTACGACAATGCCGCGCCCGGCGCGGGCATCATCACCGGTATTGGTCGCGTGGCCGGGCAGGAGTGCGTGATCGTCTGCAACGACGCCACGGTGAAGGGTGGCACGTATTACCCGATGACGGTCAAGAAACATATCCGCGCGCAGGAGATAGCCGAGCAGAACAACCTGCCGTGCATCTACCTCGTGGATTCGGGCGGTGCGAACCTGCCCAATCAGGACGATGTGTTTCCCGATCGCGATCACTTTGGCCGCATCTTCTTCAACCAGGCGAACCTGTCCGCGCAGGGCATTCCGCAGATCGCCGTGGTGATGGGTTCGTGCACGGCGGGCGGTGCGTATGTACCCGCGATGAGCGACGAGTCGATCATCGTCAAGAACCAGGGCACGATCTTTTTGGGCGGTCCGCCGCTGGTGAAGGCGGCTACCGGTGAAGAAGTCAGCGCGGAAGATCTCGGCGGCGCGGACGTGCATACGCGGCTGTCAGGCGTGGCCGACTACTTCGCGCAGAACGATCATCACGCGCTCTCGCTCGCGCGCAATATCGTGCAGCACCTGAACCGTCGCAAGCCCGACCAGATCCGATTGCACGAACCACAGGAGCCGCTGTATCCGGTGGAGGAACTGTACGGTGTGATTCCTACCGATACGCGCAAGCCGTATGACGTGCGCGAAGTCATCGCGCGCATCGTCGATGGCTCCGAGTTCGACGAGTTCAAGGCGCGCTACGGCACCACGCTGGTCTGCGGCTTCGCGCGGATCTGGGGCTACCCGGTGGGCATCATTGCCAACAACGGCATCCTGTTCTCGGAGTCGGCCCTCAAGGGAGCGCACTTCATCGAACTGTGCTGTCAGCGCAAGATTCCGCTGGTGTTCCTGCAGAACATCACGGGCTTCATGGTGGGCCGCAAGTACGAGAACGAAGGCATCGCGCGCAATGGCGCGAAGATGGTCACGGCAGTGGCCACGGCGCAGGTGCCGAAGTTCACGGTCATCATCGGCGGCTCGTTCGGCGCGGGCAATTACGGCATGTGTGGCCGCGCGTATTCGCCGCGTTTCCTGTGGATGTGGCCGAACGCGCGGATTTCGGTGATGGGTGGCGAGCAGGCCGCGAGTGTGCTCGCGACGGTGCGCCGCGATGGTATCGAGGCCAAGGGCGGCAAGTGGAGCGCCGACGAAGAGGAAGCGTTCAAGTCCCCGATCCGCGAGCAGTATGAACACCAGGGCCATCCGTATTTTGCGAGCGCGCGGCTCTGGGACGATGGCGTCATCGATCCCGCGCAGACGCGCACTGTACTCGGCCTTGGTTTGTCCGCCAGCCTCAATGCGCCGATCGGCGAGATGAAGTTCGGCGTCTTCCGCATGTAGTGCGTTTTCTCCTGAAGGTTGGTTGTTGTCATGTCCCGAGCTGTTGCCTCCGTCCGCGCTTTCACGCTCCTGCTGGCCGCTGCGGCGGGCATGGCGTGGTGCGGTGTGAGCATCGCGCAATCCACGTTGCCGCCGCATGTGATCGAGCAGGTGGTGATGGTGCCGAAGACGGGGCAGGACAGGACGATCAATCTGGAGACGACGATCTTCCGCCCGGCCGGGATGGGACCGTTTCCGCTCGTGGTGATCAACCACGGCAAGTCGCCGGGCAAGCCCGCGTTTCAGGGGCGCGCGCGCTTCGAGGCGCAGACGGCCGAGTTCCTGCGGCGCGGTTACGCGGTGGCGCTGCCGATGCGGCAGGGCTTCTCGAAATCGGGCGGCGTCTATGTGGGGGGCGGGTGCGACTTTCATGCCAATGGCATAAAGCAGGCCGAGGATGTGGTGGCGGCGCTCGACTACCTCGTGCAGCGCCCCTACGTGGACCCGCTGCGCATTGTCGTGGTCGGCCAATCGTATGGCGGGTTGTCGACCATGGCGCTGTCGGCCATCGGCTATCCGGGTGTGCTCGGCGTGGTGAATTTTGCGGGCGGCCTGCGCAACGACAAGTGCCCGGGCTGGGAGAACGGCCTGATCGATGCCTTTGGTGACTATGGCCGCACGGCGCGCTATCCCTCGCTCTGGATCTATGGCGACAACGACAGCTTCTGGCCGTGGCCGCTACCGGAGCGCATGTTCAACAACTACAAGTCCTACGCGACGGGCCGCGCGGCAGATGCGCGCTTTATCGATGTCGGCGAGTTTGAAACCGATTCGCACAAGCTGTTCAGCAGCCGCAAGGGGCTGGCGCTGTGGCTGCCCGAGGTAGGCGCGTTCTTCCGCCAACTGGGACTGCCGTTCGACGACCTGCCCGAGCGCGAGAGTTCCGCCACGACGGGCACGGTCGAGCAGACTTCATAACGATTCCGAACACGGAGAGAGACATGCAATTCACGACGCTGACGGTCACGGCCGAACGCCACCTCGCCACGGTCACGCTGAACCGTCCCGATGTGCGCAACGCGTTCAATGAAACGGTCATCGCCGAACTGACCGGCGCCTTCCGCGCGCTGGGCGATACGCCCGAGGTGCGCGCCATCGTGCTGACCGGCAATGGTCCAGCCTTCTGCGCGGGCGCCGACCTGAACTGGATGAAGAAGATGGCCGGTTACTCGGACGACGAGAATCGCGCCGACGCGCTCACGCTGGCGCAGATGTTGCACACGATCTGGTCCTGCCCCAAGCCCGTAATCGCACGCGTGCAAGGCGACACCTATGCCGGGGGCATGGGCCTGGTGGCCGCCTGCGATATCGCGGTGGCAGCGGAGTCGGCGCACTTCTGTCTGTCGGAAGCGAAGCTGGGCCTGCTGCCGGCGACGATCAGCCCGTACGTGATTCGCGCAATGGGGGAGCAGGCGTCGCGCCGCTACTTCATCACGGCCGAACGTTTCGATGCGGCGGAAGCGCTGCGGCTGGGCTTTGTTCACGCGGTGGCATCGCCGCAGGCACTCGACGAGAAAGTGGCCGAGATCGCCGCCACGCTGATCGGCAACAGCCCGAACGCCGTGCGCGAAAGCAAGCGGCTGGTGCAGGAAGTGTCGGGGCGGGAGATCGATGGGGATTTGCTGGCGGATACGGCAAACCGGATTGCATCGATCCGGTCGTCGGAGGAAGGACGGGAAGGGGTGCGGTCGTTTCTGGAGAAACGGGCGGCGAGCTGGAAGGTTTGAGTGTGTATTGATCTCCCCTCGGTTTTTTGCTCCCCTCTCCCGCAAGGCGGGAGAGGGGTTGGGGGAGAGGGCAAGAGGCTCTGCTTGCTGACATATCGCATTTAGAACCGCTGGCCCTCTCCCCCGCCCCTCTCCCACTTCGCGGGAGAGGGGAGCAAACCAGCAGCGAGCAAGGGACAGCACAACAAATAAATGCCGAAAGTTAGCGTCCAAACGCCACACCCAAGTGACATACAAACCACGAACGCCACCAACTTCGCGCTTCCTCTTCTAATCCGTCGATAAACGCCGCACGACCGCAGATTTGCCAATACCCAATGCCCCTTCCTACCATGAGCTTCCCCAAAGCCATCACCACCCGGCACCTACCGCCGGTGGCGTGGCTCATGGTTATTCCAAGGAGGGTCCATTGACACATCCTGTCCCCCAGACACAGACGCTTGCCGCACGCAGCCAGCGTGCCGTGTGGCATCCGTGTACGCGCCTGCGGCCCGATGCGGCCAGCAACGAGCCGCCGCTGGCTATCGCCAGTGGTGACGGCCCGTGGCTGGTCGATACCGACGGCCATCGTTATTTCGACGCCATCAGTTCCTGGTGGGTCAATCTGTTCGGCCATGCCAATCCGCGCATCAACGCGGCGCTGACCGCACAACTGCAAACGCTCGAACATGTGATGCTGGCCGGCTGCACGCATGCGCCGGCGGTGGAACTTGCCGAACGGTTGTCCGCGCTCACCGGCCATGCACTCGGCAATGCGTTCTATGCCTCGGACGGCGCATCGGCGGTCGAGATCGCGCTGAAGATGAGCTTTCACTACTGGCGCAACACTGGCCTCGCCACCAAGCGCGAGTTCGTGTGCCTGCGCCATGGCTATCACGGCGAGACGGTCGGCGCACTGGCCGTCACCGACGTGGAAATCTTCCGCGATGCCTACGATCCGCTGACGCGACGCGCCCATGTGGTGATGTCGCCCGATGCGCGTCAGGCCGCGGGCGACGAAACCGCCGCCGATGTGGCCGCACGCGCGCTGGCCGAACTGGAAACCCTGCTGCGCGAGCGCGCGGGCCAGATCGCCGCGTTGATCGTCGAGCCGCTGGTGCAGGGCGCGGCGGGCATGGCGATGTACGACCCGTCGTATCTGGATGGCGCACGTGCACTGTGCGACCGCTATCGCATCCACCTGATCGCCGATGAAATCGCGGTAGGCTGCGGCCGCACCGGCACCTTCTTCGCGTGGGAGCAGACGCGCGATGGCGAGCCCGTGCCCCCGCATGCATGGCCCGATTTCCTGTGCCTGTCGAAAGGCATCACCGGTGGCTATCTGCCGCTGTCGCTCGTGCTGTCGCGCCCGGAAATCCAGCGTGCATTTGTGGCCGATGACATAGCACGCAGCTTCCTGCATTCGCACTCGTACACGGGCAATCCGCTGGCGTGCCGCGCCGCGCTCGCCACGCTCGACCTGTTCGAGCAGGACAATGTGCTCGCACACAACCGCGACCGCGCACAGTGGTTGGCCGATGCGATGGCCGGTATTGCCGCCGATGCGCGCGTCAGCAACGTACGCCAGCGTGGACTGATCTGGGCGGCGGATGTCGATGCCGATGCAGCCGGTGCGGACTTTGCCGCGCGCTTCCACATCGCCGCACGTGCACATGGCGTGCTGGCGCGTCCGATCGGCAACACGCTGTACGTGATGCCGCCGTACGTCTTCGACGCCGCGCTGGCGAACTGGCTCGGCGAACAACTGCTGGCGACGCTGCAATCGGTGCTCGGTCCGCAGCAAGATGAACAGGAGACTCGCCATGCTGCTTGATCTCCTGCAACAGGCCGCCGCCGAGCGCGAGGCGCAGGCGCTGACGCGCCGCCGCCGCATCGCGCATACCGCGTGCGCGCCGCACCAGTCCGTAGGCGCCATCGATGCCGAGCCGCAGCCGCTGCTGACGTTCTGCAGCAACGATTACCTCGGCCTCGCGAATCATCCTTCCATCGCGCATGCACTGGCCGAAGGCGCGCATCGCTATGGCGCGGGCAGTGGCGCCTCGCATCTGGTCAGCGGTCATTCGCTGGCCCATGCGCAGCTCGAACACGAACTCGCGCGTTGGCTGTCGCCGCATATCCCGCAGGCGCAGGCGCTGTACTTCTGCACGGGCTACATGGCGAACCTGTCCGTGCTGACGTCGCTCGGTACAGCAGGCGCCACGCTGTTCTGCGAGACGCTGAACCATGCCTCGCTGATCGATGGCGCGCGGCTGGCGAAGGCCGACGTGCAACGCTATCCGCATGGGGACACCGCCGCGCTCGATGCATTGCTGCGGAACAGCGCGAGCAAGCTCAAGCTGATCGTCACCGACAGCGTGTTCAGCATGGATGGTGATATCGCACCGCTCACCGAACTGCTGGCGCTGGCCGAACAGCATGACGCGTGGATCATCGTCGACGATGCGCACGGTTTTGGCGTGCTCGGCGCGCATGGCCGGGGCGTGTTCGAACATCTGAACCTGCGCTCGGAGCGGCTGATCTACATCGGCACGCTCGGCAAGGCCGCTGGCGTGGCCGGTGCGTTCGTGGCCGCGCACGCGACGATCATCGAGCATCTGGTGAACACGGCGCGTCCGTACATCTACACCACGGCTGCGCCGCCTGCCGTGGCGCACGCGTTGCTGACCAGCCTCGACATCATCGCGGGCGAGGAAGGCGAGTGCCGTCGCGCGCATCTGGCCGATCTGATCGCGCAATTGCGCAACGGTCTGGGTGAACTGGCCGCGCAAGCGGGATGGACACTGGGCGAAAGCGAGACTGCCATCCAGCCGTTGATCGTCGGTGACAACGCCGCCGCGCTGGCGCTGTCCGCCGCGCTGGAAGCGGAAGGGCTCCGGGTCGGTGCGATTCGTCCGCCGACGGTGCCGGCAGGAACGGCGCGGCTACGCATCACGTTGTCGGCCTCGCATACGGAACAGGATGTGGCGCGCCTGGTCGATGCGATCGCACGCCTGGTGCCGGCGCATGCCACATCCGCGCCACACAGGGAGGCCGCATGAGCCGAATCATTGAGAACCGGCCCGAGCGCTTTGCCTGCTTTGTGACCGGCACCGATACCGGCGTGGGCAAGACGCACGCTACGGCCACGTTGCTGCATGCGCTGCATGGCGTGGGCTATAGCACCGTCGGCATGAAGCCCATCGCGGCAGGTGGCGAGTGGCTCGACGATGTGTGGCAGAACGACGATGTGGACCAGTTGCGCGCAGCGGGTTCGGTCATCGTGCCGCAGGACGAGATGTGCCCGTTCTTCTTCCGCACGCCGGCATCGCCGCATCTGGCTGCCGCGCTCGAAGGGGAGCGCATCACGCGCGGTCCGATCCGCCTGGCATTCGATGGCTTGCGTCGGCAGGCCGAGGCAGTGGTAGTGGAAGGGGTGGGCGGCTTTATCGTGCCGCTCGATGTGGGCGCGGCGCGCTGGAACACGGCCGATCTGGCCGTGATGCTGGACCTGCCCGTGATCATGGTGGTGGGCGTGCGCCTGGGCTGCCTGAGCCACGCGATGCTGACCGCCGAGGCGATCCGTTCGCGCGGCCTGCGGCTGGCGGGATGGATCGCCAACCGCATCGATCCGGACATGCTGCTACCCACCGAGAACATCGTCACGCTGCAGGATGCGCTGGACGCGCCGCTGCTTGGCGAACTGCCCTGGCAGGTGGCCCCGGCCGTCGCCGCGCAGCATCTCGATCTCAGGCCATTGCTGGATGGCCCGCAGGCCGGCGCCTTCGCCACCACTTCCGCGCAGCGTCACGTCTGACGCGCCCCACGAACAGAATACGAAATACCGATCATGACTCAAATCGCTCAAGAACAAACCGTCGCCTCCATCTCCGCCGATGCCCTGCGCCAATCGGCTCGCAATATCGCTGCCGCGGCATCGAAGGACACCGATGCCTGGCGCGTGGACGATGTGGCCGCGCTGTTTGCGCTGCCGTTCAACGACCTGTTGTTCCGCGCGCAGCAAGTGCATCGCGAGAACTTCGACGCCAACACCGTGCAACTGTCCACGCTGCTGTCGATCAAGACCGGCGGCTGCGAAGAGGATTGCGGCTACTGCCCGCAGAGCGCGCACCACGATACCGATGTGAAGGCCGAGAAGCTGATGGAACTGGACGCCGTGCTCGACGCCGCGCGCGCCGCCAAGGCTAACGGTGCCACGCGCTTCTGCATGGGTGCCGCATGGCGCAGCCCGAAGGAGCGTCACCTGGAGCCCGTGATCGACATGGTGCGCGAGGTGAAGGCCATGGGCCTGGAGACCTGCGTCACGCTGGGCATGCTGAAGGCCGAACAGGCACTGCGCCTGAAGGACGCGGGCCTCGATTACTACAACCACAACCTCGATACCTCGCCGGAGTTCTACGGCAAGATCATCACCACGCGCACGTATCAGGACCGGCTCGACACCATCGGCCACGTGCGCGAGGCAGGCATCAATGTTTGCTGCGGTGGCATCGTGGGCATGGGCGAATCGCGCGCGGCGCGGGCGGGCCTGATCGCGCAACTGGCGAACATGGACCCGTATCCGGAGTCGGTGCCCATCAACAACCTGGTGCAGGTCGAGGGCACGCCGCTGGCGGGCACCGAAGCGCTGGACCCGTTCGAGTTCGTACGCACGATTGCGGTGGCACGCATCACGATGCCGCGCGCAATGGTGCGCCTGTCCGCTGGCCGCGAGGCCATGGACGAAGCATTGCAGGCGCTGTGCTTCATGGCCGGCGCCAATTCCATTTTCTACGGCGAAAGGCTGCTGACGACCGGCAACCCGCAGGCAGATCGCGACCGCGCACTGCTGGCACGCCTGGACATCCGCGCGGAAGGCTACGCGGGATAACAGGAGAGGGTTTGCCGATCTGAGGACGCTGGCTCGCCGACCGGAGACAACAAGGGAGGAGCCATGTTCAACAAGATCCTGATCGCCAACCGTGGCGAGATTGCCTGCCGGGTAGCGGCCACGTGCCGTCGCCTTGGCATTCGCACGGTGGCCGTGTATTCGGACGCAGACGCCGACGCACGGCATGTCGCGTTTTGCGACGAGGCCGTGCATATCGGCGGCCCGGCCGCGCGCGACAGCTATCTGCGCGCGGACCACATCATCGAGATGGCGAAGGAGACCGGCGCCCAGGCCATCCACCCGGGCTACGGCTTTCTTTCGGAGAACGAGGATTTCGCACGCGCCTGCGCGGAAGCGGGTCTCGTCTTCATCGGCCCGCCTGCCGAAGCCATCCACGCGATGGGCAGCAAGAGCGCGGCCAAGCAGTTGATGGAAAAAGCTGCAGTGCCGCTGGTGCCTGGCTATCACGGCGAAGATCAGGACGCCGCGCTGCTGCGGCGCGAGGCCGACGGCATCGGCTATCCGGTGCTGCTCAAGGCCAGCGCCGGTGGCGGTGGCAAGGGCATGCGCGTGGTGGATGCGGGCGAGGGCTTCGAGGCTGCGCTGGCATCGGTCAAGCGCGAGGCGCTGGCCAGCTTCGGCGACGACAAGGTGCTCGTCGAAAAATACCTGACGCGTCCGCGCCATATCGAGATCCAGGTGTTTGCCGATACGCTCGGCAACTGCGTCTACCTGTTCGAGCGCGACTGCTCGGTGCAGCGTCGCCATCAGAAAGTATTGGAAGAAGCGCCTGCGCCGGGCATGACTGAAGAGCGTCGCCGCGCAATGGGTGAGGCAGCCGTAGCCGCGGCGCGCGCCGTGGGTTATGTGGGCGCGGGCACGGTCGAGTTCATCGCCAATCAGGACGGTTCGTTCTACTTCATGGAGATGAACACGCGCCTGCAGGTGGAGCATCCGGTCACCGAAATGATCACGGGGCAGGACCTTGTGGAGTGGCAACTGCGCGTGGCATGCGGTGAAGCATTGCCGCTCACGCAGGAGCAACTACGCATCGACGGCCATGCGCTGGAAGCGCGCATCTACGCCGAGAATCCGGAGAAGGGTTTCCTGCCATCCACCGGCACGCTGCGCTTCATGCGTACGCCGCCAGCGGTGCAGTTCATGCGCGGCGGCGATGCGCATGGCCCGGCGGGCGTGCGTATCGATGCCGGTGTGCGCGAGGGCGACACCATCAGCCCGTTCTATGATCCGATGATCGCCAAGCTGATCGTCTGGGGCCGCGATCGCGATGAAGCACTGCATCGCATGAGCCAGGCGCTGGCGCACTATCACGTGGTGGGGTTGTCGACGAACGTGGCGTTCCTGCAGCGACTGATCAAGTCCGACGCCTTCCGCACGGCCGATCTCGATACGGGTCTCATCGAACGCAATCAGGCCACGCTGTTCCCGCCGCAAAAATCGGCAGGCATCGAATCGATTGCGCTGGCTGTGGCCGCGTTGCTGGAGCGCGAGTCGAAAGAGCGGCGCATCGACGAGGCCGACCGGCATTCGCCGTGGACGCACGCCGGCAACTGGCGCCTCAATGGCCGCGATACGCGCACGCTGTATTTCGAAGCCGCGGGACACAAGCTGGAGGTCGTGCTCAAGGGCGATGTGCGCGATACGCGCAAGAGCACGCTGATTTACGCGGATCAAGCCGCACCGTTCGCGTACACGTTCAAGGCCGACGACATCCGTGTTGACCTCGGCACGCGCCGCACGCACGGACAGGTGCATCGCGAAGGCGATACGTTCCATGTGTTCCATGACGGCCGCCATACTGTACTCGGCTGGCTCGATCCGCTGCTGCATGCCGGCGAGGCAGAAGGCGAGGGCGGCAAGCTGACCGCGCCGATGCCCGGCAAGGTCATCGCCGTGATGGTGCAGCCCGGCAGCAAGGTGACGCGCGGCACCCCGCTGCTGGTGATGGAAGCCATGAAGATGGAACACACCATCGCGGCGCCGACGGACGGGGTGGTGAGCGAGGTGCTGTACGGCGTGGGCGAGCAGGTTGCGGAAGGCGCGCAGTTGCTGGCGTTTGCGGTTGAGGAAGCGGCTGGCGCGTAATTTCTCTCCCGCTCTAGTTTTGTTCCCCTCTCCCGCATGCGGGAGAGGGGTTAGGGGAGAGGGCCAGCGGTGCAAATTTCGACAGGTCGGCAAGCAGATCCTCCAGCCCTCACCCCCACCCCCACCCCTCTCCCACTGACATGGGAGAGGGGAGCGCATAACCACGGACGGTAGTACTACGCGTCGTGCGCTAACCGCCCACCGCCCGCCAACAACCAGAAGACAAGCGCATAATCGCCGGATAGCCCCACACAACAATGGAGTCGAGATGAAGTTGCAGTTGTACGTGCCTGATGGACGCTACGCGCCGTGGATCGAAGGATTTGCCGAGGTGTTGCCGGAAGCGCAATGCCTGACCTGGGAGGAGAGCCAGGGGCAGTCCGTGGACTACGCCGTGGTGTGGCGTCCGCCGCTGGAAATGCTGCGCGGCAGAACGGACCTCAAGGGCGTGTTCAACCTGGGCGCGGGCGTCGATGGCATTCTGCGCCTGCGCGATACGCATCCCGATGCGCTGCCTGCAGGCGTGCCCATCGTGCGTCTCGACGATGCCGGCATGGCTGCACAGATGAGCGAGTACGTGACCGCTGCCGTGCTGCGCTACTTCCGCAAGCTCGATGCCTATGATGCACAGCACAAGGCTGGCAACTGGAAATTCCTGAAGCCGCATCGTCGTGCCGATTTCACGATTGGCGTGATGGGCATCGGCACGCTTGGCTCGCACATCGCGCGTACGCTCGCCAGCTTCGGCTTCCCCGTGCGCGGCTGGAGCCGTTCGGAAAAAACCGTGGAAGGCGTGCAGTCGTTCCATGGCGATGACGGACAGAAGACGTTTCTCGATGGCCTCAAGGTGCTCGTCAACGTACTGCCGCTGACGCCCGAGACCGAGGACATCATCGGCACGGATCTGCTGTACAAGCTGGCCCGGGGCGCCTACGTGATCAACGTGGCGCGTGGTCCGCATGTGGTGGAGGAAGACCTGCTGGCCGCGGTACAGGATGGCCAGATCGCGGGCGCCACGCTGGACGTGTTCCGCACCGAACCGCTGCCGGCGGAGCATCCGTTCTGGCAGGAACCGCGCATCACGATCACGCCACATATCTCCGCGCTGACGCTGCGCGAAGACAGCATCGCGCAGATTGCGGACAAGATCCGGCTGCTGTCCGAAGGCAAGCCAATCGCTGGTGTCGTGGACCTGCAGCGCGGCTACTGAAAGCCCTGATCGAAGGCGCGGCCACCATGCCGCGCACGAGGAGATAACGATGACTATCCCCCAATACGTGAAGATCGTCGAAGTGGGGCCGCGCGATGGCCTGCAGAACGAGAAGGCGATGGTGCCCGCCGACGTCAAGGTCGCGCTGATCAATCAATTGACCGATGCCGGCTTCGTCAACATCGAAGCCGCATCGTTCGTCTCGCCGAAGTGGGTGCCGCAGATGGCCGATGGCGCCGAGGTCATGGCACGCATCGCGCGACGGCCCGGCACACTGTATTCGGTGCTCACGCCAAACATGAAGGGCTTCGAAGGCGCGGTGGCTGCCGGGGCCGATGAGGTGGTGATCTTCGGCGCGGCCAGCGAAGCGTTCTCGCAGAAGAACATCAACTGCTCGATCGCCGAATCGATCACGCGCTTCGAACCCGTGGCTGCGGCGGCGAAGGAAGCGGGCATGCGGCTGCGCGGCAGTATCTCCTGTTCGCTCGGCTGCCCGTATCAGGGCGACGTGCCGGTCAGTGCCGTGGTCGATGTGGTGCGCCGCATGCGCGAACTCGGTTGCGACGAGATCGATATCGCCGACACCATCGGTGTAGGCACGCCGACCAAGGTGCAGGAGGTGATGCGCGCGGTGTCGGCGGAATTCGCCATGGATCGTCTGTCGGGCCATTTCCACGATACGTACGGGCAGGCACTGTCGAACATCCTGGCAAGTCTGGAAGTTGGCATCGCCATCTTCCACGCATCGGTGGCGGGTCTTGGCGGATGTCCGTACGCGAAGGGTGCGACGGGCAATGTGGCCACCGAAGACGTGCTGTACATGCTGCACGGCATGGGCCTGCACACAGGCATCGATCTCGAAGCCGTGGTGCGCACCGGCGACTTTATCTCGCAGTCCATTGGCCGCCCCAACAGCTCGCGCGTGGGCAAGGCGCTGCTGACCAAGTGGGCGGCTGCTGCGCCTGCTACCTGCGTTTGAACGATAGACAAGACATGAGCCAGACATCCCCCGCACCCTCCCCCGCACTGCCCGAATCCGCGCAGCGCGTGGCCGATCTGCTCGCCGGCATCGGCCATGACCGTCCCGTCGTGATGCTGCCGGCCACCGGCAAGACCTCTGCCGAAGCCGCGGCCGGACTCGGCTGCAGCGTGGCCGAGATTGCGAAGTCGATCATCTTCCGTCGCGTGAAGGACGATGTGCCGGTGCTGGTGATCGCCAGCGGCAGCAATCGCGTGGATGAAGCCAAGGTGGCTGCGCGCGTAGGTCCGCTGGGCAAGGCCGATGCGAAGTTCGTGCGCGAGAAGACGGGCTATGCCATTGGCGGTGTCTGCCCGATCGGCCATGCGGTGGCGCCCGTGATGCTGCTCGACGCGGACCTGTTCCAGTACCAGAGCGTTTGGGCTGCGGCGGGACATCCGCACGCGGTGTTCAATCTCACGCCCCAGCAGTTGCAAGCCATGACCGGCGCGCCGGTGGTGGACGTGGCACAGGCGCCGCAATGACACCCGCACGACGCAGGTTGCTGTCGGAACTGGTGCGCGGCGCGGCGGCGGCGCATATCGTCTCGCCCGTGCCATCGCCATGCCGCAGCATCTGCAAGATGGATCGCACGAGCGGCTATTGCGAAGGCTGCCTGCGTACCATCGAGGAAATTGCGGGCTGGTCCAAAGCCGATGACGTGGAGCGCCGCCGCATCTGGGCGCTGCTGCCATCGCGCGTGACGCAGTTGTGCGAGGCGGGCAGCGAAGCATGATCGCGCTGCCCGACACCTTGCGCGTGTTCGAGCGCGGCTGGCTGTCGGCGAACAACGTGCTGTTCATCGACGATGCCACGCAGGACACGACCCTCGTCGATACGGGGTACGTGACACACGCCGCGCAGACCGTGGCGTTGGTGGAAAACGCGCTCGATGGACGACCACTGCGCCGTGTCATCAACACCCATCTCCATTCCGATCATTGCGGCGGCAACGCGGCGCTGCAGGCGCGCTGGCAACCGGTGACGTCGATCCCGGCTGCGGAAGCGCCAGCGGTATCGATATGGGACGACGATGCATTGAGCTTTGTCGCTACGGGGCAGCAGTGCACGCGCTTCACGTTCGATGATGTGCTGCGCGACGGGGACACATTGTGTCTCGGTGGCATCGACTGGCAGGTTATCGCCGCATCGGGGCACGATCCCCACGCCGTGATGCTGTTCGCGCCGCAATCGCGCATCCTGATCTCCGGCGATGCGTTGTGGGAAAACGGCTTCGGCGTGATCTTCCCGGAGTTGGACGGCGAGAGCGGCTTTGCCGAACAGGCAGCGATCCTCGACTGCATTGATACGCTCGACGCCCGCATCGTGATCCCCGGCCATGGTCGGGTATTCGATGATGTGGCGCAGGCGGTGACTCGTGCGCGCAGCCGGCTGGAGTATCTGCGCAGCGATCCGCTACGCAACGCGACGCATGCGATCCGCGTGCTCGTGAAATTCAAGCTGCTCGAAGCGCAGACGATTTCGCGAGAAGACCTGTTTGCGTGGTTTGCCGGGACGCCGCTGATGCAGCGGGTGCGATCGCGGTATGTGGCGGCGCAGTCGATGGAAGCGGTCTTCGATCAGGCGATGAAGGCGCTGGCGAAGGTGGGGGCGTTGGTGCGGGATGGTGAGATGGTGAGCAATCGGGATTGATTGCCGCCTCTCTTGCCCCATGCTTTTCTCCCCTCTCCCGCAAGCGGGAGAGGGGCGGGGGAGAGGGCCAGCGCTTCTGCTTGCCGATAGTGGCAGCTTGCACCGCCATGCCCTCTCCCCCAACCCCTCTCCCGCCATGCGGGAGAGGGGAGCAAACAAGCGGAAACGCGAGTTAAAACTGCGTCCGCATCCCCACTCTCACACTCCGCCCCGGCAACGGCGCGATATCCCGCAAGATCGACGTCGCGCTGCGCGCTTCCGTGTTCGTGAGGTTATCCCCGCGCACATAGAACAGCGTTTCCGTACCCGACAGTTTCATCTTGTACGTCAGCGCGACACCGAGCATCGTGTACGCATCGCTCGGCGTGTCGCCAGCGGGCACGCGGCTCTGGCGCGCGTTCCAGTCCACGTTGATGCGTGCGCCCCAGCGGCCAGCGCCATAGACCAGCGAGCCACCCAGACGCAGCGGCGACAGACGCGGCAGCGGTTCGCCATTGCTGCGGTTCTCGCCGTGGACGTAATCCGCGCGCGCTTCGAAGTCGAGCGTGTCGCTGGTGGTCAGCATCTTGTTCAGCAGGCGCGTCTTGCCGTCGGCTTCAAAACCATACAGCGTGGCCGGCACGCCAAGGTATTGGTAAGCCGGCAGTGCACCGTCAGCGCCACCGGCTACGACATTGCCTTCCTCGTCGCGGAAGCCACCGGTGTTGACCAGTGCGAGATAGTTCTGGAATCGGCTGTAGTAGCCCGACACGCTGCCGCTATGATTGCCCTGCTTGAAACGCATGCCGAGGTCGATCGAAGTTGCGCGTTCCTTGCTCGCGTTTGGATCGCCGGTTTCATACGAGCCAGTGGCCAGGTGCGGGCCGTTCGCGTACAGCTCGTAGAACGTGGGCGCGCGCTCGGTATAGGACAGGTTCGACGTGACCGTCCAGACCGGGTTGAGTTTGTAGAGCAGGCCGGCCGACGCACTGCCGGCGTTGAAGCTGCGCTCGGCATCGCTGAAACGGTCGTTCCCGTTGGCGCTCGCTTTCACGCGGCTGTGATCGAGGCGACCGCCGAAGTTCAGCTTCAGATCGCCCGACGAGATCAGCGGCAGTTCCTCGAAGACGAAGAATGCGGCGTTGTCCGTGGCGGTGGTCGGTACGAACGCTTCCTCGCCCAGCGCCGAGAAATCGGTGTGACCGAACTGCGTGCCGATCACACCGGTCATGTTGCCGATCTTGCCGTGCGTGGCTTCCAGTCGGGCATCCCAGCCGTGATTCTTGAACGTGGTGCCGGTCTCGCCGCCCTCGATCTCGCGGTGCTCGTAGTCGGTGTAGCTGAACTTGCCCTTGACCGACTGGATGATGCCGTTGGTGCTGCCGCCCAGGTTACGGGCTTCGCCTTCCAGTGCAAAACGGTCCTGGCGCATCTTGATGCGTGCGTCTTCCTCGGCCGGTGTGCCGTAGTCGTTGCGATACGTGGACCAGTTCGCGCCCACGAAGCCATCGGCCCATGTGTACGAGCCGCCCAGCGATCCGCCTTCCTGGTGCGCGTTGGTGTTCGGGATTTTTCCGTACGCCTCGCTCTCGCCTTCGGGCAGCGGCTGCGTGGCACGCTGCGTGCCACTGCGTGCATAACCGGGGATGCGCAGGTCGCTGGTCTGGCGCACGAACGCGTCGGCATGCACCGCAAACTTGCCGTTGCCGGCTTCGATCATGCCGCTGGCGTTGCGGCCCTTGTCGCCGCCTATCGTGCCGCTGAAATCGGTTGCGCCAGACACCCCAGTGATGGGATCGCGCGGGATGCGGTTGTCGATCACGTTGACCACACCGCCCACGGCATTGCCGCCGTACATCAGCGCGGCGGGCCCGCGCACCACTTCGATCTTCTCGGCGATCAGCGGGTCGATGGGCACCGCGTGATCGTAGGACAGCGTGGAGGCATCGAGCGTGGAGCCGCCGTTCTGCAGCACCTTGATGCGGTCGCCGTCGAGACCGCGAATGATCGGGCGGCTGGCGTTGGGGCCAAAGTACGACGAGGTCACACCGGGCAGGCTGTTCAGCGTTTCGCCCAGCGTGCTGCCCTGGCGCACGGTCAGTGCATCGCCGCCGAGCGTGGAGACGGGCGCGACCATGTCGTTCAGGTCGCTGCCGAGCGGATTGGCGGTGACCACCACTTCCTTCAGCGTTTGCGGAGTGGCGTCCTGCGCGATGGCGGCGGAGGAAAGACCAGTGGCGATCAGGGCGGCAAGTGCCGCCAGCGGGGTGCGGCGCACCGCCGGAATACGGTTGGAGTTCGAGTACATGGCTCGCGATTCGAATTCGAGTGGGCGGGCATGCGGCGCGGCTCAAGGCGCGGCATGCCCGGTCAGGCAGACGCGAGGGCGCGTGGCAGTGCGCCACGACCCAGGCGATCAGACGAATGCGAATGCGGATGGAGGCGCGCGGGAGTGGAATGGACGCGCGGCCGGCAGATCGGGCCAGCGCCACGCCAGGTTTGCCGGCTTGACCGGCTTGCCGAAGGCGAGATCGGGCAGCGTGAAACTGCCGAAGAGGGTGTCAGCCATCGTCGCACCGTCGAACAGCACGCACGAGTGGAGACCGAGTTTCAGGAACGAGGCGCCGTGATGGGCGCCATGGCTTGCATCCGCAGCCGTCACGAGACTGACTTGCGGCAAGGCCGGAAAACCGCCGTGCACCACGCGGTGCACCAGACCCGCATGCTGCGCGAGCAACAGGCAGGCCACGAGCCACAGCGCCGGCCAGAAGCCAACGCCGCGTGCCCGCCAGCGAGAGAGAAGCGGAATGTCAGTGCGCATGCCCGCAGCCACACGGGCCGTCGCCATGATCGTGATCGTGCGCATGGTCGTGATCATGATCGTGACCTTCGTGGTCATGGTCATGCACGTCGTCGAACGCGTCACCCCAGTCCGGGAATGGATCGGGATAGGTCGCCCAGGTCTCCGGGCCTGCTGCCATTTCGTCGTCGGTCAGCAAGCACGCATCGAGCCGCGCGAGCAGCGCGTCGGAATCGAGGTCGATGCCGGTCAGCACCAGCTCCTGGCGGCGGTCACCGTACTCGGCGGGCAGGCCGTCTTCGAGCAGGTCGGCCTCGATGGCCGCGCGTGCCAGTCCTTCGGACGGCCATTCCTCCGCGTCGATGGCGGCCCACCAGGCACCGGCCGCACCAGGACGGCAGACACCGCCGGCCTGGCTCCAGTTGCCGGCGATATCCATGCGGCTGGCCAGCCAGAACAATCCGTGCGAACGCAGCACGTCGCCATGCTCGCGCATCCAATCGGTATGGATCAGGTCGGCGAATCGCTGCGGGTGGAACGGACGGCGGCGACGGTAGAGCAGGGTGGAGACCCCCGCAGCGGCAGGCACGGCATCACCTTGCAACGCGGCTTGCCAGCCTGCGGCATTCGGCGTGGCATCGATATCGAACCGGCCCGTGCCCAGCACTCGCTCGGCGGCCACATTGCCATGGCTGGCATCGACGATATCGGCGCGCGGATTGAGCGCGTGCAGCACCACATGCAGGCGGCCCAACTGGCCCGCATCGACAAGGTCGATCTTGTTGACGACGATGACGTCGCAGACTTCGATCTGGTCGATCAATACATCCACAACGGTGCGGTCGTCGTTGGCGTCGGCCAGCCCGCGTGCGGAGAGAAAGTCTGCGTCGTGGAAGTCCTGCAGGAAGCGGCTGGCATCGACGACTGTTACCAGTGTGTCGAGATGCACCACGCCGGGTGCCTGCCCACCGTGCTGGTCTTCGAACGCGAAGGCATCGGCAATGCCGAGCGGCTCGTCGGTGGCGGTGGCCTCGATCACCACATGATCGTGCTGGCCGGCCTGCGCCAGCTTCTCCACCTCGGCCAGCAGGTCGCCCTGGCTGTCCACCACGGCCATGCGCGCGCCATGCTGCGACGCGAGGTGATGCAGCACGGTGGTCTTGCCGGCGCCGGTGAATCCGGACAACACGGTGACGGGCAGGCGAGCGGCCATGTGATGGAAGTTGTATCTGTTATTGCAACAAGGTTGCGACTGTAGCAGAAAGCCGGCTGCGGTAACAGGCCGGACTCACAGCTAATGGTAGTGCGCCTGCGTGACGGCAAGACGGCTGGACGCGGGGTTTGCCGCAAAAAACAAAAACGGCCCGGCAAGGCCGGGCCGCATGGCCAGCATTCGATGCGCCGAGCGGCGGATCAGTCGCCGAACAGCTTCTGGCGCAGTTCGCGGCGCTGCTGGGCTTCCAGCGACAGCGTGGCGGTGGGACGGGCCAGCAGACGCGGCACGCCGATCGGCTCGCCGGTTTCCTCGCACCAGCCGTAGTCACCGGAGTCGATACGCTGCAGCGACTGTTCCACCTTCTTCAGCAGCTTGCGCTCACGGTCGCGCGTGCGCAGTTCGAGGGCGTGTTCTTCCTCGATCGTGGCACGGTCGGCCGGGTCCGGCACGATGACCGTTTCGCGCAGGTGCTCCGTCGTCTGGTCCGCATTCTTGAGGATATCGTCGCGAAGCTGCTGAAGGCGATTCTTGAAAAAGGCGAGTTGCGCCTCGTTCATGTAGTCCTTGTCGCTCATCTTCAGGATTTCAGCTTCAGTCAGAATTTTGTTGCTGCTCATGGTACCTGCTGATTCTCTTGTTGATGCGACCGGCGGTGTCTTCGTCCGCTCGGGTGCAGTGGCCGTCCGCTTGCGCGGTGCGGCTGTTTCACTCTGGCTGGCTGCAGTCTTGCTGCTTCGCGTGCCTCCCTTGGCCTCGCCCGCTTCGGCGTGCGCCGTACTGCCGCGGGGAGCTGGCGTCGCCTTTACAGGCTGCGCCTTGAGCGTCTCCGTCGCAGCGGTAACTGTCTTGCTGCGGCTTTCCTTGCTTTTTGTTGCGGCTGTCATGGGGCACCTCTCTCTACGCGTCGAAGAGTGACGGCGCGTATGCGAGGAACCCCAGGCGGAGGGCGGTCTCCGCACTAAAGCCCTGCGACCGCGCCTGCTGGCGGCCCTTGCCTCGTGCTGACGACGCCTGCCGCCCTGCGAATACCGGCAACGCCCAGAGGTGCGCCGCCCGTATCAAATCCGGCCTATTGTACTTGAACAAATTTCTTCGAGATATGGGAGAAAGACTGACAAGAGACAGGAGTTTTCCCCATATTCCACCCATCTGGAGGGTGTCGGGCGCAGAAAGCGGGGGAGGCCGCCCGCCGGCCAGGGTGGCGGCGGGGGCATATGACGCATCGGGCAGACCGGGTCGTTGCCCGGTCAACCAGCGATGGACTGGACGGGAATCAGGCGAGGCAGGCGGTCAGGCCCTTGAGGATGGCGTCGCGCGGCAAGTCCACGCCGATGAATACCATGCGCGTACCGGGCGTCTCGTTCTCCCATTTGGCGCCGATGTCGCTGCCCATCAGTTGGTGGACGCCCTGGAACACCACCTTGCGGTCCACCCCTTCCATATAGAGCACGCCCTTGTAGCGCAGCAGCTTCTCGCCGTACACCGACAGGATGCCCGACAGGAATTCCTCCAGCTTGCCGTAGTGGAACGGCTTGTCGCTACGGAAGACGAACGAGGCGATTCGGTCCGTGTGGTGGTGGTGGTGATGGTGGTCGTGCGCATGACCATGCCCGTGATCGTGATCGTGGCCGTGGTCATGGGAGTGATCGTGACCGCAATCGGGGGCGCACTCCTCGCCGTGCGCATGATCGTGCCCATGGTCATGGTCATGGTCGTGGTCGTCGGTACGCAGGAACTCGGGATCGATCTCGAGCTTTTCATTGAGGTTGAAGCCGCGCAGGTCGAAGATCGTGTCGATCGGCGCCTCGCCGAAGTTGGCGGTGCGGATCGGCGCACGGGCATTCATGTGCTTCAGACGGTGGCGCAGGTCGTCCACCTCTGCGGCGCTGACCAGATCGGACTTCGTGATGAAGATCGAATCCGCAAAGCCCACCTGGCGTTGCGCTTCTTCCTGCTTGTCGAGCTGGATGTTGCCGTGCTTGGCATCCACCAGCGTGATCACGGCGTCCAGCAGGTAGCGCGATGCAATTTCCTCGTCCATGAAGAAGGTCTGCGCCACAGGACCCGGATTGGCCACACCGGTGGTCTCGATTACCACGCGGTCGAAATCGAGCTTGCCTTCGTCGCGCTGGGTGACCAGATCCGACAGGGCCTGCACGAGGTCGCCACGGATCGTGCAGCAGATGCAGCCATTGCTCATCTGCACGATCTGTTCGCGGCCATCCTGCACGAGGATCTCGTTGTCGATATTTTCTTCGCCGAACTCGTTCTCGATCACGGCGATCTTCATGCCGTGCTGTTCGTTCAGGATGCGCTTGAGCAGCGTGGTCTTGCCGCTACCGAGGAAGCCGGTCAGGATCGTGACCGGAATGAGCTTGGACATGTCGTTGGACTCCGAGGGAGATCGTTGGGCCGGCGTCTGGCCGGCATGTTATTCAGTGTTCGGTGTTACTGCCCGCCGGCATCGCGCACCCTTCCGCATTCGGCACATACGCCGTTGACGGTCAGTTCCACGTGCTCCACGGCAAAGCCGCTGGGCACCCTGGGCGCTACGGACTTGCCCGCCGATTCGAGACAGAAGGTGCGGTCACAGCGCGTGCAATGAAAGTGGCTGTGCTGCCGATGCACCTGTGCGCGGGCTGCCTCGTGCTCCACCAGCGTGAAACGGAAGACGCGGTCGCGGCCAGCGCGCTTCTGTGCCATGCCCTGATCGACGAGCCAGTCGAGTACGCGATACACGGTCACGCGATCCACGTCGCCATCGGGCGGCAGGCGGTCGATCACGGCCTGGTGCGTCAGCGGCTCGTCGGCATCGATCAGGCAAGCCAGGATCGCCACGCGGGGCTGGGTCACACGGGCGCCCAGATGCCGCAGCCGCGCCTGGGCAGCTTGCGCGGCATCGACATCAGTATCGGGTTCCGCCTCGGCAGGCAGCGTCTTGGCGCGCGTGGAAGCGGGTTCGGAGGTGGTGCGGGTCATGCCGGAGATTTAACCATAGCGCCCATCGAGTTGCAATTCAGTTGCACAAGCAAGGTCTTTCCGGAGGGCGTTGCGCACCCGTTCGGGTGAGTGTCCGAGGAAGTCTTCGGTTCCCTCGGATATGTCCGTTTCTCGCGGGTTAGCCCCTATACCTCGCGCTTGTTCGCGGTTGCTAACATCCACCTCCGGCTCCGCCTGTCGGCGGGGTTTGCAGCCGCTTACCACCCATACATCGTGCCGATGGTCACCCCGTGTTTTCCGATATGGATCGACGGGGCCGGTGCCCGCGAAACGCGGGATTTCCGGCGGCGCGGGCGGCGCTGGAACGGGTTACAGAGGGAACAGGAGAGACGCAAATGAAACGAGTTGCAATCAAATTTGCAGCCGCGCTGGTTGTGGCCGGCGTGGGTGCCTTCACGGGAGCCCAGGCTCAGGAATTTCCGGGCAGCAAGCCGGTTCAGGCCGTGGTGCCGTTCGCGGCCGGTGGCCCCACAGACAAGGTGTCGCGTGAACTCACGGCGATCATGTCCAAGCACCTGGGCACCACGATCGTGATCGAAAACCTCGGCGGTGCTGGCGGCACCATCGGCGCCAAGAAAGTGGCGCAGGCGAAGAACGACGGTTACACGATCCTGATCCACCATATCGGCATGTCCACTGCGCCGGCCCTCTATCGCAACCTGGGCTTCGATCCGCTGAAGGATTTCGAGATGGTCGGTGAAGTGGCCGACGTGCCGATGATCATGGTGGGCAACAAGCAAATGCCGCCCGCCAACTTCAAGGACCTGATCCCGTACATCAAGGCCAACGCCGCCAAGCTGTCGCTGGCCAACGCCGGTATCGGCTCGGCCTCGCACCTGTGCGGCCTGCTGTTCCAGAGCGCGATCCAGACCGAGCTGACCACCGTGCCGTACAAGGGCACGGCGCCGGCACTGACCGACATCCTGGGCGGTCAGGTCAACCTGATGTGCGACCAGACCACGAACATCGCCGGCCAGCTGAAGGCAGGCGCGCTGAAGCCTTACGCGGCCATGCAGTCGCGTCGCGTGGAAGCGTTCAAGGACATCCCGACCGCAGCCGAACAGGGCATGCCGGGCGTGGAAGTCAAGATCTGGCACGCCATGTACGCCCCGAAGGGCACGCCGAAGCCGGTCATCGACAAGCTCTCGGCCGCGCTGCAGAAGTCGGTGACGGACCCGACGTTCCGCGCCAAGATGGCGGAACTGGGTGCGGAAGCCGTGCCGGCACAACGCGCCACGCCGGATTCGCTGCGCACGTTCCTGGCATCGGAAATCAACAAGTGGACGCCGGTGATCAAGAAGGCTGGCGTGTACGCCGACTGATCGGACTGTCGCAATATGAAGAAAAGGCCACGCGCGATGCGTGGCTTTTTTTATTTTTGTCCGTGAGCTGTTGCCTATAGTGGGAAAGCTGCCGTCCGAGGGGACGCCGGAAAAATCTTCCCTTGAAAGCGGGCCATGCGGCGCCACCTACGCCGCTGACACCTCTCACGCAAAGGCACCATGGAACAGTATCACGGCACCACCATCGTCAGCGTCCGGCGCGGCAACCAGGTCGCGCTTGGCGGTGACGGCCAGGTCACGCTCGGCAATATCGTGATGAAGGGTACGGCCCGCAAGGTCCGTCGCATCTACAACGGCAAGGTGCTGGTGGGGTTTGCCGGCAGCACGGCCGACGCATTCTCGCTGCTGGACCGCTTCGAGGCGAAGCTCGAAAAGTACCAGGGCAATCTGACCCGCGCCGCGGTGGATCTCGCCAAGGACTGGCGCTCGGATCGCGCGCTGCGCCGCCTGGAGGCGATGCTGATCACCGCCGACAAGGACACCACGCTGGTCATCACCGGCAATGGCGATGTGCTGGACCCGGAAGGCGGCATCGCGGCCATCGGGTCGGGTGGCGCGTACGCGCAATCGGCTGCCAAGGCGCTGGTGGAGAACACCGAGCTATCGCCGAAGGACGTGGTCGAGAAGGCGTTGACCATCGCCGGCGAACTCTGCATCTACACGAATACCAACTTCGTCATCGAAACCATCGACTGACCGACGCTGAACGGAACCCCATGTCGCAAACCATGACCCCGTCGGAAATCGTTTCCGAACTCGACAAGCACATCATCGGCCAGAACAAGGCCAAGAAGGCCGTGGCCGTGGCGCTGCGCAACCGCTGGCGCCGCCAGCAGGTGGCAGACCCGCTGCGCCAGGAAATCACGCCGAAGAACATCCTCATGATCGGACCCACGGGCGTGGGCAAGACCGAGATCGCGCGCCGCCTGGCCAAGCTGGCCGATGCGCCGTTCATCAAGATCGAAGCCACCAAGTTCACGGAAGTGGGCTACGTGGGCCGCGACGTGGACACCATCGTGCGCGACCTGGCCGAGATGGCCGTCAAGCAGACGCGCGAATCGGAAATGAAGAAGGTGCGCGCCAAGGCCGAGGACGCGGCCGAGGATCGCCTGCTCGACGTGCTGCTGCCGCCGCCGCGCGATATCGGCTTCCAGCAGCATGAGGACAAGGATTCGAACACGCGCCAGGTATTCCGCAAGAAGCTGCGCCAGGGCGAACTCGACGACAAGGACATCGAGCTGGAAGTGGCCGCTGCCATGCCGGGCATGGACATCATGGGGCCGCCGGGCATGGAAGACATGACCGAGCAGATCCGCACGATGTTCGCGGGCATGGGCCAGGGCAAGAAGGCGCGCCGCAAGATGAAGGTCAAGGAAGCGTTCAAGCTGCTGATCGACGAGGAGGCCGCCAAGCTGCTGAACGAGGAAGAGCTCAAGCACAAGGCGATTGCCAACGTCGAGCAGAACGGCATCGTGTTCCTGGACGAGATCGACAAGATTGCCAGCCGCAGCGATGTGGGTGGCGGCGAGGTGTCGCGCCAGGGCGTGCAGCGCGATCTGCTGCCGCTGGTGGAAGGCACCACGGTCAACACGAAGTACGGGATGATCAAGACGGACCACATCCTGTTCATCGCATCGGGCGCGTTCCATTTGTCGAAGCCGAGCGACCTGATTCCCGAACTGCAGGGCCGTTTCCCGATTCGCGTGGAACTGGACTCGCTGTCGGTGCAGGACTTCGAGGCCATCCTCACGCAGACGGACGCCAGCCTGACCAAGCAGTACCAGGCGCTGCTGAAGACCGAAGAGGTGGAACTGCAGTTCGCCGAAGACGGCATCCGCCGCCTGGCCGAGATCGCGTTCTCGGTGAACGAAAAGGTCGAGAACATCGGCGCACGCCGGCTGTACACGGTGATGGAGCGCCTGCTCGAAGACCTGTCGTTCCACGCGACGAAATCGTCGGGCGAGACCATTACTGTTGATGCGGCTTATGTCGAGGAACGTCTCGGCGATCTGGCGGGGAATGAAGATCTGTCGCGCTACGTGCTGTGATGGCGCGTTGATCGCTTGATGCAAAAAAGCCGGACGTTGTCCGGCTTTTTTGTTTTTGCGATGTCGCTTTCGATCCTGTTGGTTGTCTCCCCTCTCCCGCGTGCGGGAGAGGGGAGACAGACGGAGGCGGGAGAGGGTGTTGTCCCCCGTGTTTCATCAGCCCTTACACCCGTAAGCATTGGTAAAGCCTCTGGCGCGGGCGTGACCGCGAATGAGACCCTTCCGCACCTTCCACAAAACAGATTAACGGGAGTGAGCCAATGTCACGCATGGAATCGCGTACACCTTTCTTCAAGAGCAGCAACCGCGTGCGCAAGCGTCGCGTGGCGATGGCCGTGGGCGGCGTGGTGGCTGCCATCACGGCGGCGACGGTGTTTCTCTGCATCCGTCCCGATACCCCCGCTCATGCCAGCACGAAGCCGGCAAAGCAGGTAGCCACCCAGGCCGCGATCGCCGCTGAAGCCATGGCCTCCGGCGCGCTGGTCACACTGGCGGATCGCCATGCCCGCGATGCCGTGCGTATCGCCGAGGCATCGGACGACGATCTCGGCTGGGACTACGTCCAGCTTCGCCTGTAATCCATCGTCATCAGACGATCAGCGCGAGACTGGCCGCTTGCCGAGCTTGCGTTGCAGCGTGCGCCGATGCATATTCAGCGCGCGCGCCGTGGCGGAGATATTGCCGCCGTGCTCCGTGAGCACGCGTTGAATATGCTCCCACTCCAGCCGTGCCACCGATAGCGGCACCGGCTCTTCCAACGCGGCTTCCGCCGCATCCTCGGACACGCCTGCCATCAGCGCGGTCAGGATCGAATCCACATTGGCCGGCTTGGCCAGGTATTCATCGGCACCTTGCTTCACTGCGGCCACGGCCGTGGCGATGCTCGCATAGCCGGTCAGCACCAGGATGCGCGCGTCGGGCAGTGCATGCCGTAGCGGTCCCACCAGATGCAGTCCCGACTCTGCCGGTGCAGTGCCACCCGTATCAGGCGGCGGGCCGAGATGCAGGTCGAGCGTGACGTAGGCGAATGGCGTTTTCGTGGCTAGCGCCAGCGCACTGGCGCTGTTGTGCGCCACCTGCACCGCATAGCCGCGGCGCGTCAGCGCGCGTGCCAGCGTGCCGGAGAAGACCTCGTCGTCATCGACCACAAGAAAGGGGGTGGCATCGGCAGGCGCCGGGGCGTCGATCATCAAGGTTGGAAGGCGTTGGGGTTGAAGGTCTGGCGGCGCGTGGCATCGCCGATAGGCAGCCGCAGTTCGGTCACGGTGCCGCCGGCAGGATTGTCGAGCCATGCGAGTTGTCCACCCAGTTGGCGCGCGGCGCTTTGCGCCAGATACAGGCCGATACCCTGTCCGCCGAGCGTGCTGGCAACGGGACGCTCGCCCAGCTGGCTGCGCAGCGCGGGCGCGATGCCGCTGCCGTGATCGGTCACGCGCAGCAGCAGGGCATCGCCTTCCTGCGCGATTGCCAGCGCCAGCGGCGGCCCGCCTCGTGCGTCGTCGCCATGTTCGCCCTGCTGGCTGCGCGCGGCGTTGTCCAGCACGATGGTCAGGATCTGCGCCACGCGCGCGGTATCCACGGCCTGCATGCCGGCGTCGGGCGAGAGTTCGGCTTGCAGGCTGGCTTGCGGATGGCGCAACTGCCAGCGCTCCACGAACGACGTCAGCCAGGCATCGATGCGTTGCGGCGCCAGCGTCTGGTGATCGGCACGCAGCCGGGCCAGGATGGAGCGGCACAGTTCGAGTTGCTGCTCCATCGTTTGCAGGTCGGGCAGGTAATCGGCAATCGCGGTCCTGCCGCGCGCGGTGTCGGCGGCGTCGCCACGCAGTTCGCCGGCGATCACGGCGAGCGTGGCCAGCGGCGTACCGATCTCGTGCGCCACGGCAGCGGCCTGGTCGTTGAGCGCTTCCACGCGCGCCTCGCGCAACAGCAGTTCGCGGGCGTCGTTGAGTTGCGCGTCACGCTGCCGCAGCACGTTGGACAGGCGTGCCACGAAGATCGCGATCATCACCGCGCTGGCCACGAAGTTGAGCCACATCCCCGCCAGGTGATAGTTCACGGCGTTGTCGGGATTGTGCAGATGCAGCGGCACGTAATCGAGCAGCAGCAGGGAGTAGCAGGTCAGCGCATAGCCGGCCAGCAGCGCCACCAGCCGCCACGGCAGGATGGCCGCTGCGATGGCCAGCCCCGGCAAGTAGAACGACACGAAGGGATTGGTGGCGCCGCCCGTATAGAACAGGATGGCCGACAACGCGGTCAGGTCCACCAGCATCTGCACCATGAGTTCCGGATCGCCCGGCATGGTGTTGCGCCGGGTGTGCCATCGCAGGCGCGCCACCGTATAGAGGTTGAACGCGGCCTGGACCGCGAACAGGAACAGCAGCGGCTGGAAGGGCAGGTGGATGCCGGCCACGGATTCGCACAGGGCCAGCAGCAGCGCCTGCCCGGCCAGCAATGCCCAGCGCAGCCAGCACAGCCGGCGCATGCTCACCAGGCTGTGACGGGGCGCTGGCATGCCCGGCATGCCAGGGGGAGTGGCGAAGGCCGGCGGAGGCGGCGGGGGCAGGTCGATCGAGGCTTGCATGGCGCGAGTGTAGCAATGCTGGGCGGGGTTGCCTGCCGTGCGACACCGTGCCGCATTCGGGCGTGGCGCAGGTCGCGCACGCAGCGCGCGACATCATGCTAATGTCCCGGCTTCCAGCCTGTTCGACCTGCTCGATCTATCGGGCCAACGCAGCCAACCTGTCAAATTCGTGGAGATGTTCCGTATGCAAGTCAGAACCCGCGCCCTGCGCGCCGCCTCGATCGTCACCCTTGGGGTGGCCGGCCTGCTGACCAGCGCCCAGGCCATGGCCCAGGTCGATGTCAGCGACGCCTGGGTGCGCGGCACCGTACCGGCGCAGACGGCGTCGGGCGCCTTCATGACGATTCATGCGCATCAGGGCGCGAAGCTGGTCGGCGTGTCGTCGCCGCTGGGCAGCGCCGAGTTGCACGAGATGAAGATGGACAACAACGTGATGCGCATGCGTCCGATCGAGTCGCTGGACCTGCCGAAGATGCAGAACGTACAGCTCAAGCCGGGCGGCTATCACGTCATGCTCATGGGCCTGAAGCAGCAACTCAAGGCCGGCGATTCGGTGCCCATCACGCTGAAGATCGAGCAGAACGGCAAGGTGACGGAGCAGACGGTCAAGGCGCAGGTGCGCGACGTAGCGGCCCCGGCGCAGTCCGGCGGCCAGATGGACCACAAGCACTGAGCGGCAACGGCACCAAACGAAAAGGGGAGCAGACGCTCCCCTTTTTCATCCCCGCAGGCTGATCGCTGCGGTGTCTTCCTCGGTTTCCGTGGCGGCGGTGGCCGCCTGCTGCACGCGTTCGCGCAGCCAGGTGTGCCCCGGATCGGCATCGGCTTTTTCCGGCCAGATCATGCTGTAGGTGAAGCCGGGAATCGTGAACGGCGCCTCGAAGATCGCCAGCCGCTCGTCGGCCAGCGCCTCCAGCGTGCGCCGCGCGGCCGTCAGGACCATGTTGGTGCCGACGATCAACCCTGGTGCCACGCTCCACTGCTGCACCACGCAGGCAATCTTGCGTCGCCCGCCCAGTCGGGTGACAGCGGCGTCGATGGCCTCGCCGCGTTCCGTGGGACCGGTGACCAGCACATGGGAGCGCGCGAGGTAGGCCACGTGGTCCAGGCGTCCGGTGTCGCGCACGGTGGCGGCATCGACGGCGCAGGCGAAATCGTCGTTGAACAACGCGGCGGTGCGCACGCCCTCGGGTTCGAAGGAAAACGCACCCAGCGCGATATCGAGTTCGCCGTCGGCAATCTGCCCCGTCATCGATTCGCGGCTCGACTGCGTGACCACGAGGTCGATGTTCGGCGCGGCCTTGCGCACCGTGCGCAGCAGGCGCGGCAGCACCACCAGCGCGCCGTAGTCGGACATCGCCAGCCGGAACGTGCGACGTGCCGTGGCCGGCTGGAAGCCGCCGGGGCCCAGCAGGATGCGCACCTGCGCCAATGCCTCGGCCAGCGGACCGGCAAGCTCGTGGGCGCGCGGGGTGAGCACCAGCCCACCCTGGCCACGCACCAACAACGGATCGTCCAATAGCTGCCGCAGCCGCGCCAGCGAGTGGCTGACGGCAGGCTGGCTCAGCTGCAACCGCAGCGCGGCGCGCGAGATATGGCGTTCCGCCAGCAGCGCTTCCAGCACTACCAGCAGGTTCAGATCGATTCCGCGTAGGCTATTCATGCCGCGAATGTTAAACCGGAAATCGTTGCTTTTGTCATTCGCAACGTGCAAATCACCGGTAAACAACAAAAATTTTGGACGGGATTCAGAAGTGTCTCAATCTGGTGCGGATTCCCGACGCTGTTTGAGGCAGTCCGGACACAGGCAGTGCTGGTTGGCCACGATCTGGCGGGAGGGCAGCAGCGGCTGGCTGGCGCACCAGCATTCGGGCAGTCCGGCCACGAAACCGCAGACGAAGGGGGCTCCGCATGCACTGCAGCGTTCCACCGGGCGCAGTTGTCCAGTCAGGATCGTCGACGGATCGGTCATGGTCTGAAAGCGTTGTTGCAAAGCAGCGATTGCAATGCTGCCGCCGGTTTCTTGTAAAATCGGCGCCTGCCGTGGCCGGATGGCGCCTGCGGGGCACATCGTCCCGCTGTGGCCCTTGTGCCCGGCCGGTAGCCGCAACGCCGGCCTCGCCCGTATCGCCTACCAGGCGGACGGTTAATCATGATACCTGCTCCACATCACACGGAATGTCCGAAGCCATGAACGCTGACAATCCTGGGCCTGCCGCCACCACGGTTGCGGCCATCGCCCCCGCCCTCAAGGCCGAGATCCTCGCCGAGGCACTGCCTTACATCCGCAAGTTCCACGGCAAGACCATTGTGGTCAAGTACGGCGGCAATGCGATGACCGAGGAAAAGCTCAAGCACGGGTTCGCGCGCGACGTGATCCTGCTCAAGCTCGTGGGTATGAACCCGGTGGTGGTCCATGGCGGCGGTCCGCAGATCGACGAGGCGCTGAAGAAGGTCGGCAAGGTCGGCACCTTCATCCAGGGCATGCGCGTTACCGACGAAGAGACCATGGAAGTCGTGGAATGGGTGCTCGGCGGTGAAGTCCAGCAGGACATCGTCATGCTGATCAACCAGTACGGCGGCCAGGCCGTGGGCCTGACGGGCAAGGATGGCGGGCTGATCCGCGCCAAGCGCCTGCAGATGCCGGACCGCGAGAACCCGGGCACGTTCATCGATATCGGCTTCGTGGGCGATATCGAGGCCATCAACCCGGCCGTGGTCAAGGCGCTGCAGGACGACGCGTTCATCCCTGTCATCTCGCCGATCGGCTTCTCCGATGACGGCCAGGCCTACAACATCAACGCCGATGTGGTGGCGGGCAAGATGGCCGAGATCCTGAAGGCCGAGAAGCTCGTCATGATGACGAACATCCCGGGTGTGATGGACAAGAAGGGCAATCTGCTGACCGACCTGTCCGCGCGCGAGATCGAGGAACTGTTTGCCGATGGCACGATCTCGGGCGGCATGCTGCCCAAGATCTCGTCCGCACTGGATGCCGCCAAGAGCGGCGTTCACTCGGTTCACATCGTCGACGGCCGCATCGAACACTCGCTGCTGCTGGAAATCCTGACCGAACAGGCGTTCGGCACGATGATCCGCTCGCACTGAGTGCGCCACCGGGAGGCCCGCGCGGGCTTCCCGCTCCGCTTCCTGTCTCCCCTTGCATTCTCACAATCCAGGCGTGTTCATCCACCAGCCCTCCCGGCGACGGGGCAAGGCGCGCACGCGCGCGTGGCTCGACACGTCCGCGCACCGTCCGCGCCGGCATCTGCGGCGCGATGTCGCCGGTGACACGTCGGGTAGCACGGTCTGGCTGTTCGACCTCGACAATACGCTGCATGACGCCTCGCACGCCATCTTTCCGGCCATCAACGGGCTGATGACGGCATACGTGGCGCGTGTGCTGGGCTGCGACCTGGCCGAGGCCAGCCGACTGCGCGTGGACTACTGGCGACGCTATGGCGCCACGCTGCTCGGCATGATCCGCCACCATCAGGTGGACCCGGCTGATTTCCTGCGTGCCGCCCACGAGTTTCCGGACCTGGCAGACATGGTGCGCGTGCGGCGTGGCCTGGCGACGGCGTTGCGCCGGTTGCCCGGCCGCAAGATCCTGGTCACCAACGCGCCGCGCGACTATGCGCATGCGGTGATGGCTCTGGCGGGCATCGACCGCTGTTTCGAGCGCGTGGTGGCCATCGAGGACATGTGGGTCCACGGCCATCTGGGTCCGAAGCCGGACCGGCGCATGCTGCTGCGCCTGCTGGCGCAGGCGGGCGTGGCCGCGCATCGCGCGGTGCTGGTGGAGGACACGCTGTCGCACCTCAAGCACTATGCCGGCATGGGCATTCGCACGGCATGGGTCACCGGGTTCCTGCGGACGGTCTCGCCGTCGCGTCCGCATCCCATGGGGCCAGCGGCGGATGGCACGGCGCGCGACGCCGCCACGCGCCAGACCCTGGCCGCCGAAGATCGCCAGCACGCGGGACACGCGGCGCAGGAGCACGCCGTGACGCTTGTGGCGGCGGAAAGCCAGGACCCGGGCACCCCGGCGATAGCCCGGGCTGCGGCAACGGCGCCACAGACCGAGGCCGGCGCGGTGCCGGCAACGCGTGCGCGACTGGTCAATCGCCCGCGCTATGTGGACATAAAAGTACAATCGATGCATCAACTCCTAAAACAAAAGCGGAGAATCGGGTCATGACGCAAACCATCGCTCGACAGGCCGAGGCCCCAGTGCCTCCTGTCACATCGGTCGCCGATCCGGACGCGCCGGCGCGCAAGCGTCCGCGTCCCGGCGAACGCCGCATCCAGATCCTGCAGACGCTGGCTGGCATGCTCGAGCATCCGCGCGGGGAAAAGATCACCACGGCGGCGCTGGCCGCCAAGCTGTCGGTTTCCGAGGCCGCGCTGTATCGCCATTTCGCGAGCAAGGCGCAGATGTTCGAAGGGCTGATCGGCTTCATCGAGCAGACCGTGTTCGGGCTGATCAACCAGATCACCACGCAGGAAGAGCACGGCCTGCGCCAGTTGCAGGCCATCGTGCGCATGCTGCTGACGTTTGCCGAGAAGAATCCCGGCATGACGCGCGTGCTGACCGGCGAGGCGCTGGTGGGCGAGCACGAGCGCCTGCAGGAGCGCATCAACCAGATGGTGGACCGCATCGAGGCATCGCTGCGCCAGTGCCTGAAGGTGGCCGTCTCGCAGGCCGCGTTTCCGGCCGATGCGGACGTGTCCGGGCGCGTGGCGCTGATCATGGCCGCTGTGCAAGGCCACTGGCACCGCTACGCGAAGAGCGGCTTCCGCAAGCTGCCGGCTGAAAGCATCGACGCGCAACTGCGCGTGCTGCTGGGGTGAAAACCGTGCAGGGCGCAGGGTCGTGAGCACGGCCCGCGCTTTGCACTATAATGTGCGGGTCGCGCCGATTTGATGACTGGCTTGCGGGCGCGCGGCAGCCTGGGGAGTGTCCCCGGGACGCCAATATAAATGCGGCTAAAGAGGTTGGGTCGGTGCCTCGCGAATGACGTGTGACAGATGATGTCGATGTCGTCCACGCTCCAGCACCGGCACGCGGGACACCGCGAAAAGCCCGACTTGGCTGCGAATCCAACGCATATGCCGGTCGGGTTTTTTTATGCCTGCCATTTGCGCGGGCCCGCTCAATGACCGATGTCGCCCCTCCCGCTGGTGTCCTCGACGTGCCGACCGATTCGGTTGGCGTCGTCACGCCCCAGCGACTGCATTTCGACGAGCCGCTGAAGCTCCGCAACGGCACCCAGCTCGCCGGCTATGACCTGATGGTCGAAACCTACGGCACGCTCAACGCCGCTCGCAGCAATGCCGTGCTGGTGTGCCACGCACTCAATGCCTCGCATCATGTGGCCGGCATCGCCGCGGACAATCCGCGCGATATCGGCTGGTGGGACAACATGGTGGGCCCCGGCAAGCCGCTCGATACCAACCGCTTCTTCGTGATCGGCGTGAACAACCTCGGGTCGTGTTTCGGCTCGACCGGGCCGATGAGCATCAACCCGGCCACGGGCCAGCCGTACGGCGCGCTGTTTCCCGTGGTGACGGTCGAGGACTGGGTCAACGCGCAGGCCCGCGTGGCCGATCACTTCGGCATCACGCAGTTCGCGGCGGTGATGGGTGGCAGCCTGGGCGGCATGCAGGCGCTGGCCTGGAGCCTGATGTATCCGGAGCGGCTGCGCCATTGCATCGTGGTGGCGTCCACGCCCAAGCTGTCGGCGCAGAACATTGCGTTCAACGAGGTGGCGCGCAGTTCGATCCTGTCGGACCCGGACTTCCACGGCGGCAACTATTACGCGCACAACGTGAAGCCGAAGCGCGGCCTGCGCGTGGCCCGGATGATCGGCCACATCACGTACCTGTCCGACGAGGACATGGCCGAGAAATTTGGCCGGACGCTCAAGGCCGAGGACATCCAGTTCTCGTTCGACGTCGAGTTCCAAGTGGAGAGTTACCTGCGATACCAGGGCGACAAGTTCGCCGAGTACTTCGACGCGAATACCTACCTGCTGATCACGCGGGCGCTGGATTACTTCGATCCTGCGCTGACATTCGACGGCGACCTGACGCGGGCCATGGCGCAGACCAGTTCCAATTTCCTGGTGGTGAGCTTCAGCACGGACTGGCGTTTTGCGCCGAACCGCAGCCGCGAGATCGTCAAGGCGCTGCTCGACAACAAGCGCCGCGTGTCGTATGCGGAGATCGATGCCCCGCACGGCCACGACGCCTTCCTGCTCGACGATCCGCGCTATCACAACCTGATGCGCGCCTACTACGAACGCATTGCCGAGGAGATCGGTGCATGAACGCCGCCACCAATCCCAATATCCTCGCGCTGCGCCCTGACTTCCGCGCCATCGCGCGCTGGATCGAACCCAACTCCAGCGTGCTCGATGCCGGCTGCGGCGACGGCAGCCTGCTGCGCGTGCTGCAGGACGAACTGGACGTGCATGCCTATGGCATCGAGATCCGCGACGAGGGCGTGCTGGCCTGCGCGCAGAAGGGTGTTCACGTAATCCAGCAGAACCTGGAGGGTGGACTGGCACTGTTCGAGGACAAAAGCTTCGACACGGTGATCCTGTCGCAGACGCTGCAGACCATCCACAACACGGCCCAGGTGCTGCGCGACACGCTGCGCGTGGGGCGCGAATGCATTGTCTCGTTCCCGAATTTCGGTTACTGGCCGCATCGGCTGTCGGTATTCCGGGGCCGCATGCCGGTGTCGGAGTCGCTGCCGTACCAGTGGTACAACACGCCGAACGTGCGCGTGCTGACCATTGGCGATTTCGAGGAACTGGCGCCCAAGGTCGGCCTGCGCGTGCTGGATCGCGTGGTGATGCACGAAGGCGTGACCGTCAACTGGGGCGTGAACTGGCGCGGCAGCCTGGCCGTGTATCGCGTCACGGCGGTGTGACGATGGCGTAACGGAAGGGGCGTGGCGTAGCGACTAGCTTGACGCAACCCTCTGGCGGGCATACCGTACGGATTCATCGAACGACCGTACTATTTTCTGCCATGACGCAAGCGCCCCTCCATCCGCTCGATCACGCCCTGCAACTCGAACCCGCCGGCGAACACCGCTACCTGGGCCATACGAGCCAGGCTTACTGGAACATGATCGGCCCGTTTGGCGGTGCCACGGCGGCCGTGATGCTGCAGGCGGCGCTCGCTCATCCCGAGCGGCTGGGCGACCCCAGCGCGCTGACCGTCAACTTTGCCGGCCCGATTGCGGAAGGGCCGTTCGAAGTGGTGGCGCGTCCTTCGCGCACGAATCGCTCGACCCAGCACTGGCACCTCGAACTCCTGCAGAACGGCGAGATCACGACCACCGGCAGCGCCGTGTTCGCGGTGCGGCGCGAGACCTGGAATTGCGGCGAGGCGAAGATGCCCGAGGTGCCGGCGGCTGAGGGGCTGCCGCGCATGGGTGGGTTTGCGCCGGTCAAGTGGATCGGCAGCTACGACATGCGCGCCGTGCGTGGCGCCAAGCCCAACGCAGCGGCGGGTACTGAAAACCCGGACAGCCTGACGCAATTCTGGATTCGCGACGAGCCGGCGCGCACGCCCGACTATGCAGCCATTGCGGCCCTGTGCGACGCCTTCTACCCGCGCATCTTTCTCAAGCGCGCCGGGTTTGTGCCCGCCGGCACGGTGTCACTGACCACTTATTTCCACGCCGATGCCGCCACGCTGGCCGCGCTCGGTGATCGCCATGTACTGGGCAGCGCCCAGGCGCGCGTGTTTCGGCAGGGGTTCTTTGACCAGACGGCGGAGATCTGGAGTCCGGAAGGTGAGTTGCTCGCCACCTCCCATCAAATCGTCTACTACAAAGAATAATCAGGCAGTGCGCGCGCCAGCCACCGGCTCTGGCTCGCGCGCCTGCGCCTCGTAGCGGTGGACCGTGCGGCGCATCGCCCAGAGCAGGACCACGCCGGGCACGGCGGCCACGACGGTGCCGAGGTAGAACGGCGCCCAGCCCCAGGCTTCCACCATGTAGCCCGAGGTGGGACCCACGTAGACGCGTCCGATCGATGCCAGCGCGGACAGCAGCGCGTACTGCGTGGCCGAGAATGACCGGTTGCACAGCGTCATCAGCAACGCCACGAACGCGGCGGTGCCCATGCCGCCACACAGGTTCTCGATGGCGATGGTCGCGCCCATCGACCACAGGTGGGGCGGCGTGACCGACAGCACCCAGTAGCCGAGGTTGGAGACCGCCTGCAGGATGCCGAACAGCATCAGCGAGCGGTACAGGCCGAGCCGCACCATCAGCGATCCGCCGAACAGTGCGCCGATGATCGTCGCGGCCAGCCCGAGCGTCTTGTTGACGATGCCGACCTCGCCCGGATCGAAGCCCAGCCCGCGGATCAGGAAGGTGGTGGACAGGCTGCCGGCAAAGGCGTCGCCAAGCTTGTAGAGCACGATCAGCAGCAGCAGCCACCACGCGCCCTGACGGCCGAAGAAATCGCGCAGCGGACCGAACACCGCTTCTTCAAGTGTGCGCGGCGCGCGCGCTGGCACATCGGGTTCCGGCGCCCAGGCCAATGTCAACAGGCCGATGCCCATCAGCCCGGCCATGCACAGGTACATGTTCGACCAGCCCAGCACCCGATCCGCCAGATACAGTGCGAGCCCGCCGGACACCAGCATTGCCAGCCGATAGCCGAGCACCTTGATGGCCGCACCGAGTCCGCGTTCGCTCGGTCGCAGCACGTCGGTGCTGTAGGCATCGAACACGATGTCTTGCGAGGCCGACAGGAAGGCCACCAGCGTAGCCAGTGCGGCCAGTGCCCAGAGCGCCTGCTGTGGCGGACAGAACGCCATGGCAGCGATGCTTGCCATGAGGCCGAGCTGGGTCAGCAGCAGCCAGCCGCGCCGCCGTCCGAGCAACGGCGGCGTGTAGCGATCCATCAGCGGCGCCCACAGGAACTTGAAGATATAGGCTTGCCCGACCAGCGAGAAGAAGCCGATCGTCTTGATGTCGAGCCCTTCCACGGTCATCCACGCCTGCAACGTGCCGGAGGTCAGCGCCAGCGGCAGCCCCGAGGCGAAGCCGAGCGTGAGCATGGCGGCGAACCGGGGATTCCTGAAAAATTCGAGGTAAGTGAGGAGATTCATGTTGGGGAGGCGCAAAGGCTGGCGTGTATTATTGCATCACCCGTTCGCGCCGCCGCCACCTTTATCGTCCCCGACACCATGCGTCAGACCTGCTTGCGCGCCGCCCTGGCCGCTACGATTTTCGCGTTGGCGCTGCCTGCCATGGCACAGGGGGTGGCAGTGGTAGCCGCGCCCGACGACGGCGTGCGCGTGGAGCGCAACGACTCCCGCGTGCGGATGATCGTGCCGATGGAGGTGATCGACCAGCAGGCCGCCCGAGAGTACGAGCAGGTCCGGCAGGAAGCCATCGCCAAGAAAACCCTGCTCGGCGACGATCATCCCCAGGTGCAGCGCCTGCGCGAGATCGGCGTTCGCCTGCTGCCGCAGACCGTGCTCTGGAATCCGCGTGCCGGACGCTGGCCGTGGGAAATCAACGTGATCCGCTCGAAGCAGGTCAACGCCTTCTGCATGCCGGGCGGCAAGATGGCCGTCTATACCGGCCTGCTCGACGACCTCAAGCTGACCGATGACGAAGTGGCCATGGTGATGGGCCACGAGATCGCCCATGCGCTGGAGGAGCATGCCCGGCAGCGCGCAGCCCAGGCCGAGATCTCCAACCTGGGCGCCAACGTGGTGTCGCAACTGACTGGCTTCGGCAATCTCGGCAACATGGACATTGCCACGCGTGCCAAGGTGCTGTCGCTACGTTTCTCCCGCCGGGAGGAGACCGAGGCCGACCTGATCGGGATGGATATCGCCGCCCGCGCCGGCTACGACCCGCGCGCGGCCATCACGCTGTGGCGCAAGATGGGAACGGTGCTGCAGGCCGGGGACGAGTTCACGTCGACCCACCCGTCGGGCCGCAGCCGTATCGCCGTGCTCGAAGCCCACATGAACGAAGTGCTTCCGCTCTACGCGCAGGCCATGAGCATGCCGATGGACAAGCTGCCGATGCACCAGCCCAACATGGCCAACCTGGGCGGCGCCCCGGTGGATGCTGGCGACGAGGATCAGCGCAGTCCGCTGAAAAAGTAGGGCTCGGCCGCGCTCCATCGCCTGCGGCCACCCATGAAAAAACCGGCTCCTGGGAGCCGGTTTTTCTTTGCGCTGACGCCGTAGCGTCGACGGCATCGTCAGGCTTTCAGGCCAGCGGCCTCGTCGGCACCGAGTCGCACGTTCATGCACTGCACCGCCGCGCCGGCGGCACCCTTGCCCAGGTTGTCCAGGCGGGCCACCAGGTTCAGGTTGTTCTCGTTGCCGAACACGAACAGGTCCACGCGGTTCGTGTCGTTGCTCGCCTGCACGTCGAAAAAGCCGTGGTCGAGGTTCTCGTCGGCATTGAACGGATGCACGCGAACGAACTGCTCGCCTTCATAGTGCTTGCGGTAGATGTCGAGAATCGCCTCGGCATCGACCTTGCGCGACAGCAGCGACGGGAACACCGGCACCGTGACCGACAGGCCCTTGAGGAAGTTGCCGACGATCGGATTGAAGATCGGGGCCTGGGCCAGTCCGGCCTGCACGCGCATCTCGGGGAGATGCTTGTGCGAGAGACCGAGCGCGTACGGACGCGGGCTCATCAGCTTCGGGTTACCGCCCGCCTCGAACTCCGCAATCATCGACTTGCCGCCGCCGCTGTAGCCCGTCAGCGAAAATGCCGTGGCCGGGTAGTTGGCCGGCATCAGGCCCGCTTCCACCAGCGGACGCACCGCCATCACAAACGCGCTGGCGTGGCAGCCCGGCACCGCAATGCGGTTGCTGGCGCGGATCTTCTCGCGCTGCCCACGGGTCAGTTCGGGCAGGCCATAGGCCCAGTTGTCGGCCGTGCGGAACGCCGTGCTGGCGTCGATCACGCAAGTATCCGGGTTGGTCACCAGCGATACGGCCTCGCGCGAGGCCACGTCCGGCAGGCAGAGGAACGACACGTCCGAGGCATTCAGAAAGCGTGCGCGTTCCTGCGGATCCTTGCGCTTGTCATCGGCAATGCGCAGCAGCTCGACATCGCTGCGACCCGAGAGATAGTCAAGCAGCCGGAGACCGGTGGTGCCTTCCTGACCATCGACGAACACTTTGAAAACCATGGCGGACTCACTCTGAAAAATGCAAATGCGAAAAGTCTCACATCCCTGGGGGGCGAGATACCCCGCATTGTAACGAGGTTGGAGGCGGGTCGCAGGGTTTACGCCGAATTGGGACGCACCCCGGAACTTCCCCTCAAAGTCATCACGGCGCCACTTTCTTCACAACGGAAAGTCGTAGTCGATCGACAGTGGTGCGTGGTCGCTGAACTTCTCGTCCTTGTAGATCGCGCAGCCCTTGGCGGTGGCGGCAATCTTCGCGGTGGTCAGGTGGTAATCGATACGCCACCCGACGTTCTTGGCGTAGGCCTGTCCGCGGTTGCTCCACCATGTGTACTGGTCGGGCCGGGGGTCGAGCTGGCGGAAGACGTCCACATAGCCGTGGCTGTCGAACAGAGCACCGATCCACGCGCGTTCTTCGGGCAGGAAGCCTGAGTTCTTCAGGTTGCCCTTCCAGTTCTTGATGTCGATTTCCTTGTGCGCGATGTTGACGTCGCCGCACAGCACGATCTCGCGGCCGGTGGCCTTCAGCGCCAGCAGGTGGGGCAGGAAGGCTTCCATGAAGCGGAATTTCGCGAGCTGGCGCTCCTCGCCGCTGGAGCCGGATGGCACATAGACCGAAATCACGGCCAGGTGCGGATACTGCACCTCGACGTAGCGGCCTTCGGCATCGAATTCGGCGCAGCCGAATCCCGTGACGACCCGCTCGGGCTTGTGGCGCGTGTAGAGACCCACGCCGCTATAGCCCTTCTTCTCCGCATAGTGGAAGAAGCCGTGGTAGCCATGTGGCGCCAGGAACGCCTCGGTCATGTCGGCTTCCTGAGCCTTGAGTTCCTGCACGCAGACCATGTCTGCGTCCTGCTTGCCCATCCACTCGAAGAAGCCTTTCTTGGAGGCCGAGCGGATGCCGTTGAGGTTGGCGCTGATAATCCGTAACATCTCGGGAAATTTTGAAAATCAGAGAGAAAAGAATGACGCAGCAGACCACGCCGGACGACCTCAGCCAGTCCTTTATCCGCTTTGCACTGGATGCGGGCGTGCTGTCCTTCGGCGAGTTCGTGACCAAGGCCGGACGCAAGTCGCCGTATTTCTTCAACGCCGGCCTGTTCAACCAGGGCGCCATGCTGGGTCAGGTGGCGCAATTCTACGCGAAGACCCTGCTGGACTCGGGCGTGGAGTTCGACGTGCTGTTCGGACCGGCCTACAAGGGCATCACGCTGGCCTCGGCCACGGCGGTGGCGCTGGCCGGTATGGGTCGTGACGTCGGGTTTGCCTACAACCGCAAGGAAGCCAAGGACCATGGCGAGGGCGGCACGCTGGTGGGCGCCAAGCTGCGCGGCAAGGTGGTGATCGTGGACGATGTGATCTCGGCGGGCACCTCGGTGCGCGAGTCGATGCAGATGATCCGTGCGGCCGGCGCCGAGCCCGCTGCCGTGCTGATCGCACTGGACCGCATGGAAAAGAGCGGCACCGCCGACAACATCGGCACGCATTCCGCCGTGCAGGACGTACAGCGCGAATTCGGTGTGCCGGTGATCAACATCGCCTCGCTCAAGGACCTGCTGGCCTATCTGGATGCGTCGCAAGACCCCGCGCTCGGGAACTCCCGGGCCGCTGTGGCTGCCTACCGTGAGAAGTACGGCGTCTGACAGCACACAATACGACGGCCCCGCTTGGGGCCGTTTTCATTTCCAGGGATTCCAGGGAGCATCGGCGTGGCGAAGAATCGGCGGCAGGACGTGGCAGCGGTCAAGAAGCAGGTCGGCGCGCAGGGCGCACCCCCGCAGGATTCTTCCCCCGATGCCGCCACGCCGGCCAAGGCGAAACGCAGTGCAGCCAAAAGCGAATCGCTGCCGTTCACGCATTGCGCCCCCGATGCGCCGCCGCACACCGGCCCGGCCCACGAGGCCTATGCCATCCGCGCGCTGGTGCTGCAGGGTGGCGGGGCGCTCGGCTCGTATCAGGCGGGCGTCTACCAGGGACTGTCGGAAGGCGGCATCCATCCGAACTGGGTGGCGGGAATTTCCATCGGCGCACTGAATGCGGCCGTGATCGCCGGCAATCCGCCTGAAACACGTGTGGCGCAACTGCGCGCGTTCTGGGAGTACATCTGCGCCCAGCCGTGGTTGCCCGGTTTGCCGCTCGATCTGCTGACCGAGGCCGCGCCGATGTGGCCCGAGCCGATGCGTATCTGGTTCGATAGCGTCAACGCAGCGCGGGCATTGGTGGAGGGGCAACGCGGCTTCTTCACACCACGCGCCGTGACGGACCTCTGGGCGCGCCGCGACGATCCGGGCAGTGCCAGCTACTACGACACCGCGCCGCTCAAGGCCACGCTGGAGCGCTTTGTCGATTTCGACCGCGTGAACCGCTCGAAAGAGATGCGTGTCTCCGTGGGCGCGGTCAACGTGAAGACCGGCAACTTCGCCTACTTCGACAACACGCGCATGACGCTGCGGGCCGAGCATTTCATGGCGTCGGGAGCCTTGCCGCCGGGCTTTCCGGCCGTGGAGATCGATGGCGAGTACTACTGGGATGGCGGGCTGGTGTCGAATACGCCCTTGCAGGAAGTGCTGGTGGCCCAGCCGCGCAAGGATGCGCTGATCTTTCAGGTCGATCTGTGGAGCGCGCGCGGCAAGCTGCCGCACAACCTGCTGGACGTGGCCGAGCGCCAGAAGGACATCCAGTATTCCAGCCGCACGCGGGCGATCACCGACGTCATGCGCGAGCAGCAGAACTATCGCCGCATGTTGAGCGAGGTGATGGCGCTGGTGCCACCGTCGAAGCGCGACGATCCGTGGTTCAAACGCGCGGCCGATCATGCCTGCGACGCGCGCCGCAACGTGATCCAGCTGATCTATCGCGACAAATCGTTCGAGGGCAGCGCCAAGGATTACCAGTTCGGTGTGCTGACGATGCACGAGCACTGGTCGAGCGGCCTCGACGATATCCGCGACACGCTCAAGCATCCGCACTGGCTCGCGATGCCGGGGCCGGAACGGCCCTTCGTCACCCATGACGTGCATCGCGGGAACGGAGATACCTGAGCGTCGGGCTTACTCCACCACGAGCTTGGCCAGTTCCGGCTTTGGCGGCGGATACTCCGGCTTGAGCTGGGCGAAGACCGCGCGCAGGATCTCTGCCACCATCAGGTTACGGTGCGTCTTGGAATTGGCCGGCACGATGTACCACGGATTGGCGGGCGTGGCCGTGGCGGCGATGGCCGCTTCATAGACGCGCTGGTACTCATTCCAGAACTTGCGTTCGGCCAGGTCCTGCGCGTCGAATTTCCAGTGCTTCTGCGGATCGCCGATACGCTGCTCCAACCGATCCTTCTGCTCGTCCTTCGATATGTGGAGAAAGCACTTGACGATGGTCGTGCCGGTCTCCGTGAGCATCTGCTCGAACGCGCGGATCTGCTGATAGCGCCGCGCGCATTCGGCATCGTCGATCCAGCCGTGCACGCTCGTGATCAGCACGTCCTCGTAATGGCTGCGGTTGAAGACGACGATTTCGCCCTTGCGCGGCACCTGCGCATGCACGCGCCACAGGTAGTCGCGCGCCAGTTCCTCGGCAGTCGGCGCCTTGAAGCTGACCACGCGTAGCCCGAGCGGATCGAAGCTGCGGAAGACACCGCGCACAGTGCCATCCTTGCCACTGGTATCCATGCCTTGAAGGATGACCAGCAGCTTGCGCGAGTGCTCGGCGTAGAAGATGTCCTGCTGCTTGTCGAGCCAGTCCGAGATTTCGGTTACACGCGCCTGGTCGATGGCCTTGGTGCTGCCAGAGAGTGGCTTGGACTTGGGATCGAAGGATTCCAGCTTGAAAGACTTGCCGGAGGTAATGCGGAAATCGTCCAGATTCATGGGCTCTCCGAGAACGGGGCCGGGCGGCCCCGCGTTCCTCATGACCTCCCGGAACGTGCGGGAGGCAAGCCCTCATGGTCAGGCAGGCAGCATGGCCAGGTCAATAGACCCTTCGAATACCGTCGTGGCCGGACCAGTCATCTGCACCGGCTGGCCCACGCCATCCCAGGCGATGGTCAGGTCGCCGCCATGCGTATGGACCTTGACCGGAGAGTCGAGCAGGCCACGATGGATGCCCGCCACCACCGCCGCGCAGGCGCCGGTGCCGCAGGCCAGCGTTTCACCGGCGCCGCGTTCGAATACGCGCAGCCGGATGGTCTGGCGGTTCACGATCTGCATGAAGCCGGCATTGACGCGGTTTGGGAAGGTCTTGTGATGCTCGATCACGGGGCCATCCTGCAGCACCGGGAACTGTTCCACATCCTCGACGACCTGCACCGCATGCGGATTGCCCATCGATACGGCGGAGATCCATGCCGTACGGCCGTTGACCTCCAGGCCGTAGAGCGTGTCGCTGCCCTCGGTGCGCGTGGGCAGGCCGGCTGGCACGAACGGCACGCGGGCAGGCGTCAGTTCGGGCGCGCCCATGTCCACGGTCACCTGGCCGTCATCCTGCAGCGTCAGCGTGATGATGCCGTTCATGACTTCCACGCGCACCGTGCGCTTGTCGGTCATGCCCTTCTCGCTGACAAATCGCACGAAGCAGCGCGCGCCGTTGCCGCAGTGCTCCACCTCGCCGCCATCGTTATTGAAGATGCGGTAGCGGAAATCGACATCGTCGCGCTCGGATTTCTCGACGATCAGGATCTGGTCCGCGCCGATGCCGAAATGCCGGCTGGCCAGCGCGCGCCACTGGGCGTCGGTCAGGTCGAGCTTCTGGTGGATGCCGTCCAGCACGATGAAATCATTGCCGGCGCCATGCATTTTGGTGAACTGGAGTTTCATGCTCGGCATTGTAATCAGTAGATGTCAGGTTCGCCGGGCGGCCGGTGCTTGAAGCGTTTGTGCACCCAGTAGTAATCCGCCACACGCGGGCGGATCGCATCCTCGAAGAATTGGTTCATGCGGCGCGTATCTTCCGTGACGCTCTCGCCGGGATAGTTGTCCCAGGCCGGCAGAATGTGCAGCACATAGCCCTTGTAGTCGGGCAACTGCTCCGTGTAGATCGGCACCACCTGTGCGCCGGAGGCGCGGGCCAGGCGTGATACCACGGTCAGCGTCAGCGCCGGCGCGCCGAAAAACGGGATGAATTCGGAGTCGCGCGGGCCGAAATCCATGTCGGAGATCAGTTGAAGCGCCTCGCCTTGCTTGAGCACGCGCAGGATGCTACGCGCGCTGTCATTGCGCGAAATCATGTTGGCGCCAAAGCGCCCCCGGGCGACCTTGAGGAAGTTGTCGAACAGTTCGTTCTTCTGCACCGTGTACAGCGAGGCACCCGAGCGGCCCACAGTGTCGCGCAGATGCATCGTCAGGCGGATGGCACCGGCTTCGAGGCCGGATAGATGCGGCGTGACAAGAATGTGCGGCGTGCCGTCGAGCGCGGGAAGGTTGGCCTGATCGTCGATCTGCACGAGGCGGCGCATCTTGTCCTCTCCGCACGTCCAGAAAATGCCGCCTTCGGCCAGGCTGCGAAACACCTTGCGGAAGGTTTCGTGCGACATGGCTTCGATTTCCGCAGCAGATTTTTCCGGAAAGCACAGGCGCAGGTTGGCGCGTACGACCTCGCGGCGCGAACTGGGAATCCGGTACAGCAGGCTGCCCAGCGCCTCGCCGAAACGGGCGACAAAGGAATACGGAAGCTTGCCCAGCAAGGTCAGCAGACCGATACCGAGCGAGGTAAATATGCGGCTCATCAATGATTTTGGGTCGTGGTGTCGGGCGAAACTGGCGCGGAGGCCATCGTTGCCGGTGGCGGTTCGGCGCCACCTGGTTGCTTGTAGCGGTTATAGCCCCACAGGTACTGGGTCGGATCGATCTTGATCAAGTCTTCGATGGCGGCGTTGATCGTGGCCGATGCGGCGGCGGGGTCGTCGGGCAGCCTGCCGTTGTCGCCGAGCACGCGCACATGGCCGCGATAACCCTGCCCGTGCGGCAGCCGTTGCGCATAGATCATGACCACCGGTGCGCCGGTCAGTTGCTGCAAACGATGGACCAGCGTCATCGAATAAGCCGGCTTGCCATAGAACGGCGCCCAGGTGCCCTCACCACCACTCGGTACCTGATCGGGAAGAATGCCGAGGGCCTCGCCGCGCTTGAGCGCCTTGACCAGCATGCGCACGCCGCGCGGAGTGGCGGGCGCCATGGCCAGGTTGGGCCGGGTGCGCATGCGTTCGACAAACTCGCGCAGCCAGGGCTGGTGCGGCGGCTTGAACAGGCAGGTAATGGGACGGAGCCGGGCGTGCGAGAGCGGCAGGATCTCGAAACAGCCCAGGTGCGGCGTGGTGAGAATCAGGCCGTTGCCCTGACTCTGGAGCCGGTCCATCTCGGGCCAGAGGTGATCGTCGAAGCAATCGGTCCGCACGGTGATCGACTTGCGGCTCCAGAAATACGGCATCTCGACGATGAGGCGGCCAGTATGGCGCGCGGCCTCCGCGATCATGGCATCGGTGGCGTCGGGGTAGGCGTGGCGGAAGTTCTCCACGAGCCGCCGCCCATAGCGGCCGGGGAGCCGGGCCGCCAGCAGTCCCAGCGCGCCGCCAATGGCGTGCAGGACGCGCAGGGGCAAGCGGGAAATGAGCCAGAAGATAAAGGTCATGAGGGAGAAAGGGGAAATCGATCCCGGGATGAATCTTGTGTAATCGTCTCGTACATCACGTCGCGTGATCGGCAGGGCGCTGCCAAACTTCAGCCCTGAATCGAGCCGAATAACGTCCGGTATGGGCGCCTGCTTGCTCGATTGGACCCGATGCAGCATCCCCGGTCGCGGCGTATAATACCGCCCATCGCCGAGTTAACTGACAACTTGCGGGGCGATACCGCTCGATAAGAGTGGCCTAAATACCGCTAAAGCGTCGCCGCACGGTTTTCAGGGTGGCGCGCAATAGCCACATAGCCAACCTGGAGAACCTAGATCGTGTCGAACGATTTCCTCTTTACTTCGGAATCTGTCTCCGAAGGCCATCCCGATAAAGTAGCCGACCAGATTTCGGACGCCATCCTGGACGCCATCCTGGCTCAGGACAAGTATTCGCGTGTGGCTGCCGAGACGCTTTGCAACACCGGTCTGGTCGTGCTGGCGGGTGAAATCACCACGACTGCGAACGTCGACTACATCCAGGTCGCACGCGACACCATCAAGCGCATCGGCTACGACAACACCGACTACGGCATCGACTACAAGGGCTGCGCCGTGCTGGTGGCCTATGACAAGCAATCCCCGGACATCGCCCAGGGCGTGGATCGCGCCTCGGACGACTACCTGAACCAGGGTGCTGGCGACCAGGGCCTGATGTTCGGCTACGCCTGCGACGAGACCCCGGAACTGATGCCGTTCCCGATCTATTACTCGCACCGCCTGGTCGAGCGCCAGTCGCAACTGCGCCGTGACGGCCGCCTGCCCTGGCTGCGTCCGGATGCCAAGTCGCAAGTGACGGTGCGCTACGTGGACGGCCGTCCGCACAGCGTGGACACCGTGGTGCTGTCGACCCAGCATCACCCGGACGTCACGCAAGCCCAGATCCGCGAAGCCGTGATCGAGGAAATCATCAAGCCGGTGCTGCCGGCCGAGATGCTCAAGGAAACCAAGTTCCTGGTGAACCCGACCGGCCGTTTCGTGATTGGCGGCCCGCAAGGCGATTGCGGTCTGACCGGCCGCAAGATCATCGTCGATACGTACGGTGGTGCTTCGCCGCACGGCGGCGGCGCGTTCTCGGGCAAGGACCCGTCGAAGGTGGACCGCTCGGCGGCCTACGCTGCCCGCTATGTGGCCAAGAACATCGTGGCCGCGGGCATTGCGCGCCAGTGCCAGGTGCAGGTCAGCTACGCCATCGGCGTGGCGCGTCCGATCAACGTGACCGTGTACACGGAAGGCACCGGCAAGATCTCCGACGAGAAGATTGCCGAACTGGTGCAGGAACACTTCGACCTGCGTCCGAAGGGCATCGTCCAGATGCTGGACCTGCTGCGCCCGATCTACGAGAAGACCGCTGCCTACGGCCACTTTGGCCGCGAAGAGCCGGAATTCTCGTGGGAAGCGACCGACAAGGCCGCCATCCTGCGCGCTGCCGCCGGCCTGTAAGTCTCCGGGCTCCGGCCCCATGAAAGAACCCCGCCGGTCCTTGCGGATCGCGCGGGGTTTTTTGTTGGTCTCGCATCACATGTTGGTGGGGCGTCAGGCGAGTTAGAATCCGGCCATCCCAAGAGAAACCGATCAAGCGGAATTGCCATGTCCCTGGACCTGATCCGTACCCAGCCCTATACCGAGTGGTCGCCCGAGGTGTCGCCGGAAACGCGTGCGACGCTGCGCCGCGAGCTGGAGCAGGGCGCCGTGCTGTATTTCCCGAATCTCGATTTCAAGTTCACGCCGGGCGAGGAACGCTTTCTCGATCCGCGCTACTCGGATGGCAAGTCGAAGAACATCAACCTGCGCGCCAACGAGACGGCGGTGCGCGGCGCGGCAGGCACCGAACAGGACCTGACCGATCTGTACAACCTGATCCGCCGCTATGCGGAATCCAGCGAAGCACTGATCCACGCGCTGTTTCCCGAATACGCGGGACACATGACACGTGCGGGCACGTCGCTGCGCCCGAGCGAGATCGCCGGCCGGCCCGTGAGCTGGCGCAAGGACGATACGCGGCTGCACGTGGATTCGTTCCCGTCCAATCCGATGCTCGGCAAGCGCCTGCTGCGCGTGTTCCATAACATCGATCGCGAAGCCCCGCGCGTGTGGCGAGTGGGTGAGCCGTTTGGCGATTTCGCGAAGCATTTCGTGCCGAAGACGCATGGCATGTGGCCGGGCCAGGCATGGCTCATGAAGACGTTGCACATTACCAAGCGCACGCGCAGCGAGTACGACCATCGCATGCTGCAGCTGCACGATCTGGCCAAGGCCGATCTCGACTACCAGAAATCCGTGCCGCAGCAGGAATTCCATTTCCCGCCAGGCGCCACGTGGATCGTGTTCAGCGATCAGTTGCTGCACGCGGCGATGCGCGGCAAGGCGATGATGGAACAGACGATCTATCTGGACCCGGCAGCAATCGGGGATCGCACGCATTCGCCGGAGGCGGTGTTGTCGCGGATGCTGGGGAGGCAGATGGTGGAGGCTTGAGTCTTTGCTATCCCGCCCGGCTTTTACTCCCCTCTCGCTTGGTTTTTACTCCCCTCTCCCGCAAGGCGGGAGAGGGGAGCAAACAATGGGGAAGAGCGAAGCACTTACCCCATCAACATCTTCACCATCCGCTCGAACCGCTTTCCATACGGCGCCTTCAACAGCCCCGCGCCATTCAACCCCGCCTGATAAAACACCGGCTTGATCTTCGAGAACGTCTCGAAGCCGGCCTGTCCGTGATACGCGCCCATGCCGCTGGGGCCGACGCCGCCGAACGGCAGGTTGTCCTGGGCGATATGGAAGAGCGTGTCGTTGACGGTCACGCCGCCGGCCACAGTCTGGCGCATCACGTGGTCCACCACATCGCCGTTCTTGTCGAATACATACAGCGCCAGCGGGCGCGGGCGGGCGTTCACGAAGCCGATGGCGTCGTCGATGTTGCGGTACGTCACCACGGGCAGGATCGGCCCGAAAATCTCCTCCTGCATCGCCTGGGTATCGACGGGCACATCGGTCAGCAGCACGGGCGGCAGGCGGCGCGCGGCAGCATCGGGCGCGGCGTCGGTCAGCGGCACGACGCGCGCGCCGGAGCGGGCGGCGGCCTCGATCATCTCGGCCAGGCGCGCAAAATGGCGCGGGCTGATGATGCTGGTGAAGTCGGGGTTGCGTGCGATGTCGGGATAGAGCCGGGCCACGCAGCGGCGCGCGGCTTCGACAAAGCGCTCCTGCTGGTCAGCCGGCACGAGCACGTAGTCAGGCGCGATGCAGGTCTGGCCGGCGTTGAGCAGCTTGCCGACCAGGATGCGTTCGACCGCCCGCTCGAAATCGGCACCCGGCCCGATGATGGCGGGCGATTTGCCGCCCAGTTCCAGCGTCACCGGTGTCAGGTTGGCGGCGGCGGCTTTCATCACGTGGTGGCCGACGTTGGTCGAACCCGTGAACAGCAGATGATCGAACGGCAGCGCGCTGAACGCAGCGGCTACCTGTGCATCGCCGTTGACGACAGTCACCTCGTCCGGCGCAAAGGTGGTCTGCACCAGTTTCGCGAACAACTCGGAAAAACGCGGCGTGAACTCCGATAACTTGATCATCGCCCGGTTGCCAGCCACGAGGGCGCCGGCCAGCGGACCGATCGCCAGGTAGAGCGGATAGTTCCACGGCACGACGATCCCGACCACGCCGAGTGGTTGCGGCATCAACCGCGATTTGGCTGGCAGGAACCAGAGCCCGGTCTTCACGCGACGCACGCGCATCCAGCGCTTGCCGTGGCGCAGCGCATCGTCGATGCCGGCCAGGCTCGGGAATACCTCCAGCAGCGCGGTTTCCTGACGGGGACGATTCGTGAAATCGGCGCTAATTGCCGCGGCGATGGCTTCGTGGTTGTCGCGCACCAGCCGCTTGAGCCGCCGCAGCCGGTCTGCCCGGATTTCCCATGGCGGCGTCTGGTCGTGGCGCGAGGCGGCGCGCATGGCGTCGAACACCGTCGACATGGCGGGGACTTCTCTCATTGGCGCTGTCTCCTTCCTGGAATCGTGGGTCCGTGACGTCTGGTCCATGGGCCATCGGGCACCATAAGCCAGCCCGCCCGTTATATCAATGGAGGACTTCTCCCAAACGCCCCGGTCGGGCATTGGGTGGGGCAGCACGCCGATGCGGGGTTGCACTGCTTCACCAGCCGGATGGCAACGCCTACACTGGATTTTCGCGGCTGGCGTGCGCCGTGGCGTGACGGGGATACGGATGGAAACGACCTTTGACTATCTCGTCGTAGGGGCTGGATCGGCCGGCTGCGCGCTGGCGGGACGGCTGGCCGATAGCGGCAGCGACACCATCGCGCTGCTTGAGGCCGGCGGACACGACCATCATGTGCTGGTCCGCACACCTGCCGGACTCGCCGCCATGCTGCCGCGCGCCGGGGCGCGCAACTACGGCTTTCAGACCGTGCCGCAAACCGGACTCGACGGCCGGCGCGGCTATCAGCCCCGGGGGCGAGGGCTGGGCGGCAGTTCGTCGATCAACGCGATGATCTACACGCGCGGACGCCCCGCCGATTACGATGGCTGGGCTGCCAACGGCTGCGATGGCTGGTCGTGGGACGACGTGCTGCCGTACTTCCGCCGCGCCGAGTGCAACGAGCGCGTGGCCGGCCATGACGACGATCCGCTGCACGGCGGTACAGGTCCCCTCCATGTGAGCGACCTGCGTTCGCCCAATCCATTCGTCCAGCATTTCATCGACGCCGCGCAGCATGCGGGCATCGTGCGCAATGATGATTTCAATGGCGAGGAACAGGAGGGCGTGGGCTGGTATCAGGTTACGCAGCACAACGGCGAGCGATGGAATGCCGCACGCGCTTATCTGCATGGTGGCAATGCACGCGATCGTCGCAGCAACGGCGGGCGCCCGCATCTCCATGTGATGACCGATACGCAGGTGCTGCGCATCCTGTTCGAAGGGCGACGAGCAGTGGGTGTGCTGGTCTGGCGCGATGGCCAGGAGGTGGTGCTGCACGCGCGCCGCGAGGTCATCGTCTCGGCGGGTGCCTTTGGCTCGCCCCAGTTGCTGATGGCATCGGGCGTGGGACCCGCTGCGCATCTGCGCGAACACGGCATTGCCGTCGTGAACGACCTGGCCGGCGTGGGCGCGAACCTGCAGGACCATGTCGATATCGCCGTGCATCGGCGCGTGGCGGTGGCGGAGCTATTCGGCTTGTCGTTCGGTGGCGTGCGGCGGCTGATTGGCGAGACGTTGCGCTATCGGCGCGACCGCAGTGGCATGATGTCCTCGAACTTTGCCGAAGCGGGCGCATTTGTGCGTAGCCAGCAGGGCTTGCCCGAGCCGGACCTTCAGTTGCACTTCGTGGTGGGCATGGCCGACGACCACATGCGGCGGCTGCGCGCGGGCCATGGCTATTCGTGCCACGTCTGCCTGCTGCGGCCACGCAGCCGTGGCGAGGTGCGGCTGGCGTCGCCGGACATGCGCGACGCGCCGTTGATCGATCCGCGCTACCTGTCCGATCCGCAAGACATGGAGGATCTGCTGGCTGGGCTGCGCATCGTGCAGGAGATTCTGGCGCAACCGCCGCTGGCCGTGTTCGGCGGACGGGCGTTGCATGAAGAGGGAAGGGCGGCGGCGAGCGATCTGATCCGGCGGCACGCGGATACGATCTACCACCCGGTGGGCACTTGCCGCATGGGCATGGATGCGATGGCCGTGGTGGACCCGCAGTTGCGCGTGCGCGGCGTGGAGGGTTTGCGCGTAGTGGACGCGTCGATCATGCCAACGCTGATCGGCGGCAATACGAATGCGCCTGCCATCATGATCGGGGAACGTGCGCATGATCTGATCCGGTTCGCGCCACATGTGACGTTGCGGATTAGAGAGGCGGCAGTGGCGGGGTAGCACGGTTCGTCTCCCGATGGTGTGTTCTCCCCTCTCCCGCTGTGCGGGAGAGGGGTTGGGGGAGAGGGTCGGAGGTTCTGCTTGCCGATGTGGGCAATTTGAACGGCTTGCCCTCTCCCCCGCCCCTCTCCCGCGCGCGGGAGAGGGGAGCAAACCGCGAGTAGTTGATGCGAGTTTCAACCCCGCATCTGAAACTGCCCCACCATCTCTCTCAACTTCCCGGCCTGTTCGTCCAGCGACTGCGCGGCCGCTGCGGCTTCTTCCACGAGTGCGGCGTTCTGCTGCGTGACCTGATCCATCTGCCCCACGGCGTGACCGACTTGTTCGATGCCGGCGCTTTGTTCCTGCGATGCGGCGGAGATCTCGGCGATGATGTCCGAGACGCGTTTCACGGCCTGGCGGATCTCGTTCATCGTGTTGCCTACGCCATGCGCCTGCGCGGAGCCGGTGCGCACGGTGTCTACCGATGCTTCGATCAACTCCTTGATCTCCTTGGCCGCGCTAGACGAGCGTTGCGCGAGGCTGCGCACTTCGCCTGCCACCACGGCAAATCCGCGACCCTGCTCGCCTGCGCGCGCAGCTTCCACGGCAGCGTTCAGCGCCAGGATGTTGGTCTGGAATGCGATGCCTTCGATCAGGTTGGTGATGTCGGCGATGCGGTTCGAGCTGCCGCTGATCGCGCCCATCGTATCCACCATCTGCTGCACCACCTGGTTGCCTTCGTCGGCCACCAGCGCGGCGTTCGAGGCCAGCGAAGAAGCCTGACGGGCGTTCTCGGCGTTCTGGCGCACCGTGGCCGTGAGCTGCTCCATGCTCGATGCGGTTTCCTCCAGCGATGCGGCCTGCTCTTCGGTGCGCGACGAGAGATCGACGTTGCCTGCTGCAATCTGCGCGGCGGCCACACTCACCGAGTCGGTGGAGCGGCGCACTTCGCGCAGCGTGCCGCCCACGCGCTCGATCAGCGTGTTGAACGAGCGTGCCGTCAGGCCGATTTCATCGAGGTGATCCACGGGCGCGCGGTGGTCGAGGTCGAGCGACTGGCTGACGTGTTCCAGCGTGCCCTGAATCTCCGCGAGGCTGGTGCGGATGCGCTGGAAAAGCGAATACGCGAGGAACGCGGTCACGGCGGTAGCCAGCACGATCACAATCCAGAACAGGCGCACGGAGGCATCGTACTGGGCCTTGTTGTGCGCCACGGCTTCCTCACCGAGCTTCGTGTTGTATTCCAGATGTTCGTCGAGCGCCTTGCGTACGGCGTTGGATGCCACGTTGAGGTCGCCGGACGTGATCATCTTCTGCGTGGCGGCAAAGTCGTTGGCGCGCGAGCGTTCAAGGTACGCCACGGTGGATTCGCGATAGCGCTTCATCGCATCGCGGTCTGCTTCGAGCAGCTTGCGGTCCGTGGGGTCGGAGATATTGTTGCGCTCGTATTTGGCGACCAGGTCGTCAAAGCGCTTGTTGCCGCGTTCGAACAGGGCTTCGGCTTCGGTCTTGGCGCCGGCGTCGTCGCTCATGGCGTGGCGATACAGCGCCACACGCACGGTATTGAGCGCACCACTGACATTGTTGAGGTCGCGCACGCTGGTGAGCGTGTTGTCGTTGAAGTATTCGAAGCGCTCTTCGGATTTCTTCATCTGCCAGATACCGCCAAGGCCGACAAAGAGAAGCGCAAATAATGACAGGGAGAACGTGAGAAGCAGGCGTTTGCTGATATTCATGAGAGGCTTTGGCGGCACACGTTACTTGGCGCGGACCGTCCCGTTGTGACGACTTGGTTTTCGCAGCGGGCAGACAGCCCGTCGCCACAACGTTTACGGCACAGGGTTCACTCATTTGAGGTATCAATCCCGCAATGCAGCAAAGCCCTGTGCGATGTTCGCCATCCTCTCCCTTCAATCTCTCCGCCTATGCCGGCCAGGTGCGATCGACAAGACGTTGCAATGTGCCGATATCGACATCCAACGTGCCAAACACGCGACCATGCTGACGTCCCAATCGGCTCGCCATAAAGACCTCGGCGCTCTCGGCATCGCCATGCGCGATCATCAACGCGGCCTGCGCGGTGAGCACGAGTCCTTGCGCGAAACGTCGCGCGCTGGCTTCGAGCGTATCGGCGGGTGCGCGCAGCATGGCCTGCAGCGAGGCGAGTTCTGCGCGCACGGCAGCATGACCGTTCGAGAGTCGCGCGAGATCCTGCAGGATCAGCGCACCATCGTTGGGCGTGCGCTGCAATGCACGCAGTACGTCGAGGCACATGATGTTGCCCGAGCCTTCCCAGATCGAATTGACCGGCGCCTCGCGATATAGCCGCGCCATGGGCCCTTCCTCGACGTAGCCGTTGCCGCCCCAGACTTCCATCGCTTCGCCAGTGGCTTCGAGCGCGCGCTTGCAGATCCAGAACTTCGCGGCGGGTGTCATCACGCGCTTCCATGCGGCGGCGAGCGGATCGTCGTCGGCGTGTTCGAAGGCGTTGGCCAGCGCCATCATCATCTGCGTGGCGGCTTCGGATTCGAGCGCGAGATCGGCCAGTACATTGCGCATCAGCGGCTGGTCTGCCAGCAACTTTCCGAAGGCCATGCGATGTCGTGCGTGATGAAGCGCCTGCACCAACCCCGCACGCAGCAGCGCCGCGCTGCCGATCACGCAGTCGAGTCGCGTGTTGGTCGCCATCTCGATAATGGTGGGGATGCCGCGTCCTTCCTCGCCAATCAGGATGCCCGTGGCGCCACGGAATTCCACTTCGCTGCTGGAGTTCGAACGATTGCCGAGCTTGTCCTTGAGGCGCTGGATCAGGATCGGATTCTTGCTGCCATCGTCGCGCCAGCGCGGCACGAAGAAGCACGAGAGCGGACCATCTGCTGCGCCCATCCGCGCCACCACGAGGTGCGCATCGCACATCGGCGCCGAGAAAAACCACTTGTGGCCCGTCAGCGCATATTCCGCGCCACGTCCCTCGCCGCGCACCGGTACAGCCACGGTGGCGTTGGCGCGCACATCGGAGCCGCCCTGTTTCTCGGTCATGCCCATGCCGATCATCACGGCGGTCTTGTCGCGCCACGGCAGGTCGCGCGCGTCGTGTTCCTTCGTATAGAGACGCGATTCGAGATCGGCGAACAGTGCGGGTTCCTTGGCGAGTACGGGGATGCTCGCCAGCGTCATCGTGGTGGGGCACAGCGAACCGGATTCGACCTGCGCCTGGAGGAAGTAGCCAGCGGTGCGCGCTGCCCATACACCGGCGCGCGGTTGTGCAAACGGCAGCGCCTGCAACTGCTGGCTGCGCAGCAGCGTCAGCAACTGGTGCCAGGCGGGATGGAACGTGACCTGATCGATGCGCTCGCCGGTGCGGCTGTGCGTGTGCAGTTCAGGGGTTAAACGATTGGCATCGGCTGCCCAGGCTTGCACCTCCGGATCGCCAAGCCGTGTTCCATAGGTGGACAGCGCGTCGGCTTGCCAGTTGCCGCCCAGCCTGTCGAGCGCGGCGCGCAGGCCGGGATCGGATTCGAACAGGTTGTAGTGGGCGAGATCGGGAACCTGGTTGGTCACGCGGTGGGTCTGCGCGTCGGTGAAATCTGCGATCCCTGCGGCGGATGTGGCGGTCATGGCATCTCCTGGCACAGTCTGATTGCTGCGATGGGTGTATGGGTAACCTGCTGCGGGCCATGGTACGGCAACTCGCGCGTTCGCCATATCGAGGGTGCCCCGATGCACGGCCCCCGTTCGCGCATCATCGGGCACTCGCCATGCATCGTGCAGCGCAGCATGGGCGTTCGATACTTGCACGCACGACAGCTGCGACCGAATTTTGGGTGGCGCGGGGCAGGGCGTTGTGCTTAAATTCACCCCGTTGGATGAAACAGGGGTGCCGTCCGGATGGGCCGGGCGGCTGAGAGAGTCCCTTCGAACCCGATCCGGCTAGTACCGGCGTGGGAAGTTTCACGAAGAACCGAAAGTCTCCTGTCCCGCGGAATTTCCGCAACGGGACGCCGCCGCCGGCCATGCCGCGCGTTGCGGGCTCACAGGGCTCCTGGTTTCGTCCATCCCCGCAAAGAGAGGACGACACTCATGGCCCGTACCGCCCCTGCCGCTTCGTTTGAATCGCTCGAAAGCGATCTCGACCAGAAGTTCGCCTACCCGGCTTCCAGCAAGACCTATATCCCCGGCAGCCGCCCCGATATCCGCGTGCCGATGCGCACGATCCTGCAGACTGCCACGCGCACCGACAAGGGCGAGATGGGGAATCCGCCGATTCCCGTCTACGACACCTCGGGCCCGTACAGCGACCCGGACGTGCATATCGACCTGAAGGCCGGCCTGCCCGCCGTGCGCGAGCAGTGGATTGCCGAGCGCGGCGACACCGAGGTCCTGTCGGGCCTGTCGTCGGAATACGGCCTGGCGCGCGCCAACGATCCGGCCACCGCCCACCTGCGTTTTGCGCAACTGACGAACCCGCGCCGTGCCAAGGCCGGCGCGAACGTGTCGCAGATGCATTACGCACGCCGCGGCATCATCACGCCCGAGATGGAATACGTGGCGCTGCGCGAATCGCTGAACATGCAGGCGCTGTACGACAAGCCCGAGTACAAGGCGCTGCTGCGCCAGCATCCGGGCAACCCGCTGGGTGCCTCGCTGCCGATGCGTCCGGAAGACATGACGCCGGAGTTCGTGCGCCGTGAAGTGGCCGCTGGCCGCGCCATCATTCCCGCCAACATCAACCACACGGAACTGGAGCCGATGGCCATCGGCCGCAACTTCCGCGTGAAGATCAACGGCAACCTGGGCAATTCGGCGGTGACGTCGTCGCTGGCCGAGGAAGTGGAAAAGATGGTGTGGTCGATCCGCTGGGGCGCCGACACCATCATGGACCTGTCCACGGGCAAGCACATTCATGAGACGCGCGAATGGATCCTGCGTAACTCGCCGGTGCCCATCGGCACGGTGCCGATCTACCAGGCGCTGGACAAGACCGGCGGCATCGCCGAGGACCTGACCTGGGAAATGTTCCGCGACACGCTGATCGAGCAGGCGGAGCAGGGCGTGGACTACTTCACGATCCACGCAGGCGTGCTGCTGCGCTACGTGCCGATGACGGCGGATCGCGTGACGGGCATCGTGTCGCGCGGCGGCTCGATCATGGCCAAGTGGTGCCTGGCGCATCACAAGGAAAACTTCCTGTACACGCACTTCGACGAGATCTGCGAAATCATGAAGGCGTACGACGTGTCGTTCAGCCTCGGTGATGGCCTGCGTCCGGGTTGCATCGCGGATTCGAACGACGATGCCCAGTTCGGCGAACTGCGCACGCTGGGCGAACTGACCGCCAAGGCGTGGGAGCACGACGTGCAGGTCATGATCGAAGGTCCGGGCCACGTACCGCTGCAGCGCATCCAGGCCAACATGGATGAAGAACTGAAGCACTGCTACGAGGCACCGTTCTACACGCTGGGACCGCTGGTCACGGACATCGCGCCGGGCTACGACCACATCACCAGCGGCATCGGCGCCGCCAACATCGGCTGGATGGGTACGGCCATGCTGTGCTACGTCACGCCGAAGGAACACCTGGGCCTGCCGGACAAGGAAGACGTGCGCGAAGGCATCATCACGTACAAGATCGCCGCACACGCCGCCGACCTGGCCAAGGGCTGGCCCGGTGCACAGTTGCGGGATAATGCGCTGTCCAAGGCTCGCTTCGAGTTCCGCTGGGAAGACCAGTTCAACCTGGGCCTCGACCCCGAGCGCGCCCGTTCGTTCCACGATGCCACGCTGCCGGCCGAAGGTGCCAAGATCGCTCACTTCTGCTCGATGTGCGGACCGAAGTTCTGCTCGATGAAGATCACGCAGGAGGTGCGCGACTACGCGGCGTCGTTGCCGGAAGCGCAGCGCGGCATGGAAGAAAAGTCGATCGAGTTCGTGAAGACGGGTTCGAAGATCTACTCGTAAGCCAGCGTGGTTGTTGTGTAGCAAGGGCGCGTATCGCAAGACGCGCGCCCGCAGTACCCGAGTTCCGCGCGCGGCGCCCCCACGCGGCGCGGCGGCATTCACCCAACCGGAGGCCGGCCGGCGCAACCTTCTTGCCAACGCCGCCGGCATACAAGCCCATGACAGCAGTACAGTCCTTCGATGTTGCCGTACTCGGCGCCGGCCTGGCCGGGCGGTTGTCCGCCTGGCATCTGGTGCGCGCGGGCGTCCGCGTGGCGCTGATCGAGCGTGGCGGCCCCGACGGCAGCGGCTCTGCCGCACACGTGGCCGCGGCCATGCTCGCACCGCTGGCGGAATCCGCCATCGCGGAACGGCGCATCGTCGATCTCGGCATCGCCAGCGTCGATCTCTGGCGCACCTGGCTCAAGGAATTGCCCGAACCCGTGTTCTTCCAGGAGGACGGCACGCTGGTGGTATGGCATGCGCGGGACCGCAGCGAAGTGTCCCTCTTCACCAATCGCATGCGCGCCGTGGCGCCGCCCGAGCTGGTGCAGCAGCGCCTGCGCGCACTCGATGGCAAAGGCGTGGCCGATGTGGAACCGGAACTCGCCGGACGCTTCGGGCAGGGTCTGCTGCTGCAGGGCGAAGGCCAGCTCGACAACCGCGGCGCGATGCGCGCGCTGCTGGCGTGTGCCATCTCGGAAGGTCTGCATTGCATCTGGGAGGCGGGCGAAGTGGAAGCCAGTTCGCTGCCGGCGCTCGGCATCCGGGCCAATGTGGTGCTCGATTGCCGGGGACTCGGCGCGCGCACGGCATGGGCCGAACCCGAAGACGAGAACGGACGCGCGCTGCCGGGCCTGCGCGGCCTGCGTGGCGAAGTGGTGCGGGTGCATGCGCCCGATGTGAAGCTGCATCGCCCCGTGCGCCTGCTGCATCCGCGTTATCCCATCTATATCGCGCCGAAGCCGAACGACCTGTACGTGATTGGCGCCACCGAAATCGAAAGCGAGGACGAATCGCCGATGAGCGTGCGCTCCGCGCTGGAGCTGCTCTCTGCGGCGCACTCGCTGCATCCTGCGTTTGGCGAGGCGCGCGTGCTCGAACTCAATGTGCAACGTCGCCCGACACGGCCCGATCACCTGCCCGCCATCCGCGTGGACCAGGCCACGCGCGTGGTGCGCGTGAACGGGCTGTATCGCCATGGCTGGCTGATTGCGCCGGCGGTGACCGAGGCCGCCTGCCACGTGGTGCGCGCGATGCTGGAAGATGATCCTGCCGCGCATGCGGTGCCGGACGCCCTGCGCTGGCCGGGTATGATCCAGCCCGTGCGAGAGGTGGCGTCGCTGGCATCGGGCGCGCTCGCGGACATCGGCACCGGCATGCTGCATTAATCTGAAACCGACCATGAATATCCTGCTCAATGGCCAGCCACTGGACCTGCCCGATACCGCCACGCTGGCGGACGCGGTCAGTGCGGCAGCCATCGCGCCGCCGTTCGCCGCTGCGGTGAACGGCGAATTTGTCCCGCGCGCCGCGCATGCGGCCCGGACGCTGAGCGCAGGCGACAAGATCGACCTCGTGCAACCCGTGACGGGAGGCTAGTTCCCATGACATTCGAACCGACTGAAACCCTGCGCGATCCGTTCGTGCTGTACGGGGAATCGTTTGCTTCACGCCTGCTGCTGGGCACCGCGCGCTACCCGTCGCCGGCCACGCTGCAGGCGGCTGTGGAAGTATCGCGCCCCGCGATGATCACCGTGGCGCTGCGCCGCCAGACTGCCGTGGGCAGCGGCGACGGCCAGACGCTGGGTGGCGATACGTTCTGGCAGATGCTGCGCACGCTGGGCGTGCCGGTGCTGCCGAACACCGCTGGTTGCTTCACCGCGCAAGAGGTGATCACCACGGCGATGATGGCGCGCGAGGTGTTCGAGACCGACTGGATCAAGCTCGAACTGATTGGCGACGATTACACGCTGCAGCCGGACACGCTCAACATGCCCGCCGTGGCCGAGACGCTGATCAAGGAAGGCTTCAAGGTACTGCCGTACTGCACCGAGGATCTGGTGTTGTGCCGCCGCCTGCTCGACGTGGGTTGCCAGGCGTTGATGCCGTGGGCTGCGCCGATCGGCACGGGGCGAGGCGCGGTGAATCCGCACGCAATGCGCACGCTGCGCGACCGCCTGCCAGACACGCCACTGATCGTCGATGCGGGCCTCGGCCTGCCGTCGCACGCAGCGCAGGTGCTGGAGTGGGGCTACGACGGCGTGTTGCTCAATACCGCCGTGGCACAGGCCGCCTATCCGGTGAACATGGCGCGCGCGTTCGCGCTGGCCGTGGATGCGGGCCGCACCGCCTATCTGGCCGGCCCGATGCCCGAGCGTGAGGTGGCACAGGCCAGCACGCCGGTGGTGGGCATGCCGTTCTGGCACGCCGAAGGCGCGGAGGATCGTACATGACACGCCAGGGTGTGGCGGCAGCGATGGATGCTGCGTTGTTCGACGATCTGATGCGGCGCTATGCCGTGATGTTCGGCCATGACGCAACGCCGTGGCAGGTATGGCCGCTGGCGAATGCGCCGGCGACGCTGGGCCGGCATGATGTGTTGCTGAGCGATGGCGAGGCGGATGCCGACGCCATCGATCGCGTCACGGCGGGTGGTGCGGTGTTGATCGAAAGCGAGCGCGAAGGCGGCCGCTGGATCGATACGGTACGTTCCCCGATGGGCACATGGGTGCTGGACGTGCAGGCCGACGATGACAACGCGCACGCGCCGGCCTTCGTGGCGAAGCTGTGCGCGGCGCTGTCGCTACACTTCCCGGCGCATGACGCGCTGTGCATCGCGCGTGCCTGGCAGACGGGTTCCACGGAGTGGCCGAAGACGTTTGCGCGTTTTCCACGCGTGCGCCACGCCGCGCTGGCATCGCCCGAGGCACCGCCGCAGCCCTTCGCTCCGTGCCCTGAACTGGGCCTGTACGTGGTGCTGCCAAATGCGGAATGGATCGAGCGTCTGGTGCCGTTGAACGTGCCGACCGTGCAGTTGCGCTTCAAGTCGGACGATGCGGCAGCGGTCAAGGCCGAGATCGTGCGCGCGGCCAATGCGGCCAAGGGTGGCAAGTCGCGCCTGTTCATCAACGACCACTGGCGCGTGGCGATCGATCATCACGCGGCTTGTGGCGGCGATAGCGGCATCTACGGCATCCACCTCGGCCAGGAAGACCTGGACGAGGCCGATCTCGATGCGATTCGCGCCTCGGGTTTGCGGCTTGGCGTGTCCACGCACGGTTATGCCGAGATGCTGCGCGTGGCCGCCATCGCACCGAGCTATCTGGCGCTGGGCGCCATCTTCCCGACCACGACCAAGATCATGCCCACCCAGCCGCAGGGCATGGGCCGCTTCCAGTCGTACGTGGCGTTGATGAAACCGGTGATTCCGTCGCTGGTGGGGATCGGCGGCGTGAACGCGACCAATATGCGCGAAGTGCTCGCCGTTGGCGTGGGCAGCGCAGCGGTGGTGCGCGCTGTGACCGAAGCCAACGATGTTCCGGCAGCAGTAGCAGGGTTGACCGCGCTGTTCGATTGAACAATTCAACGATCAAGCGTTGAATCGATGGAAGGGGAGTGGCATCGCGCCGCTCCCCTTTTTCTTTGCTATCGCGCCGACCACTCGCTCTTGCGCACGCCGATGGCGGTCACAAGCCCATAGGCCGTGATGCCGAGCGCGACGCCGAGGAAGTGTCCGTCGATTCCCATGCCGCCTACGTTGGCGAGCAACCAGCCGCCGCCTGCCGCCAGCCCGATGCGGCTGAGACCGGCGAGGATCGGCCAACGCATCCGTCCCGCTCCCATCGACGCAAAATACAGCGCCATGCCGAGGCCAAAGCCGCCGAACGCTGGCCCGACCCATGACAGCGCACGCGCGGCGATGCTCGCGACTTCCGCATCCTGCGTGAACAGTCCTGCGAACTGTGCCGGAGCGAGACCTACTGCGGCGCCGACACTGCCAGCAATCAGCAGGGCGAGCCACGCGCCCACCCACGCAGTGCGCCGCGCCGTGAGCCAATCGCCAGCGCCGACGGCGCGACCGACCAACGCCGTCAGCGCCGAGCCCACACCGAAGGCGAGCGGAATCATCAGGAATTCGAGTCGCGCCGAGATGCCGTAGGCGGCCACTGTCGCGGTGCCGTAGTGGCGCAACTGCGCCGTGACGAGGATCGTGGTCAGATTGGCCACCGATGCCAGCGCGCAGGCGATCAGCCCGACCGACAGGATGCGATAGAACAGCGCACCCGAGAGCTTCACGCGCAGCGTCGGCATGAAGCCCGCTCCGCCGCGCAGCACCACCCAGGCCATCATCAACGCTGCGGCCCATGATGCCGTTGCCAGCCCCGCGCCGATCCCTGCCAGTCCCATACCGAGGCGCTCGGTGAACCACCACGCCAGGATCGGAAACACGATCCACATGGCCGCCAGCACGCGTGCCGCCAATGCATGGCGACCGCCGCCGCGCAGCACCGAAGCGAGCGTATTGGCGAGCCACGCGGGCACCGCACCGGCCCCGAACAGCCAGATCGCGTAATCGGCAGCAGCCTCCGCAGCCGTCGCGCCGGCCACGGCACCGAAGATCTGATGCGGAAAGCCAGCGAGCGCGATGGCAAACAAGAGCCCGGCCGTCACGGCAATGAACATGGCGTGCATGACCAGCGACGAGGCATCCTCGCGCTTGCCCGCCCCGAGTGCCCGCGCGATGGCGGACACCACGCCGCCGCCCATTGCTCCCGTCGACATCTGTTGCAGCAGCAGCGCAAACGGCAGCACCACGGCCCACCCGGCCAGTGCGGACGTACCTTGCCGCGCTGCCAGCCAGGTTTCGATCAGCTGCGCGCCGGCCTGCAGGAAGGCAACCAGACTGGTGGGCGCGGCCAGCGCGGCAATGCGTCGCGCAATCGCGGAAGAGGAAGCCGCTTCGGTTGGCGCCACCACGCCACCAAGCGCCATGGCGTCAGGCTTGCTCATCGACGGCCTCCGCGGAGGTGTCTTGCGCGGCGGTATCGCCAAATCGCGCACGCAGATACCGGCCGGCACCGGGGCCAGGACGCACGCGCAGATCGTCAACCGTGATCGTGCTGCCATCGGGTCGCGTCAACTGCCCGGCAACGATCTCGCCGCCATCGCGCTTGTCTTCAAGCACGGTCAACGGACCTTTCTCGTCAGCCATCCAGCGATCCGCCCAGGCTTTCAGCGACACATAGACCGGAAAGAAATCGCGGCCCATCTCCGTGAGCCGATACACCTGCCGCGCGCCGCCACCGGGCGCCGGGGCCTTTTCAAGCAACCCATGCTCCACCAGCGTCTTGAGCCGCGCGCTCAGGATGTTCGGCGCAATGCCCAGATGCTTCTCGAATTCGTCGAACCGCGAACTGCCGTAATAGACCTCGCGCATCAGCAGGATCGCCCACCGCTCTCCCAGCATCGCCATCGAACGGGCAACCGGGCAGGGCATGTTGGCAAAGTCGGTTTGTGCCATCGTCTCCCCTCTCTTTTACTTTTGAAATGCAAGTCATTGCATGAAGGGGAGTGTAGCTTGCGAATTGAAAGTTTGCCGGGGAAGTTTGGGGGGCAGGCTGTCAGCGGTAGCCCGTAAGAGGGTGGGGAGGCGGAAATGTGATCAAAGGTGCCGATGCTGGGGGCGGTAGGAGGAAGCTGTCGTCGATGCGGACAGCAGTTTCGGTTGCGGGTACAAAGGCCAGGATTCTGCCCGGTGCGGAGACCTTGGAGCGGGTGAGCCAGAACTTCTCGAACCGCGCGCGTGGCATGCGGATATTGCCCCATGCGGGATCGGCCAACCATACGCCAGTCGGGTCGGCCTTACGAAGCACGGAGAAGTGTCCGTCGTCCCAATAGTCGAGATAGACGATGACAGGGCGGCGCAGGCGCGTGAGTGCGTCGTAATCCAGCCCGATGCCGTGCGCCCTAAACCCCATTGAGGTCGCGGCACCGGCCAGATCCGTCATGGAAAAAGCGGCCTTTATGCCAATGCGGCCGATAACGTCCGCCTCATTTGCTTCGATACCAAAATACTTGTTGAGGACTGTGACCAGCGACGCCGCGCCGCAAGAATAGTCGAAGCGTTGCTTGACGATGCCTGTGTCGCGTATTTCGGTCCACGAGCGTACGGGGACTGGCTCCCAGATATCCCACTGCGGATAATTGATCGACGCGGCGCCAACCTGATAGCACCATCCCAATGGCAACAGAAGCAGTAAGCGGCTAATGCGGTTCAAACGGGGCATAGGCGTTCCGCCGCAATGCGGCATGCCCACAGCGCGACGACGAGTGCTATCGAAAAGCTCACCACCGTCATGCGTATATCCGGACGGCCAAATGCAACCTTCCGGAAGTACGCAATACAAAGAAGCAGGCCGACCGCACCGAAGACCTGAACGTACAGGCTGCACGACAGGATCATGGAATCGCGACATTGGTTACCGCATTGGGAGTCGACGCCTTAATCAATGAGGGGAAAGTGTTCTTCGATTTTTTCGAATAATCGGCGTGGCAGCCCGAGCACCCGCGGCCTAGCAGACCTGTTGCCATTCCCCCATAAAAGCCCATGGTTCCGCCGAGGATTGCATTTGCGCCCAGATTGCCGGCTGGCCCCATGATGAATCCGGTTGCCGCGCCAACGCCAGTTGCGATGAGCAAGCCTTGCGTGGAGCCTTGGCCGGATACGATGGCTTCCCCGAAGTATCCCGCCGCGCCTGTAATCGCGCCGATGGCTGCGCCCACCGGCCCAAAGCGGCCCCGGACTTCGTCCATTTCACTGGTGTCGATGGACTCTAAATGAGGAGGCCGGTCCGGCAGCATCGTGGTCAGGTACTCAATGTCTTCAGTTGTTATTGGAGTAGGTCTTGTTGTGGTGCTTGCCTGTGCAGTCGTTTGGAGGGTCATCGCTATAGTGCAAAGCCCGACCGCAGCGCAGTGTTTGATCCTGATTGAACCGTTTTGCATTTGACTAGACTCCTTTGGATTTTGCGTTATAGGCGCCAGGTGAAGTTGGTCCAGAGTTGTGCCCTGTCGCTACCGGCAACGCCCGCCTGTGCGTCGATATTCATCACCAACGAGGCCGACAGCCGTTGGGTGTATCCGAGCGTGAATGCGGCTGAAGTGGTGCCAGACTGTCTTCCGATCCGGTTCGTCTCGCCAACGCGAAAGCTCTGGATCATCCCGGCACGCAGCGTGATTTCAGGATTCATGGCGACGCCAAATGAAGCTGCGGCAGCCAGTACGTCGCCGGGGTTGTAGCGGGTGCCGCTATCGCTTCGCGTGCCCAGGTAGCTGTACGTGGCGGTGATCGATGCAATGACTGGATCGAACGCCCAATGACTGCCTATACCGATAGTTGCAGCGGACCCGTAAGTGATGTCGTTCGACGAGTTGTCGGCAACGGCAATTTCCGCAAAGCCGAGCACGAAGGGCTGCGAGAACACCGAGGTGATTCGGTAGTCCGCACCTATCGTGAGGTTCCGCCATCCCGCACTGTATTCAGAGCCTGATGTCTGACGATCCAATGACTGTCGCCTTTCCGCATCCAATTTCAGGCCGGCGCTGATGTTCAGCCTGTCGGTGGCCGACAACCGCAGGCCAAGTCGCGTGAACAAGGAGTCGCTGCGGGTGTTGGCGAGCGAAACGTCTGGAATGAAGATGGAGTACGCGTGCGAGATGGGCACGGCGATGGCGCTGACATTCAACCTGTTCGAATCGGATGCCGTGTAGCCAACACCTGCGCTGAACGTCGCGCGCCCTTTCTTAGGCGCGAAATCGTCAATCTTGAAAGGTGAGTCCGAGTCGCGCTTCTCGTCGGCCAGCGCTACGGAAGCACAAGGCGCGCACAGCAATACGAATACAAGCAGGCAGGGGTTTTTTGCAAGGCAATGCATCATGCGTCCGGAGGGGGTGGCCATTTGCGACTGCGTCGATTCGCTAGTCGCGCTCGAAAAAATCGGGTGTTGAAATGGCTGGCGCGGTGATGACTGGCTTGCTGGGCAACGATCTTATAGCGAGAGCCAAGGCATTTGCGACGTGATTCCTGCACACGCCACGTATTTCAGAGATTTACGATTCATGACGTCTGATCGGGCGTGCGAAATCGAGGCTGTGACCCGATGGGTTGGGGACGAGGCGTATCATCGAGTGCTCTGTCCCGCCCCCGAACTTTCCTCATGACCGAGCCCACCGACCGCGCCGATTCGCCAACTCCGTCCGAATCGTCGGGGCCGCCGCCTTCGCCGCCTCCGGAGTCGTCCGAGTCCGAGCCTTCTCCCAGCCGTCTCCGTGAACTGCGTCAACGCGCGCACCGTGCCGCGCGGCGCAAGTCGCGGCAGGTGGGGCGGATTTCGCGGATGTCGATGCGGTATGGCGTGTTCATGTGCGGCGCGGGCGCAGTGGCGCTGTTCTCGATGGTGTTCGCCTATATCGCCGAGGTGTCGCTGGCCTGGAATGCGCGGGTGACTACGGCTACGCCTTGGTTGGCTTTCTTGCTGTTGCCTTTCGGTCTGGCGGCGCTGCGCTGGCTGACGATCCGGCTGGCGCCGCAGGCGCGCGGCAGCGGCATTCCGCAGGTCATTGCGGCGGTCACGCTGCCACCGGCGGGACCGGCGCAGACCGTGCTGGTCTCGTTCCGGCAGGCCATGTGGAAGGTGTTGCTGACCACGGGCGCGCTGCTGGCCGGTGCCTCGGTGGGCCGCGAGGGGCCTTCGGTGCAGGTGGGCGCGGCGGCCATGCTCGCCTGGGGGCAATGGTTTCAGGAGAAACTGAAGTTCCGGATCGGCTTTCATCCGAACGCGTTGATCGCCGCCGGTGCGGCGGGCGGACTGGCCGCCGCGTTCAATACGCCGCTGGCCGGCGTGGTGTTTGCCATCGAGGAACTGGGACGCGGCACGGCGGTGCGTTGGGACAGGCTGGTGCTGTCCGGTGTGCTGACCGCGGGCTTCCTGTCGCTGGCGGTGCTCGGCAACAACCCGTATTTCAGCGTCAAGGTGCCGCTGCTGGTGCTGCATGATGCGTGGGGACCAGTGCTGCTCTGCGCCGTGGTCAATGGCGTGATGGGCGGACTGTTCGCCAAGCTGCTGATCGCCGGCGTGCCGGGACTGGTGCCATCGGCATGGCGTGGCTGGGCGACGAATCGGCCCGTGCAGGTAGCGTTCGTCTGCGGAATCATCGTGGCGGCGCTGGGCTGGGCCACGAAGGGTGCGACGTTCGGCACGGGCTACGAGCAGGCATCGGGGCTGATCAACGGGGAGCCGCACAGCACGTTGTGGTTCGGGCTGGCAAAGTTCGGCGCCACGGTGGTGTCGTACTTCGCGGGCATCCCGGGTGGCATCTTCACACCGGCGCTGGCGATTGGTGCGGGCATCGGAGCGAACGTTGCCGATTTCGTGACGCACTTCATGAGCGGCATGGCGGAACCGCGCGTGCTGGCCCTGGTGTCGATGGCTGCATTCCTGGCCGCCGCTACCCAGGCGCCGATTACCGCCAGTGTGATCGTCATGGAGATGACGCGCACGCAGGACCTGACGATCTACCTGCTGGCGGCCTCGCTACTGGCGTCGTTCCTGTCGCGCCAGTTCAATCCGCATCCGTTCTATCACCACATGGGCCACGCGTTCCGCCGCGAAGCGATGGCCATCGGGCGCAAGACCTCGTCTTCCTAGTCACGGCCGTAACACGTGGTTACAGACCGTTGCGTGCGCGCCGCTGCTGTGTGGGGTGGGGCGCGTTTGCCGATGGCGGCGGTAGAGGCGTTGTCTTAACATGTGCCGCGCACGGACCGGTGGCAGCAGATCGGCCGGCCTTGCTGTGTACCGTCGGCACATCCTTCCGCCGGGCAACCATCGCGATGCATTTTCGGGGAGCAGGAAATGGGCACGCAGCGTTCCGGCGGTACAGGCAGTACGCGTTCGAATCCCGCACCACGTGCGCCCCAGTCGCAGAAGATGCCCGTCGCCGAGGTCTTCGCAGACAGCCTGATGTGGCACACACGCGGGCTCCAGGCCAATTCGCGCATGCGCGCGCCCGCCGCCCGCCGCACCCCGCCGCGCCAGTTGCCGCCCAGCCCGTTGCCGCGGCTGGTGCTGTGGGCAGCGGTCATCGCCGTGGCGCTGGTATGCTTCCAGGCCGTGAAGCATCTGCTCCGCTAGCCGATAGTCGACCCAGCATCACACCACCGGTGTGAGCGCGGTCCGGCAGGAACCCTCGGCACGGAGCCGGCTCCAATGCGGAGCCGTTTTCAGGAGTGTGTTTTGAGATTTCCTTTTGCCGGGCTGGCCACCGCCGCCCTGCTGGCGACCGCCGTCGCCCATGCCGCCCCCGCCGCCCAGCCGGCGCCCAAGGCTGCCCCCGTAGCGATTCCCGATGGCAAGGACCAGTTCTCGACGATGCTCGACACGCTCGAGATCGGCAGTCCCTTGCCGCAGTTGCCCGATTGCGCCGATCACCGCACGCCTGATGGCAAGGACGTCACCGCCTATTGTGTGGAGTTGCGTGGCGATGGCGTGATGCGCCAGGTGGGCGTGCCGCGCGACAAGCGGCCCGTGTTCATGGATGGTCCGCGGCTGGTGGCGATTGTCGACGGCAACGCGCTGGTCGGCATGATCGTGCCGACCGACGGCATTCGCTCGCAGGACGCGGCCGCGCAGGCGCTCAACGCGCGTTATGGCAAGCCGTTCCGCCAGGAAGCCGAGGAGATGAAGGACAAGGCCGGCAAGTCCGTGAAGACGATCCACGCGGGCTGGATGCGCAAGCCGCTGACCGTCGAGCTTTACACCATCCCCGACGCGACGAACGAAGGCACCATCGAATTGCTGCTGCCGCAGGCCCGCGCACTGATGGCGAATCGCGATGCGGAGGTGGCCAAGTCCCTGGCACCGCCACCGGCCTCGGCGCCGGCGGCGAAGAAGAAGGAAGACAAGAAGGCCGCGCCGGCTAAACCGGTGAATCCGGGGAGTTGGTGAGGTTTTCTCTGCTACCGGGTCGCTCCCCTCTCCCATGAAATGGGAGAGGGGAGCAAACCAAGCGTTACCCTGCCGCCCGCCGCCGATCAATCTTTCTCGCCAGCACGATCGATGTCGTCGTGTGATTCACCCCATCGAGCATGCCGATCTCGTCGAGCAGTTTGTCGAGCCGCGCATGGGTGTCGCAGCGGATCACGGCCATGTAGTCCACCGGGCCGCTGACCGAATTCAGTTCCTCCACCTCGGGTAGCCGCTGCAGCGCCCGCACCACGCCGGGCGCCGCCTTGGGCTGCACTGACAGTCCGCAGAACGCCAGGATCGCGTTGTCCTCCATCTGGCTGCCGAGCCTTACCCCGTAGCCCGCCACCACGCCAATACGTTCGAGTCGCGCGATGCGAGCCACCACTGTGGTCCGCGCAATGCCCAGTGCGCGCGACAGGTTGGCCGCGCTTTCCCGTGCGTTGGCTTGCAGCAGCGCCAGCAGGTGCCGGTCGGTCTGGTCGAGGTCTGCCATGACGTGAACTGACGAATCGTCAGAAGGGATGGTCGATACGTCGGATTATGACGAGATTTCGTCAATCTCGGGCCTGTAAAACGTGCGTGCGCCTGACCATACTTGAGGCATCGACCAAGGCAGTTTTCGACGGAGTCCGCCATGCAACCTTCCACGCTGGGTCCCGCCGCCGTGCGCGACCTGCCTCAAACTCCCCGGCCGCTATCGGTGGTCGTGCTCGGTGCCGGCAAGATCGGGCGCGTCATTGCCGCCATGCTGGCCGATTCGGGCGATTACCGCGTATGTCTTGTCGATCATGATGCGCACCGTCTCGACGGCCTGCCGCGCAGCATTGCGGTGCGTGCTGGCGACCCCACCGAGCCGGGCACCTGCGCGGCGCTGCTAGCGGGCGCCGATGCCGTGCTCAATGCGCTGCCGTTCCATGCAGCCATTCAGGTGGCGACGGTGGCGGCGCGACTGGGTGTGCACTACTTCGACCTGACCGAGGATGTCGCGGCCACGCAGGCCATCCAGAAGCTGGCGGCGAGCGCGCGGTCGGTGCTGATGCCGCAGTGCGGTCTGGCGCCTGGCTTTATCGGCGTGGTGGGGCACGATCTTGCGCAGCGCTTCCTGCGTGGTGGCGGCGAACTGCTCGACCTGCGCATGCGCGTGGGTGCGCTGCCGCGTTATCCCAGCAACGCGCTCAAGTACAACCTCACGTGGAGTACCGAGGGGCTGATCAACGAATACTGCAATCCGTGCGAAGCCATCGTCGATGGGCGGCGCGTGGAAGTGCCCGCGCTGGAAGGGCTGGAGACCTTCGCGCTGGACGGCGTGGAATACGAGGCGTTCAATACCTCCGGTGGACTGGGCACACTGCCTGAGACACTGGCGGGCCGCGCGCGGCAGGTCGATTACAAGTCGGTGCGCTATCCCGGTCATTGCGCGCAGATGAAGCTGCTGCTCAACGACCTGCGCATGCGCGAGCGGCGGGGCTGGCTGCGCGATATCCTTGAGAACGCCATCCCGATGACCGAGCAGGATGTGGTCGTGGTGTTCGCCAGCGCGACGGGCCATCCGCCCGGTGTGAAGGGCGAGGGCAAGCGCGGTCCGCTGACGCAGGCGTCGTTCTCGGCGCGCATCGGCGGGATGGAGAATTTTGCCGGTATCGGTCATGTGAACGCGATTCAGTTGACCACTGCCGCAGGCATCTGCACGGCGCTGGATCTGGTGGCATCGGGCGTGCTGCCGCAGGCGGGGTTCGTGCGGCAGGAGGCCATGCCGCTGGATCGATTCCTGGCCAACCGTTTCGGCCAGCATTACGCGCGGCATCCACTACAGGAGACGCTTGCATGAAAGCACACGACATTGCCGGTTGCTTCCAGTCGATGGGACTGGCGCAGCCCTTCACTGGCGGCGAGGCATTGCCAGGCACCCTCGGCGTACGCTCGCCCATCGATGGCGAGGTCTTCGGCCAGGTGCCGGTTTGCCTGCCTGCCGAGGCCGATACCCGCATCGCTCGCGCCCATGCGGCGCAAAGCCTTTGGGCACTGACGCCCGCACCGGCACGCGGCGAGGTGGTGCGCAGGTTCGGCGAAATGCTACGCATCCACAAGGATGCACTCGGGCGGCTCGTCTCGTTGGAGGCGGGCAAGATCCTGCAGGAAGGTCTCGGCGAAGTGCAGGAGATGATCGACATCTGCGACTTCGCGGTGGGCCTGTCGCGACAGTTGCATGGATTGACGATTGCATCGGAGCGCCCCGCGCATGCGATGCGCGAGACATGGCATCCGTATGGGCTGTGCGGCGTGATCTCGGCGTTCAATTTCCCGGTGGCGGTGTGGGCGTGGAACGCGGCGCTGGCGCTGGTGTGCGGCAATGGCGTGGTGTGGAAGCCGTCGGAGAAAACGCCGCTTTGCGCGCTGGCTGCGCAAGGGCTGCTGGATCGCGTGATCGACGAACACGCACCGCAATTCGCGGGACTGAGCTGCGTGCTGGACGGCGGGCGCCAGCTCGGTCAGTTGCTCGTGCAGCATCCGTCGGTGCGGCTGGTCAGCGCCACCGGCTCGACGCGGATGGGACGCGAGGTGGGCATGGCCTGCGCCTCGCACTTCAAGCGCGCGATTCTCGAACTCGGTGGCAACAACGCAGCCATCGTCGCACCGTCGGCCGATCTGGAACTGACGATTCGCGCGATGACCTTCGCAGCGGCGGGCACGGCCGGGCAGCGTTGTACCACGCTACGCCGTGCGTTCGTGCATGCGGACCTGATCGAGACCGTGACGCAGCGGCTGCGGCAGGTCTATGCGCGGCTGCCGGTGGGCGATCCGCTGCAGGCCGGCACGCTCGTTGGCCCGCTGATCGATGCGGCCGCGGGCGACACCATGGCGAATGCGCTGGCCAGTTGCCGCGCGCAGGGCAATATCGTCCACGGCGGCGAACGACTATTGGCCGACCGCTTTCCGCGTGCGTGCTACGTGCGTCCTGCGCTGGTGCTGACCGAGATCCAGCACGACACGATGCTCACCGAGACCTTCGCGCCGATTCTCTACCTGATGCCCTATACCTCGCTCGATGAAGCCATCGCGCTAAACAATGCGGCGTCGCATGGCCTGTCGTCGTGCATCTTCACGGAATCCCTGCGCGAGGCCGAGCGATTCATGTCGGCGGCGGGCAGCGACTGCGGCATCGCCAATGTGAATATCGGCACGAGCGGCGCGGAAATCGGCGGGGCGTTTGGCGGGGAGAAGGCGACCGGCGGTGGACGGGAATCCGGTTCGGACGCGTGGAAGAGCTATATGCGGCGCGCGACCAATACGGTCAACTACGGCGATGCGCTGCCGCTGGCACAGGGCATCCGCTTCGACGTCTGAGCCGACCTACGGTCTTCTCTTACATTCGCGCAGGCGTTGCGAATCGTAACAAGGGTTACAGCAGCTTGACGCTGTATTACCAGACCCGCCCGTATAACGTTCTAGAGAGCAGCGCATTGCCGCCGCGCAATGGCTGCGACATAAGGACGTCGAAATGAAAACGAGAATCGTGGTGATGGGTTTGGCAGTGGCCGGTGCGGCCATGTTGGGCGGCTGCGCGGTGTACCCCACGCCGTATGGCCCAGCCGTGGCACCCGCGCCGGTCTATGCAGCGCCGGCCGTCGTGGTCAGCCCATCGGTGGGGTACTACGGTGGGGGGTACTACGGACGTGGATATTACGGACGGGGGTATTACGGACACCGGGGGTATTACGGGCGTTGGTAAGGCGAGCGAGCTTTCAACGCCCTCTCGGTTTTCTCCCCTCTCCCGCAAGGCGGGAGAGGGGCGGGGGAGAGGGCCAGCCGTTCAATTTGCGATAACTTCGGCAAGCAGAACTTCTAGCCCTCTCCCCCAACCCCTCTCCCATTGCATGGGAGAGGGGAGCTTACTAAGCAGGATCGGCGCTATTC
>NZ_SCMX01000059.1 GCF_005503625.1 Cupriavidus sp. 2SB | reverse complement strand
TCAATTCCTTCGGGATGGCGGGCAATTCCCGCAATGGGGCTTTCGGTTTGCGTGGCATACATGCTCCTTAACGACATGTTATGCCCTACACACAAAATTCCTGACAGGCCCGGCTCTGCTTGCCGACCTCATCGCAATTTGCACCGCTTGCCCTCTCCCCCGCCCCTCTCCCGCTCGCGGGAGAGGAGAGCAAACCGGCAGTAGAATCCCGTCCTTCGTATTCCGCCAAGGACACCCCATGCAAAACCCCACCCTCACCACCCTCCGCGACGCCTTCGACCTCGTCTCCACCTTCACCCAGCAAACCGACCCGCAATACAAGGTCACCTCCGAAGCCGAAGCCCTGCAACTCGCCACGCACCGCCACTACAAGGGCGGTCTCTACCGGCGGCTCTTCGAATCGAAGCACAGCGAGACCGGCGACGTGCTGACGGTCTACGTTCACCTCTGGCCGCACGAGACGGGCGGCTGGGTGCGTCCTGCCGAGATGTTTCACGGCAAGCTGGCGGACGAACGCGTGCGCTTTGTGCCGTTGGAAGCAGAGTCAGCGGCGAACGAGGTAAAGTAGGCGCCTATTCGCTGACAGCCCGACCGGGCCTCCCAAGATCATGAGCAACCTGACTCCGAACGCAGACACGGCATTGCCCGTGCGACTCACCAGTTTTTCCCATGGTGGCGGCTGCGGCTGCAAGATCGCGCCCGGTGTGTTGTCGGAAATCCTGCGTGGCAGCACTGGCATGCCGATACCGAAGGAACTGCTGGTCGGTATCGAGACGTCCGACGATGCGGCGGTCTACCAGCTCAACGACGAGCAGGCCCTGATCGCGACGACCGATTTCTTCATGCCGATCGTCGACGATCCGTTTGACTTCGGCCGCATTGCCGCCACCAATGCCATCAGCGATGTCTATGCCATGGGCGGACGTCCGATCATGGCGCTGGCGCTCGTGGCCATGCCCGTGAACCAGTTGCCCATCGACGTGATCGGCCGCGTGCTCGAAGGCGGCCAGGCCGTGTGCCGCGCCGCAGGCATCCCGATTGCGGGTGGCCATACGATCGATTCCGTCGAACCGATCTACGGGCTGGTGGTGATGGGCCTCGCGCATCCGTCGCGCATCCGTCGTAACCGCGATGCACGCGCTGGCGACGTTCTCGTGCTCGGCAAGCCGCTTGGTGTGGGCGTCATGTCCGCCGCGCTCAAGAAGGGCGCGCTTGGCGATGCCGGTTACGCGCAATTGATCGACACCACCACGCGGCTCAATACGCCAGGCATTGCGCTGGCCGAACTCGACGGCGTGCACGCGCTGACCGATGTCACCGGCTTTGGCGTGGCCGGCCATACGCTGGAACTGGCGCGCGGCGCCGGGCTGCGCGCCGTGCTCGAATGGTCTCGCCTGCCACTGCTCGACGGCATTGCCACACTGGCCGCACAGGGCCATATCACCGGTGCGTCACGCCGCAATTGGGAAGGCTACGGCGCGGATGCCACGATAGAAACCGGCCTGCCCGATATCGCGCAGGCCATCGTCACCGATCCGCAGACCAGCGGCGGGCTGCTGGTCAGTTGCGCACCACATGCCGTGGAGCAGGTGCTGTCGATCTTCCACAAGGAAGGCTTTGCGCAGGCTGCCGTGGTGGGCCGCATGGAAGCTGGCGAACCGGGACTGACCGTTACTGCATGAAGCCGTTTGCACGCGTGGAAGATCGCCACGCCTTTGACACGATCGTTGATGCACGGACGCCCGCCGAGTTCGAGATCGACCATATTCCGGGTGCCATCAACTGCCCCGTGCTCGATAACGAGGAACGCCACATCGTCGGCACGCTCTACAAGCAGGCAGGCCCGTTCGAGGCCCGACGCGTGGGCGGTGCGATGGTGGCGGCCAACCTCGCGCGGCATTTGCGCGGCGCCTTTGCGGATCGTCCCGCCAACTGGAAACCACTGATCTATTGCTGGCGTGGCGGGCTGCGCAGCGGATCGATGACCACGTGGTTGCGCATGGTCGGATGGGATGCCCAGCAAATGGCGGGTGGATACAAGTCCTGGCGACGCCATGTGATCGGCATGATCGATGCCCAGGCGCCGCTTCTGCCGCTGGTAGTGATCTGCGGCGCCACGGGCAGCGCCAAGACCCGGCTGCTGCACGCCCTGGCCGCACGCGGCGAGCAGGTGCTCGACCTCGAAGGCATGGCGCGGCACAAGGGATCGCTGCTGGGCGCCCTGCCCGATATCGCGCAACCTTCGCAGACCGGTTTCGAGACGGCGCTGGGCAACGTGATCGAACAGATCGACTTCACGCGTGCGGTCTATGTGGAAGGCGAAGGCGCGCGGATCGGGCAACTGAACCTGCCTGTGCCGCTTGTGAGCCGGATGCGCGCCAGTCCTTGCATCGAAATCCAGGCGGCATGGCCGGCACGGCTCGATTACCTGCTGCAGGACTACGCCTACCTCGGCGACCGGCCCGACTGGCTCGCCGCACAGGTGGAGCGCCTGGCGCCGCTGCATGGGCGCAAGACCATTGCCGAGTGGCAGGCGCTGGCGCATGCGCACAACCTGCCCGCGCTGTTCACCGAACTGGCGCTCAAACACTATGACCCGTCGTATGTGCGCTCCCAGCGCACGCATTTCCACGCGTGGGGCGAGCGAGTGACGGTGCCTGCCGACGATCTCTCCGAGGCCGGCATCGCACGGCTCGCGAACGTGATTGCCGGACTGAGAGTGCCCCGCGCGTAACTTCAAGAACAGTCTGTTCCGCCACACGCGTTGCAAACAATTGGTCTGGATGGTATCGTGCGCCGCCATGAGTGAAGGCCAGCGACGTCCCGAGCAGCCGCAGTTGAAGATGCAATGGCGATGCCGACCCGCAGGCGCACGTCCAGAGCAAGCATGACCTCACAAGCCATTCCGGCGGCCGATCTTGACGCCGCCCTCGTCCGCGCGCGCGATGCGCTGCTGGCGCAGCAACACCCCGACGGCCACTGGTGTTTCGAACTCGAATCCGATGCCACCATCACGGCCGAATACGTCCTGATGATGCATTTCGTCGACGAGATCGACACCGATCTGCAGGCGCGCATGGCCCGCTACCTGCGCGCCACGCAGCGCCTGGAAGGCCATGGCGCCTGGGATCTCTACCTCGGCGGCGACGTGGACATCTCATGCAGCGTCAAGGCGTACTTTGCGCTGAAGGCGGCTGGCGATTCGCCCGACGCTCCGCACATGGTGCGCGCCCGCGAAGTCATCCTGGCACGCGGCGGCGCGGCGAAATCGAACGTCTTCACGCGGATTCTGCTGGCCACGTTCGGTGAGGTGCCCTGGCGCGCCACGCCGTTCATGCCTGTGGAGTTCATGCTGTTTCCGCGCTGGGCACCGATCCATCTGGACAAGGTGGCTTACTGGGCCCGCACGACGATGGTGCCGCTGCTGGTGCTCTGCGCCATGCGCGCACAGGCTCGCAATCCCCTCGGCATCCATATCCAGGAACTGTTCGTCACACCCCCTGAGCTGGAGCGCGAGTATTTCCCGCGCAAGCGCGGGCTGCAGGGCGCGTTCCTGAAGCTCGACCGCGTGGTGCGTCCCCTCGAACCGCTGATCCCGCGCGTCGTGCGCCGCCGCGCCATCGCCCGCGCGGTGAAGTGGAGCGAGGAGCGGATGAACGGCGAGGACGGCTTCGGCGGCATCTTCCCGCCGATGGTCTACAGCTACGAGATGATGGTGCTGATGGACTATCCCGAAGACCATCCGATGCGCCGCGATTGCCGCGACGCCTTGAAGAAGCTGATCGTGCATCGCGACGATGGCAGCGCCTACTGCCAGCCTTGCCTCTCGCCCGTGTGGGATACGGCATGGAGCCTGATGGCGCTGGAACAGGCACCCGCCAGCGAGCGAAGTGCCGCGGCCATTACCCGGGCCTACGACTGGCTCACGGAACGTCAGGTGCTCGACCAGTCCGGCGACTGGGACCAGAACGCCACGCCGGGCACCAGGCCGGGTGGCTGGGCATTCCAGTACGCCAATCCGTACTACCCCGACGTGGACGACACTGCCGTAGTGCTCGCCATGATCCACGCCCACGCACGGCGCACGAATCAGGAAGCCCGCTTCAAGCCGCACGTGGACCGCGCGATGGATTGGTCGATTGGGTTGCAGTCGAAAAACGGCGGCTTCGGCGCGTTCGACGCCAATTGCGACCGCAGCTATCTCAATGCGATTCCGTTTGCCGATCATGGCGCGCTGCTCGATCCGCCGACCGAGGATGTCTCGGGCCGCGTGCTGCTGGCGCTGGGCGTCACCAATCGTCCGCAAGACAAATCGGTGCGCGAACGCTGCATCGACTATCTGCGCCAGACGCAACAACGCGACGGCAGCTGGTGGGGCCGCTGGGGTACCAACTATATCTATGGGACGTGGAGCGTGTTGGCCGGCCTGGCGCTGTCCGGCGTGGACCGCCAGCAACCGATGGTGCGCCGCGCCGTGGAGTGGCTGCGCGCCAAGCAGCATCATGATGGCGGCTGGGGCGAAACCAACGACAGCTATATCGATCCCGCGCTCGCCGGCACGCATGTCTTCGGCAGCATGGCCGACCAGACCGCGTGGGGATTACTGGGGCAACTGGCGCTGGGCGAGCAAAAATCGGATTCGGTACGCCGTGGCGTCGAATATCTGATTCGCACGCAGCAGGCCGACGGGTTCTGGATGCACCCCTTCCATAATGCGCCGGGTTTCCCGCGAATCTTCCATTTGAAGTATCACGGTTATACAGCGTATTTTCCGCTGTGGGCGCTGGGGCGATATCGAAGGCTGGTGGTAGGGAAATCTGTTGTCTCCCAGCCGGTTTGCTCCCCTCTCCCGCAAGCGGGAGAGGGGCGGGGGAGAGGGCAAGCCGCTCAAGATGTGACAGCGGCTGTTTGAACCGCCAACCCTCTCCCCCTTCCCCCTCTCCCGCGCAGCGGGAGAGGGGGGCCTGCTTCAAGCGGATTCGAGGTTAAGCCGGCACCTGCGTTCGCCCTCCCTGCTCTTCCACGAACTGCCGTTTGGACGCCGCCACGTGTCCGGCAAATACTGGCCTGAGCACCGTGAATGCCAGGAAGGCCGCAATCAGGTCCATGGTGGCCACCGTGTAGAGCACCGTGGACCACGTGCCGGTCGCTTCCATGATCAGGTTGCCGATCGGTACGAACAGCGCGCCAATCCCCTTTGCCGTGTACAGCACGCCGTAGATCTTGCCGATGTGCTTGGTACCGAACGCGTCGCCGGCCAGTGCGGAGAACAGCGAGTAGACCTCGCCCCATGCCAGGAACACCAGCCCGGACAGCAGCAGGAACGCGTAGGGGTTACTGCCGAAGTAGCCGAGCGCGATAATCCCGATCCCTTCCAGCGAGAACGCGATCACCATGGTCTTCTCGCGGCCGATGTGGTCCGAGATCCAGCCGAACAGCGGTCGCGAGATGCCGTTCATGACGCGGTCGAGCATCAGCGCCAGCGGCAGCGCAGCCATCACGAAGAAGTGCAGGTCAACCTTGAAGTCCTTGACGCCGAGGTCCTTGGCGATCACGCCCAGCTGTGCCACGGCCATCATGCCGCCGGTCACCACCAGCACGAACATCACCAGCATCAGCCAGAACAGGCGGGTGCAAAGCGCTTCCTTGAGCGTGAAGTCGCGCGTCGACTGATAGATCTTGGTCGACAGCTTGACCTCCACATTCTGCGGTGCGCGCAGGAACCAGGCTGCCACGAATGCCAGCGAACCTTGCAGCAGGCCGAAGAACAGGAACGTGTGCTGGAAGCCTTGCGACTCGATCATCGCCGCGATCGGCAGGATGGTGGCCGCCGAACCCGCGCCGTAGCCGCCAGCCGTCAGGCCCACTGCCAGGCCGCGCCGGTCCGGGAACCACTTGATCGCATTGTTGATACAGGTGGCATAAATCGACCCTACGCCCAGCCCGCCGACAACTGCGCCGAAGTAGAAGCCCATCAGCGTCGTCGCCTGCGAATTGATGACCCAGGCGGCACCGATGAACAACGCGCCGAACGCCACCATCAGCCGTGGCCCGAATTTATCGATGAAGTAGCCCTCGATAGGCGCCAGCCAGGTTTGCACCAGCACGAAAATTGTAAAGGCAATCTGGATATTGGCTCGCGACCATCCAAATTCGTCCTGGATTTCCGGTACGAAGAGCGTCCACGCGTACTGGATATTCGCCGTGGCGATCATGCAGATCACGCCAACCAGCAGCTGTTTCCAGCGGGTGCTCTCGGAAATTTGCGGCTTGGGGCTCGCAGCCCCCGTCGATGCGTACGTCATTGCACGCTCCCTTTGTTCGATTGATGGGGATTTTGGTGGGGTGTGCGTCGACGCATTGGTAACCGGCATCCACTCCTGAAAATGGTCGCAAGCATTCTCGTGTCTCCTGTGTCTTTCTTATTATGTTTTGTGGATTCTGACTTCACGTGATATCCATGCGCCGCAGCCATGATGGCATGCGGACGACCTGGCCAGGAACAAGCAGGCATGGGACCTGCCGTCAAACGGGGGGAACTTGTCTTATTCTGAATCCATCTGAAAATCCTCCTATTATTAAATCCGCTGAATGAATGACAGATTTGTAATCTTCAACGTGTCACGTCCCGTAATGTTCGCGTAATGCTGCGCCGGGATGGATATAAGGTATGTGATATACCAGAAGAGTCAAGATAAATGCACAGCAGGGTTTTCACCATCCACCCCATTAGGATTGATTCGGAAGATGAATCAATGACAGCACGTCGATTCCATTTTGAAATAATGGATTATGAATTCACAAATCCAGGACAAAAAAAAGCCCGCAGGCTAGCACAAGCGGGCAGAGGCGTGGAGCGTGACACCAGTTCGCAACACGTGCCGTATTTATAGCGGAAGTTTTGTCGAAAATAACCCCCTTCAGGGTTTTCTCTAGATTAATTTGATTACAAGTTTGTCAGAATCAAAATGGAGATACGGGAAAACCACGAATTAAGGAAGATAACTATTCGATACTCATCATGGAATGCGCAATGGATCACATTGAAAACGAAGGAAAAACTGTGTTCCCGCTACAACGTCCTGCCTTTAGTCGGATTTCGAGAAATTGACAGTCGGCACCTGCCCTGTTATTAATAACCATTCGCATTTGTATTGCGTGTCACTGCAAGGCTAGCCGGGCATCCGCTCACGGGACAGCATGTAGTAACCGATGACGGGTCAGACCATGAGTACGCCGGGCGCTACGCTGCCTTCCTTGCCTTCCACGATCGAATCCCTGTATTGCGACCACCACGCATGGCTCAAGGGTTGGCTGCACCGCCGCGTGGGCAGCGCCGATCAAGCTGCGGATCTCGCACAGGACACGTTCGTGCGCCTGCTCAATAGCGAGCGGGTGCCAGCCCAGCTCGACGAACCGCGCGCCTACCTGACCACCGTGGCCAGGAACCTGATGTCGAATCAATGGCGGCGCGAGCAACTCGAACGGGCTTACCTCGATGCACTGGCGCAGGCGCCCTATCAAGTCGAACTCTCTCCGGAAGATCGCGCGATCCTGCTGGAAACGCTGTTCGAACTGGACCAGTTGCTCGATGGTCTGGCCCCCGCCGTGCGAGAGGCCTTCCTGCTGACGCAACTCGACGGACAAACGCACGCGCAGGTAGCGGAGACCCTTGGCATTTCGATTCCCACGGTCAAGCGCTATGTGGTCAAGGGACTGCAGCAGTGCTACTTCGCCGACCTGTCCTTCGTAGGCTGACGCGCCATGCCTACATCTTCCTGGTATCGCGCCACGGCCGATGCGGCCACGATTCCCGCAAGCGTGGCCGAGCGTGCGGTCGAATGGGTGGTGGCGTTGCAGGATGCGGATGGCGCATCGCACGTCACCGACGCATGGCGTCGCTGGCGTGCCGAACATCCTGACCATGAGCGGGCCTGGCAGCGTATCGAATCCGTCCGTAGCCGGCTGCAGCCCCTGGCATCGCCCGGCACAGCGGATATCGCCCGCAGTGCGCTAACGCACGGGCCGACCGTGCCGTCACCGCGTTCGGAAGCCCAGCGTCGCACGGCACGCCGGCATGCATTGAAGACACTCGCCACGCTGGCCTTCGCCACGGGGTTGACGGCCGCGGCGCGCGAATACACGCCGTGGCGCCAATGGTCCGCCGACTATCGCACCGGCGTAGGCGAGCGGCGCACCGTGATGCTGACCGACGGTACGCAGTTGATGCTGAATACCGATACCGCGGTCGATCTTGCTTTCACTGACGTCGAACGTCGCGTACGCCTCGTGTCCGGGGAAATCCTCGTCACCACGGCCAAGGACCCGCTCCCGACGCCGCGCCCCTTCCTCATCGAAACCGCGCAGGGCACGGCCCGCGCGCTCGGCACACGCTACTCGGTGCGCCAGCGCGAGAACGACACCGAGGTCTGCGTCTTCCAGGGCGCCGTGGAAATTCGCCCGCGCGATAACACCGCGCATCCGCATGTCATGCAGGCCGGCCTGTGCTCGGTCTTCAACCGCGAAGCCGTGGAGCAGGCTGGGCCGGCCGATACCGCGCGCATCGCCTGGGCCGAAGGGTTCATCGTGGCCCGCAGCATGCGACTGGACGATTTCATTGCCGAGCTGCGGCGCTACAGCCGCGCGAACCTGTCGTGCGACCCGTCCATTGCGGGCGTACGCGTATCCGGCTCGTTCCCGCTGGACAACCTCGACAAGGTATTGCAGACGCTGAGTTCCACGTTGTTCCTGCAGAAGGAAACCGTGACCCGGCTCTGGGGCCAGGACGAAATCCGCCTGATGCCGGGACGCCGAAGCTGACAATCCGATACTGCAAAAATAATTCCGGGAAAGCTGATCCGTTTTCAGATCTCGCGGGTCATGGAGGGTAAGCACTTCTATCCCTTCCATTCAAAAGGTCTGTCCATGGGTCCGGTCCAGGCGCGCAAGCGTGAGTCAATTCCTGTTTTTCGTCGCAAACTGCTGACCTCCCTGGTGGGCCGCATTGCGCTGGGCGCCATGGTTGGCGCTCCAATGGTGGCGATGCCGCTGCCCGCGCATGCCCAGGCAGCGCGTAACTACAGCATTCCCGCCGGCACGCTCGAAGACACGCTGAGCCGCTTTGGCCGCGATGCCGGCATCATGCTGTCCTTCAAGCCCGAAATCACCACCGGCAAGCAGAGCGCCGGCCTGAGCGGCACCTACACGCCGCGCAGCGGACTCGATACGCTGCTGGCCGGCACCGGCCTGGAGTTATCCCAGCAATCGAATGGCAGCTATCTGATCAATGGCCCGGTCAGCAGCGGGTCTGCGGACGGCACCATGCTGCCGGCAGTGACCGTCGTTGCCGCAGCCGACGGCCTGCCGTCCGCCTACGCCGGCGGCCAGGTGGCGCGCGGCGGCGGCCTGGGTGTGCTGGGTTCGGCCAATGTGCTGGACCAGCCGTTCAGCACCACCAACTACACGGCCGAGTTCCTCGACAACACGCAGGCCAAGACGCTGGCCGATGTAGTCATCAACGATTCATCGGTACGGGTGCTGACCTCGCGCGGCGGCTTTGGCGAGGATTTCCAGATCCGTGGCTATACGGTGGCCAGTGGCGACGTGGGCCTCAACGGCCTGTACGGCATGGCATCGTCGAGCCGCATGCCCGCCGCGATCATGGAGCGCGTGGAAGTGCTCAAGGGACCGGGCACGCTGATGTACGGCATCGGCCCGAGCGGCAGCATCGGCGGCGCAATCAACGTGGTCACCAAGCGCGCCGAGGACGAACCACTGACGCGACTGACCACCACCTACGAAAGCAAGTCCCTGTTCGGCGTGCAGGCCGACGTAGGCCGCCGCTTTGGCGAGAACAAGGAATGGGGCGTGCGCGTGAATGGCGTGTTCAAGGGCGGCGATACCACCCTCGACGATGGCCGCCAGAAGCTGGGCGTGGGCGCGCTGGCGCTCGACTATCGCGGCAAGAAGCTGCGCTGGACGCTGGACACGTACACCCAGCACGAAGGCACCGACAATTTCCGCTCGCAGATCGGCTTCCTGCCCAGCGTGACCTCGCTGCCCAAGGCACCTTCCGCGCACCGCAACTTCTATCCCGGCACCGAACTCTGGCTGCATGACACCGCCGTGATGTCGCGCCTCGAGTACGACATTTCGGACAACCTGACGGTCTACGCCGCTGGCGGCTATCGCGACGGCACCGCCTACCAGACGTTCCCGTCTGGCCCGGCCAATGCGCAGGGCGTGTTCAACGCGACCAATTCGTACTACGACTCGTACAGCAAGACGTCGACCGTGGACGTGGGCGCCCGTGCGAAATTCAACACGTTCGGTGTTCGCCACCTGGTGACGGCCAGCTTCGCGCGCCTGGATCAGGAACTGGGCAACGCCTACGTGCCGTCATCCACCGGCGCCATCACGTCCAGCATCTACAATCCGGTGCCACTGCCGCCGGTCGTCGGCACGCGTATCGACGCGACCAAGGCATCGGAGACGGCGCTGACCAGCTTCACGCTGACCGATACGCTGTCGATGCTCGACGATCGCCTGCTGCTGACCGGCGGCTTCCGCCACCAGCGCGTGGTGCTGGACAACTACAGCACCACCACGGGCGCGCAGACGGCCAGCTACGACCAGAGCGCCGTGTCGCCGGTTGCCGGCATCGTCGTCAAGCCGCTGCAGAACGTGTCGGTGTATGGCAACTTTACGTCAGGCCTGTCGCGCGGCGGCGTGGCGCCGGTCACGGCGTCCAATGCCGGCCAAGTGTTCCCGCCGTACAAATCGAACCAGTACGAGGCCGGCGTCAAGGCCGACTGGGGCAAGATGACCACCACGGTGTCGGTGTTCCAGATCGACCGCCCGAGCGCCGTGACGAATCCGCTGAACAACTACTACAGCTTCGACGGCGAGCAGCGCAATCGCGGCGTGGAACTGTCCGCTTATGGCGAAGCCGTGCGCGGCCTGCGCCTGATGGCCAGCGCCACGTTCTACGACGCCAAGCTCAAGAAGACGGCCGGTGGCGTGAACGATGGCAAGGATGCCAACGGCGTGCCCGACTATACGTTCAACCTGGGCGCGGACTGGGATATGCCGTGGGTGCCGGGCCTGAGCCTGAACGGCCGGATCATTCATACGTCGTCACTGTTCTTCAATGCCGCGAACACGCTGAGCATGCCGAGCTGGACGCGCTACGACATCGGTGCCCGTTATCGCACCAAGGTTATGGGGAAATCGGTCGTATTCCGTGCGAATATCGAGAATCTTTTCAACTCGAACTACTGGCTCGTGAGCGGAACGTACGCTACCGTTGCGGCACCGCGCACGGTGCTGCTGTCCGCGCAGTTCGACTTCTGATTCCACTCAACCTGAGACCGTCATGAAAACTTCCGTCAAGTTCGCCGCGCTCACCGGCGCCCTGCTCTGCCTGGCCTCCGCTGCGCAAGCCCACCAAGTCTGGATCGAACAGCCTGCCGGCCAGGGCGCCGTGCTCCGCTTCGGCGAGTTTGGCGAGAACCTGCGCGAAGTGTCGCCGGGCCTGCTCGACAAGTTCGGTGCGCCCACGGCCACGCTGATCGCCTCCAGTGGCGAGAAGACGGGGAATGGCGTGAAGACCCCCACGGGCTTCACGCTGCCGTTCACGGCCGGTCAACGCGATGTACTGTTGGCCGAAGACGCTCGCTACCCGCTGCGCACCTTCAAGCGCGGCGACCAGGACGTCACCAGCCGCTACTACCCCGCCGCGCGCTGGATCTCGGACTTCGCGCCGCAGCAGCCGAAACTGGCGCTCGACATCGTGCCCGCCGGCCAGCCCGGCCAGTTCAAGGTGTTCTACCAGGGCAAGCCGCTGCACAAGGCCAAGGTGGCACTGGTGACGCAATCCGGCTGGGCCAAGGAAGCGCACGCCGACGAACAGGGCCTGGTCACTTTCGACATGCCGTGGAAAGGCGTCTACGTGGCGGAAGTCGGCCACACCGACGCCACGCCCGGCGAACGCCAGGGTGCCAACGGTGTGGAGACATTCACGACCGTCAGCTACGTGACCTCGGCCACGTACGTAAAGCGCGATGGCATCGAAGCCCTGCCGGCAGGTCCGGCCGCTACGCCGAACAAGTAATCGGGACGGACGACGGCGCGGATGCGTCGTCGGGCATAGTAGGGAATTGGTAGAACTGGGGCCGCTCGTTGTTGAGCGGCCTTTTTTATTGCTTCGTTCTCTCAAGCATCCAGCCCCACCCCACCAAACGAGAATCGCGGAAACTCCGCGACCATGAAGTCGACGAAGACCCGCGTGCGAACTGGAAGATGGCGGCGGCTCTGGTAGCAGATGTAATGACCGAGGTCGTTGGGTAGTCCGTCAGCCAGCGTCACCACCAGTTCGTTGGCCGCAAGATGGTCGGCAATCTGGAAATCGGCGAGTTGGGCAACGCCCCATCCCTGCAGCACCGTGTGCAGCACCATATCCGAGTTGTTGACGGTGAATCGGGATTTCGGTGCATGTTTGCGGATGCGGCCATCGATCTGGAATTCCCATTCGGCGGGACGGCCATTGTTCACGCGATGGCTGATGCACTGATGCCGGGCCAGCTCCTCCAGCGTCCGTGGCAAACCATGCCTGTCTACGTAGGATGGTGCCGCGCAGACTGCCCTGCGCATCGGCCCGAGCCGTCTGGCGATGATGCTGGAATCCTCGATGCGTCCGCTGCGGAAGCCCACATCGATATCGTCCACCGAGTGGTCCATGGGTCCGTCGTCCAGCACCAGATGAATGGAGATATCGGGATATTCGTGCGAGAACTTTTCCAGCAACGGTGCCAATACCTTTCGCCCAAAACATGCCGGTGTCCCGATCTTGATCAGGCCGGTGGGCGGCCCCTGGCGCAGTTCCAGCATTTCGTTCATCGCCTCCGCCATTTGTGCAATGCCTTGATGGCAGTTATCGAAGAAGCGGCGTCCCTCGTGGGTCAGATGCGTGTTGCGCGTGGTGCGAATCAGCAGCCGGGTACACAGTTGGGTTTCCAGCTTCTGCACGTTGCGGCTGATGGCCGAGCGGCTGATGCCGAGTCGTTCGCCTGCCTTGGCAAAACTACCTTCCGTCGCCACGGCCATGAACGCCATGATGCCGGTGTAGCTCGCGCCAAAGCTCGCGGACAGTGCGTCGGCGCGACGCAAAGGCACCCTGCTATTGCTATGCGCCAATATCAGCGAGGATTCCGTTGCCATACCCATCGTTTTCTTCTCCACGCGCCAGTACGCTCTGCGCGTGACATTCTTCCACGATGGAAATGGGCGGGATGTGCCATCCTTGCGCATCCGTATGCCGATCTTGCTGTCGATGTGGCAGCCGAACGCTCACGCTACTCCCGGCCGGGATATTGGCCGGGCGTGTAGCCCGTGGCCTTGCGGAAGGCGCGCGTGAACGTGGCCTGCGAGGAGAAATTCAGCTCCACCGCAATTTCCAGCAGCGATAACTGGCCCAGCCGCAGCAGCGCCTTGGCGCGTTCGATGCGAAGATCGGTGACATACCGGTAAGGCGATTTACCCGTAGCCGCCTTGAAAGCGCGGACAAAATGGAAACGGCTCAGGCAGGCAATACCCGCCAGATCCTCCAGTCGAATATCGCCTTCCAGATTTGCCCGGATATAGTCCACGACACGCCGCATGCGGTGTTGCGCCAGATCGACGCCCATCTCCAGTCCCCGCATGCGCAATGCGGCGACATTCGCGCGCCGGTGCAGCATCCGCACGGCCAGACTGCCCGCCAGGCTTTCGATCAACAAGTCGCCGCCGGGTGTTGCCTCGCGCAGTTCGGCCAGGATGACCAGTCCGATCTGCGCAATCAGCGGGTCTTCGAATCCCCGATCGAAATAGAACGTATTGGCTTCGCCGCCGGCAACGCTGTCCCCCAGGGCTTCCGCCGTAAACAAGGCAGGGTCGAGGTACAGATGGAGCATGCCGGGCAACAACGTAGAAATCGACACCTCGTCTTCCTGCACGCCTTCCGGGCAAAGCCACACCGTGCCTCGCTTGGCGAGCGTACGATCCACGATGCCGTAGCCGGTGCGCGTTACCACCGCCGATGTACTGCCGTGCGGATCGATCACCAGTTCGTTGATCGGCAATCCGGCATTGCGTGTGATGATGCCCCCGCTATGGTCGCGGACTTCGGCCAGGAGTCCGGACCAGGCGCGCTCCGCCGATGACAGTACGAGCGTCGCTTCGTTATATTTTTCGCGGAACTGGAACGGGGATGGATTGTGCATCGGACGCGTATCGGGAGGGCTCCGGAAGTTTAACCTGATTACCCCGTGGCTTCCGACAGCGTTCCTTCGGAAGCACATTTCTAGGTGTTTTCCGGATTATCCGCAATAATCGCGGGCATTCGTTTCGAATAAGCGCGCCGAAGAATTCCATGGATGAAACAAAAGACCTGTCCGGTGGCAGTGAAGCGCTGATGGCGCTCATCGACGGCGGCATGCCACCCGAAATTTTCGTGCCCAACGCGCTACGCGTGGCACGGGCATTGGCACTGGTACACGACGCTGGCCTCATCCATGGCGGGCTGACGCCTTCGAATATTCTGATCTACCGCGACGATCCCAGCGCACGGCTGAAAGGATTCCGGGGACAACATCCCAACGTCGCGCTCTCGGATTTTTCCAGCGGAACGGAATGGGAGATCGACCGGGAATTCCTGCATTACATGGCGCCGGAAGCCACCGGCCGGGTCAATCGCGCATTCGATGCACGCTCCGACCTGTATTCGCTGGGCTGCGTGTTTTTTCACATGCTGACCGGCCACGTGCTGTTCCCCGGACTCTCCACCTCGGAACAGATCCATGCCCATATCGCCCGCCCGCCCGATGAAGCCGTCATCGCCAATCTCGGACGCGATGTCGGTGGGCATCTGGTCGGCATTCTCAACCGTCTGCTTGCAAAGGAGCCCGATGAGCGTTACCAACGGGCGGCCGATGTTGTTGACGATCTGCTGGCATGGCAATTCGCCAGTGCTCCGCAATCATCGAATCTGCGGCAGGCACCGCGATCCGCGCTGGCATCATTTCGCACCAACAGACTGATTGGCCGTCATGTGGAACTGGCCAGCCTTCGTCGCGCAATGCAGGGCGAAGACGACGCACACAGGTTGTGGCTGGTCGAAGGTCCGGCGGGCATTGGCAAAACTGCGTTGATCGATCATTTCCGACTGGGCATCGATCCGGAATCCTGCGAGTTCGCCCAAGGCAAATGCGAACAGGGCGATGGTGCCACCCCCTATGCCAGCCTCTCCCGCGCCCTGTATGCCTTGCTGAGAACGGTACTCGGATATTCTCCGAAGCGGTTCGACGGCTTGCAGACAATCCTTCTGGAAGCGCTTGCCGAGGAGTCGTCGATGATCACGACGATTTTCCCGGAGTTCAGCTTGCTGCTGGGCGAACACACGCATACACCGGCGGTCTCGGCGCATGCCGAAAGGCGGCGGTTCCTTGAAGCCGTTGCCCGACTCTTGAGTGCATTCACCGCGCAAGACCGGCGGCTCATGCTATGTCTGGACGACTTGCATTGGGTGGACGAAGCGACGCTGGAGGTGGTTGCCCATGTCATGCGGCATCCGCTCTGCGCGCGAGTGCTGTTCGTTGCCGCCATGCGCGACGGCCAATCCGAAAACCAGGGCGTTCACGTGCGTCCGTTTATCCTGGCCAACCGGGTGCAACGCATGTCGATCGGCCCGCTTTCCGAAACGGAAGTGGGCGGACTGCTCCGCGCGGTGCTCGCGTATCAGGTCGGCAATATCGATGTGGTGGAGCGCGCGGTGTTTCGCGGTGCGGGCGGCAATCCGCTTCACACCATTCAGTTTGTCCGGTCGCTGATCGACGACAACCTCATGGTGTTCAACGAGGCCGATGGAGAATGGGCCGCCTCGCTGCCGGAAATCGAGGCACGGTCGAACACCTCCAGCGTGGTGGAACTCCTGTCAACGCGATTGGCACTACTGTCCGACGACGCGCGCCTGGCGTTGCAGTATCTGGCGGTCCTGGCAGAGCCATCTTCGATCGGGATGCTGGCGGCGGCCATGCAGCAGCCCGCAGACCTCGTGGAGCGTTCACTGCGGGTAGCCGTTGCAGAGCAACTGGTGGAATGGAAAGACGAGCAATATGCCTTCGCGCACGACCGGTTCAGGGAAGCGGTTTATCAGACGTTGAGTGAATCCGAACAGCACGAAAAACATCTGGAAGTGGGCTGCAACCTGTGGAACGATGGGCCACGAGACGCGCTCAAGGTCAGCGTCTTCGTCGTGGCCAACCATCTGGACAAGGGGCTGCTTTACTGTGAAGAGACACTAAAACATCCTGGCGAGGAAAATCGCCGGCGTCAGTTTGCTCTCATCATGCTGGAGGCCGCCATCAAGGCCAGGGATGCCACGGCTTACGAGTCGGCGATATCGTATCTCGTCAACGCCGGGAAGCTGTTGCGAAACGGTGCCGACAGGCATGGCGGGGAAAACGCAGACCTGCTCTCGCTGATCGAATTGAGAATCGGGGAGTGTGAATTCGCCTCGATGCGAATCGCGGCGGCTTCGGAACGACTGGCCGCCATGCCGGCGCACCGCCTCGATGCCCGGGACCGCGCGGAATGGATCCGGCTGCGCCTGGCCATGTACGTGGCACTGGATCAACCGGACAAAGGCGTGGAAATCGGCTTCCGCTACCTCGCGGAAGAAACCGGTATCGAAATCCCCAGGGATAACCCCATCCGGGACATCGAACTGGAGTATCGACGGCTGCTGACGCTCTACGGCAACCGTAGCGTCGACGAACTCATCCAGCTGGATCTGATGGTTGACGCGCGCATCCGCAACGCGATGGATGTCATGACGGACCTGATTCCGGCCGTGCAGTTCACCAGCCCCGATCTGGTGGAAGTGCTCATGCTGCGGATGATCAATTTCGGTCTCGAATATGGGCATTGCGATGCCTCGTGCTATGCATACGTCTGTCTGAGCTTTATTGCGGGCGCACGATACGGAGACTATGCAACCACCGCCGTCTTCAGCGAACTCGCGATGCGGCTGCCGCACGAGCGCGGGCTCAGGTTGTACGCGGGCCGCGTGCAGATGTGCTACGGCGCGCTCAGTCTGCCGTGGACAGGGCCGGCATCCGAGGCACGGCGGCACCTTGAGGAAGCGACGGTACTGACCGACCGTCAGGGCGACGCGACGTTCGCGGTGTATTCACGCCGGCATATTGTCACCAACCTGATTTTTACCGGCGGGCCACTGTCCGACGCGCAACGCATTGCCGAGGACGGGCTCAGGCTGGCGCGGGACGCCGAGTTCGCGCTGGTGGTCGATGCGTTCATGGCGCAGGCGTGGCTCATCCGTGAACTCAGGGGCGTGCCGCTCGATATCGGGCTACGCGACCCCAACCTCGGCGCCGTGGATTACGTCGAATTGCTCGCTGACTGCATCAGCGGCAACTTCGACCGCGACATTGCAGCGTTCGCGTTCTGGGCCTACCGCCTGCAGGCCGCATTCCTGTGGGGAAACATGCGCGAAGGGTTGCAGGCCGAGGCACGGGCCATCGATACCGAGTGGGCGTCTACCGCGTTTCTGGAGAATGCCGATTTCGTCTTCTACAGTGGGCTGCTGCGTATCGCGCTGGCCAAATCCGCAACGGACGAAGCGCGCGACACCCACACTCGTCACGCCGCAGACCGGATTCTCCAGATGCAGCGCTGGGCGCAGGCGAACCCCGAAAATTTCCTGTCCCGCGAACGATTGCTCTGCGCGGAATATGCATCGCTGACGGGCGACGACGCGCAGTGCCTCCCCCTCTACGAAACGGCCATCTCCCTGGCCGAGCGTGCCTGTGACATGCATGTGCTGGGCGTCGCCACGGAACTGGCCGCGCAGTTTGCTGGCCGGTGCGGATTGCGATCCGCGCAGCGTGGCTATCTGGAGCAGGCCAGGACCGCCTATGCGAACTGGGGTGCCGACGCCAAGGTGCGGCATCTGGAGACCGCATTCCCTGCGTTGCGGATGGCAAAACAGGCTGGGTTTTCCGCACTCGAAGATCCCCTGTCGTGGAACGAGCAAGGCTTTGAAACCGAAGTGGTACTGCGGGCAGTCCGTGCCTTGTCCGGCGAAATATCGCTGCAGCAAGTCATGACGGTCATCCTCCAGAATGCCCTGCAATATGCGGGCGCGGAGCGCGCCGTGCTTTGCCTGCTGGAGGATGGCGCGCTGCATGGCGCCGCGCACGCACGGCTGGTACAGGGGCAACTGGACATCAACCTGGATCGCAAGCCCATTTCGCCGGAGCTGGTTTCCACATCGATTGCCTACCTGACGCTGCGCAGCAAGCAGTCCGTCGTCATCGAGGATGCACGCGACGATCCCCAGCATGGGCTCGACAGCTATATCCGCGCCCACCGTTCGCGGTCCATCATGTGCGTGCCATTGGTCAAGCAGGGTGCACTCACCGGGTTGCTGTACCTGGAGAACGCGCTGATCGCCGGGGTGTTCAATCCCACACGGGTGAGAACGCTGGAGGTGCTAGCGTCGCAGGCGGCCGTGTCGCTGGAAAACGCCAAGCTCTACGAGAGCGTGGAAGCCGAACACCAGCGCCGCGCGGACGCCGAACGCCGCGTCCGGGAAACGCAGGGCAAGCTGGCCCGCGCGGCGCGGCTGACCGAACTGGGGGAATTCGCGGGATTCATCGTGCATGAGATCGGCCAGCCCATTACCGCGCTGGGTACAAGCGCCCGTGCCGCCGTGCGGTGGCTGAATCGGGATACGCCGAACATCAAGGAAGCCGTGGCAGCCATCGAGAAAATCTCGGCCAGCGGCGAGCGGGCGAGACAGATCATGGAAAGCCTGCGGGCCATGGTGCGCGAGTCTCGCCCGAAAGTACTGCCCGTGGACATCCACGAAGCGATTCTCGAAGTATTCAGCGTGCTGGAGGAACGCATCGCCGCCGGAAACGTGGGGATCTCCACAAGCTTTGCGCCGGACGTCGAGATCGTGTTCGGTGATCGCGTGCTGCTGCAACAGGTGATCATGAACCTTGTCACCAATGCGCTCGAAGCAATGAACGACGTGGAGGTCCGCGAAAAATCCATTTCGGTCCAGACACAAATCGACGAGCACGGCATGGTCTGGGTGTCGGTCAGCGATACCGGACCCGGTATCGCCGCGGACATCGCGGGGCAGCTTTTCGACTCGCTTGCCACCACCAAGGGCTACGGCATGGGCATGGGGCTATCCATCTGCAAATCGATCCTGGAAGCCCACGGCGGCGAAATCGAGGTGTGCAATGACACGTCCACCGGCGCCGTATTCTGCTTTTCCATCCCCAGCCGTCCTCCGGCGGACACTGCCCGCTGACCATCGTCCACACGCCTCACGGGTGCCACGTCGAGGGCCTTTCCACCTGCATCGCGGGCCGCTGGCTGCCCGCCATCGCGTAAGAGAGTTTGTTCGCGGCATCCACCACCGTCTGCGCCAGTTCCAGGAGGCGTTCTTCCCCGAGACGCGCGGTCGGCCCCGAAATGCACATCGAGCCCAGCAATCGCCAGTGCAGGCCGAACACGGGCGCTGACACGCTGGACACCTCCGCTTCGCGCTCGCCCAGTGACAGGTGAAACCCGCGCCGCCGGATCGTTTCATAGAGTTCGCCCGATTCCCCTGAGAACGCGAGGATCACGCGTCCCGGAGAACCGCTGTCGAGCGGCAGGGCCGCGCCGATCCGCACGTGGTGCCGAATCGCCTGCGGCCCTTCCACGCGCACCACGCAGGTCCGCTGCTGCCCTTCGCGGATATAGAACGACGCGCTCTCCCCGGTCTTGATCGTCAACTCGCGCAGCACCGGCTCCACCACCTCCTGCACGTTGAACGTCGCCTGATAGCACGCGCCCAGCCAGCCAGCGGCGCGGCCCAGCCGCCAGGTTCCATCCTCTTTCTGCACGAGGTAGTTGTCCGCCGCCAGCGTGCGCGCCAGACGCAGCACCGTGGTCTTGTGGATGCCTGTGCGACGGCTCAACTCCGCCAGCGAAAGCTGCGGATCGTTGACGCCAAATGCCTCCAGCACCCGCAGCGCCCGCGTCACGGCAGTCACGCCGCTCGCCCCGTGATCCTCGGGGGCGCCTGATTCGCTACTTTTCTGGTTCATGGCGTGCAACATGTTTCGTCGTGCGAAACGGCATTGTAGGCAATGAAACGGTCGACAACAATCCATCTCACAGCACCGCCACATATAAAACGAGATCCGGAGACAGACAATGCGCGTCACACGCACGCTCACCATCACCGCAGTCACTGCCGTTACCCTTGGCCTCGGCCTTGCCGCCGCTGGCCTCGCCCAGTTCACCCCATCCGCCAACGCGGCCCCGGCCTATCCTTCCAAGCCGATCCGCGTGATCGTGCCCTTCCCGGCAGGCGGCGGCACCGACATCATTGCGCGCGAAGTCACCAGCAACGTGGCGAAGTCAACCGGTTGGACCTTCGTCGTGGACAACAAGCCGGGCTCGGGCGGCAACCTGGGGGTGGACGCCGCCGCGAAGGCGCCCGCCGATGGCTATACGATCGTTCTCGGCCAGACCAGCAACCTCGCGATCAACCCCACGCTGTTCAGCCACCTGCCCTATGACCCGCTCAAGGATCTGGCGCCGATCAGCCTCGTGGCCAGCGCACCGCTGGTACTGGTGACGCCGGTCGGCTCGCCCTACAAGACACTGAACGATGTCATCCAGGCCAGCAAGGCCAAGCCCGGCACGTTGAACATCGCCTCGCCCGGCAATGGCACTGTCGCCCATCTCTCGGGCGAACTGCTGCAGAAGACCGCAGGCATCAAGCTGACCCACGTGCCGTACAAAGGCGTGGCGCAGGCAGTCAACGACCTGATCGGCGGACAAGTCGATCTCTATCTCTCGTCGGTTCCCACGCTGCTGTCCCATATCCGTAACGGCAAGCTGCGTCCGCTGGCCGTGACATCGCTCAAGCGCGTGACCGACCTGCCGCAGGTTCCCACCATTGCCGAGTCGGGCTATCCGAACTTCGAAGCCTCCACATGGTTCGGCTTCGCCGCCCCGGCGGCCACGCCGAAGGACATCGTCGTCAAGCTCAACGCCGCATTCAACAAGGCGCTGCAATCGCCCGATCTGGTGAAGACGCTGAGCGATCAGGGTGCGCTGGTCCTGGGCGGCACGCCCGAGGCATTTGGCACGCAGATCCGCCAGGACATCACGCGCTGGGCTTCGATCATCAAGGCATCCGGCACCCGGCTGGATTGACCGCCTGTTCCTGAACGTTTCCCGAATTCCCCGAACCTTCCCGCTATTTCCGCCTGTATCCGTCCTTTCCGGAGTCAAGTCATGTCGCTGCCCAACCTCAATCAAACCTTCGAACGTGTATCGGCCACCGTGGTCGCCCAGGCCGCAAAGTTCCAGCCGGCCATCCTTGCCGATGTGGCAGGTCGTCGCGGTGCGCTGCATGGCCGTATCAAGGCACTGCGCCCCAGCATGAAGCTGGCTGGCCCGGCCTTCACCGTGGAAGTCCGCCCCGGCGACAACCTGATGATCCATGCCGCACTGGCACTGGCGCAACCCGGCGACGTGCTCGTCATCGACGGCAAGGGTGACCAGACCTCCGCGCTGATGGGAACGATCATGATGAGTGCAGCGCGCCAGCGCGGGCTGGCCGGTGTCGTCATCGACGGCGCCGTGCGCGACAGCCTCGAATTGGAAGAGATGAAGTTCCCTGTCTTCTCCGTCGGCACCAATCCAAACGGACCCACCAAGGAAGTGGCCGGCCGCATCGGCCATCCGGTCTGCGTCGGCGGCGTGACGGTCTACCCCGGCGACTACGTCTGCGGTGATGCCGATGGCGTCGTGGTGGTGGAACGCGAGAAGATCGAATCGCTGCTTGCTGCCGCCGAACACAAGGAAGCCGCCGAAGCCAAACGCATCGCACAGATCAAGGAAGGCAACACCGCTGCCCCGTGGCTGCTGGCCTCGCTGGTCACCGCTGGCGTGCTGAAGCAGGGAGAAACGCTGTGACGACGCGCCCTGCCATCATCGTGACCGGTGCGGACCTCGCGCCAGAAGCCCTCGCGGTCCTCGCTGATTTCTCCATCGTATTCGCGGGAAAGACCCCGCAAACCGCAGACCTCGTGTCGCTCGCCAGACAACACGACCCGGTCGGCATCATCGTCCGCTATGGCAGCGTAGGCGCCGAAGTCATGGATGCCGCGCCATCGCTGCGCGTCATCGCCAAGCATGGCAGTGGCACCGACACCATCGACAAGACCGCCGCAGCGGCGCGAGGCATCGAAGTACTGGCCGCAGTGGGCGCCAATGCCGCAGCCGTTGCCGAGCACGCGTTGGCACTGATGCTGGCTTGCGCGAAATCCATCGTGCCGCTCGATGCGCGCATGCACGCCGGCCACTGGGACAAGGCCACGCACAAGAGCATCGAACTGAGCGGCCGTACCGTGGGGCTGGTGGGCCTCGGCACGATTGGCCTGCGCCTCGCCCGCATGTGCCACGCCATGGACATGCTCGTGATCGGCTTCGATCCCTACGCCCGCAACCTGCCCGACTACGTGCAAGCCGTGCCGCTGGAAACGATCTGGTCCGAGGCCGATGTGATCTCGCTGCATTGCCCGCTCACCGACGACAACCGCAACATGCTCGATGCCGATGTGCTGGCACGCTGCAAACCGGGCGTCATCCTCGTCAACACGGCGCGCGGCGGCCTGATCGACGAACCCGCGCTGTTGAACGCGATCCGCTCCGGACACGTTGCCGGTGCGGGCCTCGACAGCTTTGCCGTCGAACCGATGGCTGTGCCCCATATCTTTCACGGCCAGCCCGGGATTATCCTGAGTCCGCATATTGGCGGCGTGACCAGCGCGGCCTACGTGAACATGGGCGTTGCCGCAGCGCGCAATGTACTCGGCGTCGTGAGCCGCGAACCCGCACTCACGAAAGACTGAGCGATACGAGATCAGGCAACACGGCGTCCGGAAAAAGAAAGAGCCGGACCCGACAAGAAGCAATAAGTTGGAGACAGACATGCACGCAACAAAACACAGCGCCCCGTGGCTTCCGCGATTCGCATTGGGGGCCCTGGCCGCCCTCTCGTTCCTCTCGATCGGCGTTCACGCGGAGACCTGGCCCGCCCGTCCCGTCAAGATCGTGGTGCCCTATCCGCCGGGCGGCGCCGTCGATGCGGTCACACGCAAGATGGCGCAGCGCCTGACCGAGCAGACCGGCCAGAGTTTCTTCGTCGAGAACAAGCCCGGTGCCACGGGCACCATCGGCGCCGTACAGGTTGCCCGCTCGGCGCCAGATGGCTACACGCTGCTGGCCAACGACACCACCTACGCGTTGCTGCCGCATATCTTCCGCAAACTGCCGTTCGACTATGCGCAGGATTTGCAGCCGGTTTGCGCGTATGTGTTCGCGCCGATGGGACTGGTCGTCAAGGCCGACGGCAAGTACAAGACGCTGGCCGAACTGCTCACCGCCGCCAAGGCCGGAGACAACAAGGTCTCGTATGGCTCGGGCGGTCCGGGATCGACACCCCACTTCGCCAGCGAAGCGCTGGGGATGGCGGCCGGTGCGCACTTCATGCATGTGCCCTTCAAGGGCGCGGGCGAGGCAACCGTCGCGCTGCTCGGCGGCACCGTGGATTTCCAGATGGCGTCCATCTCGGGCGTGATCGGCCAGGTGCAAGGCAACAAGCTGCGCGTGCTGGCCGTGAGTGGCGACAAGCGCCTGCCCGCGTTGCCGGGCGTACCGACTTTTGCAGAAGCGGGCGTGCGCGGTTTCGGCGTCACGAACTTCACCGGTCTCTGGGCACCCAAGGGCACGCCGCCGGACGTGCTGGCCCGCCTGCAGAAGGAAGTGTCCGCAGCCATGGCCACGCCCGATATGCGCACCTACGCGCAGGGTATCGGCGCCGATGCCGGCTACTGGGACACCAACGCATTCCGCAAGGAAATGGGCGAGCGCACGGCATTCTGGGGTAAGGTCGCCAGTGGCACTGGCTTTGAAAAGCAGTAATTCGTAGCCAACCCCTATCTGTCACGCTCCGTCAGGACACCACATGTTTCTCTTGAATCCGCCAGTCGTCCGCGAAGCCACGCTGTTCAGCAGCCTGCCGGAGCGCTATCGCCAACAGCGCCACACCGCATGGTCCGATGCCAATCAGGGCGGACGCGCCATCGACTCCTTCCTCGAAGGCCCGGCCGTGGACGATGCAGGCAACCTCTATGTGACGGATATCCCTAACGGTCGCATCTTCCGGATCGATACCCATGGGGCTTGGGAGACAATCGCCGAATGGGACGGCGAGCCCAACGGCATGAAGTTCTTCACTGCCGATGAACTGCTGGTCACGGACTATCGCAACGGACTGGTTCTCGTCGATATCAAGACAGGCAACGTGCGTCCGCACCTGGGCCGGCGCAACACCGAGAGCTTCAAGGGCGTGAACGACCTGACGCTCGATGCGCGCGGCAATGTGTATTTCACGGATCAGGGCCAGACTGGCCTGCACGATCCGACGGGGCGCGTGTATCGACTCTCGCCGGAGGGCCGGCTCGACCTGCTGCTATCGAATGTGCCGAGTCCCAACGGCGTCGTGCTCTCGCCGGACGAACGCTTCCTGTTCGTGGCCGTCACGCGGGGCAATTGCGTATGGCGGATGCCATTGCAGGCCGATGGCAGCGTCTCCAAGACGGGGCAATTCTTCACGTCCTACGGGCCCAGCGGTCCCGATGGATTGGCGATGGATCAGACCGGCCGCCTGCTCGTCGCCAACCCCGGGCTGGCCTACGTCTGGGTGCTCAACCATCGCGCCGAACCCGTGGAGGTGATTCGCGGCACGCCGGGGCACTCGCTGACCAACCTCGCTTTCGGCGGCTCCGATCGCAAGACGCTCTACATCACCAACTCCACGACAGGTGAGATTCTGACTGTGCAGATGGATGAGCCCGGTGCCACCCTGAGCGGGAAGCACGACGCCCGCCGCTGAAAGTGCACGCCGTGCCGCACGGACGGTCCGGCGGGTACCCGCGTGTACCCAATACTTTGCTTGACCGATCCCGCACTCCCACCGAAGCTTGGAAGGCTGCACGCTGCCATCCATCGCAAGCATCGTCGAAGAAGAACAAGGGAGAGGTCATATGCCGTCGTCACGCAAGGGAATGCCGCTGCACGCGCATCTGTGGATGCTGTTCGGCGCGATCATCCTGCTCGTTGGCCTGCTGGCGAGCGGCCTCAACTACTGGGTGACCCGCGCCGCGCTGCAGGCCGCCACTGCGGATGCCAGCCAGCAAATGGCCGGCACGATGCGCGACGAGGTGGAGGACTTGCTGGCACCGGCACAGACGGCCATCACGCTGATTCGATACAGCGCCATCGCCAACGATGGCACGCCGCACCAGCGCGATGCGTGGCTATCGCTGGCGCGCGAAGCGCTGGAGAGCGCGCCAGTGCTGCAGGCGGTCTACATCGGCTACGCAGACGGAACCTTCCTCTATCTCAGGCCGCTGAGGTCCGATGCGGACCGCGCGATCTTCAAGGCGCCCGACACGGCGTACTTCGTGCTGCGCAGTGTCCTCGGCACGGCGCCCGCGCTGATCGGACAAGTCGATTTCCTCGATCGCGACCTGCGCACGGTGGCCACCCTCCGGGATCAGGAATACGCGGAGCGCTTCGATCCGCGCAAACGGGTCTGGTATCAGGCCGCAATTGGCTCCGATGCGCCCGTGCGCACGGACCCCTATCTGTTTTTCTCCGACCAGGAAGTCGGCACCACGTTTGCATTCCGCACACCGCATCGCAATGCCGTGGTAGGCGGCGACTTTCGTCTCGACTGGCTGGGCACGATGCTCGCGAAGAAGAAGGCGACGCCCGGCACCATGCTGGCGCTGCTCGACAGCAACGGCAAGGTGCTTGGCATCGACAGCCGCCTGCCCGAATCGTCCGCCGCGCCAGACGCTATCCAGGCGGACTTGCTCGCCGCGCCCGCCGACTACAACATTCCGGTGCTCACGGCCATGGCCACCGCATTCCAGGGCGGCGCCCGGCAGACGGGGCGCAAGTCGATAACGGTAGACGGCATGACGTGGTACACCACCACCGACGTGATTCCTGCCACCACCGGCAAGCCGCTCTACCTGCTGATGGCCGTGCCTCAATACGAACTGTTGGCGAACGCCAAACAACAGGCATGGACGGGCATCCTGTTCACGCTCGCCATCGTGCTGCTGTCCATTCCGCTGACATGGCTGGTGGCCCATCGCCTCGCCAAGCCGCTCAGCCAGTTGGCCGATGGCATGCAAGCCATCCGCAGCTTCGATTTCGACAAGGCACTGCCCGTGCAATCGACCATCCGCGAAGTGGGCGCGCTCGGCGCCGCCGCCGAACAGATGCGCCAGACCATACGGCGTTTTCTTGCCATCGTGCAGGCGGTTGCCGCCGAAGATCGTCTGGAGCGCTTGTTGCCAGTGCTGCTGGAGAAAACACTTGCCGAAGCTGGCGGCACGGCCGGCATTTTCTTTCTGGTCGACGAGAACGACATCCGCGCCGCTGCGATCCTGGACCGTCATGGCAACGATGCCGCAGCGACGAAGCCATCCTATGCGCTCGATGAAGCGCCATCACTGGTGCGCGACGCCGTCCGGCAACATCGTTCGCAAAGCGCTGGCCTGGACCGCACGGCTCTCGCCGCGATCACAGCGGGCGATATGACGCATGGCGGTGCCATGTGCGCGGTAGCCATCCCGGTGGTGAATCGAAAGTCGGAGGCACGTGGCGTGATCCTTGTGATCCGCGACACGCCGATGAACGCGGCACAGCTCGCCTATGTGGAAACGCTATCCGCGCTGTATGCCGGCTCCATTGAAGTCCGCGAGTTGGCCGACGCCCAGCGCAAGCTGTTCGACGCATTCATCCGTCTGCTGGCCGATGCAATCGACGCCAAGAGCCCGCACACCGGCGGCCATTGCTCTCGCGTGCCGGCGCTGGCCAAGCTGCTGGCACAAGCCGCGTGCGATGCCACCGATGGCCCCTTCCGGTCATTCCAGATGACAGGCACCGAGTGGGAAACGCTACATGTGGCCGCATGGCTGCACGACTGCGGCAAGATCACCACGCCTGAATACATCATCGACAAGGCGACCAAGCTCGAAACTCTCCACGATCGCCTGCACGAGGTTCGCATGCGATTCGAGGTCATGAAGCGCGAGGCCGAGATCGGCTGCCTCGAAGGCATCGCTGCGGGCGACGATCCTGCTGACGCGCGGACGCGGCTCCAGCAGACCTTGCGAGAACTGGACGACGATTTCGCATTCGTCGCCGCATGCAACCAGGGGGCCGAAGCCATGGACGCGCACCGCAAGGCACGGCTGCTGCAGATTGCTTCGCGCCCGTGGACCCGGACGCTCGACGACCGCATCGGCCTGTCCCGCGAAGCCACGGCGCATCTGTCCGCAAGCCCCGCACCGTCATTGCCCGTGCGCGAGCCGTTGCTCGCGGACAAGCCGGAACACCGGGTGCCGCGTGGCCCGCATGACACCATCGCCTCCGACAATCCGTGGGGCTTCCGGCGCGACGCCCCGCCGTATCTCCATGATCGCGGCGAACTGCACAACCTGCTGATTGGCCGGGGCACACTGACCGCGGAAGAGCGCTACAAGATCGAAGATCACATCGTGCAGACGCAAATCATGCTCTCGCGGCTACCGTTCCCCCGTCATCTTCGGCAAGTGCCCGAAGTGGCTGGCAACCATCACGAGAAGATGGACGGCACAGGCTATCCGCGACGCCTGCGGCGCGAGGACATGAGCACACTCTCCCGGATGATGGCGGTTGCCGATATCTTCGAGGCGCTGACTGCGGCGGACCGCCCCTACAAGAACGCCAAGACCCTGTCCGAATCCATCGACATCATGTACCGGGCCGCTACGGATGGGCATATCGACCCCGAGATCTTCGAACTGTTCCTGACATCGGGCGCCTACCTGGCCTATGCCCAGCAATATATGCAGCCCGCCCAGATCGACAAGATAGACGTGGAGCGATACCGAAAGCAAATGCGCGCAGGCAGTGCCGTGGCATAGCGGCATTTGCGATTCCCGAACCCCGCCTTTGGCCCCGCCGAAGCCGTAGAATCCGGTTTCCCCGAACGCGCAAGCCGTGTAACAATCGTCTTCACAAAACATTCCAACCAGGAGACATCGGCCCATGCAGCCCAGCCCGCACGGTCCGAACGGAACGCCGATTCCCGGCGTTTCGGAGGACATGCCGACGATCATTGCGTCCAAGCTTGTGCCGCCGGCCTGTGCCGCGTCGCATCTGGCACGGTCGCATCTGGTCGCGGCCATGCTGGCGGCGCACAGCGCACGGCTGCTGCTGATACGCGCGCCAGCCGGATTCGGCAAGACCACGCTGATGCAGCAGTACGCAGCGGCGTGTCAGGCAAAAGGCGACGCCATCGCGTGGGTGCGGCTCGATGCGGCCGATAACGACTTGCCGCGTTTCCTGGGCCACCTCGCCGCAGGATTGCAGGTATTGCACCCCTCGCGGCAAACGCTGCCCGCCTCCGCAGAGCGCATGGGCGCGGGCGTCATCGCTACCGTTGCGGCCGTCAGCCAGCCGTTCGCCATCCTGCTCGACGATTTCGAAGTCATCCAGAGCGAGGCGGTGCTGAACTTCGTGCAGTTGCTGCTGGAATCTCTCCCCCCCAACGGTACGCTCGTGGTGGCATCGCGCACCACGCCATCGCTCGGGCTGGGCCGCGTCAGGGCACGTGGTCATCTGCTGGAACTCCAGCCTGGCGCCTTGCGGTTCACGCTGCCTGAAGCCGCCGCGTTTATTCGCGAGAAGTGCGGGATAACCCTGTCCGATGTGGATGTCGCCCGGCTCCATCGCTGTACCGAAGGCTGGGCCACGGCCATCTACCTGGCCACGCTCTCACTGCGGCAGCATCCCGACCACAGCCGCTTTGTCGCGTCCTTCTCGGGCACGAATACGGATCTGGCCGAGTATCTCGCGCAGGACATCCTCGGGCGGCAGTCCGAGCCCGTGCGCCGCTTCCTGCTCGAAACCAGTGTACTGAGCCATCTTTCCGCACCGCTTTGCGATGCCATCCTCGATCGCAACGACAGTCACGCGATGCTGGCCGCGCTGGAGCATGACAATCTCTTTCTCTTTCCGCTCAATGGCGAACAGGACGAGTATCGCTACCACAGCCTGTTCGCCAGTTTCCTGCAGCATCGGCTGCGCAGCCTGAATCCCGAACGGGAGACCGCATTGCATGCTGCCGCCGCGCGATGGTATCTGCAGGCGCGGCGACCGATTCCTGCCATCGACCATCTGCTGCGCGCCGGCCTGCTTGAAGCCGCCACCGCCGAGATGGCGCTTCACGCCGACACGCTGCTCAACAACGGCCGCGTCAGGCTGCTGTCGCGCTGGTTCGATCTCGTGCGCGACCGCCTTTCCGAAGCCGATCCACGGGTGCGCATTACTGCGGCATGGGTGCTGCTGCTCAATCGCCGCTTTGCGGAAGCGTTGCAGGCCGTGCAATGCATCGTTGACGATACCCGCACTAGCGCCGCACACGAATCCGTGCAACGCCAGGCCGAGACGTTGCGCTGCGTGTTGTTCGCGATGACCGACCGCACCGAAGCCTGCCGCGAGATCGGCCTGCCGCTGCTCCAGCATGTGCCGCCGGACGATTCCTTCCAGTACTGGCTGCTTGCGAATTCCGTGGCATATGGGCTGGTTTCCGTGCGACGCCACGACGAGGCGCGGCAAGTGCTGGCCAATGCCTGCGCAGGCGGACGGCACCAGCAGATGCCGTTACTGCGCAGCGTGGCGGATTGCCTGGAGAGCATCATCGATCTGTTCCACGGCAGGCTGGGGCGTTCGATGGCGCGCCTGCGCGGTGCCCAGCAAACGTGGCATGACCGCACCGATGAAGTCACGGGAGGCCGCGCCGCAGCCGGCGTGATCCTCGCCCTGCTCTGCTATGAAGCGGACCAGATCGACGAAGCCGCGCGGCTCGTCAATGACACGCTGCCCTTCGCCAAGATGACTGGCCCGGTAGATTCGATGATCACCTGCCATATCCTGAGTGCGCGCATCGCGTTGGCGCGCGGCGACCGTGACCTGTGGCAGCGCAGGCTGCTGGAACTGGAAGAACTCGGTGGCCGGGTGCCGTCGGAGCGCGCAATCTGCTCCACGTGGCTGGAGCGCACACGCGTGGCCACACTCGACGGTGCACTCGATGCCGCCGCGCAGGCCTTGCATGCCGCGGGACAACACGGTGCGTGGGAGACACTCGATGACGCAGGGTATGCCAATGAAGTCGATGTGCCCGCCGTAGCGCGTTGGCGCCTGCAGATTGCGCGCGGGGCGGATGCGTCGCTATGCGATGCGCTGGCTCACGCCGTTGCCACGGCCGCCGCACAGCAGCGCCACTGGCGACTCCTGAAACTCCGCCTGCTGCACGCGATGGCACTGGAAAGCGCAGGAGAACACGAACATGCGTTCGATGCGCTGACCGAAGCGCTGCGGATAGCCAGCCATGAAGGCTTGCGCCGCAGCTTTATCGATGAAGGCGCGCCACTGGTGGCATTGCTGCAGCGCTGGAACGCTGCTCATCGTATGCAAGGCACGATGCCTGGCGTAGCCGCTGGGTTCGTGCCTGATTTGCTCGCGCGCATGGGCGTATCCGATGCGGAACCTGCCGAAGCTACCGCTGCGCCAGACATCTCGACACCCACGCGCGACATGGGCCTCGATGCCCTGACCACGCGAGAACTCGATGTGCTGCACATGCTCTCGCACGGCCACCGCAATCGCGCCATCGCGGAGAAGCTGTTTGTCTCCGAGCTGACCGTGAAATCCCATCTGCGCCGCATCAGCGCCAAGCTCGGCGCGCAGAGCCGCACGGAGGTGGTGGCCATCGCAAGACAGCGGGGCCTGCTCGACTGAGAAGGCCCCGCTGTCCTCGTTCTCCTACAGCGTGCGCGCGATCAGTTCCTTCATGATCTCGTTCGATCCGCCGTAGATCTTGCCAACCCGTGCGTTGACGTACAGCCGCGCAATCGGATACTCGGCCATATAGCCGTAGCCGCCGTGCAGTTGCAGGCATTCGTCGATGATCTCGCAGCTCTTCTGCGTGCACCACCATTTGGCCATCGCTGCCGTCTCGCCGTCCAGTTCGCCACGCAGCACCTTTGCCATGCAATCGTCCACAAAGGCGCGGGCGATGGTGACGTTGGTCTTGCACTCGGCCAGCTTGAAGCGCGTGTTCTGCAGTTCCAGCAGCGACGTGCCGAAGACCTGCCGGTCACGCACGTAGGCAACGGTTTCGGCCATCGCGCGCTCCATCGAGCCGAGCGCGCCTACCGCAATCGTCATACGTTCCTGCGGCAACTGCTGCATCAACTGGTAGAAGCCGCGCCCTTCCTCGTCGCCCAGCAGATTGCTGCACGGCACGCGCACGTTGTCGAAGAACAGTTCGGCCGTGTCCTGCCCCTTCTGGCCGATCTTCTCCAGCACGCGGCCCCGGCGGAAGCCCTCCAGGCCCGCCGTTTCCACGACGACAATCGAGACACCCTTCACGCCCTTGTCCGGGTCCGTCTTGACCACTACGCAGATCAGATCGGCCAGCAGTCCATTCGAGATGAACGTCTTGGAGCCGTTGATCACGTAGTGGTCACCGTCACGCACCGCACGCGTCTTCACGCTCTTGAGATCGGAGCCTGCACCCGGCTCCGACATCGCGATAGCTGCGACCATTTCGCCGGATGCCATCTTCGGCAGCCAGTGCCGCTTCTGTGCCTCGGTGCCGTAGCGCAGGATGTAGTGCGCCACGATGGCACTGTGAACGCCGGTGCCGAGGCTCGTCGCCATCGCACGCGCCTGCTCGTAGGCGATGATCGCTTCATGCGCGAAGCTGCCACCGCCGCCGCCGTACGCTTCGGGGATGCTCGCGCAGAGCATACCCATCTCGCCGGCCTTGCGCCACGTTTCGCGATCCACATGCTGCTGCTTCCACCACCGCTCCTCGTTCGGCACGAGCTCGCGCTCGATGAACTTGCGGATGGCGTCCTGGAAGATCGAAAGATCCTCGGTAATCCATGGGCTCTGGTTCGACATGGCTGTCCTGTGAAGTGGTCAATCAGGGACGGCCGCCGCCTACCACCAGCACTTGCCCGCTGATGTAGTTCGACTCGGGAATGCACATCAGGTACACCGCGCCAGCCGCTTCTGTCGGCGTACCACCACGACCCACCGGAATCATGGCTTCCACGTTCTTCATCAACTGCGCGTTGACCCCCACCTTGATCTCGCGGCCCGCGATGTCGATGGTGGCACTGTCCCCAGCTACGGCTTCGGTCAGGCGCGTCTTGATCAGCCCGAATGCCACGCTGTTGACGTTGACCTTGTAGCGACCCCACTCCTTGGCCAGCGCACGCGTCAGGCCGTTGATCGCCGCCTTGGCGGCCGAGTAGTTGGCTTGGCCCGCATTGCCCATCACACCCGATACCGACGAGATATTGACCACCTTGCGGAAAATTTCCTGTCCCGCAGCGGCATCTGCCTTGGCGGTTTCACGGAAATGATCGGCAGCGGCACGCAGGATGCGGAACGGCGCGGTCACGTGCACGTCCATGATCGTCGACCATTGTTCATCGGACATCTTCTGGATCACGTTGTCCCAGGTGTAGCCCGCGTTGTTGATGATGATGTCGAGTCCGCCGAACTCCTGCAGCGCGGTGTGCACAAAGCGCTGGCCGAAATCGGCATCGGTCACGCTACCCGTACAGGCTACGGCACGGCCACCCGCTGCCTGAATCTCCTTGACCACGGCATTCGCCGGTTCCGCGTCGAGGTCGTTGACCACCACGGCGGCGCCCTCGCTCGCCAGCTTCAGTGCGATTTCACGGCCAATGCCGCGGCCCGAACCCGATACGATCGCTACCTTGCCATTCAGCTTGCTCATTGCGTGTCTCCCTCTGTCTTGTTCGAGTGTGTGGTTCAGGCGGCGGGCGCGATCAGCGCCTCGCCAGCCAGTTTGATTTCGCCCTGCTGATTGCACGTGGACAGCGCAATGCGCACCGTCCCCGCCGCTGCATCTTTCTCCGTCACCACGCCGCTGCACGACACCACATCGCCCACATGCGTGATGGCTGCAAAGCGCACCGAGAACTCGCGAATCGCTTCCTGCGGCACCCAGTTGGTCAGCAAGCGCCCCAGGTAGGCCATCGACAACATGCCGTGCGCGAACACGTCGGGCATGCCCGCACGTTTCGCAAAATCCAGATCGACGTGAATCGGATTGTGGTCACCGGAGGCACCCGCATAGAGCGCCAGCGTGAGCCGGCTCAACGGCTCGGCATCGAAGGCGGGCAGCTTGCTGCCAACTTCCAATTGATCGAATCGAACTGCGCTCATTTGCTCTCCCTGGCCTTGCCACGTACCACGATTACGCTGCGCAGATCGGCTACTGCACCGCCGTCGCCATCGGTCACCCTGGTCTCGCGCACCACAAAGCCCAGCGCGCCGCCCTTCTTCTCGTAGATGTCCGCAATGCGCACCTCGAAATGCAGGCGCTCCCCAGCGAACGCCATGCGGTGATATTGAAAGCTCTGCTCGCCGTGCAGGATGCTGCCGATATCGATGCCCAGCAGGTCGATCGTGGCGCGCGGGTTCGGCGCTTCCATCTCCAGGCAGAACAGGAAAGTCGGCGGCACGGGCAGCGCGGGATAACCCGCAGCCGTGGCGGCAGCCTTGTCGGTATAGCGCGCATCGGTCTGTCCCGTGGCCTTGGCGAAGAAGCGCAGGCGGCCTGCCTCCACTTCCGCGCTATGCCGGGACAGCACCGTGCCGATGTGTCGGGTATCGAGCATGGGCACCTCCGCTTACTGGCGCTCGTACAGCGTCACCACGCAGGCGCCGCCGAGTCCGAGGTTGTGTTGCAGCGCCATGCGCACACCCGGCACCTGACGGTCCTGTGCCTGTCCGCGCAGTTGCCACACCAGCTCCGCACATTGCGCGAGCCCGGTGGCACCCAACGGATGGCCCTTCGACAGCAGGCCGCCAGACGGATTCGTCACCACGCGTCCGCCGTAGGTGTTGTCGCCGTCGATGATGAACTTCTCGGCAGTGCCTTCCGGCGTGAGACCCAATGCTTCGTACGTAATCAACTCGTTGGCGGTGAAGCAGTCGTGCAGCTCCACCACGCCGATATCCTCCGGGCCCACGCCTGCGGCTTCGTACACGGCCTGCGCGGCGGCATGGCTCATGTCATAGCCCACCACCTTGCGCATATCGCCTTCGTCGAACGTGCTGTTGCGGTCCGTGGTCATCGATTGCGCACGGATGGCAACGCGCGTATCGAGTCCATATTTCTTCGCGAACGCTTCGGAGCACAGGATCGCAGCCGCCGCACCGCAGGTGGGCGGGCAGCACTGCAAGCGCGTCAGCGGATCGAACACCGTGGGCGATGCCATGACTTCCTCCAGCGACACCGTATTGCGGAACACCGCAAACGGATTGCGCGCCGCGTGTTGTCGTGCCTTGACCGAGATGCGGCCAAACGTATCCGGACGGATGTCGTATTCCTTCAGATAATCGCGTGCGGCTCCGCCGAAGAATTGCGCGGCACGCGGCGCGGCTTCGTCGATGCCCTGGATGTCGCGCATCACGTCGACAAAACGCGCCATCGGTGCAGGGCGATCCGTGTACGCACCTTTCAGCGCGCCGGGCACCATCTGTTCGAAGCCCACTGCAATGGCACACTCCACCGCGCCGCTGGCTACCGCCTGTCGTGCCAGGAACAACGCCGTCGATCCCGTGGCGCAGTTGTTGTTGACGTTGATGACGGGAATGCCGGTCAGGCCCACGCCATAGATGGCCGCTTGCCCTGCCGTGGAGTCGCCGTAGACGTAACCCACATACGCCTGCTCCACCAGCGCGTAGTCCACACCGGCGTCGGCCAGTGCAGCCCGCGCGGCGTTGGCGCCCATGACCGGATAATCCTCGCTGGCTCCGGCCTTGGTGAACGGAATCATGCCGACACCGGCAACCAATACGCTTCTGCTCATGTTCGTGTCCTCGATCAATGGAAGGGAATCAGCTCACCTGGCGCGCCTGGCCCTGCCAGTGTTGGTCGCGCAGGTCGCGTTTCAGGATCTTGCCCGCCGCCGACAGCGGCATTTCCGTGCGGAATTCAAAGCTCTTGGGGCACTTGTAGTTGGCGAGTGCCGCACGGCAGTGCTCGCGCAGCGAAGTCTCGGATGGCGTCTTGCCTGCATGCGGCACCACCACGGCATGCACCGCCTCGCCCCAGTTGGTATCGGGGATACCGATGACCGCGCACGTCGCCACCTCGGGATGCAGCGACAGCACGCTCTCGACTTCGGCCGAGTAGACGTTCTCGCCTCCCGTGACAATCATGTCCTTGAGCCGGTCGACGATGAACAGATAGCCGTCGTCGTCCATGTAGCCACCATCGCCGGTATGCAGCCAGCCGTTGCGCAAGGCTTCGGCGGTTTCCTTGGGCCGGTTCCAGTAGCCGCTGGTGATATTGGCGCCTAGCACCACGATCTCGCCCACAGTGTTGCGCGGCACTTCATTGCCATCCGGATCGACGATGCGCATGGTCACGCCCAGGCTCGCGCGGCCTGCCGAGCGGTACAGACCGCTGGCACGTGCCTCGTGGCTGTGATTCGCCGGCGGATTGACCGTGATAAGCGGCGAGGCTTCCGTCATGCCATACGCATGGAAGAAGTCGATGTCGGGCAGCGCTGCCAGCGCGCGATCCAGCAGGCCCGCGGAAATGGGTGACGCGCCGTAGTAGATGCGCTGCAGGCTCGACAGGTCATGCTGGCCAAACGTGGGGTCCGCCAGCAGTGCCTGCAGCATCGTCGGCACCAGCAGCAGTTCTTCGATCTGCTCGCGCGCCACGGTCTTGAGCACATCGGCGGGCACGAAGCCCGGTTCGATCACCTGCGTGTCGCCTGCCACGATATGGCCGACGGCGCGCGCCATCGCAGCGGTATGGAATAGCGGCGCCACATGCAGCGATACGAACGTGCGCTGTCCTTCGCGATACTCGGCCATGCGCGAGACCGCCGATGCCCACAGGTTCAGATGCGTCTGCATCACGCCCTTGGGCTTGCCCGTGGTGCCACCCGTGTACATGATCGATGCCAGATCCTGACCGCCACGGAACATGTCCGCCACTGGCGTGGCCGCATCGATCATGGCCTCGTAATCGAGCATGCCATCGGGTGCACGCCCTTCACCCGCATAGATCACATGCGGCAACCGCTTTGCGGCCGCAAGGATGCCGGGCACCATCGGCAGGAACTGATCGTCCACGATCAGGATGCCGGTGTCGCAGTCGTCGAGCGAATAGACGATTTCGGGCACGCTCCAGCGAATGTTCACCGGATTCAGCACGCCGCCGCCCCACCAGACCCCTAGCATGTATTCGATATAGCGATCCGAATTCAGCGCCAGCATGCTGACCCGGTCGCCCGGCGCCATACCGATTGCCTGCAGCGCGCCAGCGAGTCGCGCCACGCGTCCATGCAGTTCCCGGAACGTGCGGGTCCGGCCGCGAAACACGGTGGCGCGGCTGTCCGGCGTCTGCTGCATGCAACGATGCAGCCCTTGCGTCAGATACATTCCTCGTCTCCTTCATGTGATGCAAGCGTCAGCCCTTGCATATGGGGGCCGCCATGTTGGGCCGCCTTCTGGAACCAGACTCTACGGAGCCGCGCGCGCCGTGTCGTGCGCCAAAGGAACCAATTTGCATGTTGCAGTGCGATTGGTCCGAACGGACCACGACAGTGCCCGGACGCGATGGAAGAATCGGCGGCATCCCCACTCTTCCCCTACGAGCATGAGCGGACCGCTGGCTGGACTGAAGATCCTCGACTTTTCCACGTTGCTGCCAGGGCCCTTCGCCACCCTGGCGCTGGCCGACCTGGGCGCGGACGTAATTCGCATCGAAGCGCCGAACCGGCCAGATCCGGTCAGGCGCCTGTCACCGCAACGCCATGGGGTCTCGGCGGCGCATGCGTGGATCAACCGCAACAAGCGGTCGCTGGCGCTGGACCTCAAGCAACCCGAATCGATCGACATCGTCAGGAAGCTGATTGCGACGCACGACATCGTGGTGGAACAGTTCCGCCCCGGCGTCATGGCACGGCTCGGCCTTGGCTATGAACAGCTTCGCGAGATCCACCCCGCCCTGATCTATTGCTCGATCACGGGCTACGGTCAGGACGGCCCCTATCGCGACCGCGCCGGGCACGACATCAACTATCTGTCGATTGCCGGCACAGCCAGCTACTGCGGACGTGGCGCGCCGGCACCGTCGAGCATCCAGGTGGCCGATATCGCGGGTGGCAGCCTGCATGCCGCGCTGGCCATTCTTGCGGCCGTCGCACATCGCTATCGCACTGGCGCAGGCCAGTCCATCGACGTCAGCATGACCGATGCCGCATTCAGCCTGAATGCGCTGTCCGGTGCGGCCTATCTCGCTGGTGCGCGCGCGCCACGTCCGGAATCGGAGCGGCTCAATGGCGGCAGCTTCTATGACTACTACGCGACATCCGACGGCAGGCACTTTTCGGTCGGCAGCCTGGAGCCGCAGTTCCTGCAAGCGTTCTGCAGCGCGATGGGCCATCCCGAGTGGGTAACGCTGGCCGTCACGGATATGACCGCACTGAAGCAGCAGATCGGCGCGGCCTTTGTGACGCGCACATTCGCGGAGTGGTGCGACGTCTTCGCCAAGGTGGATTGCTGCGTGGAACCCGTGCTGACGCTGGAAGAAGCGGCCACGCATCCGCACATGCGCGCGCGCGGACTGGTGGTTGATGTACCGGTGGCTGGCATGGCGGGCTCGTTGCCGCAGATCGCCCATCCGGTGCGCTATTCCGCCACACCACCCCAGTACCGGCACACAGGGGAAGCACTCGGCCAGCAGAGCCGCGACATCCTCGCTTCGCTTGGCTACGACGATACGCAGGTGCAGAAACTTGCCGACGCAGGCGTCACAACGCTGACGGAAGCCTGACACCTATCACAAGGAGACAGACATGGATCATGAACGGAGACGCTGGCTCGGCCAGGCAGCAGCCATCGGCGGCGGCATGGCGTTCGCAAGTTGGCATGCAAGCGCCGACACTGCCTATCCGAACAAGCCACTGCGGCTCGTCGTGCCCTATCCGGCAGGCGGCGGCGCAGACACCATCGCGCGGTTGATCGGCCAGCAGTTGTCGCAGGCGTGGCAGCAACCGGTCGTAGTGGACAACAAGCCCGGCGCCAGTGGCATTCTCGGCAACGACATCGTGGCGAAGGCCACGCCCGATGGGTACACGATGCTGCTGGCCATCACCGCAATGATCCAGTCGCCCAGCCTCTACCGAAAGATGCCGTACAACGTGGAACGCGACTTCATGCCGGTCTCGCTGGTCGCGCGGTCGTCGGATCTTTTCGTCGTGCCGAATCGTGTGCCGGCGCGCACGCTCGCGGAATTCATCGCACTGGCCAAGGCCAGCCCCGGCAAGTTGAGCTACGGCTCGTATGGCAATGGCACCTCGTCGCACCTGCATGGCGAGCAGTTCAAGATTCGCGCGGGGATCGATCTCGTCCATGTGCCGTACAAGGGCGCCGCGCCACTGGTCAGCGATGTATTGGGCGGACAGGTCGATTCCGCATTTGTCGACGTCACCTCGGCCAATGCGTACCTCCAAAGCGGAAAGTTCCGCGTGCTCGGCATCACGGGTACGCAGCGCCATACCGCGTTGCCAGCCGTGCCGACCTTTGCGGAAGCCGGATTGACTGGTTTCGAGCCCAACGGCTGGTTCGGGTTTTTCCTGCCCGCTGGCACGCCGCGCGACGTTGCGGACCGCCTGGCCGCCGAAGTGGCACGCATTGCCAAACGTCCGGAAATCTCGCAGCGCCTGAGCGCCATGGGACTGCAGCCTGTGGCATCGACGCCAACCGAACTGGCCAGCGTGGTCAGCAACGACACGCCGAAATGGGCGAAAATCGTCCGCACGGCGCGTATTCAACTGGACTGAGCAGCTGGATTGAAGGGGGGGAGGATGCAGCAGGTATTGCATCCTCGAAGCCCACCTTAAACAAATGCAAATTGCCTGACTGGCGGACGTGACGCACAGTGGTCTCCGACAAAAACCTGACAAGAACAGGAGGAGACAATCATGGTGCGAATCATGCTCGCCGGCGTGCTGCTGGCGCTGGCTCACGGTGCAGCCGTAGCCGAAACCTATCCCTCGCGGCCCATCCGGCTGCTGGTGGGCTACGCGCCGGGCGGCCCGGTGGACACCGCCGCGCGCATCTACGCCGCCGAAATGGGCCGCGTGCTGAAGCAGCCGGTGGTTGTGGACAACCGCGCGGGCGCTAGCGGTGCGATTGCCGCAGGCATGACGGTCGGCGCCAAGCCTGACGGATACACGCTCTACTTCGTGGCCAGCCCCACGATGACGATGACGCCGCTGATCCAGAAATCGGTCAGCTTCAAGCCCGAGAAGGACTTCACCTACGTCGGGCTCATCACCGACTACACCAACGTCCTGCTGATCAACAAGGATTTCCCCGCAAAGAACGTCGAGGAACTGGTGTCGTACGCGCGCAAGCATCCCGGCGACGTGAGCTTCGGCTCGGCAGGCGTGGGGGCCTCCAACCATCTGTCCGCAGAATTGCTCGCACAGATGACGGGCGTGAAGATGCTGCACGTGCCGTACAAGGGCAATTCGCCGGCCATGGCCGATGTCATGAGCGGCAAGGTGACGTTCATGTTCGACATTACCGGCACGGCCATTGGCCACATCCAGGGCGGCAAGGTCCGTGCACTGGCAGTCACGTCGAAGACACGCAACCCCGCCTTGCCCAGCGTGCCCACGCTTGTGGAATCCGGCCTCAAGCAATACGACCTGACCGGCTGGTATGGCCTGGTCGGGCCGCCGGGAATGCCTGCCGATATCACCAACCAGCTCGTCAAGGCGCAGCAGACCGTGGGCGAAGACCCCGCCTTCCGCAGCCGCATGACCGAGGTGGGCTACGACCTGAACGTGACCGGCCCGGCGCCGCTACAGAACCGCATCAAGAAGGAACTGGCGCTCTGGGGCAACGTGGTCAAGACGGCCAATATCGAAGTGGAATAAGCGATAAACGAGCGGCTGGCGTTGCCTGGCAGTTCGGCGGCGGTGAAGGCGTGCTTTCCCGATGACGAATTGCCGCACCCCAGCACCGCCTCTACACTGCGGACGTGCCGGATAGTGTCCGGCCCCCTTTTCCATGAAGGAATTCAGCGACATGCCGCAGGAACCCGCCGCCGACATCAACACCCGGATCAGCGACATTCCCCGTCACTGGGCCAGCCGCGCGCCGGACGCCATTGCCGTGCAGGAGGGCGAGCGCACCGTCACGTTCGGACAGCTCTGGGAAAGCATTGGCCTGGCTCGCGAATACCTGGCTGCACAAGGCGTGGGCACGGGCGACCGCGTGATGATCATCGGCGAAAACTGCCTCGCGCTGATCACGCTGGTCTTTGCACTATCCGAACTCGGCGCCTGGCCCGTGGTCACCAATGCACGCCTCACGCCGCGCGAGATCGAGGAAATCCGCACACATTGCCGGCCCCGGCTGATGCTGTTCACACTGGCCGCATCACCTGACGCGCTGCGGCACGGCCTGCTGTACCGTGCCCGCGAGATCACGCCGCCCGGCCTGGGCCCGTTGATGGCGGCCGATGTGGACCAGCATAGTGAACCGGAGCCGGAAGCCCTCGCGCGCGACGTGGCCGCGCTGATCTATACCTCCGGCACCACCGGACAGCCCAAGGGCGTCATGGTCACGCATCGCGGCCTGCTGCACTACGCCCGTGTGACGGTCGAAAGCCGTGGCATCGGGCCCGGCGACTGCGCCTATGCCGTGATGCCGATGTCCCATATCTTCGGCCTCGCCACGCTGCTGCTCGCCACGTTGCAAGGCGGCGGCAGCCTGTATCTGGTTGCACGCTTCAACGTCAACGATGCCTGTGCCGCACTGCAGCGCGGTGCCATCTCGATCCTGCAGGGCGTGCCGGCGATGTTCAGCCGCATCCTGGCACATCTCGCCAGACAAGGGACGCCAACGCTGCGTGCGCCGCGCCTGCGTTACCTGTACACGGGGGGCGGTCCCCTGGAACCTGCGTTGAAGCGCAACGTGGAAGCCGTGTTCGGGCAACCGCTGCATCATGGCTATGGCATGACCGAATACGCGGGATCGCTGTTCATCACACGCCCCGACCGTCCGCGCGATGACTGTGCAGCAGGCGAGATTGTCGAAGGCGCCGCACTGCGCGTGGTGACATCCGACGGCAATCCCGTTCCTCCCGGCACGCCCGGCGAGCTATGGGTAAAGGGCCCCGGCGTGATGCGTGGTTACTACCGCGCGCCGGAGCAGACTGCCGAGGCATTGCGTCCCGATGGCTGGCTCAATACCGGCGATATCGGACGACTCGGCCCCGACGGTGCGCTGTTCATCGTGGGTCGTACGCGCGACCTGATCATCCGCTCGGGTTTCAGCGTGTATCCGATCGAAGTCGAATCCGTGATCAATACCCATCCGACGGTGAGGATTTCCGCCGTGGTGGGGCATCCCGCAGAGGACGGCAACGAGGAAATCGTGGCGTTCGTGGAGATTCGCGAAGGCGAGACATTCGATGCGGACACACTGCACAGCTACCTGGCCGAGCGTCTTTCTCCCTACAAGCGGCCGGCGCGCATCGTGCGCGTGGCGGCGATACCGACTACGGCCAGCGGCAAGCTGCACAAGCACCAGTTGCGCGGGATGATGGCGGAACTGGTCTGATTCAAGTACCCGTGTTGCCGTCTTCCACAAGCAGATCTACCAGCTTGCGCGCGAAGACGGGCAACGCCTCGCGATCCGCCACGCAGATCTGCAGCTTGCGCTCGGCCCAGTCATCTTCGATCTGCACGATGTTGAGCGCCATGGTCTTGGCGTGACGCCGGGCTGTGCTCTCGGGCAGCACGCCGATCCCCACATTCGCCTCGATCATCCGCCCTGCCGTCTCGAAGTTGCTGACCTGGATACGCCAGTGCAGCGTGCGCTGCAGATCGGCGGCGGCGCGTTTCAGGAAATTGTGGATCGCGCTTTCCTCGGGCAGGCCGATGAAGTCGTAGTCGAGCGTCTCCACAAAGCGCACCCGCTTGCGCTGCGCCAGCGGATGGCTCAGAGCCGTGGCCAGCACCAGGCGGTCCAGCCGGTAGGGCATCACCTCCAGCCCATCCATGTTCACGCCGCTGGCCGCAATGCCGATATCCACCATGCCTTCCTGCACGGCCCGGACGATATCGGGACTCAACCGTTCGCGGATATCGACCGTCACATCGGGATGGTTGACAAGGTAAGTGCGCAGCACGCCGGGCAGGAACTCGCTCATCGCCGTGGTATTGGCGAACACACGCACGTGCCCCTTGATGCCTGAAGCGTATTCCTGAAGATCGCCACTTAACTGCTCGATCTGGCGAAGTACCCGGCGCGCATGCGCCAGAAGCGTTTCCCCCGCCGGCGTCACCTTGACGCCCTGGCTGCTGCGGCTCAGCAACTTCACGCCCACCTGTTCTTCCAGGTTCTTGATGCGCGTGCTGGCAGCGGGTAGCGACAGATGGCAACGTTCTGCACCGCGGGTCAGGCTGCTGGCTTCCGCGATATGCGTGAAGAGGTTCAGATCGACCAGATCGAAGCGCATTGTCGTTGTCTCCAGAATAGTCGGCGATTATCCCCCGATTGCACGCATTCTTGCCATCCTCGCAATCACCGAGGGCCTTCATGGCGGGCGAATACCGGCTTTCAGACACGCGAATAGGCGAACCGCCGTGCATGCGCCAAGCTGTGCCATTCCCATAACTCCGGAGACCCGACATGGCAGAGCAGGAGACGTTGCGCGTGGACATTGCGGACGGCGTGGCAACGCTGACGCTGAATCGTCCCGAACAGAAGAACGCCCTGAACACATCGATGCGCGACGGGCTGCGCGAAGCCGTGCAGACCATCCGCGCCGACCGTTCGATTCGTGCGGTGGTACTGCGCGGCGCCGGCACCGACTTCTGCTCGGGCGGCGATATCCGCGCCATGAACGTCACCGACGCCGACGCAGGCCGCGACCGCATGGACGACCTGCACGGCTGGATCGCCATGCTTTCCGACCTGGATCGCCCCGTGGTGGCCGCTGTGGATGGCGTGGCCTATGGTGCGGGCTTCAGCCTGGCGCTGCTGGCGGATTTCATCGTGGCCTCGCCGCGTGCGCGCTTTTGCATGCCGTTCATGAAGGTGGGACTGGTGCCGGATTGCGGCGCGTTGTATACGCTGCCGCGCGTGGTGGGCATGGCGCGTGCGCGAGAGCTGGTCTTCAGCGCCCGCGAAATTCGCGCGGAAGAAGCCAAACAGATGGGCGTGGTATTCGAGATCGTGGAACAGGAGCGGTTATTTGCTCGTGCAGATCAGATGGCGCGCAGCCTGGCGAGTGCTTCGCCTGCGGCGTATGCGCTGACCAAACGCGCATTGAACCAGTCGTTCGACAGCGACCTCCGCGCCATGCTGGAGCTGGAATCACTGGGACAAGGGGTGGCGTTTACCACCGCGTATCACAAGGAAGCGGTGAGGCGGTTCAAGGAGAAGGAAGCGCCGTTGTTTCAGTGGGCGACGGAGTAATCTCTCCGATTGTGTTGCTCCCCTCTCCCGCGAGCGGGAGAGGGGTTGGGGGAGAGGGCTGGAGGTTCTGCTTGCAGA
>NZ_SCMX01000058.1 GCF_005503625.1 Cupriavidus sp. 2SB | reverse complement strand
CGCCACGTCCATCAGCGTTGCCCGACGGCACGCAACATTGGTGATGGACGGTGCCGCAGCCGACCATCAATTACCGTGCTCGCGCATCCATCGAATCTCGTGCTCACGCACACAGCGATCGCTGCGCACTGTTGTCACCCGGCTTCAGGGCTCGTCGGCCAGCCAGGTCGGTCCATCTGGAATTCGGGCCCAACCTAGCTTACCTCTATTGACGGTCATAACAGAGCTTTCGGTCGCACTGCGGTCAGCGAGCCCAGTCCGGAGCCTGACTACCTTCGATTCGAAGTGCGGCTCGCGAACTCGGATGGGCGCTCCGCATTTGCTGACGAGAATTTTGGTATGGACATCCATCGCGTATCTCTTTGGCATAAGCGGTACGCAGCAGTGCTAGTGTGAGGCTAGGCACCGCATTCGTGGACTGGTTTCGAGTTCAGTGAGGGCTGCATCCAGCGCACTTCGCTCGATCATTCCCAAGTATCGGCTTCGTTTGGTCACAACAAGAGGTGCGCAAAGGCAGTCCGTACCGCGAGACCACAATAGCCGCCTGATTTCGTGCTTGGAGGAATCGTGAGCAACTATGATCGGCGCAATTGAGACGAAGCAAAGGCAGCTTTCACGCCCGATCGTTTGAGCAATTGAGTTGCGGTAACAGGGCAGTGAGACTGTGTCGACGATCGAGCTGCGGATAATTAGTCCCACTGGAGCGTCACTGTATAAGACGGTCAGTGCCGAGGCCTCGGAATATCTCTCAAAAAGCTGCAAGGCGTCACCAAAGCACTGCGTGTGACACAACGCGGGTATCGAGCGCAACAATGTGAGCAACGTAAATGATGCATGCGAGCGCATCTCGCCCAATCGCTTATCGGTCATTGAAAGTCTGGTTTTCCGAGGCATGTCGTTGTTGTGATGCTTTCAAATACGCGTGTAGCGATAAACCTAATCGCCACCCACCTGAATGTCAGTCATTCAAGGGAATGGGTCACTAATGCCAATGGATGGGTCAGCGCTGGCAGCACCGGCCCTCGCTGCAATTCTCGTATCCGATTAGCGACAGGACCAACGGCCTGAACTGTTTCCCTGCGCACACCACAGTGTGTTGCTCAGCGTGGCTACCGCGCAATGACCCGTCTGCGTAAGCTTGCTCTCGCCACCAACGACTGGCCCGGCGAGAAGGTATCGCGTTACGCGAAGTGCGCCGGCAATGCAATTTTCTCAGAATGAGGAGTTGGACATGTGCCTATGCCACGGATCACTCTACCCAGAGCACGATGTGGTTCCTTCGCGCTACGCGACGCGTATCGGCGACATCGAGGTAATGGTAATCAGCGACGGTGCGATACCCGTTCCGGCAAACGTCCTGGGTACCAACATCGACCCGGCCATCCGAGACGCTGCGCTGCGGGGCAGGTTTCTGCCAGACGTGATCGATTGGGGGCTGAATGTCGTCGTGGTTCGCAGTGGCGGTAGGACAATTCTGATCGACGCCGGGATGGGATCGGAGATGCCGGAATCCACGCGAACCGGGCGATTGGCACTCCGATTGAAGTGTGCCGGTATCGCGCCTGGATCGATCACCGACGTGATTGCCACCCACATTCACATGGACCACATCGGCGGCCTGCTCGACGAGCGATTGAGGAGTCAGATGCGTCCCGACCTGCGGATCCACGTGTCGCGCACCGATGTCGAGTTCTTTGAGTCCCCCGATTTTTCCCACAACACGTTTAACGGGATTCAGGACATTATCCGGACAAGTGCGACCAACTTTCTTGACGCGTACAAGAGCGAGTTGCGCCCGTTCGACAAGGAGTACCAAGTTGCACCGGGGGTCGTTGTCACACTCACGGGCGGCCACACGCCTGGCCACAGTGTGGTCCGCGTGGCGTCCGGCGGTGAGCGGCTGACGTTCGCTGGGGACGCCGTAGTTCCCGCGGGAGTCGAAAGCCCCGAATGGGAGAACGCATTCGATCACGAACCTGAAGAGGCAACCCGAGTCAGAGTCCGCCTGCTGCAAGAAGCAGCAGAAACCGGCGAGCTATTCCTGGCCAGCCATCTATCGTTCCCGTCACTGGGCCGCATTGCGGTCGATGGCAACGCCTTTCGGTATGTACCGACAAATTGGGCATATTGAACGTGGCTTCTGCGCCTACCCGTCGGCGCCCCGGTCGCGACGGTTATGTCGCGCCCGGGAGCGCATGACCGTCCGGACGAAACGCGTCAAAGCGCTGATTCCGGACGGCCGAGGGAAAGGAGCCGGTCGGCGCTACCCGACCCTTCTGCCGCCACATCGAGTTTCAGTGGAGCGGACGGACCGGTCTGACCCAAGATGGGTCGTTATCTTCCAAGTTAAGCACCGCGTGCGATCTCCGCTCTGCCCCCAGACCGAAAGGGTGGTAATTGTCAACTGCGAAAGCTCTTTTCGCCCGATGGCACAGGCTGGGCTGCGTTTGCGGAGCAAGCTGGCGCCGCTTTTATCGCGCCATTCGCGGGACCTGCTGAGTTTCACACGAGTTTCAGTCCAAAGCAGCCGACTCCGTTGGGTTGCAACTTACCAAGCTCGTTTGCATGCGCCGAAGTTCACCATGCTTGATCGCTTCCAGAAAGCCGCCCGTAGTATGCCGGCGGCATCAATTGCGCAGAAACCGGCTCTCAAAATCTCGTCAAGCACGCCCTGCGGATCAATACCTGGCATCGCTGTATGAGTGTTCAGTTCGGTGAGTTCTTGGGATACCGGAGCGCCTAGCCACCGAGTTGCAGCGACTGGGCAATCCTGAGGGGTCAGGGCAGCAGGGAGGGATAGCGCTTTGTCGCCGTTCGGACGAGCAAAATATTCATGGAGGGTGTCTGGGGACGTCAGCCGGCGGGGCAGTAGCACGAGAGTCCTCAGAGTGCCGGGCGACGGCAAAGGTCCGCTCCGACGATAAAGAGTGCTATTTGGCCCGGACGCCTTGCCCCAGTCGCGCTTCGCGTGCACGTAAAGTCTCATGAACAGCGTGAAAAGTCTCTCGGGCGCGGTCCCTCGCCGCCTGAGGCGCGGGAGACAGCGGCCCAAACGCACGCCCTCATGTGTGCACGCCGGGGTTCCAACATCAATCAGATGGTGGCGGAATACCGGGCGCTACGCGCAAGTGTGCTGCGTCGCTGGATAGACGACTTCCAACTGATCGCGGCGGACCTGGTCGATCTGATGCGCTTCAACGAAGCGATTGATCAGGCGGTGGCAGAATCGGTCGAGTTCCTCGAGGCCGAGTTAGAGGAATCTCGCAACCTGCTGCTCGGAATGTTGGGCCACGACCTGCGTGGCCCTCTGCATACCATTCAGATGACAGCCACATACCTCACAATGTTGGACGCTGGGGCAGAGGTATCCGAGGCTGCCGACCCGCTCGAACGAAGCAGTGCCAGCATGAATGCCCTTATCAATGATTTGAACGACTTTAATCGGGCAAAGCTTGGCTTGGGTATCGATGACATCACACCGGAAGACACTGACCTGACCCGTGTGATCGGCGACGGCATTGACCAACTGCGAGGTGCGTATCCGGACCATCGGATTGAGCTGGAAATGACTGGCAATCTGGTGGGCGTTTGGGATGACCGTCGTGTTCAACAACTCTTATCCAACCTGGTGATTAATGCGCTGAGGTATGGATCTGCAGACCAACCTGTTCGTGTCGCTGTATCAGGTGACGGAGCAGATGTTGAACTGACCGTTGCCAACAGGGGCCCGCCTTGAGCGGCCGTCTAAGCGACTCATAGTCGCCATGCGGCGGCGTAGAACAGGATGACCAATATCAGAGCAAATTGGCAGCGAGCGGTCTGCAGCGACGTCTTTTCGGCTTGAGCATAAGGGCAAACGCGGAGTCTTACTCTGGTTTAACCACGCGGATTTCGGTCGAAGCCCCCGCGCCGCGTAACAGATCGGTAGCACTAGTGTCCGCATCCCGGGCAATATCGGCGGTGAAATCTGACTGCAAGGGCGATTCGAACCCGTGCACCACGCCATACACATCAAGCGCGCAGAAGCCTTTCTGCAGAACCTCTGCGAGCACCACAGGGGGGGCTATCCCAGGTAACGGCGTGTCCCTGGTCAGCTCGGTAGCACAGACCGTGTAAGGCGCGCCCAGCCAATGGCGAACCAGCAGCGGGCAGTCGATCAGGTCCTTACCGCGGGGCAGGATCAGGGCGCGGCTGCCGCGGCGCAGCAGAACTATGTGCATGGCAAGCAGGGAGCAATTCAGGTCCTTTCATCGTAGCGAGGCAGGACGTCCTTTGCCAGGACTTCCACCTTGCCAGGAAATTGCCTGTTAAGGGGCGACTTTCGACCCCTCTGGGATTTCATGCATACGCAAACTTAGCGAGACCCTCCAAATACTCAGCGCGCCAAGTGATCTTCTGCAGATCCGGTCTTATGTGCTTAATCGTCCTCTTGAAAAGCCGCTGTTCTGTTGCTATTTTTACTTCCGCTCAGGCAGTCGCGACGTCGCGCTGCGTGTTTCTATTTGTTTGCCGTCAGGGAGGCAGGTGAATGGGAGCGCGTAATGCCCCTCACTCCTCACTGCGCTTTTCAGGAGGATACGACCATGGCTGACGCATTCTTCGGGACCGACCTCTTCAGTGACCTCGAACGACTGCAAAAGCAGATGACGGGCCTGTTTGGAGGATTTCCTTCCAGCATCCGCGCCGGACGCTTCGGCGCATTCCCTCCAATTAATGTTGGTGCCACTGACGAATCAATCGAGATCGTTGCGTTTGCACCGGGTATCAAGCAGGAGAATCTCGAAGTTGCTATAGACCGTGGGCTGTTGACCATCAGCGGCGAACGACATGCGGTTTGGCAAGAAGACATGCCGGAGGCAAGACGCTATGCGCAGGAGCGCTTTATCGGCTCTTTCAGAAGAGTCATTGAGCTCCCGGAAGGCGCTGACCCTGACAAGGTTCAGGCCAAATATGCCAACGGTTGCCTCTCAGTCAGTGTAGGTAGGCGGGAGGCGTCCAAGCCGAGAGCGATTACGGTCAAATAAGTGAAGGAGCCTGCCATGAACGACACCACCCAAGTCGCGCACCGCAATGATGGTCCCATGGCCCAACGCCATGAGAACGAGGCCACCCGCACAATGACCTTGGTCCCCGCAGTTGACATCGTGGAAGACAAGAATGGCGTGACGCTGTGGGCCGACCTTCCTGGAGTAAGCCGTGAAAAGCTTCAGGTAAATGTCAACGACGGGACTTTGCATATGGAAGCAGAGGCCGTCGTGCCGATGCCGGCGGATCTGCGGGTTCAGCACGCCGAGATTCGCCAGCCTCATTTTGCGCGGTCGTTTGTCATCAGTGCCGATCTAGACCCCACACAAATCGAAGCCCAGTTAGAGGACGGTGTCCTGAAACTCATCATCCCACGCCGTGACGAGGCGCGTCCAAGACGCATTGAAATCAAAATTTCGTAGGTGCCATGGGAGGCCGGGAGACCCTTCTCAATCTCCCGGCAAAGCGGTGGCTTCCAGAAGCAAGCCCAAGAAAAGAGGCGACTATGGAGTTCGATACAGACTGGATCACGTTAGGTCCTCACCGCATCCGACTTCGGTGTGTTCGTGGGTTTCCGACTGAAAAAATGCGCAGCATCGCTGAGCTCGCCCGCATTGGCGTCGAGCACAACATGAGCGCCGCCGCCCGCGTGCTGGAAGTTGTTGCGGATCGCTCGAATTCGTACTCAATAAATATAGGCACGACTTTTCCAAAGGATAAGGATGTCGTCCCGCATCTGGAACTGGCACTGGCCACAATATTTGGGCTAAAAATGGACCAGATTAGTATAGAGATGACCGTTGTTAGCCAGGCTGAAGTCGACCTTCACTTCGGGGTGTACGAGCGCATGCTTGCGGAAAAAATTGGAATCGTCCCTCTCATACAGTGAATTTAAGCGCGACATTAACGCGAAGAGTCCGGTCTCATACAATATTCGTGACATGTAGGGAAGTTCCTGCGCTTGTGTGGGCTTTGTTCATCGTAGGCCGGAAGTCTCCAGATGTCCGCCCGAGCGTGCGGTTTGGGGAAGGTTCGAATGCTTGGTGTGGGGCTGAGGACGGGGCGGTCGTTCTGGCCGCCCCTAACCGAGTACAGATGCAGGGTGGAGCGCATGCAACGTGCCGCCTCTGCGCCGCCTTCGGGAGTGGCTAGTAGTTGCCAGATTTTGGTTGGGGAACGGCGCCCAGTTGTTGACCAGTCGCCAAAGGCTTGAGTCAAGGTAGGTTTAGCCTTCGAGCAGACGTTTATCCACGAAAATGCAGCCGGCAAGCGACCGCCTGCCGGCCAGGCAGTAAGTCAATTGGCCGAAGCAGTTTTTGTTGGACAGCTCATCTAACCGGTTCGCGTGAGGTTTCGGTTGATTCCTGCCATTAGCAATGAGATGCCATGAATCACTGCATCGCCCGAGGCGGCAGTTGCCGGCGAACCAGACTTATTTGGGGATTTTGCCTGGACTTGATGAGCTCCGACTTCCCGTCGGGTCCGCTACGGGCGTCTACACCAGGTACGAGAAGCGTGTGACTCTCCACATCTCGCGATAGTTGTATGCTTGCCTACGCGTACTCCGAACGCGCGCGGAAGCGCCGCACCCGAGCCGATGGCTGCGATGCCTATGACTATTACCTGTTTCTGTCGCAGCGAGTATGATCGCCGGCTTCGACCTCTCCCCGCGCTGATAAGCGGTCACGAGCGTAGATACTCACGCAGATCAGAAAGAACTTAAATGACCGTATCACGTGTTGCCTTTGTTGAGTGGCCCGAGGGGCTCCTGCCGGATGGAGCAGCGTGGGAGACGATTCGCCGGACCGTGGCTCTTTCTCACGCAGATATCCTTGTCACCAACGAAATGCCCTTCGGGCCGTGGCTAGCCGAGTCACAGAGCTTTGACAAGGATGCCGCCCGTCGCAGTGTCGACTTGCATCATGAGGCGCTGTCCGCGTTAAGTCGCCTCGAAGTCGGTGCAGTCATTTCTTCGCGCCCGATTTTTGTAGGCGAGCGGCTGACCAACGAAGCCTTTGTTGTGGAGGGCGGCGTCGTCCGCCCAATTCATCGCAAGCAATACTTTCCGCAAGAAGAGGGCTGGTACGAGGAAGCGTGGTTTGCACGCGACAGAGACCGGTTTGAGTGCATCCAAGTAGGTCAGCTGAGGGTTGGCGTCTTGTTATGCACGGAGCTTTTTTTCAATGAGAATGCGCGGCATTATGGCAGGCAAGGCGCTGACCTCATTGTTGTGCCGCGAGCTTCTGGCAAAGGAGTAGAGGCCTGGCAGACAGCCACCATGATGGCCGCAATCGTATCTGGCGCGTACGTGGTCAGCTCAAATCGAGCAGGTCACACTCCTGGCGGATTAATGTTCGGTGGGACAGGTCTGGCGAGCACGCCGGATGGACTCCTGATTTCGAGAACGAGTAGTACGGACTCTCTGGTGGTCATCGACGTGGATCTGGAGTGGTCGAGTACACAGAAAGCGGCGTATCCCTGTTATGTCAATGAGTGATGCCCCGGGCATTTTTGAACCCCTAAGGAGTAATCGAGTGGATCCGCTCTCAGAGATTTGTACATCCATTAGAGTCAAGGATGCTCTGTTCACGCGCGTCGAGGCCTCGACGCCGTGGGGGATCAAATCCGACGGTGAGTCTGGCTTCAAATTTGTCCTTGTCCTAGGCGGAAGCTGCACGCTTAGATCTCAGGGTGGAAAGCCAACCTTTCTGACAGCCGGAGACGCGTTCATCGAGTTGGAAGCGCTCCCCTATGAAATTTATGATGCAGAGGGGGCAACTCTCGTTGACTGTAAGGCGCTCCTTTCAAAAATTGAATCGAATACGATCGAGATAGGCGGAGAGGGCCCCAAAACGACTTTCTTGAGCGGAGTCTTCGAATTGGATTCAGTGGACTCGCTTCCGCTACTTGAATACTTGCCCTCTCTTCTTTACATGCGCGCAGGTCGGGAAGCAAACGAGGCCTTCGAGGCGATTCTTGAGATGCTCGGGCGCGAGTCTGCAACGCGTGAAGTGGGCGCTGCGGCGATTATCGCGAGGCTCTTCGAAATACTCTTTATCCACACGGTCCGGCACTACTGCGTACAGGAGGCGCCGTCTGCGAATGGCTGGCTGGGCGTAATGGCGGACCCTCAGCTCAGCAAGGCCGGATATGCAATGCATCAGGATTTGGGGCGAGACTGGACGCTTGAGATGATGGCCCAGGAGGCCGGCATGTCTCGAACGAGCTTCGCCACACGATTTCGCGAACGAGCGAAGCAGACACCACTCGACTATTTGACACGGTGGCGTATGCACAAGGCCGCACGCCTCATGCGCGCGGGAAATCAGTCTCTCGGACAGATTGCACGCGCGGTCGGTTATAAGTCTGAGGCCGCATTTAACCGTAGTTTCGTCAAACAGATTGGGGTTACTCCCGGCAAGTACAGACGGCAGCAGTCCGACGAAGATTCGCTCTCATCGCCGTAGCTCAAGATCTGTACGCAAGAGCAAAAAGTACGCACTCCTCATCCAGTAGATCCCGCTACCCTAACGACATTACCTGACGGCCTCGCGCCTTCACATTGTTAGGGACACTGATATGAGCGTACAAACGTGGTTCATCACCGGGGCATCGAGTGGTTTTGGAGAGGCTCTCGCCTTGTCCGCCCTCGCGGCCGGACACAGAGTAGCGGCCACCGCAAGAGACAAGTCTCGCCTCTGCACTTTGAGATCGGCATATCCCGACGCCGTACTGCCGCTCGCCATGGATCTAACGAAGCCGGAAGAGATCGGTCAGGCCATTGCGGCGGCGGAAGCGTGGTCAGGTGGCATCGATATCCTGGTGAACAACGCGGGAATCGGGTATATGGCGGCTGTCGAAGAAGGCCAAGACGAGAATATCCGCAAGCTCTTCGAGACTAATTTTTTCGGCGTCGCATCGACAATTCGCGCCGCATTGCCAGCTATGCGCAAGCGGGGCCGCGGCATTATTGTCAATGTATCTTCCGTTGCGGGCGTCGTGGCTTTCCCTGCTTTTGGATATTACTCAGCATCGAAGTTCGCGCTAGAAGGGCTTTCGGAATCCCTGCATGACGAGGTTGGTCCACTCGGTATTAAGGTGATGGCTATCGAGCCGGGCGGATTCCGAACGGGGATCGTGGAACGTAATCTGCGCAGTCCGCGTATTCCCGGGTATGAGAGCACCGTCCACGCGCTCATGGATATGTTCCTTGCGGACGAGACCGGCACTTTGGCGCCAGGCGATCCAAAGCGAATGGCAGACATCATTGTGCAGCTCGTCAACTCTGGAAGTTTGCCTCGGCGGCTCATCCTCGGTACCGATAGTTGGGATGCCATTATGGCGAAGGAATCCGCACAGAAAGCGGAGTACGACGCTTATCGAGAAGTCGCTCAAAGCACGTACTTCGATAATTAGAGCTATTCGCAAAGAATGATCGCTTTTGCGGCATGCCGATAACTTTGGCGGCTGTCTTCATTTCTGTGTAAAACGATTAATCGAATAATAAGGAGTGGGTCGTGAATGTGTCATCGATGAATAACGTAGTAGCCGCGGGGTATGAAGTTTTCGAAGAATCGGCGGTTGTCACAACTGCTGATTCAAGCGGTACTTCCGGTAGGCAAGAAGCCGGGTCGGTTACTCAGGAGAATATCAAAGTCTCCCTTAGCGGCTGGACACAGAATAAAGTGGCTGCAGAGAAGAACGATGATGACTCGAAACAGGAGTCGCCGATCATCAAGGCATTAAAGGACCAGATCAAAGCCCTTCAGGATCAATTGCAAACGCAGATGCAGCAGCTTCAGAAATTGCAAGCTCGTGCATCCAAGGACCCAAATGCCATGAGCAGCGTGGCGTCTCTTCAGGCGGGTATGACCCAAACCTCCGTTCAGCTGCAACAGGCGGTCGCGAAGCTCGCGGAGGTGATCGCGGTCACGAGCGGCGCTTATACCAAAAATCTTGTTGATACGACTGCATAAATCAGGTTTGTCGCTGGCTTACGTTCTTTAGATTCAATCTCGGTATATGAACTTACAATTGCATGGAAAGAAGGCACTAGTTACCGGTGCTACAAATGGTATCGGTGAAGCAATTGCAAAGTTTCTGGCGACAGAGGGTGTGCACGTTGTCGTGCACGGTCGAGACAGTCTACGTGCTGCAGTCGTGGTCAACTCAATCAGGGCTGCCGGCGGTGTAGCGGTATCTGTGTTGGGCGATCTCGCAAATGACCAAGGAGCTCAGGAAGTTGCCTCGTCCGCGCTTGCAGGTGGAGTCGTTGACATACTGGTGAACAATGCAGACTTTTACCATCATTTCGACTGGACGTCGGCGACTCCGGAAGAGTGGGTGGCAGCTTATGAGACCAACGTCGTGTCCGCCGTACGTATGGTCCAACATCTGGTCCCAGTGATGCGGGAGCGCGGGTGGGGAAGAGTCATCCAAGTGGGCGGCGGATTGGCATCGCAGCCAATTGCCCCCATGCCTCAATACAAAGCGACTCTTGCCGCCCGTCACAACCTCGCGGTATCTCTCGCGCGTGAGCTCAAAGGTAGTGGCGTAACGTCCAACGTCGTAGCGCCTGGTGCGATTCTTGTTCCTTCGGTCCGTGAATTCCTCAAAAAGCTTGCGCAGACGAACGGCTGGGGATCCACCTGGAAAGAGATTGAGGACGGCTGCGTGCGAGACTTGGTTCCCAATGACGTAGGGCGGTTGGGGCGCCCAGAGGAAGTGGCCGCAGCTGTGGCTTATCTAGCAAGTCCATTGGCCGACTATGTGAGTGGGGCAACTCTGCGCGTAGACGGCGGCACTGTACGCAGCGCGTTCTAAAGCCGGAGTGAGGTGGGGGCGAAGATCGAAAGCCTCGGGTATCGTCCTCATCTGTCCGCGCACCTATCTGGGACAGAGTACGTTATCGTTCCATCGCTACGGACGGATGCCGCTTCGTTGAGATGTGCAGGCTCCTTTCGGTGCCGTGCCATGATATGCACGACGGTTTCCCCGCGGGATATCAAGTAGTCAGCCACGATCCGCCGGTGGCAGCGCCACCAAACCGCTTCGGAGCACATGACGGCACATCTGCCGCCGCGTCCGAGATCAATTAGCCGTTGTATTCCCGTACTGAAGCTTTCGGATAGCGCATAGTCGGCATAGTTGCGGAGCTACGGTTTTGCCAATAGGCATTGATATTTGGCGCAACGAGCCTTTGTTTGCCGCGAAGCCCGCCAAGCGCCGGTAGATGTTCGTACGATATTCCATACGTTTCAAGAGCTTCGGAAAGTGACTCTTCGTTGAACTGCGGGTTGGCCAAGGATTGGGGAATCTTCCTCACATCGACGACTATGCTGATCTCCGCATCAAGCAGCGTATCGATGAAGGCTCTCACAGGAAGATTGGAATGACCGATCGTATAAAACGGGAAAGTCATGGGTCTCGTCACCGCTGTAATAAAAAATGAACAAGCCTGAATATATAGTCTTTCAATTGGATAAAAAGATTTTGTACAAATGATATTCTGATTATTATTTTCAGGATGCTATATCGAAGTTTATTATTCTATAATCTTCACTATTGAGCCGGAATATAGCAAGTCACACGACGCGACGATGTTCTTTGATCGTCGCGCCGCGCGGGTCCGGTGATCACGAAAGGCTGCTTAACTTTCAATGAATTCCAGAATGTCAGCGTTGATAACGTCGGCGTGCGTCGTCAGCATGCCATGTGGATATCCTTTATAGATCTTAAGTGTCCCATTGCGCAGAAGCTTGCCTTGGAGAAGGCTGGCGTCTTCATACGGTACGACTTGATCGTCATCGCCTTGAAGCACCAGCGTGGGTACGGTGATTGCCTTCAGGTCTTCCGTTTGATCGGTTTCTGAGAAGGCTTTGATGCCTTCGTAATGCGCTTTGGCGCTCCCCATCATTCCCTGGCGCCACCAGTTTTCAATGACGCCTTGGGAGACTGTAGCTCCCGGTCGGTTGAAGCCATAGAACGGGCCACTCGCGACGTCGATGTAGAACTGGGCTCGATTGGCGGCCAATGCAGCGCGATACTGGTCGAAGACCTCGATCGGGGTCCCTGTCGGGTTTTTCTCGGTTTTGACCATCAGTGGAGGCACCGAGCTGACGAGTATGGCTTTGGCTACTCGACCCTGTGGCTGTCCGTATTTGGCGATATAGCGTGCCACTTGTCCACCGCCTGTGGAATGGCCGATGTGAATGACGTTCTGGAGGTTAAGATGTTCGACTACCGCGGACGCGTCCGCAGCGTAGTGGTCCATATCGTGTCCATCGCTCACCTGCGCTGAGCGGCCGTGTCCTCGCCGGTCATTCGCGATGACGCGAAATCCCTTCTCCAGGAAGAAGAGCATCTGAGTGTCCCAGTCATCCGAGCTCAGCGGCCAACCGTGGTGAAAGAAGATCGGTGTCGCGTTTTTAGGACCCCAGTCTTTGAAAAAGATATCAACGCCATCTTTGGTTTTAACGAAGCTCATTTTTGCATCCTTTGAAGTTAACAAAATCAGAGTGAAAAGCTGGGGCGGAACGCTTCATCGGAAAATTTCCCTGCGGTGTTGAGGAGGAAATGATCCGCTCCTGCACCCTGTGCGGCCCAACCTTGCGGGGTGATGACACACGCTCAAAGACGTGGCCGCCGATAATGCTGCTGATTTGTGTCAGCAGCAGTCCAACACCTTTAGAGACTGCATGAACCGAAGCGACATCGCCAGGCCTAACGGGGTAGACAGCGGTTGCGAAGTAGCTGCCATTGTCCTCGGAGCCATCGATGCCGCCGTCTTGTCATCAATGGACTCCGGTAGCCTCGCCAAGGACGCGGCAGGTAACACCAAGTGACGTACCCCCCCGGGGCATACGCCAAAGCGACCCGCGGGCCAGGCTGAAAATCCGTTATCCCTCTTCCCATTGCGACGATCTTTCCCTCCCCCTGCGACATCAAGCGTCTTAGAAAGCGGCATCTTCGTCCAGAATTGGCCCGATTAGGCAGAGGCAAACTGCTCGTGATGGACCGTCGTGGCGAGGCTGGTATTGGTGCTTCGGTCGTCGGCCCATGTTTTTTGCTGCAGTCCATTGATTGCGGGGGTAGCTGCCAAGCTTTGCAGTAGTGCGCTGATTCGCGACATGTCCGCTTCCTTACTCGGTAGGACACGCTCAGATTGTTCGGTCGTTGTAGGAAGAGTGCGAACGGTCTCTTGCATTAGGCAGTGCAGGGTTCAGGCTCGAGCGAGCGCCATCGGGAGGCAAAATCCGAACTACAACCTTGCCGAAAGCGCCGCGCTTGAGATGGGCAAAGGCTTCGTTTGCCCGAGCGAATGGATAGACCGATTCCACAACCGGGGTAAGCTTGATCTGGTCTACCGCGGAGACCATGTCTTCCAGCGCACGGCGGTGCCCTACGCCTAGTCCGATGAGTTGTGCTCGCTTGAACATGATCAAAGGAAGGGGAGCACGGAGCTCTGCATCATCCAACAGGCCGATGACCGAGATTCTTCCGCCGAGGCGAATGGCGTTCAGCGATCGCGTAATGTCGCCCCCGGCCATTTCAAGGACGTGATCCGCACCTCGCCCCTCAGTCACCGCGAGCACCTCTGCGTCCCAATTCTCGTGTTCAGTGCGGTTGATTCCGTGGTCTGCGCCGAGAAATCTTGCCTTGGAAAGCTTGTCATTGGAGCGAGAGACGACGATGACCGAAGCTCCCTGCGCGACCGCAAATTGAATGGCGAAGAGGGAGACGCCTCCGGTCCCATGTACTACCACAGTCTGGCCGGCTCGCATTTTTCCCAGTTCAACAAGCGCGAACCAAGCAGTCAGGCCGGCAACAGAAAGTGTGCTTGCCGACGGCAAGTCCAGCGTTTTGGGCGCCTGGACCAATTGCTCTTCGGGAAGTACTACATACTCGGCTAGAGCTCCTGATAGAGGCGTTGTATTCGTATGCGCCTCTGGCGCAGGTCCATCAATCCAATGGTGTATATCGACACTGATGACCCTGTCGCCAAGTCCGACACGGGTAACCCCCGCCCCTAATTCAACCACCTCTCCGGCTAGCTCTGAGCCTGGATAATGGTGGCCCGTCCATGCGCCAAATTTGCCCTCTAGCATGGCGAGGTCCCGATAGTTCAGCGACACTGCGCTGCACCGCACCAATACCTCTCCTGGCCCCGCCGTGGGTCGCACGGCACGCTCAATGCTCATATCTTCAATGGTCGGTCGTTGAGCGACCCACCGTTCCATCATTTCACGCATCACCTTTCGATCTCCAAATCTTGACTTTGGCCCTCTCGACGGGGGCGCTCCGGTAGATGGATGTTCCGATAGAATGAGGTGAGCGTTCCAGTGAGGAGCGTCGATTTTCTTTGTTCGAGCGTACAAACCTGTGCGAGATGAGGCGACGAATGGACCCCTTATCGGAAATCTGTTCAGCGATGCGTGTGCGAAGCGCAATCTTGACGCGGGTTCAAGCCAGGGCGCCCTGGGGAGTTCGATCAGGGTCGAAAGGGACGATCAAGTTCGCCGTACTTGTTGAGGGTTCGTGCGTCGTCGCTACGAGTGCTACGCCTTCTCCTCTTTGCCTGCGTACTGGCGATGTCTTCATTGCCCTCGACGATACGCCGTACGATACCTACGATCAGCCAGGCTCCGCGCTGCTTGATTGCTCGTCCATGTTGCCCCACCGGTCCGGCGAAGACTTGGTGATTGGTGGGGAAGGCGCGTCCTGCCACTTTGTCTGTGGTTGCTTCGAGATCGACGCGCACGAAGCAGTCCCGTTACTGTCTGTCTTGCCGTCCGTTTTGGTGCTTGACGGGGGAAGAGATGCCAGTCTCACGGTGGCCAAACTGCTTGGCCTGCTATTGCGCGAAACCGTCCGAACTGAGATTGGGTCTGAAGCGATGATAAGCAGGCTTTTCGAGCTGCTGTTCATCCATGTGGTGCGTGCGTATTGCGACCAGCAGTCGCTACCACAAACGGGATGGCTCGCCATCACAGTCGATCCGCATTTGAAGCATGCGGCCCGCGCCATGCATTCTGATCTCGGTCGAGACTGGACCCTCGAGTTGTTGGCGCAGGTATCAGGGATGTCACGTTCGGCCTTCGCTGTACGCTTCAAGGAAAAGGCTGGCCTGACGCCATACGAGTATCTGATACGATGGCGGATGTTTAAGGCGGTCCTGCTGCTGCAACGAAGTGAGCTCTCCCTGCACGCGATTGCGCATAGCATCGGCTATAAATCGGAGCGAACTTTCAACCGCGTGTTCAAACGAGAACTTGGAACAACGCCGGGACGCCTCAAGCGCGAGCACCAGAGAAGCGTGCCTTCCACGGTAATTCGTTCCGCAGTTCAGCATGAACTCTTGCAGCGTAACCGATCGACGATCCGCCTGTGACGCGGACTTCCTGTGACAAATGACTTTCTCGCAGAGGCGACGGGCGTGTGGCTCGTCGGCGCGTCCAGGAGTGCGTTTATTTTCTTTGCCGCTTGTCAAGATAGCGGGTCGAGCAATGCCGAGCAGCCGCCGACTCAGTCATCCAGCGTGGATTCGGGCAGGTCGCTCCCTTAGACCCCCCGCGAACGCGCAGACGATACAGCAACTGGTGGGCGCGGAACTTCGAGACCAGCACGTTGGCGAGCAATCTCGAGCCGCGGATGACTCTATCAATGGAATGGCGGCGTGCGGGCGCCTGCACGATGTGATCGCAGCCCTTGCAGGAAAGATTGGTGGATGTCGGATGACACGTAACCGCGTAGAGACGAGTTCGAGGTGCTAGCAGAGATCTTCGCGCTGGACTACACATCGGCGTAACCAAGAGCCAAGGTCTCACGATCTACGCGAACAGATCGATCCTGAAGCGGGCGAACCACGTCATCGGCCGCGTCTTTGAGCGCGTATAGGTCGGTACCATGTGTCCCCCCTAGCTTGTCAGCCGGGGCGATGAACACCTCCAGTAAGATTTTGCCTGCGCCGGCTTCCATGCCGCCCAAACTGGTGTCCATCCGATCGCAGCCTTCGTCGATAGCCACAGTTGAATTGGCTATGCATAGGAACAGGTTGTGGTGAGCATGAATACCCGTGTTCGTTCTGGGATCGAGGACTGCACTAAGCGCGCGGAATCGTTCTCGGACGTCTGCATCCCGAACTACAGATCCTGATTCAGCGCACCTACGATACGACGCACGGTGGCCGCGAAGGCACTGACTGCTTTTTCCCGCGATGCACCCCGCTTCCAGAGTAGTCCCGGTGTGCGAAGTGGTGTCGGATTCTCAAGCGGGATGAACTTCAGCCCTAGATCGGGCGGTTGGGCGCCGCTACCGACGATGGTCGCGATGTCGGTCCGACGGGCAAGCTCAAGCATCGGCGCGACCGAATTTAACTCGGCGACAATTTGGGGCTCCGCTTCCGCCGCACGAAAGCAATCATCGAGCAATCGCCGTGTGGCAAAGCGCCGGGAGAGGAGCGCCATGCGCATGCCGTGCAACTCAGCCATTCGCGCACGTTTACGGGCCGCCATGGCATGGGCACCGCCGACGACCAGGCGGAGTTCTTCACTAAAGAGGGGTTCGAAGAAGAGCGAATCCGCGTGATCTGGCTGGTATGAAACAGCGAGGTCGAGCGATTGCTCTGCGATGCGTGCGGCTATCTCGTCGGCACTTAGTTCTTCGACGACGACGCGTACCGACGGGTGAAGCGACAGAAACGTTGAGAGGCATTGCGGTATCAGTTGCACGCTGAAACTTTGCGTGGTGCCAACGCAAACTTCACCGGCAAGTGGTTGTTCGTCCTCCCGCACGGCACGAATCGCGCGGTCGATCTGCCGCAGCGCGGGGGTGATTTCCGCCAGCAAGACCTCGCCAGCATCAGTCATCGAGATCCGTTTGCCAACTCGATTGAACAAAAGTTGTCCCGCCTCATCCTCAAGCTGCCTGATTTGATGAGACAGCGTTGACTGCGTCACGTGCATCCGCTCTGCTGCACGAGTGAAGTTAAGGGTTTCCGCTAGGGCTTCGAAATATCGCAGATGCCGGAGTTCCATGGGCGAGTCCATAAAGCGTCTGGCCATCTTATCATCGATGGCATCGATAATAAGTAGCTTTATTTATCATTTTCATCTTTGACAGGTCGTCCTTAGACTCTCTACAAACGTTTACTTTCGCTAGGAGCCGTAATTGAAAATTGGTAAGGAAACGGTGCCTCACACCGCGATCAGCACTTCCAACACAGAGACCATCGTGGTCCGAGGGGCCGATTTGGCGCGCGACCTGATCGGCAAGCTCAGTTTTACCCAGTATTTCTATTTCCTGGTCACCGGCCAACGCCCCAGCGAGGCGGCGCTGAAGGTGGTCGATGCCACCCTGGTTGCCATTGCCGAGCATGGCCTCGTACCCAGCGTCCAGGCCAGCCGCATGACGCTGGCTGCGGCGCCCGATGCGCTGCAGGGTGCCGTGGCGGCGGGTATTCTGGGCTGCGGCTCGGTAATCCTTGGCGCGTCCGAAACCGCGGGCCTGATGTTCTCGGAGATCAGCGCCCGCATTGAGACTGGCGAGTCCCGCGCCCAGGCGGCTGCGTCCGTCGTTGGCGCTTGGCGAGAAGCGCGCCGTGCGATTCCTGGCTATGGTCACCCGCTGCACAAAGCGCGTGACCCGCGCGTGGCGGCCTTGTTCGATGTCGCCCGTCAGGCGGGCGCCGACACGACTTTTATTGACATCGCCGAAGCGGTGGAAGCCGTCATTCCAAGTATCGTCGGCAAATCGCTCAGCCTTAACGTTTCGGCGGCAATTCCCGCGGTGCTGCTTGGGGTGGGCTTTCCACTCAATGCACTGAAGGGGGTGCCGATCTTGGCGCGCACGGGCGGCTTGATTGCCCACCTGAGTGAGGAACTGCGCCAGTCGATCGGCTTCGCGCTGTCGTACCAGGCGACGTGCGAAGTGGTGTACACCGGTGATACGCCGGACGGCTTCGATCCCGCCGCCTAAGATCGCTGGAGACTTCCTCATGATCAAAGTCCTCGAAGGCGTCAAGGTGCTGGAGCAAGGCACATTTATCACTGGCCCCGCCGCTGGCATGCTGCTAGGCGACCTCGGTGCCGACGTCATCAAGATCGAACAGCCCGAGACCGGTGACCCTTTCCGGGCGTTCAAGGGTGGCCTCTACAGTCCGCACTTCCAGACCTACAACCGGAACAAACGCAGCATCACGTTGAACACCAAGAACGCCGACGACAGGGAAGTGTTCGACGCGCTGGTGGGCGAGGCCGATGTCTACATCCAGAACTTCCGGCCCGGTGCGGCCGAACGACTGGGTGCGGGAGAAGCCCGGCTGCGCGAGATTAATCCCCGGTTAATCTACTGCGCCATCAGCGGTTTCGGCGCCACCGGCCCGGCGGCGACCCGACCCGCATACGACACAGTAGCCCAGGCGGCCAGCGGTTTCCTGAACCTGCTGATCAACCCTGCCAATCCGCGTGTGGTTGGTCCGGCCATCGCCGATTCACTGACCGGCTTCTATGCCGCTTACGGCATCCTGGGCGCGCTGCATGAACGCAATCGTACGGGTGTAGGGCGCAAAGTAGAAGTGTCGATGCTCGAAGCCATGAGCCATTTCAACCTCGATGCGTTTACGCATTACTACTCCGCTGGCGAAGTCATGGGTCCCTATAGCCGTCCCAGCGTGTCGCAGTCGTATGTTATGCAGTGCGCCGATGGAAAATGGGTAGCTCTGCATATGTCGTCGCCTGAAAAATTCTGGCAGGGGCTCGCCAATGCGATTGAGCGGCCCGACCTCTTCAAGGATCCTCGCTTCGCCACGCGCGAGGCCCGCATTGACAATCAGGAAGTGCTGATAAATCTGCTTGGCGAACTTTTTCGCAAGCATTCGCGCGCGTACTGGTGTGAGCGGTTGGAAACCGAAGATGTGCCGCACGCACCAATGTACGACACCAGCGAGGCACTCGAAGACCCTCAGGCGCGACACCTCCAACTGCTGGTTTCGGGGCACCACCCGACGCTTGGAGAGTTCCGGACGGTACGCAGTCCGGTGTCGTACGACGGCCAGCGCGCGCTGGAGGTAGTGCCTCCGCCAACGCTCGGCGAGCACGACGAAGCGGTGCGACGGGAACTGAGCACCGCACAACATCAGAAGACGGGCCCGGCAAAGACCGAAGCCTGACCATTCCGGATGGAGAAGACAATGAACAAGATACTCGCGGCAGTGGCCATATCGGTCACGCTGGTATTCGGCTCTACGCTGGCCCACGCTGGAACGTATCCCACGCGCCCAGTGCGCATGGTGGTGCCGTTTGGTGGCGGAACGTCCACCGACATTACCGCGCGCATAATCGGTGAAGCCATGGCCAAGCGGCTCGGACAGCCCATCGTGGTCGAGAACCGAGCCGGCGCCGGCGGATCGATCGGTACTGACTACGTGGCCAAGGCCAAGGGTGATGGCTATACGCTGACGATGGGCACCGTAGGCACGTTGGCGATCAACAAGGCTCTCTATCGCAAGCTACCCTACGACCCAGGCAAGGACTTCTCGTACATCGGCATGCCCGGCTACACGCCGACGCTGTTGGTGATTCGCCATGACGCGCCCTACAGGACGCTGGCCGACTTGGTTGCATATGCCAAGGCACACCCCGACAAGCTGTCTTTCGGCTCCGCCGGCAATGGCACATCGGGTCATCTGGCTGGGGAGCTGCTGAAATCGATGGCGGCCGTCAGCATGACCCACGTGCCGTTCAAGGAAGGCGGCCAGGCGCTGACCGCCGTGCTGGGTGGTCAGGTCGACTTCATGTTCTATCACCCGGTAGCGGTGCTGCCTTATCTCAAGGACCACAAGCTGCGTGCGCTAGCCGTCAGCAGCCAGCGGCGTTCGGTGGCGGCACCCGAGGTGCCGACTGTGGCAGAGTCAGGCTATCCTGGTTTCGATCTGACGGCGTGGTACATGCTGGCAGGCCCAGCGGGCCTCGATAGTGAGGTCCGGATGCGACTGGTGCAGACCATGCAGGCCGTGATGCAGGATCCGGCGGTGCAAAAGCAGCTTGCGCAGCAAGGCGTGGAGCCAGCTACGCAAGGTACTGCCCAGTTAGCCGCCTTCGTGAATGCAGAACTGCAGCGATGGGCCGCTGTCGTCAAGCAAGCCGGAGCGCAGGTCGACTAGGTTCGATATTCGCGAAGGAAGTGTGGTTTCTCGAGGCACATGGGCTGGCTCAATCGCGGCCCGCCGACGAGAGACCTGGTCCAGAATTCAAAGGCATCCTTCCGTTTCGCTGCGCGGTCGCTGATTTGTTAGTTCCAGAAATTTCTTGAGTTCATGGAAAGATCGTCTCCACCTCAATTGCTTTATGACAAGCTATGGGACAGTCACGTCGTCCATACAGAAGACGACGGCGCAACGCTCCTCTACATCGACCGGCACCTCATCAACGAAGTTACGAGCCCGCAAGCCTTCGAATCTCTGGCCCAACAGGGACGAGAACTATGGCGATCGGAGCCAAACATCGGTCTGGTAGACCACGTCGTTCCGACCGCGGGTCGGGACGATGAATGGAATGATTCCTTGGCAAAGCTGCAGGCGGATACGCTTAAAAGAAACTGTGCAGCGACGGGCATTTCGTTCATCCCTCTCCAGGACGTTCGCCAAGGGATATTGCATGTGACCGCGCCAGAGCAGGGTGCGATCTTGCCGGGCACCACCGTGGTTTGTGGCGATTCCCACACCAGTACTCATGGTGCATTCGCAACCATTGCATTTGGGATCGGTACTTCAGACGTCGAGCATGTGCTAGCAACTCAGACCTTGCTAACAAAGAAAGCAAAATGCCTTGGCGTCGAATTCGAAGGATCTCTTGCAGCGGGTTGTTCAGCCAAGGATCTGGCGCTGGCGTTTATTCGTGAGGTGGGCAGCGCTGGCGCCACCGGCTTCGCAGTCGAATATCGCGGGAACGCCGTGCGGCTCTTGTCGATGGAAGGACGAATGACGTTATGCAACATGACCATTGAGGCAGGGGCCACGGCAGGTTTCGTAGCCGTCGACGACGTGACGCTGACCTACCTGAAAGGTCGTCCTCTGGCGCCAGTAGGCGAAATGTGGGACGCCGCGGAGTCCTATTGGCGCTCACTTGTCTCGGACGAGGGGGCGCCTTTTGATCGAATCGTTCGCATTAACGCCGCGAAGCTCTCCCCGCAGGTGACGTGGGGTACCACGCCCGATATGTCCGGATCCGTCAACGATGTGATCCCGGCTATAGGATCTTTTGCCTCGCAGCCCCGTCGTGATGCCGTAGCAAGAGCACTGGACTACATGGGACTAAAAGCGGGCCAGAAGATCACGGATATTCGCCCGGACGTGGTCTTTATTGGTTCCTGTACTAATGCTCGCATTGAAGACTTACGGGACGCTGCGGACATCGTACGGAAGTTTGGGGGCCGCATCAGTAAACGACTTCGTGTGGCGATGGTCGTGCCAGGTTCTGGCGTAGTCAAGATGCAAGCTGAAGCGGAAGGTCTTCACGAAGTCTTCCAGGACGCCGGTTTCCAGTGGCGCGATCCAGGGTGCTCCATGTGCCTCGCGATGAATGACGATCGCCTGGCTTTTGGTGAGCGTTGTGCTTCCACCTCCAATCGAAATTTTGAAGGACGTCAGGGGGCGGGGGGCAGATCCCATCTGATGAGCCCAAAAATGGCGGCAGCGGCAGCGATGGCAGGCTCAATCATCGATATCCGAACTGGTCTCTAAATCGCATTTGGCATAGCCGCGTCAGTTGCCGATAGAGGGTCGACTGGATTTCGCCAGCACCAATGCCGACCCTGTAGTCAAGACCCAGATCGGAGCCGTGATGCGGGTGCTCTTCCTGGACGTGTTGACGCAGAACATGCAGCGCCCCTTGCGGTGGGAGCCACTATTACGAAGGAGGGTGTGCGTAGACCGGTTGAATCTACAGCCGTTCTCGGACGCCGAGCTTCCTGCCTGGCCAGCGGCTTCTCGGATTGTTGCGGCGATCCGTGCCACCGTCCGGTTGCTGACCAGGCCAAGCCGCTCTGTGACTACGTCGGTCGCTACGCCACGGGCTCTTCAGTCGCCGGCAGTACGTGCTGCGCAATATTCTCCGCCCGATGTCTTCCGCTTTATGGCCAATTCCGGCGAAGGCCTCACGCATGATCTTGCCAAGGCTCATGTGCCGGACCTCGAAGGCCATCTGAAAATCGCGCTCGACCTCAACAAGAAGTTGGTCAACGACTGACGCTTCACGCGCGGCACAGCGCGAGCAGCACTTCCTGCAGGACGATGGCCTGGTTGTGCTGTTCGTCCTTCGCGCCGTACACCCGCGTGATCGGCCGGCCGCCCGCCGCCACCAGCAGTGCGCGCAGGCGCGCTTGTTGCGCGTCGGTGGCAAGTTCCGCGCGATAGCGGGTCTGGAACAGCTCCCAGCGCTCCGGAAGGTGGCCGAACCACTGGCGTAGTTCGGTGCTTGGCGCAAGGTCACGGGCCCATTCGGCCAGCGCGAGCGTTGCCTTGCTTTCTCCACGAGGCCACACGCGATCGACCAGCACACGGAAGCCGTCATCGGGAGAAGCCGGCACGTAGGCGCGCTGGATGCGAATGACCTGTGCGGGTCGAGCTTTGTGCGGCAATTTCATTTCTCCGAGAAGCAAGTGCGGGACACGATGCGTACTGCCAGCATACTGCCCGTCAGGTGTGGCGAGCGCTTGCCAATCCGCACTTCGCCTTCCAGCTTGCACGCCCGGGCCGGCACTACCTGAACGCGATCGCATGACACCACAGTCGCGCGTGAGACCTAGTTGCGGATGCTGTGGCCGTTTTCGCGTGGCCAACCGCCATTCGCTTCGGAGAACCAACCGGCCGCAATTGGCCGGCAAGCGACCGCCTGCCGGCCAGGCAGTATGGTCAGACTTCAGTTTGCTCTGCAATCTCCAAAGCGTCATCAACCTCAATCCCCAAATACCTGACGGTGCTTTCGAGCTTGGTATGACCGAGGAGCAGTTAGACGGCTCTCAGGTTCCGGGTCCGTCGGTAGATTAAAGAGACCTTAGTTCGCCGGATTGAATGCGTTCCATAAGCGGAGGTGTCGAGGCCGATCGACGGCACCCGGCGATGGACCAACCGGGCATATTGTCGGGCGATAGATGCGGCGAAGAACGCAAACGACTGGGGAAGAGAAAGTCGCCGCAGCTCAATCCCCGTGCGCGTATCCAGGTCTGGAGGCATTCCCGAGTCCGTCCAGTAATCTCAAATTGCACGGGTCGATGCGTCTTCTGTTGCATGACCGTCGCACGCATGCCAACTTGGCTACCTACGCTGACATCCTGAACGCGGAGGCGTATCAGATCGCACGCGCGCAGCTTGCTGTCGATGGTGAGGTTAAACATCGCCAAATCCCTCGTGTTAGCGGTAAGCTGAAGGCGCGTACGGATAGCCCAGATCTCCGATAGCTTCAACGGAGGCTTCTGTCCCGTCAGTGTTCCCTTGTTCCACGGGGCATGGTGGCCGACAGATGATTGGGAGGTAGTCATGACTAGCTCCTGGAGTGGATGGGAACCTATTTTTTGCGCCTGTTGCGAAACCCTCGCGCGAAGGACGCTAGTCCCACTCCGCCTCCGAAACCAGCTCTGCTGAAACGACCCCTTCGACGCTCATCTGGTAGAGCTTCCGGTAGCACAGCGGACATGGCGCCCAGTCCAAGGCCTGATTGCCTCCGATTTCGAAGTGGAGTTCGCGAATCCGGACGGGTACCCCGCATTTGCAGACGAGAATCTGGGTATGGTCATCCATCGCTTATCTCCTTGGCATAAGGGGATTGCAGCATGTGACGGCCGGAGATTTCCATGGATCAGCGAGTTACTGATCTTCCTCAGCGTGCGCCCGAAGGCACCGCAGGCTCCGCAAAGCCGAAGCATAGGGCTAAAACTTTAGTGCGGGCGCAGTTTCGGATCTTGCCGATTCATTGCCGAGACTCAATCGCCGAGTTCCTGCCCGGGACGTAGGGGGACTGTCTCGGTAAGTGGGCCGTGACGGCCCCAAACGGTCTTACGGCTATCCCGGAAGCAGCCACTCGAAGTCCAGTGCTATATCTACATTGGCCTTGTACCAGCCCAGGAAATCTTCGCATTCGCACCCCGTGTTCTGCACTCGTACGGGCCAGACGAGGCTTACCGGTTGGCGAACGCCCGGCTCGAAATCGAAACGGAGTTGCCGTCTGGATCTTTTGCGTTCGCGAAGCAATAGCCGTCGGCCTTATGCCTAGAACCAAATTGAAGCCCGCGCGCGGAGCACTGCTGCTTAAAGCCTTCGACGTCCTCCACGTCAAAAACCAGCTTCACAGAGGCTTGTCCCGTCTTGACGCTCTTTGCAGCTTGATGAACCATCAGAATCGCTCCTCCATGCGGGGACTTCAACTCGACGACTCGGTCGCCGTCGTGCGACTCAGCCGAGAAGCCAAAATAGCGCGCGTAGAAAAGGCAGGTGTTATCGATGTTTCTCACGTAGAGCATGATGCGATTGAGCGATAGATTCATTTGTCTGCGACGATGGGAGCCGTAAGCCGATTAGTTAAGTGCATCGCGAGTGTCGTTCAATCCTTTTTTTTTGTCGAGCGAGGCGTTTCTTCGCAGTCCTATCGACCGGCCGCTTATGGCCGTAAGGGGTCTTGGAGCAGCGAATCTAGCGTCAGCCTTGCTCCATGTGTCGACAGGCGTCTCTATACTCGGGATGCAAACGCTATCGACCATCTACCTGGACGCCCACGACCTTGCCGCTACCCTCAAGGTCACCACTGCCACAATCCTCCGGCGCATCCGGAACCAGCCTCAAACGTTGCCGCCGCTAGCCCATCTCGGGCCTCGCTTTCCGCTTCTATGGCGTCGGACTGATGTTGATGCGTGGCTCATCGAGACATCGGCCTCATGAGCTTGGCGGCACGCAGGCGGCTCTATCCCGGAAACTCCCTGAAATAGAGGTTTACCTCTAATTCGGAGATATCTGCTCGTTCCAAACCAGTTTTTTGATTTTTCTATGAGCGGCCTTACGAACGGCTCCTCCGAGCTATTTCTCGCACGAAATTCACGCCGTAAGATGCGGCCATCGCAGCAGAAACACTCTGCATCCGTGTGAGTCCGGGTCATGTCAGATGCAGGAGGTTTGGCGCTATACAGGGTTGCTGATCGCAGACGTCCACGACGGTGTTTCGCACCATAGGACTTCATCTGCCGCGCTCGAGGAGAGCGCGCAATCCTTGTCATAACTTCAGTAGGACACTAGATGGAAACGAACTTCATTACGGGCTTCGGCCCGAACGCTGTGCCGGTTGGACAATTGCATGCCTTGGATGCGGTCGGAGCAAGGTTCAAGCAAGCGCGAGGCTTGCCGGGCAACCTTCCTGTGCTGACCTGCCCAATCTGGCAGAAGGACAGGCACCTGTTCGGCTCGTCGTACGAACACACCAATGTTGGCTTTGGGTGTATCGACCTCGAGGATGGGAGCAAGCTGCAGACCATCCGCTTTCAGATGGGGGATTTGCAGTTCTACTGGCTGGCCGACATGGTCGACCCGGTGATGTGGGCAGCTATCGATGCGTGGCGGATGGTGGGGCGTTTTCCGTTCATGTTCTACATGGAGAACGGCAAAACTTGGGACGGGACGCTTGGGGTCGTCAACGCACCGTCCGGGCCGCTTCGCAACGAAGAGTTCCGGCGCGACGCGAATGTCGCTCCTAGCGCAAGCACAACGGGCCAGCTCCTCAGCTTGGTCGCCAGTGGAAAATTGCAGGCGGAAGCTACCAGCGATATTCCTAGTGTGTCAGTGCGTCATTTGTTCTTGAACGCGCTGGTGACGGAGTGGACGAGGGAGGTTGTCGAGGACGTTGCGAATGTGAGCGTGTGATACAGACCATACGCTTAAGAGCTCTCCAGTGCGCGACCCTTCTGGTCGCGCATTTTTCGTTCGAGCATCCTTGCCGCGCGCACAAAATTTCTCACCTTCGCGGCTGATAAGCGAAGGGTGAAGGCGTCACTGCGGATCACAAGCCGTTGGTCCAATGGCTCTCATCGAGCAATGTACTGTGAACCCACGTAAGCCAAATACCGGAATGTCCTCGTGCGACCGGCGCAATGTTGCCGCTTGTTGAAATTCGCAGCCAGAGGACGGCGCAAAGCATTGCCGTGAGCAATGGCGCCCCACATAATCGCTCAGTCATGAAGGGAGCGAGCATGAATCCGGTGAAGTGTTGGGGGCGAAGCACATGTGCCGCACATTGGGAGATGGCGCTATGGCGGTGACCTCAGAATCATCGTCGGTCCAACCGCTACTTGTGCTCTACCTTGACTATGATGGGGTCGCTCATCCCGATTCGGTCTACCGAACCAGAAATGGCATTGAACTTCTGCATCATCCAGGTCACAGCTTGTTTGAGCATGTCCCCCTCCTGGATGAACTTCTGGCTCCCTATCCCGAGGTGAAGATTGTGCTGTCCACCTCCTGGCTGCTCATCAAAGGCGGGTACGATCACGCCAAGGCGAGACTGTCGCCGACTCTACAAGAGCGCTGCATCGGTGGAACCTTCCATCGACGGGAAATGCGCAAGGCTTGGTTCCAAAGCAAGTCGCGACCAGAGCAGGTCCTTTTGGACGTTAGTCGGAGAAATCCTGCCCGCTGGATCGCAGTGGACGACTCACCGGAAGAGTGGCCAGGCTGGACAAGTGCGCATGTAGTCCGCACCGACCCGACACATGGCATTGCCGAAGACACAGTTCTTTCGGAATTGCGCGTCAAGCTGGATGCCCAGTTCGGATGACCATAACGCTGCTTCCCGCTTTGCGAAGCTCGTTGCTACCACCAAAGGGGGGGGTGGTGCCCGGTTCCCAGGGTTGGGAAATCTGACGGTATATCATCACGTGCGCTAATTTTGATAACAGTACGCGCAGGGGATAGGTCGATGGCCGTTAGATTCCGGAAATCAATAAAGCTTGCTCCCGGGGTTCGAATGAATCTTAGTGGGTCTGGGGTTGGCTGGACGTTGGGTCCGCGAGGTGCTTCGGTGGGCATCAGCAAGCGTGGCACACGAGTCAATACGAGCTTTGCTGGCTTTTCGTCGAGTCAGACCATAAGCCGACCCCAGCGGGCTACTCGAGTGGTGGCGCCACCCGCCGCGACTACCAAAGTCAGTATGTCTTGCTCTGTTGGCGAGGACGGCCAGCTAGTCTTTCGCGACGAAAGCGGGGCGTTGGTCGACGAGCACCTCGTAGAACTTGCCAAGAAGCAACATAAGGATGGCCTGCTGGGCCTGATTCAAAGCAAGTGCGATGACATCAATGCCGAGGTAGAAAGCGTGGCGACGGTTCATCTCGAAACGCCGAACTGCAACCAGGTTCCGCGATTCGAGATGCCAGCCTTCGATGTACCTGCTCCAACTATGCCGGCGGCACTCAAGCTCGGCCTTCTCGACAAGCTGTTCAAGAAACGGCGCCTTCGTGCGGAAGAGAACCATCGCCAGAAGGTGGATGCCTTCAATGCCGACACGCAGAAATGGCAGGAAAAACGAGAGAAGTTCCACCAAGCGGCAGGTGTGCGCAGGGAGTTCATTGAGAAGCATATCTATGTGGATACGACGGCAATGGAGCAATGGCTGGAAGAGGTGCTTGCAGATATTGGATGGCCGCGAGAGACAGAAGTCGCTTTCGAAGTTCTAGATGGTGGCGCCACCGTCATGCTTGATGTTGATCTCCCCGAAGTGGAGGGCATGCCGAACAAGGTCGCGACTGTGCCATCCCGCGGATTGAAACTCTCAGTCAAGGGCATGTCGGCGACGAAAGTCCAGAAGCTCTACATGGAGCATGTCCATGCGGTCATCTTTCGGCTTATCGGAGAGGTGTTCGCTGCGCTGCCGATAGCCACCACCGTCATCGCATCAGGATATTCGCAAAGGCATAGTGGTGCCACGGGGCGTCTACAGGATGAATATCTGCTCTCCGTCGTTGTTCCGCGCGAGGTGTGGAGCCATAACGATTTTGACCACCTCGACCAAATCGAAGTCACAGAGAGTCTTGCCCGGTTCGAGCTTCGTCGCACAATGAGCAAGACCGGAGTGTTTAAGGCTATCGAACCTTTCCGGAGCCCGCCGCCCCACTGAGAATGCTCCTCATTTTCGTGAGGCAAGCGTCACTATCCTTGCCGGATAGCGAGGTCTTCAGGGCGTTCCACCCCGAATGTGGTATGGAACGCCGGCCAATTCTGTGCCACCATTTCTGCCGACTAAGGGGTCACCTTAACTCGGCAAGCGCGACTGCTGGGCAGAAAAATGTATTGGTTGTGATGCATTAACCTTGCAGTATCCAGCTTGGCCGATTCGACGAATTCTCGCTTTCTGGTCTCCGTATGCAGACCAGATTAAGCATTTGGACGGGCTGGATGGACAACCTGCACACCGAACAACAGCCGGCAGCTGAGGAGCTTCCGCGCGTAAAGATTGTTGCCACGCTGGCGGCCAAGATCAATCTGGCGGATTTTCAGAACGCCGTTCCTGCGATCCGCGAACTTACCGTACTCAACGATACGAAGGTTGACTACCAGACGCTCCGCCTGGTTGCGACTTCTGAACCTGCGTTCCTCAAAGCCAAGACTTGGCATCTGGATCGTCTGGGTTCGGAGCAGACTCTACGCGTTTCTGACCTTGATATTCCGTTGGATGGAGCTCTGCTAGGCCGTCTTACGGAAGCAGAGAAGGCTGTTGTTACCTTCCGCCTCTTGACTCAGGAGTCCGAAGAGTTGGCGGTCGCTGAAATGCACGTCGAGTTGCTTCCCCGAAACCAATGGGGCGGGATATCCTATTTGCCCGATATGGTTGCGGCGTTCGTGCAACCTAATGAACCGGCAGTAGAGCGGCTGCTTAAGCAAACATCGGAGGTCCTTCGCAAAGCGGGCAAGAGCGGAGCCATTGATGGCTACACGAATGGCGCAAAACGCGCTTGGGAACTGACTTCTGCAGTGTGGACCGCAGTCGGTTCAATGGGGCTCGACTATGCGCTTCCGCCGGCCAGCTTTGAGCGGACGGGCCAAAAGGTCCGTGGCCCCGGTCAGATTGCAGACTCCGGCCTTGCGACCTGCCTGGACCTTACCCTGTTGTTTTGTGCTGCGCTGGAGCAGGCCGGGCTGCACCCTATCGCCGTGTTCACGGAGGGCCATGCATTCGCCGGCGTCTGGCTAAAGCCAGAGGAGTTCACCACTGCGGTAGTCGACGATGTAACGGCGCTGCGGAAGCGGGTGAGGCTCAAAGAACTGGTGCTGTTCGAGACGACGCTGGCAACTCATCGCCCGCTGCCAAAATTTAGCTATGCGGTGGAGAAGGGCGCAGAGAAAATCTCCGAAGCAGAAGAGCAAAAATTTGGACTGGCAGTCGACATCCGGCGCGCGCGCCTTCAGCGCATCAAGCCTTTGGCCAGCAGTGAGGCCGCGACGGTCGTCGAGCCTGCGGCACAAGCTGGGAGCGTTGAACCGGATTTCGAGGATGCACCAGACCTTCCGGAAGACATCCACCAGCCATCGGAGGGTGAAACTCCGGAGCGGCCCGAAGACCGGTTGACCCGGTGGCAACGGAAACTGCTCGATCTCTCGTTGCGGAACAATCTGCTCAACTTCAAGGCAACGAAGAAGGCGGTCAAGCTGGATGCGCCGGATCCCAACGAGCTGGAAGACCTGCTGTCCGAGGGGCATGCAATCAAGCTGCTGCCGCGTCCGCAGCTTATGGAAGGCAACGATCCTCGGAGTCAGGCGCTTCATGAAGCGCGGGAGCGTGAGAACGTGCGTCGGCAGCACGCTCTCGATGCCCTCAAGCGGAAGGAAGTCTTTATCGGAATCACGCCTGAAGACATGGAAGCCCGACTGACCGAGCTCTATCGATCCTCGCGGGCGGCCCTTCAGGAGGGCGGCTCCAATACGCTGTTTCTGGCGCTGGGTTTCTTGTCATGGACGCGAGAAGCCACCGACGATAAACGCTTTCGCGCGCCGCTCATTTTGGTGCCAGTTAGCCTTGAGCGAAAGAACGCACGCTCGGGGTTCAGCATTCTGTTGCATGATGACGAGCCACGCTTCAATCCCACGCTAATTGAGATGCTCCGCCAGGACTTCGATTTGTCGTTGGACGTGGTGGAAGGCGAACTGCCGAAGGACGATTCCGGCCTCAATGTGGCCGCCATCTGGGATCGTGTCTCCGACGCAGTCAAGGACATCAAGGGCTGGGAGGTGGTCGACGACGTCGTACTGTCCTCCTTCTCGTTTGCAAAGTACCTGATGTGGAAGGACTTGGTAGAGCGTACCGACCAATTGAAGCAGAGCCCGGTGGTTAAGCATCTCATCGATACACCACGAGATGTCTACCCGAGCCCCATCGAGTTCCCCGAAGCCAGGAACCTCGACCGAGAACTCCCGCCGCAAGATACCTTCTGTCCGCTCCCTGCCGACTCATCCCAGTTGTCGGCAGTCGCTGCTGCAAGCAAGGGCAAGGACTTCGTCCTGATTGGACCTCCCGGTACCGGCAAGAGTCAGACCATCGCCAACCTCATTGCGCAATGCCTGGCCGAGCGAAAGCGCGTGCTGTTTGTCTCCGAGAAGATGGCGGCGCTGGACGTTGTCTATCGCCGATTAAAAGATGTCGGACTCGGCGGCTTCTGCCTGGAACTACATTCCAGCAAGGCCCGGAAGTTCGAAGTGCTCGAACAGCTTCGAAAGTCTTGGGATGCAGCCAACGCGGTTGAACCGGACGACTGGATCGCTGAGGCAGAACGATTGGGTGCTGTGCGTGCACAGTTGAATCGCTATGTCGAGCGCCTGCATGCCCGTCATGCCAACGGTTTGAGCGCTTATCAAGCCATCGGAGTAGTCGTCGCTGGCAGAGAACTGCCGATGGTTGAGCTGTCCTGGCCGGGAGCAGAGGTACACGATAGAAGCGCGCTTGACATGCTGCGCAACGCTGCCGACCTGCTTGATGTGAACGCGAAAGCTGTTGGCGAGCGAAATCTCACCACATCCCCGCTCGCTCACGTCGCTAATAGTGAATGGTCGCCTGGTTGGCAGACCACCTTGCTCTCGAAGTCTGCTGCGATGAAGCCGGTCGTTGAGCAGTACCACACGTCTGCATCGGAGTTCGTAAGTGCGGTCGGCTTGCCTCAGACTCCATTGGACGGGAAAGTTAGAACGGCCCTTGCTTTGCTGGCGAAGACCCTCCGGATGCTGCCGGTCGTGACTGGCAATTCGTGCTGAAGCCGGATGCGAAGCAGGTTTTCGAAGGTCTGAACCGAACGGTGCAACTAGTGCAGGAGCACGGCGAAGTTCTGGCTTCGCTACCTGCGCCTTTGGACGTCGAGCGAATCGAGACCATTCGGAAAGCCATTGCCACTCTTACGCGGCATCGACAACTTACCGAGCAGCTGGCTGAACCATGGGCGTCAACTGTGCTCGAGAAGCTGCAGCATGGCGTCGGGCTGGTGTCGACGATTGCGGACGAGACACGGAAGCTCTCGCTGCCATACAAGTCAAAGCTCACTAGCGCATTCGTCAAGCAGCTGAAGGCTGACTTGGACGAGGTGGAGGCTTCGGCGTGGCCAATGAGCTGGATGAAGCGTAAGGCTCTCATCAAGAAGCTGAAGGAAGGTGCCGACGGCCCAGGAGAGCCGACAATCGAAAATGACGTGCAATGCCTCGTCAAAATCGACGATCTCCGCACGCAGGTCATTGCAATCACCGACCTGAAGTATTCGACTGGAGGCGTCTGGAACTCCCTGGAAACAGACCTGGATGTTGCTCGAGCATCCGTCTCCTTTCAGAAGGCACTCTCCGCCTCCCGCAATCGCGCGGAATGGGAAGACGTTGGATTGGAACCCATCGCACAGGGTGCATGTGGTGATATCGCGCGAGCTGACCTCGTACGAATGAAGGAGCTTCGCAGCCTGGGCGCAGAACTCACGAGGCTGGAAAGTGTGGCAGTCGACATGCCGGGCGTCTGGGCTGGCTACGAAACCGACTTGGCGATCGCCATGTCGTTTGCCGTGTATCAATCCGCGCTCCGAGAGGCCAAGGGTGGAAACAAGTGGGCGGACAGCGGCCTGACATTCGTCGAAATGGGGCGGTGCGGCGAGGTGCCAGGTCGCGCACTCGTAGGGATGCGTAAGCTGGTTCGTCTGGAGCAGGAGCTAGGTGGTCTTGCTGACTTGGCGCAAAGAACTGCCAACCTCTGGGCCGGCCTGCGTACAAAACCAACAGATGTGTCTGCCGTCCACGCTTTCCATTCGTCGCTGTTGGCTGCACTTGCGCCGCTCGCGGCGACGCCGGAAGGTGTGGCAGGGGTTCGGGAATGCATTGGCCGCATTTTGGGCGCCGGAAACATGCTGTTGGAGGCGGGCGGTCCCATTGCCGTAGCCGGACGTCAGTATGAAGATGCCAAAACAGCGCTTGATGCGGCAGCTGGCGAGTTTGCCATTGCGAGTGGCCTTGCTGGGAATGACGCAGCGATCCTGAACCTCACATCGGCAGAAATTGGGGATAAGGCAGCGCAGGTCATCAACTCACAAGGTCGACTGAATGCGTGGTGCGCGTGGCGCAAGGCGCGAGGCCAGGCCATCGCGCTTGGTCTAGCGCCATTGGTTGCCGCTGTGGAAAATGGTGCCGTCGCGGCTGGCAACATTCGCGAAATGTTTGACACGGCGTATGCCCGCTGGTGGCTTAACGCCGTCGTCGATGCCGATGATGTGCTGCGCAACTTCGTGTCTGCCGAACATGAGAAACGGATTCGTGACTTCCGGGAACTTGACGAACGCTTTACGAAACTGACGCAATCCTGGGTCAGGGCCCGACTTTCGTCTGGGTTGCCAACGCAGAAGAGTGTGTCGCGGGATTCGGAATGGGGCGTGCTTCGCTACGAGATGAATAAGAAGAGTAAGCATCTTCCCCTCCGCGAGCTGATGAGTCAGGCGCCAGGCGCTGTACTGTCGTTGACGCCATGCCTTTTGATGAGCCCTTTGTCCATCGCTCAGTATTTGTCGTCGGACTCGGCAGACTTTGACCTGGTCGTCTTCGACGAGGCATCACAGATTCCAGTTTGGGATGCTATTGGAGCGATCGCTCGCGGTAAGCAGGTGGTGATGGTTGGCGATCCAAAGCAACTTCCGCCCACGAGCTTCTTTGACCGTGCGGAGTCGGATTCGGAAGACATGGACGTTGAGAGCGACCTTGAGAGCATTCTCGACGAGTGTATCGCTGCGAACTTGCCTACGCGGAACTTGACCTGGCATTACCGCAGTCGTCATGAGAGTCTCATCGCATTCTCGAATCATCGCTATTACGAAGGCGGTCTTGTAACGTTCCCGTCCCCCGTGACGAACGACCGGGCCGTCAGCTTCCATCTCATCAAAGAGGGGCTGTATGAGAAGGGCGGGGCGCGCATCAACAAGCCAGAAGCAAAGGCCTTGGTTGCAGATTTAGTTGCGCGCCTGAAGCAGCCAGGATTCCGTGATTCCGGGCTGACCATTGGTGTTGTTACGTTCAATACCGAACAGCAGACCCTTATCATGGACCTGCTGGATGAAGAGCGCCGAAAGGACGCGAGCATTGAGCCGTTCTTCATGGATACCGAGCTCGAACCAATCTTCGTCAAGAACCTCGAAAGCGTTCAGGGAGACGAACGAGACATCATGTACTTCTCGCTCACCTATGGCCCGACTGTTAGCGGTGAAGCTTCCATGAATTTCGGGCCCATGAACAAGCAAGGTGGCGAGCGACGCTTGAACGTGGCCGTCACCCGTGCTCGGCACGAATTGAGAGTGTTCTCAAGTTTGCGTCCGGAACAACTGGACCTATCGCGTACACAAGCTGCAGGGGTGCGCGACCTGAAGCACTTCATGGAGTTTGCGGAGCGGGGTGCCCGCGCCTTGGGCGAGGCCGTGGCCGGAAGCTTGGGCGGCTTTGATAGCCCGTTTGAGCAGTCGGTCCATGCGGCACTGACTGCCAAGGGCTGGAATCTCCATACACAAGTGGGTGTATCCGCGTTCCGCATTGACCTTGGTGTCGTAGACCCCGACGCACCTGGATCCTACTTGGCCGGGGTGGAGTGCGATGGGGCGACCTACCATCGTTCTGCGACCGCGCGTGACAGGGACAAGCTTCGCGAACAGGTCCTTCGCGGCTTGGGATGGGAGATAGTGCGCATCTGGTCCACCGACTGGTGGATCGACGCCAATGGCGTTGCTGAGAAAATCCATCAGCAACTCACTGCGCTGCTAGCGGCAAAGCGTGCGGCCCGAGACGAAGAAGCCGAGCGAGCAGAGGCACTGGCCAAGGCGGCAATTGAAGCTGCCATGACGAAACCCGCCGCCGCTCCGCAGGCCTCGCAACGTTCCGATTCCCCTCGAGTGGAGACCGAGGATATCGAAGTCGGCCCAGCCGTCTTCGCCTCCAACCATCCTGTTTCCGCAGCGCCGACCACCGATCCTGTGGACGCGTTTGTGGAAGTTGATTTGTTGATGGTGGGTTATGCCATCAGTCCAGATTCATTCTTCGACGCAAACTACGATGCAACCTTGCTTGGAATGATCGAGCACGTCATCTCGGTTGAGGGGCCGGTGCGGGATGAGGTTCTCGCTCGACGTATTGCGCGAGCTCACAGCTGGTCGAGAACGGGGTCCCGCATTCAGGATCGCGTCGTTCGTCTGGCTGAGTCGCAGTTCGTTGCGCGCAAGGAGGACGTTGGTACATTCTTCTGGCCGAAGGGAAGTGACGGTACTGAAGTCATTGGCTTCCGGCGGTCACCGGTCGGTAACGCGCGCTCAGTGGACGAAATCTCTCTTTCGGAGCTTACTTCGCTTGCCAGCAAGCTGCGAGGCGATGGCCATGACGAAGAAGCGGCACTGACGCTTATGGCGCGAGAGTTGGGCTTATTGAAGCTGAGAGCAGCCAGTCGCGAGCGCTTACAAGTTGCATGGCAGACCAGCGTCAACTTTCAGTAGGCGTTCTTGACGTGCTAGTGCATGCGGTACCTCGTGCCGCTTTCAATTACGCGAGATTCAGATGGGGCATGACGAAGCTGGTATTAGAGAATACAGAACAAGGATCCGTGCCGCAGCGGTAGCTTGGCGCGAAGACCATCGTTCACAGCACGACGTCTGGACAATCGAAACCGTAAAGCACTTAGCGTTCGTGAATGGCGCAGGGCTGGCAGGTGCTGCCGCCCTTTATGCAAGTACGGATGCGGCTAAGAAGGTGTCTGGATTGCTAGGAGTGCCCGCCGCTGTCTTTTTTGCAGTCGGCCTAGCGCTCGCCGTTCTTGATATGTACTTCAATTCTCTCGGTGCACTTTCGCGAATGAAGGACCTCGATGCCAGGCTTAGGATTTGGGATAATCATCCTGGGCCTGGGGAGCCAGAGGCAAAAAAACTTCTGAAAGATACTGCCGCTGGCAAATGGTGCTTCATAGGTGCGGAATTTTCAGGTTGGCTGTCGGCAATCCTGTTTGTGTTCGGAGCATATCCCTTCGTCTTCCTGAAATTCTGAGGCGGCTACCCGGGCTGTTTTTGTGGCAATCGAGGCTAGATTTAACTTTCTTCGAGTGGGAGTATCATCGCGGTGGATCCACAAGGAGAACCCGCATGGCAACCTATAAGCAACTACTGGCCCAAAAAGAAGCTCTGGAAGCTCAACTCGCAGAAGTCCGCGCAAATGAAGTGGCAGGCGTTATCGAGCAGATCCGCACGCTGATGGAGCAGTACGGTCTGTCCGTCGAAGATATTCAAGGGAAGCGCCGTCGTGGTCGGCCTGCCGGCAGCGGTGCCGCCAAGGCAGCGAAGGAGCCGTTGCCTCCGAAATATCGTGACCCGAAGACTGGTGCGACTTGGTCCGGTCGGGGTAGGGCACCGGCGTGGTTGGGCAAGAATCCGAAGCGATTCTTGATTGGTGAAGAATGACGGTAGTCGCTCTTCACTGCTGATGCAAGAGGGCCATGCATTGCATGGCCGGCAGCCCACCATCACGCCAACGGTCTATGCAATCAACGTCCCGGGCAAGCAACACGTTCACCTACGCCATTTCAGACGCGGAAGTGTTGTTGTCGTTGTTTGACTCCATGAACTCGAAGCCACCTCCTGACAGTGCCGAGGTTCTTAAACGTGCCGGTCTAATTATGGCTCTGACAGCATGGGAAACGTATGTCGAGGACAGGATTCGCGAGGAGATGAATGTAAGGCTGAGGGTTATAGCAGGGAGCCCCGTTGGCCAATTTGTGAACCGCCGCTTGGAGGAGGAACTGAAACGCTTCCACACTCCGAGTGCGGACAAAACTAGGCGCCTTTTCCACGAGTATGCAGGCATAGACGTTACCGAATACTGGGACTGGCCGCAGTACGACTGCGCGCGGGTGAAGAAAACGCTGGATGACCTCATCAGTAAAAGAGGCGATGCTGCTCATCGCGCTCGGCCGGTGGTGCAAGGTGTCCCTCCGCCTCATCTCGTCAAACGCGATGATCTGGAGAAGGCGATACGTTTCTTGAAGACTCTCGTTGAGGCCACGGACAGAGCATTGTCCGGGCATGCTGCGATGTGAGGCTTGGTACCTAGGCCCTTCCGGTTCTCGATTCTTGTCTGCCGTCAGTGGCAGCAGAGTGGTCGTGCAGGCGGGGAAAACACTAACCACGTCAACCGCTCTTAGTTTCGGCGCAGAGCTTCGCTTCTGTGCTGCCAACCTCTCATTGCCATTCTCAAGATCGCTTGTCTTTGGCCGATAAATAACGAAGCGGGGCGGAGCACGCTGAAGCCATTGGTATGACCGGAGGAATGAAGGTCCTGGCCTCGTGTTCGTAGTGAGAGCCAAATAGTCGAGAGATATGCGTGACGAGCTAATGTCGGATGCGTTGTGCTGGGAGTTGGAAACGCAAGTCACCGCGGAGTACGCGGACGCGGCCAAGGTAAGCGAAGGCTTCGCATTCTATTGCCCGCACGAAGTATGTCTAGCCAAAGTACATACCGCAACCAAGAAGAACACGTACTTCGTCGCGCCAGACAGACATGTCAGAGGCTGTCCAAACGAAGCGCGCTCTACTGAAGCGTCATCGCAGCTCGGCGCACCTCGAATTCGGTCCGCTCAGGTCCGAGACGTGCCAGTCCCAAACCTGCTTGGCCAACCTCCCAAACTGAAGCCCAAGCCACGAGCGCCAACGCGTGAAGAGTTGAAGCAGCTTGCCAGTGCCGTACGAGGCCGTCCTGTTCTGCATCCAGGCACTCTGGAAGAAGTCGTCGATGCATGGATTCGATTGGCGCCCGAGGAACGGCATCTGCGACCACTAACGATTGGTACTCACACACTCACATACGCTACCGCCTTCACCTTTGTGCGTGACTTGCCTCGTCCCTGTGAAGTTGCTACGCTGAATCTCGACGCCCGGATTGTCTTTGGCGCGGTGAAAGTCTGGCCGTTCAAGCACATGATACTCATCGAGAGCTGGAAAAAATTCTTGGCCGAAACAGCCGCAACTGAGGTGCCGCTACGCCTCACCTTGAATCAGAACGAGACCCCCGAGCATATCGCGAGCTTTGTCGGGAAGGGCACGACCCTCTTTTGGCACGGCGTGAAGCCAGAGTTGTCTCAGAACGGGAGTAGCCTTCGCTTCAAGGTTGATTTCAGTTCGGTCTATACAGGCATTGTGCTACGGTTCGACGAATAGAAGGCCCGAAGTTGGCCGATACTTTCAGTCACGGAATTCTGTCGCAGCCCGCTGCACTGCTTTGGTTGCAAGCGATCGACGTCCTCGTCCACCCCCGGAGATAGTGAAGCATTGGGGCTTGTGGTCCTTGAGGCTTCGAGTTGTGAGAGACCGGTGATAGGGTTGATCTGGCTGGAATTCCAGGAACCTTCATGAGGGACATTCACGGCCTACTGGTTGCAGCTGACTGGGGTGGAGGGACGATTCGCCTACTCCGACCACTCGTGCGCGCTCGTCTCCTCGACACGGTTCACTGCTCTGCTGCAGCAGGCAGCAGGCAGCAAAGCAGTGAGGCGGTGCGAAGACCGCTAGTGCACTTCGGCTTGCGCCTCTCCATCCTTCACGACGCGACCAGAGAACTCCTTGATCCAGACAATGAGGTTGTCGACATCGCGCTCCAGAACCTCGATTGCGGGGCATTCGGCTGGCAACTCGCTCGACTGAGAGTGCTCGAACACGGAGTAGCGCGTCATGAGATCATCAATCATCATGCAGTCGCTGGTCTGAATGCGGGCGAGCTTGCCGATGACGTTCTGAGTCGTGATGCTTCGGCGGAATCGAATCAGTACGCCGTTAAGCAGCACGGTCTCGACGCAGCGCTCAACCAAGATGCGAATGTCGCTACACACGCTCTTTGCCCGTTGCTCGTACTCTTCGACCTCAGCGGCTTCGTAAAGCTTCCTCAGTTGTGCAATCGATTCATTGCGGATCTTGTTGAGAGCCTTTTCCGGCTTCGCATCCCGGACGCTCATGTCGGCAACCAGGCCAGCGTTGGGCCCAAGACGTCGCAGAGAAATAGTTGCCAAGTCGACCGGAGCACTCCGTTTTTCGAGTTCAGCTTGATCACGGAGCTTTTTTACCGTAGTTTCGACTTGAGCCAACAGGGAGAGCCGATGGGTAAAGACGATTACTTGGCGCTCCTGTGCCAGCGACACGAGTCGGTCAACGACATGCTCTTCAAAGTCTTGATCCAAGGATGAGATGGGGTCGTCGAACACGAAGGGTGTGGGCTGACCTGAGCCCGAGATGTCGGCGAGAAATGCGGCTAGGGCGATGATTCGACGCTCACCCTCGCTCAGAATGGATTCCGCGTTGACGTTGTCCCCAGCCTCCTTGACAGAAAGCGAGAAAGTGACTTTTCCTTTGCCTTGCTGTTTGCTCTTGGGTTGGACGGGCAGCCTGGTGCCGCCAAGAGCTTTTAGTTCGCGAGCAAACCTGTCTTGGTAGCCTCCTCTCAGCTCCAACTCCGCGAGCTCCGTGTTCTTTTTGGTAAGAGCCGTGGTTGAGCACAGCGACATTGCCTTGCTGAGGGTCGCGGCGATCTTTAGTCGTTCGACCTCAGCACGGACCGCGTCAATCTCCCGGTTCAGCCATTGGCATGCAATCAGTTCCTGCACGCGCGCAGCGAGTTGCTTTCGCTTGTCGTCCTCTAACATGCCTGACAATGTCTTCTTCTCTGCCGAAAGTTGACCCAGGACAGTGGCGATGGGCACCTCGAGGGCAGACCAGTCAATCGCCGGTACTTCGTTGATATTGTTAGCGACGTTCGCTGCCTCGCGCCGTGCAGTCAAAGCGCTAAGCCATTCTGATGCAGCGTTCTCCTCGAGTTTGATCGGGTTGGCGGTTACCACCCACGCCTTCGCGTCAGGAAGAACGGGCAATGCCCTCACAGCCTTGCCCAGCGCTGCTTCAGCAGCCGTGGCGTCCTTCTCCAACTCTCCCCGTACGAACTTCTCGAATTGCGTTAGACGAGCCTTGGTCTCTTCATCGACCGGTTGCTGACATAGGACGCAACGTGCGTTATCGGAAGTATTTGGAAAGGGGTTGTTCTTGTAAGCGTGAGAAACCGAGAATTCGCGAGCCTTTTCCCACAGTTCACGCCACGATTCTTGTCCGACTCCCTCCAACGGCGACCCCGCAAAAACCTTCTCGGCATCTTCGCTTGCCGCCTTGCGTTTCCGAATAGCGGAAGCTCGCACATCTACTAGCTTGGAAACGCTTTCGTCGCCGAGTGCACTCTTCCAGCCCTGCACCATTGTTTGGACCACATTGAGGGCGGTAATCTCGCGTTCGATGGTCTTCAGTCTTCCAGGGATGTTCCTCTCGGCGAGGTTCGCCTCGCCTGCAATGCGCTCTCGGTCCATGTCCTCGGTGAAACGACACGCGGCTTCGATGGCTTCAGGAGACGTGTCGCCCTTCATCGAAGTAAGGAAGCTCGCGGACGAGGTGCCGGCGAGACTTTCAGGCAATTTCGGCAGCTTGCAGTGCAACCTGCTCTTTCTCTCCAGCAGTTCCTCAGAGACTAGATCGCTGATCCTGATCAGAGACGAAACAAAACGCATCCGAGAAGGCTCGTACGTTGCTTCATTCTTCGCGCCAAAGTACATGGTTGCGACGTTGGAATCGAACACGTGCACATGTCGGAGTTGGGGAATCGGGCCATCTGACAGCTTCCACGTACCGTCCTTTTCCACATCACCAACGGAGAGGTGTATCTTCGCGGTCGGTTCACATTGCTCCTTGGCAAAGACATTCCCAAGAAGATCTTCCTTGGCGCGAGAGCCGCAGAACTGTTTTATGAGCCTTGAGTACCCGCTCTTCCCTGAGCCGTTGGCGCCGTAGACAACGAAAAGTCCGGTCGTTCCGAAGTCGAGTGAAGCCCCGTCCTTGATGGCGTTCACTCCGGCCACCTCGCAGATCTTTCTGAGCCGGATAGGAGGTTGACTTATCGGCTGCGCTAGAACACCGGCGCCAACCGATTCAAACTGGTCACTCTTCTGTTTGGCGGCCTCTAGTACGCATAGATCAGCGAGCTCCTTGATGGCAGGCCCATCTGGCCGCCCGCGAGTTCTGATCATTCTTGCTGCTGCTGTTTGAAGCCACTTGTGGCGCTCCGTCAGCCACTGCTCAAAAGGATCGAGCGCGGTTGCGCTTGCGAGCCCGTCTTCCCTCTTCATCGAATCTCCTCAGTGTTACTGCCTTGTTGTCGGCTTGCTCATGAGACGAGAGCGCAATGGCCGGTATTGCTGTCCTTTGCGCAAGGATGATAGCCAAAAAGGCGATCAGGAAGGCTGGTGTAGAGGCCATCCCCCACCTTAGGGTGATGAGCTGTTGTCGACGTGCGCACGTTTACTGCTTCGGTCGCTTAACTTCTTCCCGTTGCACGTTGATGCCGAAATTCGATATGCTCAGTGAATTCCGGCAATGGTGCCGGTAGTTCTGCGATAGGAACCACATGGCAACGAAGAAGACGGCCGCCCCGAAAGCTGCGGCAAAGAAAGCAGCGGCACCGGCAAAGAAGGCTGCACCCGTAGCGAAGAAGGCGGCAGCCGCAGCGCCGGTCGCAAAGCCGTTGAAGGATATGTTCAACAAGTCGAGCCTTCTGGCCCACTTGGTTGCCCAGACTGAGCTGGACAAGAAGACGGTGCAAACTGTCCTGTCTCACCTCGAGAACACCATCGTGAGCTCGATCCACAAGAAGGGCGCCGGCGAATTTACGCTGCCGGGCCTTTTCAAGGTCTCGGCCATCCAAGTGCCAGCAACGAAGAAGCGCTTCGGCAAGAATCCGTTCACGGGTGCCGAACAGTGGTTCGCTGCCAAACCGGCATCCGTGAAGGTCAAGGTTCGCCCGTTGAAGAAGCTGAAGGACGCTGCCCTGTAAGTTCAAGGGCTCGCCAGAAAGCAAGAAGGGAAGCGCAAAGCTTCCCTTCTTGCTTTCGCGGAGCGAATCTCTAGCGATAGAGCGAAGTCAGAAGCGAACCAACACCGGGGGCAGCCAGGTCTGACGCCCCACCGCGGTGAAGGGGGGTGCCCAGGCTATGATTGGAGAGTTCACTTTTCCCCACGGCAACACAGCATCCGAGTCCCGAGGCTCAAGTCTCGGACCCGAAAAGAGGGATTCGAAACCCCCAACCCGAGGCTCGCTGTGAGACTCGAGCGGCGCAAGGAAGCGGCTGCTCGCCATCAACCTCTGCACCCTGGCTGCCGACCGCGAAGCGGGCAACATGCACGCAAACAAACGCAATATCTAGATCGCGGACATCTACGAAGGTTATTCCAGTAACGATCTCAAGCTTAGCAATTCAAAGGAATAACCCTAAACATATCCTCACTCACAGAGACGCTATGCTTTTGGGAGGAGATCTTTCTTGAGGTATGAAAGGGACAGCCGAAGGCCCCCTATGCGCAAGCTTGGGTGTTGCCTTCCGTCCGGCGGATCGCCAGATTCCGACAGTCTTTTCGAGCCGTGCGCTATCCTCGTCCGCACGCTGGTCGTCTCAGCTCTACCCCCGCAGAGACCAGTCTCCCCTCGCCGCTGCCGTATCAAGCCGACCAACGAGGCGGTCACCACCGAAGCCTTTCAGGAGGAAAGGGTGGCCCTCCCGTCGGGCGGCTTTGCGCTCGGCCGACGTGTGACCTACTTGTATACGTTCGCAGGAGGGTCATAACCGGTCGATGGTGATACTTTGTCGAGATAACCAATGGCTTCAGAGCTATGATTTGGTTATAACGGCGAAGAATTCCCCAGCTGGTCTCGGCTTTTTCGGGATAGGTACTAGCAATTCTTAATGGCAGTTTCGGTCGCCGGCATTTTCAATACGAGTTCCCAGTCTCTTGTGGGGTCAAGTCTCGCAGTGTCTGTACCGTTGCACTTGCTATCACTGAAGAAAACAGAGTCGACCGGATGTCGAAAAAAGCGGCACAAAGAAAGCGGGACACCAATCAGCTGGTAAGTGTCATCGCAGATTACCATCTGCAATCGACGTCGAGGCCTCACCGGGCAATCCTGCAGCCTGTGGAGCCGACAAAAGAGGTGAAAGGACTGTTGAAGTCGCTGGGCATAGGGTGCCTCTGGTTCATTGGAGACGACCTAGACCAGCTGGCAACGTGCAGCCCGACGTTGAGCTCCCTGGTCGCCTAAAGAAGTCTTGCTGCGGGGACGCCCCTGTGCCCAACCAGACTGCGCGGGCGCGGAATCCAGTCCTACTCGCGAAGGGTTTTCGCCATTGCTCTGGGTGAGGAGACTTAGGGCCTTTCTCATACAGATCAAACTACGTGCTCAAATCCACCTCCGCAGTTCTGGTGTGCTTCCTGATGTTCAGCAACACAGCCCATGCTAAAGGCCGCAAACCTTGTTCAGGTAGCAAGGGAGGCGTTTCACATTGCAGTGGCGGAAAGTTCGTTTGCAACGACGGAACGCTGAGCAAATCGACGAAGACTTGTTCGGCCTAACCGGACGGCAACAACCATAACAACCGATAGGGGCAATGATGAGAACCAAAAGCGAACGCTACATTGATGCACTTGCCCAGCTGCCGCAGTTCTACGCAGCACTGCAGGACTCGCATATCGAAAATAGGGTGAATTGCGCACTAACCGGTGTCGTGGTCCAGGCGGTTCCGGATCCGAATGAGGAGGACCATGAATGTCTCGAGGTGACCTTCCCTGGCGGGCAGCCGTTCCAGGTCATCGCGCCTATCTATCTCGGATTGCAAGTCGGAGAGGCGGTGCGGCATGAATCGATGTCGGCCGAAGACGGTGCTGACCCTGTTGCGAAGCGCTCTGCTGAGCTCCTTGAGCATTTGAGGCGTAAGCACACCCTCTAGGCCTCGCCGGCTTGCGCGGGAACGGCGAAGCGAAGGACTGGGCGGCCGTTCATGAAACATGAGGAATCGACTGCTTCATCATTTTCCAGACAGTGTAAACAACCGCTGCGTCTCCTCGCACAGATGCAGGCCGAAGTACTGACGAACCGGCCAATGGCGGAAGCGACGTCGGCCGATAGGTTCATGGGCCGATGCGTCGCTGCTCGCAAGAACGATCTACGTATGTCATTAGGCTAAAGCCAAGATGGAGCATTTGCAAAAGTACAACACCCACATCGAAAAGCGACAGGCTGTCGCCAAGGCGGCCTTCGAACTGGAGCATCGGAGCCAGCCATTTAAGACGGATTTGGAGCCTCTGCGCAACGAACTTTTGCATCTGGAGTCGCTGCGCGAAGAGGTCGTGACGGCGGTAAGTATCCTGCTTGAGGCCGACGAGCGGATTGTCGAATCCCAAGTCAAGGCCGATGAAATCGGCGCGGCCGGTGACGAACTTGGAAAGTTGAAGCAGCAAGGGAGTTTGTCTACGGCACACGCGTGGACGCGTATGAGCTTGAGTTGGAAGATTCTTCT
>NZ_SCMX01000057.1 GCF_005503625.1 Cupriavidus sp. 2SB | reverse complement strand
GGTTCAGCCGGTTTGAGATAGGGGAACTCGACCTGCGCGTACTGTGATACGCGCAGATCACGTGTTACCCATGTCTCCGAACACCTGTTACCCATGTCTCCGGTCTGTACACCGCTCGCGGGAGAGGGGAACCAGAAGTTCCTCCGGCCCCATTTCAAACCGTCCCCTTCCCATCGCCTTGGCCCGATACAGCAACACATCGGCCATGCGCATCAATGCTTCTTCTCCGATCGACGCGCCGCAGTACAGGGCCACGCCGATGCTCACATCCACATCGGCCAGGATGCCGTCGAAGTAGAACCGCCGGCCCACCGACTCCAGGATGGCTTCGGCCACGCGCTGGGCGGCATCCGGCGAGCCGATGTCCGGGAGGATGACCGCGAACTCATCGCCGCCCAGGCGGGCCACGTGGTCCTGTTCGCGCACGCAGCGTCGCAGGCGTAGCGCAAAGGCCTGCAGCAGCATGTCGCCGGTGGCGTGGCCAAAGGCGTCGTTCACGGCCTTGAAGCGGTCCATGTCCAGATAGAGCAGTGCCATCAGGCGATGCTCGGCGCGGCTGAGCGCCATGGCGTCCTGCAGCAGGGTCTCGAAGGCGCTGCGATTCTGAAGCTGCGTCAGGTGATCGGTGCGAGAGATGTGCGAGAGACGCAGCGTTTCCAGCTTGCGTTGCGTGATGTCCTGCACATGGATGTGCACGCCCACCACCTGGGTGCCGTCCTCGTTCCATTCGGGCCGGTAGCTGGTTTCCATCCAGTGGTGGGTCGGAAACAGGTACTCGCCTTCGAAACTCACCACGCCGCCTGCGAGCGCCTGCAGCAGATAGGGCCGCGCGCGCTGGTAGCGCTCCTCGCCCAGCAGTTCGCGCACCGTCATGCCGCGCACCTGATCTACGGGAATGCCGAAGGCCCGTTCGTAGGCCAGGTTGTTGAAGAGGTAGCGCTCGTCGGTGTCGATGAAGGCGAGCAGCGCGGGGAACGTATCGGTGACTGCACGAAGACGGCGCTCGCTGCGCGAGAGTTGCCGGCCGCGTTCGCGAACATCGCGCATCAGGCGGATGAAGGCGCGTGTCACGTCGCCAATCTCGTCACGCTGGGGTCGTTGCGGCAGGCGCTCGAAAGCATCGACGTCGCCGGTGCTGTCGCGCACCACGTGGTGCAGGCGCGAGAGCGGCTCCAGCAATCGGCGTACGGCCAGCCAGATCAACAGCGCCACCACGGCCAGCACGATGCCGGACATCATCAGGAATCGCTGCTGCATCTGGCGCAGCGGTGTGTACGCCTCCTGAGCGGGCAGCACCGCCACCAGCTCCCAACCTGTGGTGGCCATCAATCGCCGTGCGATCACGGGACGCGTAGGCGTCAGGAATTCGAATGCGGAGGCTTTGCCGGTCAGGCCGCAGTTGTCGCCGAACGGCTTGGCCGGCTGCTGCGCTTGCGCGGGCTCGGGATGCTGGATATAGACGGGCTGTGCGCCCGCCGAAACCAGGCAGTAGAAGCCGGTGATGCCCAGCCGGTTATGGCCGATCTCGACGAGAAAATTTGGCTTGTCGAGGTTGAGCCAGCCCCCCACCAATCCCATGAATGCACCGGACTCCGCCAGCACAGGCACCACCACGAGCACGCCGCGCGAGTTGTCCGTGCGCGCGCGCAGCGGCGCGGCCACCACCACGTTGCGGGTGCGCTCGGCTTCGCGGAAATACTGACGGTCGCTGACATCGGCGGGCAGCCCATCCATGGTCAGCAACGTGCCGTGCGCATCGGCCACCATCACGGCGTTGAGGGCGGCGGGTACGGGCACTGTCCGTGCCACGGCCTCGCGCAGACGCTGGCGCACCAGATCGGGCCGTGTGTGGGACGCATTGGCCAGGATGCCGCGCAATTGCGGAGCCAGGTGGGCAAGCGTGACGATGCGATCCTCCATGGCCGTATCGAGCTGGTCGGTCGACAGCTTGACGATGGAGTCCTGCTGATTCTGGAGCGCCTCTTCGAGATCGCGGTGGGCGTAGTAGAGCGAGCCCATGACAATGCCGCCACCGAGCACGGCGGCAAGCACCGTGGTGATCAGCGCGAGTCGCGCCTTGAGCGATGGCAAGAACCTGGGCATGCGAAAGAAGGGAACGGGCGCCCGCGTCATGAAGATCGGGCGCCGGTGCTACGTCGGACGCCATCGTAAGCTATCACGGCTCACCCGTTTGAGGCATTCGCGACAAACGAGCCTCCACGCGCCGACTCCGTGCGATTTGCGCGACACTTGCACACCGCCGGCGCGGCTGGATAGCCCTGCACAGGAACGCCAAGTGCCGTGGCCGTGGCATGGCCGAAGCCGCGAAGTGTGTGTCCCGCCACTGTCCGGGGTGACCGCACTGTTCCGGGCGTAAGGGGGCAGGTTATAGTGCGCCCAACTTGCCAGCCGGGGCGCCCCTTTTCCATGCCGTTCGAAGGCTGGCGCAAGCGTCTTTCCCCCCTTTTCGCGTCGCCAGATTCATGACCTTGCCATCGCTGTCTCCCACCATGCTTGCGCTGCTCGATGCAGCGGGTGGGGCGTTGGTGATGGCCATAGCGCTGGTCGCCGTATGGCTCGGACTCCGCGTAACGAGGAGCCGCCGCGAGGCCCGGCAGCAACGCGAAATGGCCGAACAGGCCAGCCATGCCGAAGCCGTGAGCCTGCGCGCGAATCTGGCGCGGGCCGAGCGCAGCGCTGCCACGGCCAGCATGCGCTACGCGCGGCTGCTCGATCAGGCGCCCTTCTGCGTGATTACTTTCGACGCCACGGGCATGATTACGGGCATCAACCGGGCCGGCCAGCGGATGCTCTGGTACGGCGAGCCGGAACTGGTGGGCCGCATGCCCTATGACAGTCTGCATGACGCCGACGAAGTGGCCGCCCATGCGCGTGTGCTCTCCGGGGAGATCGGCACGCCCGTCCTGCCCGGGCTTCCGGCATTGATCGCCAAACCCCGTCTCGGCGTACCCGATGAACGCGAGTGGGTGTACCTGCGCAAGGGCGGCTCGCGCCTGCCCGTGCACCTCACGCTGACGGCGATGACCGATGGCAGCGCCGATACCGGGTTCCTGGCCATCGCGCACGACCTGACCGAGCGCCGGCGCGTGGACGAATACATCCGCCATCTGGCCCAGCACGACGCACTGACGGGTTTGCCCAACCGCACCGAACTGCACGCCCGCACAGAAGCAGTACTGGCCGAGGCGCGCCGGCAGGGCGCTCGCGTGGCGCTGCTGCTGCTCGATCTGGATCACTTCAAGCACATCAACGAGACACTGGGGCACCCCGTTGGCGATGACGTGCTGCGCACGATCGCGGACCGCATTCGCGGCGCAGTGCGTCCGCGCGATGTGGTGGCGCGCATGGGCGGCGACGAATTCGCGGTGGTGCTCGGCGGGTTGCGCCACGACAGCGAGGCGGAACTGGCGGCGGCCAAGATCCTGGCGCGGGTCTCGGAAGAGTTGCAACTGGCGGGGCAGTCGCTGCGCGTGACGCCGTCATTGGGCATGGCGATTTTCCCGGACGATGGCAGTACGCTGACCGAACTGCTCAAATCCGCCGATTCGGCGATGTATGCGGCCAAGCGCAGCGGCCGTGCGCAGCTCCGGCGCTTTGCCAGCGAGATGGCCGAGGCCACGCTGGCGCGTTTCACCATCGAGGCACTGCTGCGCCGCGCGCTGGCCGAGCAGGAGTTCAGGTTGCGCTACCAGCCCATCGTCGATGTCGGTACGCTGTCCGTGGTGGGGGTCGAGGCGCTCATTGCGTGGGAAACGGCCGAGCGCGGCACGATGCAGCCCTCGGAATTCATCCCGATTGCGGAGCAATGCGGCCTGATCGGCGCACTCGGTGAATGGACACTGGCCACAGCCTGCCGCGAGATCCAGCAATTGCGCCGCGAGCTGGGGCGCGACATCGACGTAGCGGTGAATATCTCGCCGCTGCAACTGCGCGAAGCCAATTTCCCCGATGTGGTGGCGCGTTGCCTCCAGGCAGCGGACCTGCCGGCCGGTAGCCTGACCATCGAGGTCACCGAAGGGATTCTGGTCGATGGCGGCGATATCACCGTCGAGACGTTCCGTCGCGTGCGCCAGCTTGGCGTCGGGGTGTCCATCGACGATTTCGGCACGGGCTATTCGGGGCTGGGCTACCTGACCCGCCTGCCCATCAGCAAGCTCAAGATCGACAAGTCATTTGTCGATGACCTGGCTGCGCCCGGCCATGACCGGGCCGTGGCGGCGGCCATCATCGCGCTGGGCCACCAGTTGCACCTGCAGGTGGTGGCCGAGGGCGTGGAGTCCCGGGCCCAGCTCGAATTCCTGCGCGGCGAGGGCTGCGACGCGGTCCAGGGCTACCTGTTCAGCCACCCCGTCAGCCTGGACGCGCTGCGCCAGATCCTGCTCGGCGGCAAGGGCTTTGCGCACGCTGCTTGATACGCAGAAACGGGTACGCTTTTCCTCGCCCGCGTTGTTCGTCCTCCCCAGAAAAAACAAAAACCCGGCCAACACGAGTGTGTCAGCCGGGTTTCCGCGAGCGGGGGCGCTCAGTATGCGGTTCAGGAATTCGTGGCGACGGCGGGGGTATTTCCCATCAGGCCGGCGGAAAGGGACGGCATTTCATCGTCCGAGACCGAAGGGTTGTGCAGCCTGCGATACAGCTCGTCGATGCGGCTGCGGCTGCTGGCCAGCTCTTCGCGGCCTTGCTCGGTCAATTGGTAGACCCGGCCGATGCCGTCACGCAGCACGCTTTCGAGGTAACCCTCCATCTGCAGGGCGCGCAACAAGGGGCGTACGGTGCCAATATCCACCTGGAATCCGTACTCCATGAGCATTTCAGCGAGCATGGCCACGGTGGCTGGCACCTCCATGGCAAATTGCATGACGTAGACGCGGGCTAACAAGCCAAGGAACTGTCGTTTCATGAGGCAGGCAACGCAAAACCGGGGCAATAGGTTGACGCGGGAATGCAACGTGCGCGAAACGTCCTACCCCAGGGACGCGCCGCAGTCGCTACGATACGTGGTTTTACGATTTCGCGACGCCAGAAAAAAAAGAAGCCGCCAGTTGCCTGGCGGCTTGTCGGGAATGCGTCGGAGGGGTCAATTAACTCTGGCGCAGAACAGAGTTTAATGGAATCTAATACGCGATGTCACGTGGTGTGGTATTGCCCCCTCCATCGGTGGGGTAGGACCGTAAGCCACTCGAAAGCGAAATCGCGGCAAAAATGCCACATAAGTGGGTTTTGCCCCATATCCGGGCATGTTCGGCGGCCAACTCGAACACGTGTTCGTCATTGGCGCCGTTGGCAGATGTCCGGAAACAGCGCGCTTCGCAGCCCGGATTGCAGTGAAATCGTATCGGCTCGGGCATTACCCAATCGCGGGAATACAGGGCGGATTTTCGTTTCTGTCGCTCGGCTGCAACAGTATTCCTTGTTGTCTCATCATCATTGCGCCCCCTGAAACCCATGCAACCCATTCAATTGATCCGCCTGCTGTCGCTCTCTGCTATCTGGGGCGCCAGCTTTCTGTTCATCCGCATCGCGGCACCCGTGCTCGGGCCGCTGCCGACCGCCTTTTTCCGCGTGTTGATCGGCGCCGTGACGCTGGCGGCGTGCCTGCCGTTCCTGGGCGTGCGGTGGGACATGAAGGGAAAGTGGCGGGCGGTGATCGTGCTCGGCATCATCAATTCCGGGATTCCCTTCGTGATGTACGCCGTGGCGGCGCTATGGCTGCCAGCGGGCTACTCCGCGATCTTCAATGCGATGACGCCGCTGATGGGTGTGGTGATCGGGGCGCTGTTCTTTGCGGAGAAGCTGACCCGCGCCAAGGCGGCGGGCGTGCTGATCGGCCTGGCGGGGGTGGCCGTGCTGACCCGCACGGGACCGGTGGTGTTTTCGCACGATGTCCTGCTCGGCGCGCTGGCCTGCCTGGTGGCCACCTCTTGCTATGGGTTGGCGGGATTCCTGACGCGCCGCTGGATCACGGCACAGGGCGGTCTCGACAACCGGCTGGTGGCAGCCGGCAGCCTGATCGGCGCTGCATTGTTCCTGCTGCCGTTCAGTGTGGCGGCGCTGATCCGCGAGAACACCCTGCCGGCTACCGGCCCGGGCCTGTGGGCCGCCATGCTCGGCCTGGGCATGTTCTGCACGGCCATCGCCTATGTGCTGTATTTCAAGTTGATCGCCGAACTGGGGCCGGTGCGCTCGCTGACGGTAACGTTCCTGATTCCGCCGTTCGGCATTGTCTGGGGGTGGATGTTCCTGGGCGAAACGCTGTCGTGGGCGCACGCAGGCGGCATGTTGCTGATCGGCGTGGCGGTCTGGCTGGTGCTCAGGCCGTCCGCGCCGGCGGTGGCGCCGGCTACGGCCCGGTCATAAGGCCAATCAGCGGTTCCACGGACCGCGGTCGTGCTCGTAACGATGCGCGGCGTGGTAGTCGCGATCGTGGAATCGCCGGTATTCGTGGCGATCGTACCAGCGCCGGCCGTCCCAGTAGCGCTCGCCATGCCAGCCGATTACTACAGCCGGTGCAGGCGCCACGATGACCGGCGGGCCGGGGCGATATACGACGGGCGGCGGGGGTGGCGGCGCAACGTACACCGGCTGGGGCGCCACATAGACGGGCGCCGGCGCCACATAGACCGGTGCCACGGGCACGCCGAGGTTGACGTCGACATCCACACGGGCGATCGCGGCAGTGGATACGGCCAGCGTGGCAGTGCCGGCAAGGATCAGGGAAAGGTAGAGGGGGCGCTTGCTCATGGTATTCACCAAGGGTGAGAGGTCATGTCTCCACTCTACCGATGTGGCGTATTACCGTTTGCACGCGTTTGTAACCGCACATGGCGTTTCTGTAAGAAACGTGCGCGTTACCTGGAGGGCTATCCCGCTTGCCCTTGCTGGCACACCGGGCACAGCCCATAGAGCACCAGCATGTGCTCTCTCAACACGAAGTCGTTCTGTGCAGCCACCTGTTTCTGGCGCGCCTCGATCCCTTCATCCTTGAACTCCTCGACCACGCCGCAACCCACGCAGATCAGGTGGTCGTGATGGCCGCCTTCGTTGAGTTCGAAAACTGCGTGATCGGACTCGAAGCTGTGGCGCAGCAGGATATTGGCCTGCACCAGCTGGTTCAACACGCGGTAGACCGTGGAAAGACCGGCATCGACCTCGTGATCGAGCAGTATCCGGTAGACATCTTCCGCGCTCAGGTGCCGGCGGTTGCTGGTGCGAAACGCTTCCAGCACGTGCATGCGCGGCGACGTGGCCTTCAGGCCAGCGCGCTTGAGAGGGACGGCATCGGAATTCACGGTGGACGTAGTCATGCGGCAGCTCGCGCCGGAACGGGCGCTCGGTTGGTACTCCAAATCGGTGGATCCGGGGCAGGGGCGCTGCGCCAACGCATTCGGTTGGCGGCCCATCTGCCGGGGCTTGACGGAATCAGGCGGGAGTCGCTCGGGCCGGCCCATACTGGATCGCCCCGGACGGCGCGCTGTGCCTGCACGGCGCGCGGAATAAAAAGGTGGCCTGGCTTGTCGCAGGATGACGCGATCGGGAAAACGGGGTCTGGATGTTTTCCCGATCTTCCTGCGACTGGCTACTACCAAACGCTCCGTGTGTCGGAGCGGTCCCCACAAAAGACGGTATCGAACATTGTTGGTGATGGCTGACTTACGCTGCATCCACTACCCAACAACCCTCTGCAATCTGTTCCTGTCCGGTTTTGGCAGTGCCGTGCGTCAGACAGTGAATGGATAGTAAATGGGAATCGATCTCATTTCAAGGGGAATCTTGTTAATTTTTTTGGGCGCGCAGGGATGGTTGGCTCCCCTCTGCCGCTTGTGTACCGCGAAGTGGTAGAGGGGAGCGCGGGGTCAAGCGACCCGGCGCGACGTGATGCGATACCCGGAGGCCGCTGGATCCAGGCTATCGAGCATGCCTGCCACGGTTCTCGTCTGCGGATACATCAGGAAAGGCACCGTGCCACCGCCCGGCAGGCGCACGTCGTGGCCGTGGTTGTAGGCCACCCAATTGCCTTCCCACGCGCCGAACAGCATCGCGCGGGCGGCGCGTACCTTGGCGTCCGTCATCGGCAGTCCACCCGGGACTTCTTCGAGCGCCACCTTGCGAACATCGGCAGGGTCAGCAGGAATCCAGCCGACGCCGGCCGCGTAGAACTCGGACCGGCAATGCTGCGCCTTGGAGATATCGCCTGCCTTGCCCAGCGCCTTGAAACCGAGCGCGGAGTTATCCACGCGCACCCCATACGCATCGCGCGCCGGAATGCCGGCGGCGCGGGCCAATGCCACGAACAGCCCGTTGATGTCGGCACACTTGCCGTTCATGATGCCGCCAGTCTTCAGCATGGTCACCACGTCGCCGGTGCCGCAGCCACGCACGGCGGCGTCGCGGCAGGTGTGGTCGACCACCCACTGGTAGATGGCCTGCGCCTTGGTCATGTCATCGGTCATGCCGGCCGTGATCATCAGCGCGGTCTTCCGCACGATGCCGTCGGTGGGCATCAACTGCGTAGGGCGCAAGTACTCCTGCAGCGCAGCCGGGGATTCGCGCGTAGCGCGGGCCGAAGGGGCTGCGCCGAGATCCACGTCGCGGTCGCGCAGTGCCACGGTGTTGACCATGCGAGCGGTCAGCGGTGCGCCGGGGGTGGGACGGGGCCAGTCGATGACAACCATGCCCACATCGTAGGGGCCGGCACGCGTGACACGGGCTTGGCCGCCCGGCGCGATCCACTCGCTCGACAGGGTCCGCTGGTAGTCACCGAGCCGCGCGGCGGTGACCGGCAACCAGACGGTGGCGGCCCCGGGGGATTCGGGCAGCATGACTTCGGTAGTCATCTCGTAGACGCGCCAGCCCTCGGATGCGGGCGTCGCATCCTTCGAAGCCGTTGCGGAAAATGCCGGCGCCATGCCGCCGGCGCCGATGGAAACCGGAATTGCGGCACCAAGCCGCAGGAAATTGCGTCTGTCCATGTTGCTCCCCTGGGTGTGTTGTTCGGGACCCGAAACCTGCCCAATCGCTGCTCGATAAGCTGCTCATGCATGGTAGGTGACAGGCGCCGAAAACGGAACGTGGGAAACACAGTGGTGAGCGGTTGGCTCCCCTCTCCCATGAAGTGGGAGAGGGGAGAAAACCAGAGGGGAGAAAACCAGAATATTGGCGGAAAGCAGCAGGAGTCGAACCTACCTGGGAACGTCTGGCGCCCCCAACCGGGTTTGAAGCCCGGCCGCATCACCGGATGCGGATGCCTTCCTCTTGATCGTCAGACTTGCCTCGGCATGGGCCGCCATTCGCTGTCGGGCCGCACCATCCGGGCATTTGCCACGCGGCGAGTGTATCCCGCACGGTCGAAGAACTCCAGAATCTGGATGGTGCGTTTGCGGCCCAGGCCCGTTGCATCGCGATACGCAATCACTTCCACGCGGCCGTGCGAAGCCAGTGTGCCGAACATCCGGGCGAGCGTTTCAATGGCGTCGTTGTCATAGAAGAGATCGCGCACCACCTGGTGCACCGTGCCCTGGCGCGCGAGCTTGCGCAGCAGGTGGCGGACCTGTTCCTCTGGCGCATCGAGCGCTGTGGCGTGGTCGCGCACCCACGGTGGATCGAACGCACCAGCCACCACGCGGGGCAGCAGGCGCGCGGCCAACGTCTGTTCCGCATCGGAGAACACGATGGTCTGCCCGGGCAGGCGCAGCCATCCGCCGTGCCGCTCCAGCGCACCTTCGCGCAACAGCATGTCGAGCAGACCGGACCACAGCGCATGGGGTACTGGCGTACCGGCAAATGCCACGCGGCGCAGCGATCCCGCAGCCAGGCCGGGCTCATCGGGCATGCGCGCATGGAAGGCAGCAAGCGTATCGACCAGGCGTGTGCGCTGCGCTGTGAGGAAGGCGGGAAGGATCAGCGTGTCGTCTACGCGCGCGATGCCATTTGCCATTTCCCATTCGCACGTTGCAAGGCCGGTCAGCTGCACCAGCCGCTTCTCGTCAATGCCGTGCGGCGCATGGTCGAGCAGTGCGAGCAATCCCGCGCCTTCGGTGACACGCTGCACCGCGTGCAACCAGGCCAGCCGTGGCGCAGAGCGGCGATGCCGTTCCGGTGCGACGTTATCGAGCACGATGCCGCCGCCAATTGTCTGCGTGGCCTGCGCATTGCGCACGATGAAGCGGTCTCCCGCCAGCGCACAGACCGGCGATGCAAAGACCAGTTGCGCGAGCGCCGTAGCGCCAGCAGTCAGCGTTTCGCCTTCCAGCAGCACCACATTGGCGATGCGGTGTGCCGCGCCAAGATGCACGTGTAATGGCGCCCAGTGTCCAAGACGTGTACCGGTGCCGGCTTGCAGCGAAAGCTGTACGTCGAGACGCGTGACCGGCGCCATTAACGAGGGATCGACGATCCAGTCGCCGCGCCGGATCTCGCTTTTGTCGATGCCAGCGAGATTCAACGCGCAGCGTTGCCCGGCCACGCCGCTGCCGGATTCGCGCTGCTGCGCATGAATGCTACGCACGCGCACCGGTAATCCGGCGGGCGCGACTTCCATGACATCGCCCACATCGACGCGGCCGTTGAGGACGGTGCCTGTCACCACTGTGCCGTGTCCGGCGAGCGTGAAAACACGATCGACGGCGAGCCGGAACTTGCCACGCGCATTGCGTATCGGCATATGTTGCGCGGCGTCGTGCAACCATGCGCGCAGCGCGGCAACGCCTTCGTCTTCCGGATCGGTGGCGTTGACGGCGAAGAGCGTGGCACCTGCGTAGGGTGTGGAGGAGAGCAATGCGTCGATGTCCGCGCGCACCGTGACCAGGCGTGCCGCATCGGCACGGTCGGCCTTGGTCAGCGCCACCACGACGCGCGTGACGCCCAGCCGCTCGACGATGCCGATATGCTCGCGTGTCTGCGGCATGACGCCATCGTCTGCCGCGATGACCAGTAGCGCGAGGTCGATGCCGCTGGCACCAGCAGCCATCGTATGGATCAGCTTCTCATGGCCTGGCACATCGATATAGCCGAGCACGTCGCCATTGGGCAGCGGCGTGTAGGCATAGCCGAGTTCGATGGAGATGCCGCGTGCTTTCTCTTCCTTGAGCCGGTCGGTGTCGACGCCGGTCAGCGCGCGCACCAGCGTGGTCTTGCCATGGTCGATATGGCCGGCGGTGCCAACGATCATCGGCGCAGCGCCTCGGCCACGGCGGGCCATTGCGCGGCGAAGTCCGCTTCGTCGCCGGGTTCCAGGCAGCGCAGGTCCAGCCACAACGCATGCTCGGCAATGCGTCCGATCACGGGACGCGCCACGCTGCGCAGCGCCGCTTCCAACTGTTGCAGCTTGCGGCCACTGCGCTTGCCCTCTTCGCGTGTACCGATCACCAGCCCATAGCTCTGCAACTGCCCACCCGGCAATGCACCGCTGCCGATCTGGCTGACCATGGGTACGGCGGATACCTGCCATGCATCGCCCAGCGCAGTCTGCACCGCTGGCGATAAACGCTCGGCCATCGCTGCCATCTCGCCGGGCTGCCGTGTCAACAGCCGCAGCGTGGGTAATGCCTGCGCCAGCGTGTCCGGATCGCGATAGCACTGCAATACCGGCTCCAGTGCCGCAAGCGTGAGCTTGCCCACGCGTAGCGCGCGCTTGAGCGGGTTCTTCTTGATCTTCGCGATCAGGTCCGCGCGACCCACGATCATGCCCGCTTGCGGACCGCCGAGCAGCTTGTCACCGCTGAATGTCACCAGATCGGCGCCGGCCTCGATGGTCTCGCGCACGGTGGTCTCGCGCGGCAGGCCCCAGCGCGTGAGGTCGCACAGCGTGCCGCTGCCAAGATCGACCACCACCGGAGTGCCATGCGGCTGCGCGATGCGTACCACCTCGGCCACATCCACGCTGCGCGTGAAGCCGGTGATTTCGTAGTTGCTGCAATGCACCTTCATCAGCATTGCCGTGCGCGCACCGATGGCATTGGCGTAGTCGTGCGGATGCGTGCGGTTGGTGGTGCCGATCTCCACGAGCTTCGCGCCAGCGCGCTGCATGATGTCGGGAATGCGGAACGCGCCGCCGATCTCCACCAATTCACCGCGCGACACCACCACCTCGCGCCGTGTGGCGAGCGTGTTCAGCATCAACAGCACGGCGGCGGCGTTGTTGTTGACGACGGTCGCGGCCTCCGCGCCAGTCAGCGAGCAGATCAGGTCGGCGATCAGATCATCGCGATCCCCACGGCCGCCGGTTTCGAGATCGAATTCGAGATTGGCCGGCGCAGTCATCGCGCGCATCACGGCTTGCACGGCGCTGTCCGGCAGCAACGCGCGGCCCAGATTCGTGTGCAGCACCGTGCCGGTCAGGTTGATCACAGTGCGCAGGCGGGGTTGATGCTCGCGTGCGAGCTGCGCGGTCAGCGTATCCACCAGTGCAGACTCCGCAAGTGCCTGACGCGTGAGCGTGCCCGCGATGGCCTGCGCACGCAGCGTATCGAGCAGCCGGCGCAGCGTTGCCGTGGCCGGTGCGCGGCCATACTGCTCCAGTAGCGGTTGCAGTGCGGGCAGGTTGAGCAGCCGGTCTACCGAAGGAAGGTCGGCAGGGCGCGCTGGCATCGAGACGCTATCGTTCATCGGCAGCAACCTCGTCGTCATCGGCAAGCCATAGCAGCGGATTGCCGTTGGGGCGTCCGAAGCCGGCGGCACCCATCATCACGTCGAGTGCGAGAGAAGCGAGGTCATCCGCCAGTGGCTCGGCCAATGGATCCTTCTCCATGTAGCTGATCTTGCGGTAGTGATGGCAGGGCTCGCAGGCCTCTGCCTTGAGTGCATCGCCCTGACCTTCCACGGCATAGTACGAGATGCCTTCCGTCGATTCACAGTGGCTGCACTTCACGCGCACCATGTGCCATTCCGTGGCGCAGTGGCCGCAGTGCAGGTAGCGCAGGCTCTGATAGCGGCCACCGATGCGAACGATGCTCGCCACGGGCGGCGTGCCGCATACCGGGCACACCGTGTGGACATCGAGCATCGGCACGTCCTTCTCGCGCAACTGGCTGGCCAGTACCGTGCGATCCAGTTGCAGTGCGGCGATCAGGAACGGCGCGAGCGTGGCTTCCACTTCGACATCGTTGTCGGCCGAAGCGACGCCCAGTAGCGCCTGCAGTTGCGCGCGGCGCGCGTCGGCGGACATCGACTGCAAGCGGGCTATCGGCGCGGCCAGTTCCGGCGCATCGGCATGGGCCGCGATGTGCGCGAACAGCGCATCGGCCCCGCGCAGCGAGATATCGGGCGCGTCGAGCAGCGGCATGCAATGCTCGGTGGCGCGTGCGATATCGGCGTGGGATGGCAAGGGAACGTCGAGCGACTGGGCCACCGCGTGCTGGGCGTCGGCCACGTGGGCCATCAACAGCAGGTACGGGCCAATGGCGCTGCCCGGCGCCAGTTGCCGCAGCCGTGCGGCCCGCGCGGCGAAGATCTCCGCGCGGTCAGGCAGACGCACGCGCGCAATGGCAACGTGGTCGATCGATTCGATTTCTGCCGGCTCCAGAATGCGCTGCACCATCGTTTCGTCCTTTGGCAAGCGCCCCGGAGTGACCGGCAGCGCTGCTATTTGTCGCCTGGCCGGAATGTCTCGCGGAACCAGGCGCGGTGATGTTTCCAAGCCCAGCCCGGCGTGACCGTGCCGCGCGTCATGGCCTGCACCGATCCCTTGACCCAGACCGCTGCATAGATGTGCACGATGATGCCGCATATCAGCAGGAATGCGCAAACCGCATGCACGACCGATGCCAGCCGGATGGCCCAGATCGGAAACAGGAAAGCGAAGTAGGCGCGCCACATGACGATGCCGCTGGCCAGCAACAGCACCAGGCACGCCACCATCACGAAGAACAGCAGCTTCTGCCCCGCGTTGTAGCGGCCCACCTCGGGCACGTTTTCCTCGCGGTTGTTCAGTACCTCGCGGCCATGGCGCAGCCATTCGCGGTCGGACCACGTCATCAGGTTGTGATGCCAGAACTTCACGGCCAGGATGGCGAAAGCCAGGAACATCACGATACCGATGAACGGATGCAGGATGCGCGTCCACGTGCCGCCGCCGAACAGGTTGCTCAACCAGTACATCGACGGGTGGAACAATGCGAGCCCGGACAGCGCCAGCAGGATGAACGTGAGCGCCACGATCCAGTGATTCGTGCGCTCTCCAGCGGAGTAGCGTCGGATGAACGCTTCGCGTTGCTTATCGATTCTCATCGCGGACCTCCTCGGGTGGCACGACTTCATCGGGTGTCCCGCGCGGCTTGGGGCTGTCGCGCCCGCTGCGCACGATCTCATCTTCGGCTGCTGCTTCGTCTTCCGGCCCCGTCTCGTTCGGACCCACGCGGATGTAGTGGAAGAATCCGGCCACCGCCGCCAGCGCCATGCCGGCCACGGCCAGCGGCTTGGCGATGCCCTTCCACAGGCTCACCAGCGGGCTGATGTGCGGGTCCGCGGGCAGGTTGTGATAGAGCGTGGGGTCGTCCGCGTGATGCAGCACGTACATCACGTGCGTGCCACCCACGCCGGGTGGATCGTAGAGACCGGCCTTCTGGAAGCCGCGCGATTTCAGGTCGACCACGCGTTCCTCGGCGTGCGCAATCATGTCGGTCTTGGTGCCGAACACGATGGCGCCCGTCGGGCATGTCTTCACGCACGCAGGCTCCTGCCCCACGGCCACGCGGTCCGAGCACAGCGTGCATTTGTACGCCTTGTGATCGGTCTTGGAGATACGCGGAATGTTGAACGGGCAGCCCGTGATGCAGTAGCCGCAGCCGATGCAGTGTTCCTCGTGGAAATCGACGATCCCGTTGGCGTACTGCACGATGGCGCCCGGGGACGGGCATGCCTTCAGGCAGCCCGGGTCCTCGCAATGCATGCAGCCGTCCTTGCGGATCAGCCATTCCAGGTTGCCGCTGTTGGGGTTCTCGTACTCGGCGAACCGCATCAGCGTCCACGTATGCTCGTCGAGATCCGCCGGGTTGTCGTAGACGCCCACGTTGGTGCCCACCTCGCCGCGCAAATCGTTCCACTCCATGCACGCCGCCTGGCATGCCTTGCAGCCGATGCATTTCGTGGTGTCGATCAGCTTGGCCACGCTGCCGGTGGCGGGCTGGCGTGCGCTGGGCGATGGCGTGGTGGTGGCCGATCGCCGAACGATGTCGAGTGACTGTAGTGCCATGGTTCGCTCCCTATGCCCGTTCCACCTTCACCATGAACGACTTGAACTCCGGCGTCTGCGTATTGCCGTCGCCCACGTATGGCGTCAGTGTGTTGGCCAGGAACCCTGGCTTGGCGATGCCGGTGAAACCCCAGTGCAGCGGGATACCCACCATGTGCACCACCTTCCCGTCGATCTTGAATGGCTTGATCCGCTTGGTGACCAGCGCCACCGCCTTGATGTAGCCGCGCGTCGATGTCACCTTCACACGGTCTCCCGCCTTCACGCCCACCTGACTGGCAAGCTCCTCGCCAATCTCCACGAACTGTTCCGGCTGCAAAATGGCGTTGATGCGCGCGTGCTTGGTCCAGTAGTGGAAGTGCTCGGTCAGCCGGTACGTGGTGGCGATGACCGGATACGCATCGGCCTTGCCGAACTGTGCCCAGTCACCCTTGAACACGCGCGCGGCCGGATTGCTCACCGCCTGCGGCGACTTGTTGAGCGGGTTGTAGCCGAGCGGATTCTCGAACGGCTCGTAGTGCTCGGGGAACGGTCCCTCCACCAGGTTCTGCCGCGCAAAGAAGCGGCCCACGCCCTCGGCCTGCATGATGAACGGCCCCATGCCCTTGGCCGGATCTTCATCGAGCTTGAAGTCGGGCGTGTCGAAGCCGGTCCAGCTCTTGCCGTTCCATGCGATGAGCTTGCGCGCCGGGTTGAACGGCTTGCCCTCCGGATCGCACGATGCACGGTTGTAGAGCACGCGGCGATTCGCCGGCCACGACCACGCCCAGTTCAGCGTCTGGCCGATATTGGTCGGGTCGCTGTTGTCGCGCTTGGCCATCTGGTTGCCGGCCTGCGTCCACGATCCGCAATAGACCCAGCAGCCGCTGATGGTGCTGCCGTCGGCCTGCAACTCGCCAAAGCTGTTCAACTGCTCGCCGGCCTTGCGCACCACCTTGGTGGCGTCCTTGGGATCGACGAGATCCGTCAGCGCGCGACCGGACAGTTCCTTCGCCAGTTCTTCAGGCGTAGGCGATGCGGGCAGCGCATACGGCCACCACAGGTTGACGATCGGGTCCGGATACTTGCCGCCGTCCTTCACATACATCTGGCGGATCTTCAGGAACAGTTCGGCCATGATCTCGATGTCCGAACGTGCCTCGGCGGGTGGATCGGCCCCTTGCCAATGCCATTGCAGCCAGCGCGACGAATTCACGAGCGAGCCGTTTTCCTCGGCAAAACACGTCGTGGGAAGACGGAACACTTCGGTCTGGATCGTCTTCGGGTCGACATCGTTCGATTCGCCCGCGTTGCGCCAGAACTCGGAGGTCTCCGTTGCAAGCGGGTCCATCACTACCAGGAACTTCAGCTTGCTCAATCCCGCCAGCAGCTTGGCCTTGTTCGGCGCCGCCGCAAGCGGATTGAAGCCCTGCGCGAGGTAGCCCGTCATGCGGCCCGCGTTCATCAGCTCGAAGACCTGAAGCAGGTCATAAGGCTTGTCGAGCTTGGGCAGATATTCGAATGCCCAGTTGTTCTCGACCGTCGCCGCCGAACCCCACCATGCCTTCATCAGGCTGACGTGGAATTTCTCCACGTTCTGCCAGTAGCTGAGCTGGTTCGGCCGCAGCGGCTTGAAGGCACGTGCCTCGATGTACTTGCGATAGTCCTGCTCGCTCTCGGCCGGCAGCGTCAGATAGCCCGGCAACAGGTTCGACATCAGGCCGATATCGGTCAGGCCCTGGATGTTCGAGTGCCCGCGCAGCGCGTTCATGCCGCCGCCCGCCACGCCGATATTGCCCAGCAGCAACTGCACCATGGCGCCGGTGCGGATCATCTGCGAGCCGATGGAGTGTTGCGTCCAGCCCAGCGCGTACATCATCGTCATCGCGCGGTCGGGCGTGGCCGTGCTGGCCATCATCTCGCAGACCTTGAGGAACTTGTCCTGCGGCGTGCCACAGACGCGTTCCACCATCTCCGCCGTATAGCGCGCGTAGTGCTGCTTCATCAGGTTGTACACGCAGCGCGGATGCTGCAGCGTGGGATCGGACTTCACATAGCCGTCCTCGCCGATCTCGTAATCCCAGCTCGCCTTGTTGTAGTAGCGCCGCTCGGCGTCATAGCCCGAGAACAGGCCGTTCTCGAAGTTGAAATCCTCGCGCACGATGAACGTGAAGTCCGTGTAGTTCTTCACGTAGGTGTGCTGGATCTTGTCCTGCTCCAGCAGCCAGCGGATCACGCCGCCCAGGAACACCACGTCGGTGCCCGTGCGGATTTGCACGTACAGGTCAGCAACGGACGCCGAGCGCGTGAAGCGCGGGTCCACCACGATCAGGCGTGCCTTGTTGTGCGCCTTGGCTTCAGTCACCCATTTGAAACCGCACGGGTGTGCCTCGGCTGCATTGCCGCCCATGATCAGAATGACGTCCGCGTTCTTGATGTCGACCCAATGGTTCGTCATCGCTCCACGGCCAAACGTCGGGGCAAGACCTGCCACCGTCGGGCCATGTCAGACACGAGCCTGGTTGTCGAACCCCAGCATGCCAAGACTGCGGATCGTCTTGTGCGTGATATATCCGGTTTCATTGCTGCTGGCCGACGCTGCCAGCATGCCCGTGGTCAGCCAGCGGTTGACCGTTTCGCCCTTGTCGTTTTTCTCGACGAAGTTGGCGTCGCGGTCGGCCTTCATCAGCTTGGCAATACGGTCGATGGCGTCTTCCCACGTGATGCGCTGCCACTTGTCCGAGCCCGGCGCGCGGTACTCGGGATATTGCAAGCGGTTGGGACTGTGGATGAAGTCGATCAGGCCCGCACCCTTGGGGCAAAGCGTGCCGCGATTCACCGGATGATCCGGGTCGCCCTCGATGTGGATGATGCTCGACTTGGCGTTCTTGGCCTTGTCGCCAAGGCTGTACATCAGCACGCCACATGCCACCGAGCAGTAGGGGCAGGTATTGCGGGTTTCCGTGGTGCGCGCCAGTTTATAGGCTCGCACTTCGGCCAGTGCCACATCGGGCGCGAACCCGATCAGCGCCAGGCTGGAACCCGCCAGCGAAGCCCCTGAAAACTTCAGGAACTGTCGGCGGTTCATCGTAACCATGGGGGACACCTCCTTGTACCGGATCGTGGTCCGGTCAATGGATTTATTGCGACGTTCTGGTGACGCGGGGACAGTCAGAAGAGTATAGGCAATAGTGGCGTTTTCGCTATGTGCGCTGCGGCGACAGGCATCAGACATACGTATGACGCGTCGATACGAGAAGACATAATCGTTTTCCGACAACGATTCTGGCGATTGTAGGTACTAACTTCATGCCGGGAGCGGAACCGTGTATCGAGTGTGTCACAGAAAGATGACAGAAATGACATCTGTCAATGCCCCTCTGGGGGGTTAGCCGACATACATCCCCTACGCGACACTCCACGCCGCTTGCCATTGGCTTCAAAGCCGAGGCAAATCGCGCGCGCCAACAAGAAAGGGAGCCAGGGGTCGGCTACCCGGCACGCGTCACGGAAATCCAACTTCAAGAAGAGACAACTGGGATGAAATCGAAGCTTCTTTTGACGGGTCTGATGGCGGCTGTGCTGTCGGCTTGCGGTGGTGGTGGGGATGGCGGGTCGACGACGGGCGGCAGCACTACGACGACACCGCAGGCAATGACGATCAGCGGAACCGCCGCGATTGGCGCTGCACTCCCGCAAGCCAAGGTCCAGGTCATTTGCGCGCAGGGCACCGGATCTGCCGTCACCAATTCGGACGGTACGTTCAAGATTTCCATCGCCAACGCCGTACGTCCCTGCGTGCTGTCCACGCAAGGCCCGGATGGTTCGGTACTGCACTCGGTCGTGGAAGCCGGCACGGGTGCGAACGTCGTGGCAAACGTCACGCCGCTGACGGAACTGATCACAGCCGCACTGGCGCAGGGCAGCACCGAAACGTTCGCCAAGTTCGATAGCGTCGCGCAAGGTCGCCTGACCGTGGCAAACCTGACGACGGCCATTGCAGCGATTCGACAACTGCTGCAAGGCAGCGTTGACCTGACCAACGTGGACCCCGTGAAGGGCACGCTGGTAGCAGCAGCCGGCTCCCAGGCCGGCAATGACCTGGACAAGCTGCTTGACGCGCTGGCCGCACGCCTGGCTGTGGCACGTACGACGCTGGCCGATCTGTCGACCGCCGTTGGCACCAACGCAGGCGGCGCGGGCAGCATGCTCCAGCCCGGCGTCGAAAGCTGCGCCGCGCTGAAAGATGGCGGCACGTTCTTCCTCGCCGGCATGGGTGGCTTTGTGCGCGCGCAATATGACAGCGCCACGGCTCAACTCATCACCTCCGACCTGTCGGGCAAGCAGCTCGGCAAGTCGCCGTTCGTGCGGTATCAAGGCCAGAACTGCCGATTCGTGGCATCGGGCAACGGTATCGTCAACGATGTGATGGTGTCGAAGTCGGGCATGGCGCTGGTGCGCAACGTGTCGGTGCCGAGCCTGCCGGGTCTGCTGATTCCGGTGCAACAGGTTGCGCTGGCCGATATGGCTGGTGACTGGAATGCACTGGGCTTCGAACGCGACACCCCGCTCGAACAGTTCAAGCCTTCACGTATCAAGTTCAGCGTGAACGCATCCGGCCAGTTCACCGCGGGTGCTGACTGCGCTGGCGCTACCGACACGGGTTGCGAAGACTGGCTGCCGAACGAACTGCCTGCGCTGACGCTGAACGGTTCGAATGGTTTCACGTTGACGGACCCGAGCGGCACTGCACCGGTTGCAGCATTCAAGGATGCAGACGGCCAGATGTTCGCGGTCATCTCGACGGCAAACGGTCTGATCATCGCCACGAAGAAGATCGCACGTCCGTTGCCGGAAGTTGGCGCGGTGACGACGTTCTGGGACCTTACCGTATTCGGCAAACTGGACGTCTCGATGGCGGAAACGACGATGACGGTGACGGCTGTAGACCAGGCGACGAAAACGTATAGCCGCGTGCGCGCAGCGGATGGCCGCAAGGACACCTGGATTCAGGACAATCCTTCGGACGGCCTTCGCTATCGCGCAAAGTCTGCAGACAGCACGGCTTATGAATCGATCGCGATGACGATGGGCAACTCCGGTATCGGCGTCCTGGTCAGTCTCGACCCGAAATCGCTGTTCTACGACATTTCGGTCCTCCGTCCGTAATCTCGTAACAGACGGCTCCGGCCGTCGCGCTTTACCCATGAGAAAGCCCGCTATCAAGCGGGCTTTCTCTTTACTGCTGACCTCAATCGGTTCTCAAAACCCCACCCGCATCCCCGGCTCCATCACCACTACCGCCGTGCCTGACGCCGTCCCCAGCGCAGCCTTCAACTCGTCCGGCGTCCCTTTCAGCATCGGCGACGTCCCGTAGTGCATCGGAATCGCATACTTCGGTTTGACGAAGTCGCGGATGGCGATGGCGGCGTCTTGTGGTCCCATCGTGAAATGGCCGCCGATGGGAATCAGGACGAGGTCGGGCTTGTAGCGGTCGCCGATGAGCTTCATGTCACCGAACAGGCCGGTGTCGCCCATATGCCAGACCTTGAACCCGTTTTCCATCTCGATGATGTAGCCGACGGGTTCGCCGCCGTAGTGGGCTTCATCCTTGCCCGTGGTTGGGTTCTTGTAGATCAGTTCTGACGAATGCTCGGCGTGGACGGCGGTGATCTTGGGGCCGGTGGGGCCGAAAGGCATGACCGAGCCGCTCTTGCCGAAACGTTGCGAAAGGTTGGCGGGTACGAGTCCGAGCTGGACGAGCTGGTTGCCCATGCCGCCGCCTGTGTAGATCGGGGCGTTGTTGAGTTTGGCGAGTTCGGGGGCGTCGCCGAGGTGGTCGCCGTGGGCATGGGTGACGAGAATCAGGTCGACTTTGCCGATAGCCGAGAGTTGCTTGAATCCAGCCGGAGTCTTGGGATTACCGGTCAGCCAGGGATCGATAACGATGACTTTGCCACCGGGGGTGGTGATCCGCATGGCGGCCTGGCCGAGCCAGAGGACGTCGGTCTTGCCGGCGGTGGCCGGTGCCGAGGCGGCGGTCGGCTGGACTGGAACGGGCGCGTTGCCAACGTTCGAGGCGCAGGCGCCGAGGGTTGCAGCGGAGCAGGCGAGCAGCAGTGCGGAAAGGCGGCGTGTGGTCATGGTCGTCCCGGATGGAGATTGTCTCGACATTGGCTTTCGCACCGCTCCGGCGGACATCGCACTGCAACTGCTGAAGCGTTGCGAGAGCGAGTATTTGCACGGCCGGCGCCGCTGTCAATCCGCATCGCCCCATGCCAGGCGCCGGGTGATTTGTAACGCAGGATTTATCGTGTGGCGTGGAAATCGCGGCGCGGCATCGTAAATCAGCCACTTTCAGAGCTTTGATGACCGGGAGCAGGTCCCGCGCATTTACATCTGCTCACCAGCGCGTAACCCACTGTAATGGATCGACGTCCATGATGGAGTCCGTAAAAGGGGGCCAAGGTTGGCCCGCCAAGGAGCCTGTCATGCGCAAGTCGATTCGTTACGCCGGTATTGCTGTCCTGAGTGCCACCATGCTCGTCGCCGGGACGGCTTCGGCGCGCGATCGTTATCACCACGGCGGTGGCGGCGGATCTGCCGGTGCCGCGATTGCCGTGGCCGCAGTGGCTGGCCTGGCGCTGGGCGCGCTGGTGGCAAGCAGCCAACCGGTGATGGCCGCACCCGCGCCGGTCTATGCGCCGCCGCAGCCGGTCTACGCGCCGCAACCCGTAGCCTACGCCGCGCCGGCAGTACCGCCGGGATACTGCTACGACAACTATCAGGGCGCCTACGTGCCGTGCGGCCGTCCGGCGCCGGTCCGGTACGCGCCGCAGCCTTACTACGGCTATTGAGCGGAGGTGGAGGGGGTGGCGCGAGTCTCCACCTCGATCCCCCAATCCCCATGCTCGTACCAGTCATCACCCAGTAATTCCGCGGGATGCTGGGTGCGGCTCGATCCGTTGCCGCAGCCCATGGCGTTGACGGCGCAGTACTTGTCGCAGCCCCAGCAGATGCGCTCGGGGTGCTTGGGGTGGAGGGGGAATGGTTTGCGCATGGAGTGCGTGGGCGCCGCGGATGGCGCGCCACGCGTTCGATAGTAGTCCTTCAGCATCCGCATTTTTGGCGAAAAGCCGATGCTGTTTGCGTTCGATCAAACGCAAGTTCGCAGTGTGGAAGTGCGCGACCTTCTGGTCATCCCACCCTGCGTCGCATCACCAGATGCAACCCCGCTGCAGCCAGTGCCATGCCGGCCCATGCCATCGGCGGCAGTGCCTCGTCGAGTAGCACGAACGCAATGACGGCCGTGGCGGGCGGCACGAGAAAGAACAAGGCCGAGACGCGCGAGGCTTCTCCGTGGCGGACCATCGCCAATAGCAGTGATATCGCCACGAGCGAGTTGCCGAATACGAGGTAGGCCAGCGAGCCGAACAGGCCGGGAGTCCATTCGATGTGCATCGGCTCCAGCCACCACGCGAGCGGTGCGGTCACCGCCAGGGCGACGGCGCATTGCACGGTGTTGGCCAGGACCGGATGGACTGACGTGCCGAAGCGTTTCTCGTAGAGCGTGCCGCCTGTCATGGCGAGTAGCGCGAGGATCGCGAACATCAGCGCCGGCAGCGAGCCGACCTCGACAGAAGAACGCGACCCGATAACGATGGCGGCGCCCGACACACCCAGCGCCAGCCCGATCCAGTGGACGCGATCCACGCGCTCGCCCGCTACCGCTGGCGCCAGCAGTCCGATCAGGATCGGCTGCTGTGACGTAACCAGTGCCACCGCGCCTGCGGACATCCCAAGCTTGAGACTGAGATACGTGAACGCGAAGTAGCCGGCCTGAATCAGCAGGCCGATCACGCCCAGGTGCAGCCACGGCGCCGCACCGGGTGGCAGTCGCGGGCGCAGCAGCAGACAGGGCAGGATGAGCAGTCCGGTCACGCATGCGTAGCGCAGGGCGAGGAATGTCAGCGGATCGGCGTATTGCAGCCCGAGCTTGAGAAAGACGAAGCCCGAAGACCAGAGCAGCAGGAACAGCGCGGGGGCGATACGCAGCCACAAGGGCGTTGCCGATGTCTGTGCTGTCTGCTCGGGCATGGGATGGGTAGGCGGGGGCGGAAACAGTCGAACCATAGCACTGCATGCCGCGCCCGTCCCCCGGGTCTTTCATCAGGCATCCATGCCGGGCACCAGCAGCAGTTTGCCCGTCGTGGCACGGCTTTCCATATCGGCGTGAGCGCGCGCCGCCTTGTCAAGCGGATAGCGCTGGCCGATGGTGGGGCGCACCTTGCCGTCGAGAATCCACTGGAACAACTGGGCGGCGTGCCTGCGCAACCGTTCGGGCGTCCGCACATGGTCGGCAAAGACCGCATAGCCGATCTTGATGCTGCGGGGCAGGGCCATGATGTCGATGGCGCCCGGCCCGCCGAGAATCGGACCATACCAGCACAACGTGCCAGCCACCTTCAATGCATCGATCGAGCCCTGGAAGGTGGCCGGCCCCGAGCCGTCATACACCACGTCCACGCCCTCCCCGCCTGACAACTGGATCGCTTCCCCGGCAAACCGGCCTGTGGCATCGACGATGATGTGATCGGCCCCCGCCGCCCATGCCACGGCCGCCTTGCTCTCGGAGGAGACGCGGCCAATGACGCGGCCGCCGCGGAGCTTGACGATCTGGGTCAGGAGCAGGCCAACGCCTCCGGCCGCCGCGTGGATCAATGCGGTATCGCCGGGTCGCACGGGATAGAACTCGGTCGCGAAATGGCTGGCGGTCAGCCCTTGCATCATGATCGAGGCAGCGGTCTCGTCGTCGATGCCGTCCGGCACGGGCACCAGCGACGTGGCGGGCACCACGACCTGTTCCGCATAGCTGCCCGGCGCGTAGGCCCAGGCCACGCGCTGCCCGGGATGGAAGTCAGTCACCCCTTCACCGACTTCCAGAACCTCGCCGGCTCCCTCGACACCGGGCACGCGGGGATAGGGAATCTCGTTCCAGAACTGCCCGCGCCGCACGCCCATGTCCATGAAGTTCACCCCGGCTGCGGCTACCTTCACCCGGACTTCGCCCTTGCCGGCTGTTGGCGCCTTCCACTCGACTGCCTCCAGGACTTCCGGACCGCCCGCTGTTGCCATGATCACCGCTTTCATCTCAATGCTCCTTAATGGAACGATCGTTCCAAAATTGGTAAAAAAATTATCGCAGCGCGCGCAATGCCAACTGGCTCAGGCCCTGCAGTTCCGCAAGGTCCGCACCGCCGCGTGCCGATAGCCGCAGCGCGGAGACACTGGCCAGCAGGAATGCGGCCAGCAGTTTGGCGTCGGCCTCGTTGAGCACGTCGCCATCGCGCTGTGCTTCTGCAATCCGGGCGATCAGCGGCACGGACAGCACGTGACCGAGTTCCGCGCGGATGGCGTTCAATTGGTGCTGGCTATCGCCGAACTCGCTCACGGACCCCACGCCCAGGCACGGTGTATGGGCACTTTGCACGACACGCGCCATCATCCGGTGAATGCCGTCGATGGCACGCGGCCCGCCCTGCAGCGCCGCAATATGCGCCTGGATTTCGGTCTCGCCATAGCGGCGCAATGCCGCGCAGTAGAGCTGCCACTTGTCCACGAACGTGTCGTAGAGGCTTTGGCGGCCGATCTTCATCGCGCTGGTGAGCATGGTCGTGGATGTGCCCGCATATCCGTGCTCGCAGAAGACGCCGATCGCCGCGTCGAGGGCTTCGCCCTGGTCGAATTCTTTTGGTCTGGCCATGGACCGCATTCTAGGAATATTGGAATGAGCAGTCAAGAATTAATTTTTGCGTCGGGGATTCAGCTTGCGAAACGCGGCAGCGTGATGGTGGCGCGTGTCCCGCCCTGGGGCCGGTGCGTCAGGACGAGTTCGCCGTGGTGGGCTTCGACGATGGACCGGCTGATGGCGAGTCCCATCCCCATGCCTTCGGGTTTGGTCGTGAACAGCGGTTCGAACAGGCGGCCGGCCAGTTCCGGATCGAAGCCTTCACCACGGTCGTCGATATGCAGGCGCAACTGGTCCGGTGCGGCTTCGCATGACAGCACCAGCTGGCGCTCGCCTTCCGGCACTGCCTGCATGGCCTCGGCGCCGTTCATCAGCAGGTTGATGAGTGCCTGCTGCAGCAGCACGCGCTCGCCCTGCACGGACGTCGATGACAGTTGCCCCTCCACGCGGAAGTCTATCTTCATCGCCTCCAGCGTGGATGTCACCATGTCCGCCACTTCCATCACGGCTTTGTCGGCGTCGAAGATGGCGACATTGGGCGTGTCCTGCCGCGCCTTGGCGCGCAAACCGTCGATGATGGCGCGGGCGCGCGTGGCGCATGCCGAGATATGCGCCAGCGTCTGGCGGGCGCGTTCGATGTCTGGCGCGCTGCGGTCCAGCCAACGCAGTCCGGCGCGTGCGGAGGAGTCCAGCGCCGTCACCGGCTGTACCACCTCGTGGACGATGGACGCGATCATCTCGCCGTAGACCTGGAACCGGCTCGCGCGTGCCAGCTCGGAGAGCGTATTGCGCATTTTCTCTTCGGCATGGGTCAGCAATGCCACCTGTTCGGACAGCGCATCATGCAGGCGGGCGTTCTCCAGTGCGAATCCGGCTTGCAGCGCAATGATTTCGACCACGGCGCTGCGCGCCGATGTGAACATGCCGAAGAGGTGGCGGTGCTCCAGGTACAGCGCACCGACAAGCATGCCGTTGCAGCGCATCGGTACGCAGATCACGGAACGTGGCCGATAGCGCTGAACGTATTCATCGTCGCGCCAACTGGCGGCAGAGCAGGCGTCATCGAGCACCAGTCCGTTGCGCAGGCGAATGGCGGTGGCGAGGATCGACACCGGAAGCCGATCGCCTTTCAGCACTGCCGAAGGGGTGTGCGGGTCCGCGAAACGGGCGCGTCCGTTCGATGCCGTGGCGCTCGCCGCAGACTCCCAACTACCGTCGCGGATGGCAGCCACGCATCCGAAGGTGGCGCCAGTGCTTTGCAGGGCGGCCCGCAGCAAGGTCTCGACCCGCTGCCCCGGCGACACTTCGGCAGCCAGTGTCTGGGAGATGTGGCGCAGCGTCTGAACGTCAGGCGCGTGCTGCATCATTGCCGACCACCCGGCCTGCCGGTCTGCGGCGGTTTCGTGCAGGTCCGCGTCCACCGGCCAGACCGATGGCGTCAGGAAGGTGCAGCGGTAGTAGTCGAGTTCGTTGGTCATGTTCTTGCCGTCCTGCATCAACTTCATGTAGTGAACGCTCCATAAATGAACCTTAGCACAACATTTTCTGGAATGACAGACGGTGTGGGTCGCGGAACGGCGTACTGGAGGCCGGTTCGGCGTCGATCTAATGCCGCAATCTATTGAATATAAAGAGATTTATTTCTTTCTGTTGAAACTCGTCCGGGCGCCTTGTATCATCGCTCACTCATGTAGTGTTCCCTGTACGAAATGCAGGGAAACGCCAGCGGATGACTCCGCTGCCATAGGAGCGATATGACTCAAGCAGTAAAAAAGGCTGTGCGTGGCACCGGTGTCCGGGAGGCTGCGGCGCAGACCACCCGCGACAACATCCTGCGCGCCGCTACCAAGGTGTTTGCGCGCTATGGCTATGAGGGCGGCAGCGTGGAGAAGATCTCGAAGCTGGCGAAGTCCTATGACCGGATGATTTACTACTACTACGGCAGCAAGGAAGCGCTGTTCGTGGCGGTGCTCGAAGGTATCTACCGGCGGATGGACGAGGCCGAGTCGAAGGTGGCGCCGGACCCGTCAGACCCCGTGGAGGCGCTCAAGACCATCATCCGCTTCAAGCTGGACTACTACCGGCGCAACCCCGATTTCGTCAACCTGCTCAACACCGAGAACCTGCACAAGGGCCGGCATGTGTCCAGGCTGGAGCGCAAGGGCGATTACTCGACGCTGGCCGTGGACATCATCGGCGGGATTCTCGCCAGCGGCGCGGATCAAGGCATATTCCGCCGGGACCTGAATGCGCGCGATGTTTTCCTGTTGATTGCCTCGACGGCGTATTTCTATACTTCGAACCGCTACACGCTGACGGTCTTTCTCGGCGTTGAGCTGGACACCCCAGAGGCCGTGCAGCACTGGGAGTCCTTTGTCATAGACAGCGTGCTGCGCGTGGTGAGAGTGGAGGCTGCCACCAGTGAGCTGCCCGCTACCCCCGACAAGCCGCCCCGACGCCGACAGCAGGACGCCAGCCTCTCGTCATGAACTACCTTCGCCCCCGATCCCTCGATGCAGCAGTGGCCCAACTTGCGGCGCGCCCGGCGCGTGTCGTGTGCGGCGCAACCGACTGCCTTGCGGACCCGGCACTCGCGCCGGGGAGTGTCGAGTGGATCGACATCGCGGGCATCGAAGCCTTGCGGGGCCTGACATGCCGCGATGGCGTGGCGCGCATCGGCGCGGCCAGCACCTGGCAGACCATCGCGCAAACCGCCTGGATGCCCGTGGCGCTGCGCGATGCCGCGGCCGGCGTGGGCTCGCGGCAGATTCGCGTGCAGGGTACGCTGGGCGGGAACCTGTGCCATGCCTCGCCGCTGGCGGATGGTGTGCCGCCGCTGCTCGTGCTGGATGCCGAAGTGGAACTGGCGAGCGTGCGCGGCTTGCGTCGCTTGCCGTTGCGGGAATTCCTGCTCGGTCGTCGGCGCACGGCGCTTGCGTCCGATGAACTGCTGGTCGATATCGTGTTCGATCTGCCGGGTGCGCGTGACCGCACGGCCTTCGTGAAATGCACCAATCGCGACGGCATGGCGCTGGCCGTGGTGTCGGCCGCGGTGCATCTGCGCATGGGGCAGGGCACCACGCTCGAATCGGCTGCGGTCTGCGTGGGCGGTGCGTCGGATGTTCCTCTGCGCCTGCATGGGTTGGAATTGGCACTGATGGGGCGACACAGCCACGAACTTGCTGGCATCATCGGGGGCGCCGCGCTGGCCGAGTTGTCCCCCATTGATGATGTCCGCGCGACGGCAGCCCATCGCTTGGACCTCTCCCGGCTTGCGATCCAGCGGGCTGTCCGGTTCCGCCTGGAGGAATTCGCCGATGACGCCCCCGCTTACTGAGTCTTCAACCTGCGCCGATGACGTAGCGGAAACGCGCGGCCATTCCACGTCGGCGGACGCTGCATGGTTCGACCTCAACGGCGCGCGTGTGCCGTTGCCTGCAGACCAGTCGCGGCGCCTGCTCGACCATCTGCGCACGGACTTGCGGCAGTTCGGCACGAAGGAAGGGTGCCGCCAGGGCGATTGCGGAAGCTGCACGGTGCTGATCGATGGCGAGGCGCGATATGCCTGCCTCGTGCCGATGGGACAGGTTGCCGGACGTCGCGTCGTGACGGTCGAAGGTGTGGCCGAGGGCACGCAGAGCGGCGCGCGCCTGCAGCAGGCATTCCTCGCGCACCAGGCGGTGCAGTGCGGTTTCTGCACGCCGGGCATGCTGCTGGCTTCGGCTGCCGCAGTCGATGCGGGGCGGGTCACGGATCGCGCCAGCGCAAGGTCGGCCATCGACGGGGTGCTGTGCCGCTGCACGGGTTACCAGAAGATCGTCGATGCCGTGGCTGAAGTCGGTTGCGGCGCCCCCGCGCGCCCCTGCACGGCACCACCCGCCACGGGACCGGTCGTAGGCGTACCGATCACGCGACTCGATGGTCCGGAGAAGATCGACGGACGCCAACCGTTTGGCGCCGATGCGCACCCGGCGGATAGCCTCGTGCTGCGCGCCGTGCGTAGTCCCCATCATCGCGCACGCTTTGCCTTCGGCGATCTGCACGCATTTGTTGCCGCGCACCCGGGCGTGGTGCGCGTACTGACTCATGCCGATGTGCCGGGCATGAACCTGCACGGCGTAGCCGGGCCGTATGCCGATCAACCCGTCCTGCCAGTCTCCGAGACGCGCCACTACCTGGAAGCGATTGCGCTGGTGGCAGGCGAGCGTGACGCGATGGAAGCGCTCGACCTCCATGGCTTCCCCGTGACATGGGAGGCATTGCCACCCGTGCTCACCGTCGGCGATGCCATCCGCGACGACAGCACGCCACTGCATGCGAATCGTCCCGGCAATCTGCTGATCGAAGGGGTGGTGCGTCGGGGCGATGTGGAGACGGCGCTGAAGGATGCTCCGTACGTGGTGAGCGCCACGTTCGAATCGAGTTTTGTCGAACACGCGTACCTGGAACCGGAAGCAGGCTGGGCGCGCAGGGTGGGCGATGTCGTGGAGATCCACTCGTCCACGCAGGCGCCGCATCCGCATCGCGCCGATCTCGCGCGCATCCTTGGCGTGGCACCCGAACAGGTAAGGGTGGTCGCCACGGCGGTGGGTGGCGGGTTTGGCGGCAAGCTGGACATGACCGTGCAGCCGTGGCTGGCCATCGCGGCGTGGCATCTGGATCGGCCCGTATCGATGGTGTTTTCGCGCGAAGAGTCGATGGCGACATCGACCAAGCGCCATCCCGCCAGCATCGTTTCGTCGATGGCCGCCGATGCGGACGGCCGGATCTGCGCGGTATCGTTCGAAGGTGAGTACAACACTGGCGCCTTCGCATCGTGGGGCACGGCCGTGGCGAATCGCGTGCCGGTGCATGCCGGTGGTCCCTATGTCGTACCGCACTACTCGGCGCGCGCGCGGGCGATTCACACGCACATCACGCCGGCTGGCGCGTTCCGCGGTTTCGGCGTGCCGCAGACGACCATGTCGCAGGAGCAACTGATCGACGAACTGGCGCGCCGCGTTGGCATCGATGCGCTCGAATTCCGCGTGAGAAACGCGATGCACCCAGGGGATTCGCTGCCGACCGGGCAGGTACTCGACAAGAGCGTGGGCCTCATCGCCTGCCTCGATGCGCTGCGTCCCGTGTGGCACGAAGCGCAGGCCCGCGTGGCCACGCTCAACGCGTCGTCGCCCGCCACCATCCGCCATGGTGTGGGCCTGGCCGCGTTCTTCTACGGCTGCGGCAATACCGCACTGCCGAATCCCTCGACGGTTCGCTTCGGTGTGCGTCCCGACGGCGTCGTCGTGCTCCACCAGGGGGCGGTCGATGCGGGACAGGGCGCCAATACCGTGATTCCGCAGATCGCCGCCGATGCGTTGGGCGTGCCGGTGGGCACGCTGCACATCGTCGGACCCGATACGCATGTCACGCCCGACTGCGGGCGCACCTCGGCCTCGCGGCAAACGTTCGTGACGGGCCGCGCGGCCTATCTCGCGGGAACCACACTGCGCCGCCGCTTGCTCGAGCTGGCGAACGCACCGGCAGAGGCGATCATCGCGGTGGATCGGCAAGGCATTCATGTCGATGGTCGCGTGCTCGATCTCAGTGTCTTGCCTGTCGATGCACATGGCTATGTCGTTGCTGCCGAAGAGAGCTTCGACCCGCCCGTGACCACGCTCGATACGGATGGACAGGGCCGCCCTTATGCAACGTACGCATTTGGCGCGCAGATCGCCGAGGTCGTGGTCGATTGCGAGAGCGGCCGTGTCCGCGTGCTGAAGGTCGTTGCCGCGCATGACGTCGGTCGCATGGTGAATCCGACGTTGCTCGAAGGGCAGGTGGAAGGGGCCGTGGCGCAGGGCGTAGGCCTGGCGTTGATGGAGAAATATCATCCGGGCCGCCACAACAACCTGCATGACTATCTGATTCCCACGGTGCACGACATGCCCGAGGTCCGCGCGATCTTCGTGGAGGCGCCGACCGACCTCGGCCCGTATGGCGCCAAGGGCATCGGCGAACCGGCGCTGGTACCCACGGCGGCGGCCATCCTGAACGGGATTTTCGACGCGACTGGCGCGCGCATACGCCAGGCACCCGCCACGCCGGATGTGGTACGCAGGGCGCTGGCGGCCCTCACCGATACGGCAGGCGGATCGCAGTAGGACAGCGTTTCACCGAAGGTAAAAGAAAAATGACAACAAAAGCAGGCAGGGAAGACGTGGCGTGGGGGAGTTTGCGCCCGTCCTGGTACGCAGAACTCGGCCCGGCGGGGCAGCGGACCTTCAAGGCATCGTTTGCCGGCTGGGCCACGGACGCGTTCGATTTCATGGTGTTCAGCTTCGTGCTGGCATCGCTGATCGATCTGTGGAGCCTCGACCGTGCACAGGCCGGGCTGCTTGGCACCGTCACGCTGGTTGCCTCGGCAATTGGCGGATGGGTGGCCGGCATGCTGGCCGACCGCTACGGTCGCGTGAAGGTGTTGCAGGGCACGATCCTGTGGTTCTCGGTGTGCACGCTGGGCATCGGCTTTGCGCAGAACTTCGAGCAGGTGTTCGTATTGCGCGCGCTGCAGGGGCTGGGCTTCGGCGGCGAGTGGGCCGTGGGCGCCGTGCTGATCGGCGAGATCGTCGCGCCCAGGCATCGCGGCAAGGTGGTGGGGCTGGTGCAGAGCGGCTGGGCTGTAGGGTGGGGCGCGGCGGCCATCCTGTACAGCATCGCGTACTCGGTGCTGCCTGAATCGATAGCGTGGCGCAGCCTGTTCTGGGTGGGCATCCTGCCCGCGCTGCTGGTGATCTACGTGCGCAACAACGTGCCGGAGCCCGAGGTCTTCAAGAGAGCCGACACCGCGCGCAAGCAGGGCAAGTCGACCTCGATCTGGGTCATCTTCTCGCCTGCGCTGCTGCGTACGACGATTCCCGCCGCATTGCTCTGCACCGGTATCCAGGGCGGCTTCTACGCGATGTCCACTTGGCTGCCCACCTACCTGAAGCTGGAGCGCAACCTGTCCGTGCTCGATACGGGCGGCTACCTGATGGTGATCATCGTCGGGTCGTTCTGTGGCTACATGGTGGGTGCGTTCCTGGCCGACTACTGGGGACGGCGGCGCAACTTCATCCTGTTCTCGGCGCTGTCGCTGGTTTCGGTGTCGATGTACCTGACACTGCCGCTGACCAACAGCGAGATGCTCTGGCTCGGGTTTCCGCTGGGCTTTGCCTCGTGCGGCATTTTCAGTGGACTGGGGGCTTACCTGACCGAGTTGTATCCGTCGGACGTACGCGCCAACGGCCAGAGCTTCACCTACAACTTTGGCCGGGGCATCGGCGCGCTGTTTCCCGGACTGGTCGGTTTGCTCAGCCATTCCAGCAGCCTTGCCACCGCCATTGCCACATTCTCCGGTGCCGCGTATGGCGTGGTGCTCCTGATGGTTCTGATGCTGCCTGAGACCAAGGGCCGCTCGCTTGACAACGTGGAGGTGCCGCAATGACTGCCTCGATGACTCCCCCGATGATTGCTTCCGAACAACGTACCGTCCATATCGTGGACGACGACGACCTGGTGCGTGAGGCGCTCGCCAGCCTGCTGGAATCCCTCGACCTGAACGTCCGCGCGTTTGCATCGATTGCAGAATTCCTGGAATGCCCGCCGGTGGATGGTCCCTGCTGCCTGGTGCTCGATGTGCGCCTGCGCGGGCAAAGCGGCCTGGCGTTCCAGCGATCCATCGTGGACAAGGGCCAACCGCATATGCCGATCATCTTCATGAGCGGCCACGCCGATATTCCGATGACCGTGAGGGCGATGAAGGCCGGTGCGGTCGACTTCCTGGCCAAGCCGTTCCGCGAGCAGGACATGATCGACGCGGTGATCGCAGCGCTGGAGCATGACGCCAGGCGCCTGGAGAACGAGCAGTCGCTGCGCGGCCTGCGCTCGAACTGGGAAACGCTGACCGTACGGGAGCGTGAGGTACTGCGCCACCTGGCCTCCGGTCTGGTGAACAAGCAGATTGCCGCGGCGATGGGCGTGGCCGAAATCACGGCCAAGATTCATCGCGGTAGTGCGATGCGCAAGATGAACGCCCGCACCGTGGTGGAAGTGGTCTACAAGCTGCAGGCGCTGGGAGGCATCGCCGCGTAACCATTGCAGCGTCATCCGTGGACGCCCTGATTACCGCTGCCGCACGTGCCCTGGCGGCAGGCGATCCGCTGGGCGCCCTGAACCGCGTGGCCCTGCGCGATGATCCGCCCGCGCTGGCACTGCGCGGTATCGCCATGGCCCAGCTTGGCGATTTGCCGCGTGCCCGCGCACTGGTGCGCGCCGCGGCGCGGGGCTTTGGGCCGAGGGAAGCCGTGGCTCGTGCCCGCTGCGCAGTGGCCGAGGCCGAGATCGCGCTGGTCTCCCGCGACCTTGGATGGCCCGAACGCTCTCTCGATGCAGCGCGAAAGGTGCTCCAGACCCATGGCGACCTCGCCAATGCCGCGCATGCTCAGTACCTGATCGCGCGGCACCAGTTGCTCGTCGGGCAGATCGTTGCCGCCGAATCGACGATTGCCGATATCGATCCTGTCCAGCTTCCATCGCCCCTGCGTGCAGCGCATGAACTTGTCGTGGCCGGGATTGCGGTGCGGCGCCTGCATGGCGCGGCAGCGCAGGCGGCCATGACTCGTGCTGCCGAAGCCGCAGCGCAGGCCGGTATTCCTGCGCTGCGGGCTGAGGTGGAACATGCGGCGCTGGCCTTGCGGACTCCGGTGGCGCGTCTGCTGGTGGAAGGTGCCTCGCAGCCGATGATGCTGCAAGACGTGGAGCAACTGTTCGCATCCGATGTGCTGGTGATTGACGCCTGCCGCATGAGCGTGCGCCAGCGTGAGACCGTGGTGCAGTTGGCGCGGCGCCCCGTGCTGTTCTCGCTGGCGCGCGCACTGGCCGAGCCGTGGCCGGACAATGCGCCGCGCGATACGTTGATCGCTCAGGCTTTCCGGACTCGTCATGCCGATGAGACGCATCGCGCCCGGCTACGTGTGGAGATCGGTCGATTGCGCGCGGTCCTCGCATCGTTGGCCGATATCAGCGCCACGCCGCGTGGGTTTGCACTGATGCCGCGTGACACAACGCGCGTGGCTGTGCTGACGCATCCGGTAGAGGAACCCTATGTTTTCTCCCCTCTCCCACTGCGCGGGAGAGGGGAGCGCATAGCGGGTGGCGTTGGCCTTTACGACGCGCGCGGTGTGCTCCCTGCGGCGGTGCTGGCCTGCCTTTCCGATGGCGAGTCATGGTCCAGTTCCGCCCTCGCCCTGGCCCTCGGCACAAGCCAGCGCGCGGTGCAGCGCGCACTCGAAACATTGGCCGAGGCAGGCAAGGTCGAACCCGTGGGGCGTGGCCGCGCGCGGCGCTGGATGACGCCGGTGCCACCCGGTTTCGCGACGGCGTTGTTACTCCCTGTGCCGCTGCCGGGCGCGTAGCATGGTTTGCACACCCACACGGCAACAAGCCGAAGGAGACCACCATGAAGCGATCCAATGCCGAAATCCTGCAGGAATACGGCCCCTTCCCGGGCCACGACACCGTGCATGGCCTGACCTACGATGGCCGGCAGGTCTGGTTCGCCGTGGGCGACAAGCTGCTGGCACTCGATCCGGCCAGCGGCAAGACCGGGCGTGCCATCGACGTGCAGGCCGATGCCGGCACCGCGTTCGATGGGCGCTTCCTGTACCAGATTGCCGAGCGTCATATCCAGAAGATCGATCCGGCAACCGGCAAGGTGGTGTCCACCATCCCGGCGCCTGGCAATGGCAATGATTCGGGCCTGACCTGGGCGGAGGGTTCGCTCTGGGTGGGCCAGTACCGGGCGCGCCAGATCGTCCAGGTCGATCCGGAAACGGGCAACGTGCTGCGTACCATCGAATCGAACCGCTTCGTCACGGGTGTGACGTGGGTCGATGGGCAACTGTGGCACGGCACCTGGGAGGGCGAGCAGAGCGATCTGCGCGGCCTGGACCCGAAGACGGGCAAGGTGCTGGAGACCATCGACATGCCGCAGGGCGTGGGCGTATCGGGACTCGAATACGATGGACGCGACCGCTTTTACTGTGGCGGCGGTGAAAGCGGCAAGGTTCGCGCGGTCAAGCGCTCGGCTGGATGATGGCGCTCAGGTCTGAATGAATCCGTTCGGTGCCGGCGCGGCGGTCCGTGGCAGCTCGCCAACCATCTCCAATACCGTGGATTCGATCATGTAAGACATGGCCGAGAGCGCGAGATCGTTGGCTTCCTCACCGAACGGTTCCTCGATCTCCGCGCTCAATGCTTCCAGCGCAAAGAAGGTATAGGCGATGAAGCAGACGATGACCGGCGTCATCAGCCCGATGCTGTCGAGCAGTCCGAACGGCAGCAGCGTGCAGTACAGATAGATGCAGCGGTGGATGATCACCGAGTAGGTGAACGGGATGGGTGTGCCGGCCAGCCGCTCGCAGCCGCCCAGCGCAGTGCTCAACTGGCTCAGCGATGTTTCCATCGGTAGCGCCAGCGATGGGGCCAGTTGCCCGCGACGGATCTGCTCGCCCACCCATTCGCCGGCCATCAGCAGCGCGATAGCGGGCTTATATTTCGCGGCCTGCAGACGCGCTGCGCCGGTCTCATCGAGGAACTTGCCGATATCGGCGGCGGCATCGGTGCCACGTAGTTGATGGCGCAGCGCATGGACAAAGGCGCAGAGCCGATAGGCGAGGGCTTGTGCTGCCGCACGGTCGCCGACGAGCGTCAGTGCCTGCCGCGTCAGCGAGCGTGATTCGTTGAGCACGCTGCCCCACAGCGTGCGGCCTTCCCAGAAGCGGGCGTAGCTCGTGCTGTTGCGAAAGCCCAGGAAGATCGCCAGCGTCAGGCCGATCAGCGAGAACGGTACGAAGTTCAGGGATACCTTCCAGTCACCGATCCGACCATGCGCCAGCGTGATCAGCGCGGCGAACAGCGTGACGCCGACCAGCTGCGAGGTGATCCGGGGCAGGACCGAGCCTCGCAGCACAAACAGCATGCGGAGCCAGTGAAGCGGCGGGCGGACGATCATCGTGAGGGGGCGAGCTTTTTTGCGGAACGCCTATGTTCGCACGTTCGCAATCCCGATGCGTTGTCGCCCGGACGCGTCCGCTCAGCGGTCGCTGCGGATCGGTCCGAATTCCACCGGCACCCAGGCGTAGCCGTTGTGCTCACGCCGCACATGGCCCAGCCCCGGGAAGGGCAGGTGCGCACCACCCACCCAAAGCTGGTTCTTGGCGGCGTCGGCCATCATGCGCTTGCGCGTCTGCACGGCCTGGTGGCTGTCCACGTCGAATTCGATGGCGATGTTCGGGCGACGGAACTGCGTGGCATGGCTGTGCACGATATCGCCCCACAGCAGCAGGCTTTCCTTGCCCGAGGTGAACAGGTAGCCGGTATGGCCCGGCGTATGGCCGCGCGCGACAACGGGGCGCACGCCCGGCACCGGCTGCTCGCCTGCGGCGGCATCGAAGGTCTTGAAGTGCTGCGCGGCGATGTACGGGGCAATCGCCTTCTGGGCCATCTCGAAGAACGGCTTGCCGCCCTCGGGCGCGGCGGCCGTGTTGGATTCGCTGAGCCAGTAGTCGGCATCGGCCTTGTCGGCGCGTACCGTGGCGTTCGGGAACACCATCTTGCCGTCGGCCGTGGTCAGGCCGCAGGCATGGTCGCCGTGCATGTGGGTCAGCAACACCGTATCGACCTGTTCCGGCGTGTAGCCAGCGGCGCGCAGGTTGTTCAGGATGCCGCCCAACGTGGGGCCGAAGCAGGCTGCCGCGCCGGTATCGACCAGCACAAGGTGCGTGCCGGTGTTGACGAGGTAGGCGTTGACGGCGGTCTGCACGCCGGGCGTCGATTTCACGAACATGCGCGCCAGCAGGCTTTGCACTTCACGCGCGCTGGTGTACTTCAGCAGCTTGGTGTCGATGTCGATGTAGCCATCGTAGAGCGCCGTGACTTCCAGCTGGCCCACCATCATGCGGTAGTAGCCGGGAACCTGTGTCTTGAGCTGCGCGGGCGGCGCCGCGTGGGCCACGCCGGTGGTCAGTGGCAGGGTGGCGGCCCCCATGGCAACGGTAGCTGCGGTCAGGAACATGGCGGACAGGCGCCGTGGCAAGCTCGACTTTATCGACATCATTGGTGACTACCCCCTGGATTCTTGGTGATGTTTCATGGTTCGCACGGTAAATGCGCGAAACGTCACCCTACGCTCGTTGGCGTCAGCGAACAAGTTGGGCCTTGGCATGACAGGGACATACACAGGGCGGACGGTCGTTGCAGGCATCACCGGGTGGATTTTGTAAAAAACGCACGCCGTGATGCGGAGCGCCACGGAATTACCAAGGCTGGCGCCGTGGCATCGATATTGCCTGCGGGGTAAAAGTCCGCCGCCTACGCAGCATCGCGCGGAACCATTCGAACGATTACGAAGGAGTCCCCATGTCTGATAACCAACCGTTCCTGACCGACATCAAGACGCTGCGCGAGCGCGCCCGCAAGCACATCGACGACGGCGCGGTGACCGCCGGGTACGACGCCGACCGTGCCACGGTAATCAAGCTGCTGAATGATGCACTGGCCACGGAAATCGTTTGCGTGCTGCGGTATCGCCGGCACTACTTCATGGCGAAGGGTCCGAACTCCAAGGGTGTGGCCGACGAGTTCCTGGCGCACTCCAACGAGGAGCAGGGCCATGCCGACCAGATTTCCGAACGCATCGTGCAACTCGGCGGCGAGCCGGACCTGTCTCCTGACAGCCTGGTCTCCCGCAGCCACGCGGAGTATGTGGAGGGGTCCTCGCTCTCCGACATGATCAAGGAGAACCTCATCGCCGAACGCATCGCGATCGACACCTATCGCGAGATCGTGCATTACATCGGGGAAAAAGACCCGACGTCACGCCGGCTGATGGAAAGCATCCTGGCCGTGGAGGAAGAACACGCGGATGAAATGCTGGATCTGCTGGCGGCGAATCCGGATGAGAAGCCGCACTAAAGTTTGAATCACTGATTGTTTTCTCCCCTCTCCCTCCGGGAGAGGGGCGGGGGAGAGGGCAAGCGGTGCAAATTACGATGTAATCGGCAAGCAGGACCTCCTGCCCTCTCCCCTAACCCCTCTCCCGCTCGCGGGAGAGGGGACCACGTTGACGGAATGCTTGAACCTCACTTCACCGCCACCGCCTCCGGAAACACAAACTTCCCGTTCAGCACTTCCTTCTTCGGCTGGTACAGCCGCACCGTGTAGTTCCATCCTTCCATGATGGGCAGGCAGTTGAACGTCTGCGCATCGCAGTTGCCGAACTGGATCTTGATGCTGCCATCGGTCTCGCGCCGGGCCGTCACATTGTTCAACGTATAGGCATTGGCTTCGTTCTTCTCGAAGTAGCCCTTTGCGTTGTAGACGCTGACCGACCAGAAGCCGTCCACGGGCACTTGACCCACTTTCAGCCGGTACACGGTCTTGCCGTCGTTCTGCTTGGGCGTGACGTTGAGGTACTGGGCATCGCGATCCGGATTGCCGCCCCAGCCTGCGGCCGTACCGATGATGTGCTTCAGCGAATCGACTTCGCCCTTCTTGCCGAAGGACTGGTGGAAGTCAGGCATCACCGAGGCCAGCACCAGTAGCGCATCGCGGATCTTCTTCTGGCCTGCGGGGTCCCAGTTGGGCAGATCAAGCTTGCCGGGCGATGCCTGGCTGACCTGGATGGCATCCTGCAATGCATGCACGCGCTTGGCGTCTGCGGGATCGTCGGGATCGATCAGCGTGCGGATGCCAACCACCGCGTAACGCGTGCCCACGTTCGCGCGGGTCAGCACACGCTTGCCGGCACCGTAGTACACCGCCTGGGTGTAGTGATCCTCGTTGATGACCTGCATCGAGAAGAACCGCTTGCCCGGATCAGGCATCGTGATGGTCACGGGGCCGGCATCGAGGTCGAACACACCGGACGAGTAGAGCGTGTCGCGGTTGAGTCGGACCACGGTCTGGTGGTCGATCGACGCGGGCTCGCGACGATGCAGGAGTTTGCCAACGCCCCCTTGCTTCGCCAGTCCGGCGAAATACATGTCCGATTCGGCGCGCACGAAGTTGTCGAGCGTGACCGGCACGGTGGCAGGTGCAGGTGCTTGCTGGGCATGCGCCACGCCTGTCGCGGCAAGCGCGGCTGCGACGATGAATGGGCTAACGATTTTCGCGATCTGTGTGGATTTCACTGGCTCACCTCTCCTCGGGATGGAAGACTCCATGGCCGGGGCAGTATGCCGTACGCCTTCACACACGCGAACGCGCGACGAAAGGTGTCAGATCGCGCCTTGAAATAATTGAATGCGATGTCCGGATTCGACTCGAAACCGTCGATTCTGGACGATCAGAAACGTCTTACCGCACTGCCGTGCCGGGCTTGCAGTCCCTGACGTAGCCGGTCACGCGGCCCTGGCTCAGCAGCGGCCGGAAATCGCCGGCGGTGCTGATTTCCACGTTCGTACCCTGCTGTGCGGCGCGCAGGCGGATCAGGTAGGAATAGCCTGCATCGGCGCGGCTGCCATAGCCCACGCGGACATCGACCTTGCCGGGTTCGGGATAGGCCATGACGTTGGCATCGTCACCGAGCTTGCGCTTCAGGCAGAGCACCAGATCGCCCACGCTGGCATCCGAGTGCAGGTCCTTGCCGTCCTGGGCTTCCAGATACTCCACGTTTGTCCCGCTGGCGCAGGCGCCCAGCAAGGGGGGGATGATCGCTGCAAGCAGCATGGCACGAATCCGGGTCATCGATGCTCCTGTTCCTGAAAAGGCATGAGCCGCGATGCTGCCACGGGCGGGCGCGGCGGTCAAAGTCCCGCCGCGCCGCGCCGCTCAACCGAACGTGAACGCGTAAGCCTGCGCGCCCGGGTCCAGGAAACGGATTTCGAAGGTGTGCTCGCCCACTTCGCCCGCTTGCCGCACCAGTTGATAGAGCCGGGTCTGCGTGATGGCACCGTTGCCGTTGGCGTCGATATCGGCGCCGTGGCTCGCGCCGGGCGGCTTGCCGTCGATGGTTACCAGGAACCGCACGGCACGGCCATCGGGGGCCGGCCCCAGCACCAGATGAAGATCGCGCGCCTGGAAGCGGTAGCGGATGCTGCCATCGGCGCGCTCGAGCGCGGCGTGGTCCGGACGCACGGTCCACTGGCCGTTCAGTCCCCACTGGTTCAGGCGCAGGTCGCCCACGGTGTAGTTGCGCGGGGCATCCTGGCGGATGCCGCCCGGCGATGCGAAGTTCGTCGCCTGCTCATAGCCCACGTAGGTTTCGCCGGAACGCAGATCCTTGAGATCGGGGGCGGCCTGCGCACCGGGCGCGTCGGGCGTCACCAGGTCACGCGAGGCGGACGGCTGGCCGGCCTCGGCGAGCAGCGTCTGGATGACGCGCTCCGACTTGCCATAATCCCCCTCGCCAAACTGGTGATGACGGATATTGCCCTGTGCATCGACGAAATACGCAGCCGGCCAGTAGTTGTTGCCCCAGGCGCGCCAGATGCGGTAATCGCTGTCCACCGCCACCGGGAACTTGATCTTGAAATCGGCAATGGCGCGGCGCACGTTTTCGGGATTCTTCTCGAAAGCGAACTCGGGCGTATGCACGCCGACGACCGTCAGGTTCGGATACTTCTCGGCCCAGGCGCGCAGGTACGGCAGCGTGCGGATGCAGTTGATGCACGAGTACGTCCAGAAATAGACCAGCGTGACCTTGCCCTGCAACTGCTCGCGCGTGAGCGGTGGCGAGTTGAACCACTGCACGGCGCCGTCGAACGATTGCATCTTTCCCTCGATGGGCAGGCGGCTGCCAAAGCCAGGGCTGGTGTCGTTGGCGGCCAGCAGCATGCCGGGGTCGGCGGGCACGCTGGCCTGGGCCGATGCCTGGCGGCCGGCGTGGAACTTGTCGATCAGCGTCTGTTCGAGTCCGGCCGTGCTGCCCGTGGAGAGACGCGCCAGCAGGCCCGTATCGGCGCCAAAGGCGATGGCGGTCACACCGGCCAGCACACCGACGCCCAGCCCCCGGCGCAGCCATTCGCCAGTGCCCATCGAGCGCTTCATGGCCGCGAACAGGCGTCCGCCGAGACCGAGTGCCGCCGCCAGCGAGGTGGCCGCACCCGCCGCGTAGGCCACGAGCAGCAGAGAGCTTTGCACGCTGGCGCCTTGCAGGGCCGCCGTGGTCAGCACGATGCCGAGGATCGGGCCGGCGCAGGGCGCCCAGAGCATGCCCGTGGCCACGCCGAGCAGCAGCGATGCCCAGGGCGAGGGGCCACCGTCGGCGAGAACCCCCTGCCTGTTCGTCAGCCGGTTGCCTAGGGCCACCACGGGCCGAGCCAGCCATCCGGCCAGTTGCGGCACCAGCAGCGACACCCCGAACACGGCCAGCAGCGCCAGCGCGGCATAGCGGCCGTACTGGTTGGCTTCCACGGCCCAGGCACCGCCGATCGAGGCCAGCGTGGCCACCCCGGCGAAGGTCAGCGCCATGCCGGCCAGCATCGGCAGCCGTCCGCGCAGGAACGGCTGGGTGCCCCGGCTCAGCACGAACGGCAGCACGGGCAGGATGCATGGGCTCAGGATGGTCAGTGCGCCACCCAGGTAGGCAAGGATCAGCAGGGTCATGGTCGTGTCTCTCTCGGTGGTCTTCTTCGGGTCTGCAGGGCAGGCCAAACGCTGGCATGCCGCCATGAGACGCCTGCCATCTTCCGCAGATGTGTCGTGGAAGCGCCGAGTTGTACCGGATTGTGGGACCCGCGCGGCCAGATACACTGCGATACACGTTGCCTGCGCACCCCCCATACAATGGCGGCCAGCAAGGCAGATCGCCCCCCAGTTCCAGAAAGAAAAAGGTGAATACGCATGGAAACGCACGTGGACCACATCCTGATCGTCGATGACGACCGCGAGATCCGGGAGCTGGTCTCCACCTACCTGACCAAGAATGGCCTGCGCGTGACCATGGCGCCCGATGGCCGCCACATGCGCCAGTTCCTGGATGCCAACGCGGTGGACCTGATCGTGCTGGACGTGATGCTGCCCGGCGATGACGGCCTGGTGCTGTGCCGCGAGCTGCGTGCCGGCAAGCACAAGACCACGCCCATCCTGATGCTGACCGCGCGAGACGACGAGACCGACCGCATCATCGGCCTGGAAATGGGGGCCGACGACTACCTGACCAAGCCCTTTGCCGCGCGCGAATTGCTGGCGCGCATCAAGGCCGTGTTGCGCCGCACACGGATGCTGCCGCCCAACCTGCAGATCACCGAGGCGGGCCAGATCCTGGCGTTCGGTGACTGGCAGCTCGACACCACCGCACGGCACCTGATCGACCAGGAGGGCACCATCGTGGCCCTGAGCGGCGCGGAATACCGGCTGCTGCGCGTCTTCGTGGATCATCCGCAGCGCGTGCTGAACCGTGATCAGTTACTGAACCTGACGCAGGGGCGTGAAGCGGAAATGTTCGAACGGTCGATCGACCTGCTGGTCAGCCGCCTGCGCCAGCGGCTCAATGACGATGCGCGCGAGCCCGCCTACATCAAGACCGTGCGCAGCGAAGGCTATGTGTTCTCGATGCCGGTGGAGATCCGGGAGGCCCGTCAGTGAACATCCGCCACTGGCTGTGGCCGCGTTCCCTGGTATCGCGGCTGTTCCTGATCCTGCTGGGTGGCCTGATCGTTGCCCATCTGCTGTCGTTCGCGCTGCTGTTTTCCGAGCGGTACCTGTCGGCGCGGCAAGTGATGCTCGGCACGCTGGAAACCGACGTGGCCACGTCCGTGGCGATTCTCGACCGCCTGCCAGCGGCGGAGCGGCCCCAGTGGTTGCCGCGCCTGAATCGCGGCAACTACCAGTACATCCTGGGGCCGGGTTTGCCGGGCACGCCCGAGATGACGCAGCGCGGACGGGACATCGCCGAGCGCATCATGGACGCCAGCGGCGGACGGTTTCCGGTGTCCGTGGAAGAAATTCCCGGCGATGGCAAGCGGCTGCAGGCGCACCTGACACTGAGCGACGGCAGCCCGCTGACCATCGACGTGCATCCGCGCATGACGCCTGTGGCGCAGTGGCTGCCGTACACGTTTGTGCTGCAGTTGCTGCTGCTGGTGCTGTGCTGCTGGTTCGCGGTGAGGCTGGCCATTCGTCCGTTGGTGGCGCTGGCCGATGCCGCCGACGCGCTCGATCCGAATACCAAATCGACACCGCTCGACGAATCCGGCCCCACCGAACTGGCCCGCGCCGCGCGTGCCTTCAACGCCATGCGCGACCGCATCGCCAAGTTCGTGGAAGAGCGCGTGCAGATCCTGGCGGCGATTTCCCATGATCTCCAGACGCCCATCACGCGCATGAAGCTGCGCGCCGAGATGGCCGAAGATACCGAGGAAAAGCGCAAGATGGTCAGCGATCTGGCCGAGATCCAGACGCTGGTGCAGGAAGGGCTCGCCTATGCCCGCACCACGAGCGGCGAGGGCGAGAAGCCGTCACGCATCGATCTTGGATCGTTTGTGGAGAGCCTGGTCTATGACTACCAGGACACCGGCAAGGCGGTCAGCATTACCCGGAATGCAGGGGGGGCGCTGACTACGCGGCCCCATGCGCTGCGTCGGATTCTGACCAATCTGGTGGATAACGCGCTGAAATTCGGCGGCGCCGCCGAGCTGGATGTGCGCCGCGAAGCCAATACCGTGATCATTGAAGTGCTCGATCGCGGTCCCGGTATTCCTGAAGACAAGCTCGATGCGGTGCTGCAGCCATTTGTACGCCTGGAAGGCTCGCGCAGCCGGGAGACGGGCGGCAGTGGGCTGGGTCTGGCGATTGCCCACCAGTTGGCGTTGGCTGTGGGCGGATCGCTGAAACTGCGGAATCGTGAGGGCGGGGGGCTGGCCGCGGAGATTCGGCTGGAGTGATCCTCTCCAATCCGACTGTTTGTTCCCCTCTTCCGCTGCGCGGGAGAGGGGCCAGGGGTGAGGGCAGGGCTTTACGCCACTAGCCAAGCTCGTCAAGCACGATACGCTAGCCCTCACCCCCAACCCCTCTACCGCGCAGCGGGAGAGGGGAGCAAATCTGCGCGAGGGCAGGGCTTTACGCCACTAGCCATGCTCGTCAAGCA
>NZ_SCMX01000056.1 GCF_005503625.1 Cupriavidus sp. 2SB | reverse complement strand
GGCAAATCGTGTGGTTCCGCAGCCAGCGCAACCCGGCACGCTTCATAGCCAATCCCGATCGCCACCGGTGTGGCGCCAGCACCGGCCATTGCGGCCAGCGTGCGATCGTAGAACCCACCGCCGTAACCTAGCCGGAACTTATCGGCGCTGAAACCGACACAGGGTATGAGCAGCGCGTCGGGCGTCACGGCCTCGGTGCCATCGGGCACGGGTATGCCGTAGTGGCCGGCGCGCATTGTCGTGTCTGGCGTCCAGAGATGGAAGTCGAGCGGCGCACCGGGGCGGCTGACCACGGGCAGGGCGGCGGTGCGGCCCGGCATGGCGGCCAGCCAGTGCGCGATAGCGCCGCGTGCGTCGAATTCCTGCTGGATCGGCCAGTAGAAGCCGACCTTTCGTACGCCAAGCCGTTCCAGCAACGTGCCGAGCGCCGCTTCGATGCGGGCATCGGCCTCGGTGCGGCCAGGCAGGTTGGCGCGCAATTCGAGCAGCCGGCGGCGCATGGTGCGCCGGTCTTCCGCGGCGTTGAATTGGCGGTCGTCCGGGCCTCTGTCCGGTACTTGGGTGGGTGACATGGCGTGCAATAATGGCCGGCAATCAGACCGATTCCGTCAAACGAACATTTGCGTGCGTGCCGTCGAAAAAGGGCATGCACGACCACATAAGGGATAGCAAAGAATGCCCAAGGGAGTATATCTGCGCCGCGCAGGCCGCATCGCATGGCTGGCGTTCGCGGGCGCGCTGCTGGCCACGCCGGCTTTTGCCCAGAAGAAACCCGCGCCGCAAGCGCGACCCGCACCTCAGCAACCCGCCGCGCAAACCATCCCGTCCAATCCGGACGATGCGTTCGTTGCCCTGCGCGAAGCCGCACGCAAGAACGACGTCGATCGCGCCGCGGCCATCTCGGCCACGCTGGTCGATTATCCGATTCCCTCGTACGTCGAGTATTTCCGCATCAAGCCGCAGATGTTCGACAGCGGCGGCCAGGCGCGCATCGACACGCCGGACGCCGAAATTGCCGCCTTCCTGCAGCGTTATCAGGGCGAAGCCATTGCCGACCGCATGCGCAATGACTGGCTGCTGGTGCTGGGCAAGAAGCGCGACTGGGCCAATTTCGATATCCAGTATCCGCAGTTCGTGCTGAAGGACGACACGCAGGTGGAGTGCTACGCGCTGCTGTCGAAGGCGCTCAAGGGCCAGAACGTGTCGGCCGATTCGCGTGCGCTGCTTGTGGACCCACGTTACTTTGGCGAAGCGTGCGTGGACCTGATCGGCTACATGGCGCAGGCGCAGCAGATCCAGCGCAGCGATGTGGCGTTCTATGCGCGTCAGGCGCTGGAACAGAACTATACGACGCTGGCCGCGAAGATTGCTGGCACGCTGCCCGATGTGCGCGTGGACAGCGATGCGCTGGCCACCGTGGTCAAGATGGCACGTAGCGATCCCGCGCAGGCCGCAGCGTACCTGAGCACCATCGTCGGCAACCTGTCGCGCGATGAACAAGGCGCGGCGTGGGGCGTGATCGGTCAGTACGCCGCCAAGAAACTGATGCCCGAGGCCGCCGGTTACTATCGCCGCCAGCTCGACATGGGCGGCAACCAGTGGCTGTCCGATGAAACGCAGGAGTGGCGTGTACGCGCCGCGCTGCGCCAGGGCGACTGGAAGCAGGTGCGGCAGTCCATCGAACTGATGCGTCCGGAACTGCGCGGCAAGGACCCGGCATGGACGTATTGGTATGGCCGCGCGCTGAAGGCCGATGGCCGCACCAGCGATGCCGAGCAGCAGTTCCAGTCGATTGCCAGCCAGTTCAACTTCTATGGCCAGCTGGCCAGCGAGGAACTGGGGCGCCGCATCACGGTGCCGCAGCGCACGGCGGTGACCGATGGCGAGGCCATGGCGATGCGTTCGCGTCCGGGCTTTGTCCGCGCGCAGAAGTTCTACAGCCTGAATCTGCGTTTCGAAGGCAACCGCGAGTGGAACTGGGAACTGCGCGGCATGAACGACCGCGAACTGCTGGCTGCGGCCGAGTATGCGCGCAAGATCTCGCTGCTGGATCGCACGGTCAATACGTCGGATCGTACGAAGACCGAACACGATTTCGCACAGCGCTTCCCGATGCCCTACCAGGACATCATGCAGCGGAACACCGAAGCCGTGGGCCTGGACATGGCGTGGGCGTATGGGCTGATCCGACAGGAATCGCGCTTCATCATGGACGCACGCTCATCGGCGGGCGCGCACGGGCTGATGCAGGTCATGCCGGCCACCGCGCGTTTCGTGGCCAAGAAGATCGGCATGACCGACTTCTCGCCGTCGATGATGAGCGACCCGAACATCAACATCATGCTCGGTACAAATTACATGAGCATGGTGCTGACCGACCTCGACAGTTCATGGACGCTGGCTTCCGCTGGCTATAACGCAGGCCCGGGACGCCCCAAGAACTGGCGTTCGAGCCTGTCGCGGCCGGTGGAAGGCGCGATCTTTGCAGAGACCATCCCGTTCACGGAAACGCGCGTCTACGTCAAGAATGTGCTTTCCAACGCCACGTACTATTCTGCATTGATGAGTGGCCGCCCCCAGTCGCTGAAAGACCGGCTGGGTGTGGTCGCGCCGTCCAGCGTCACGACGACCAGCTTGCCCTAAGCCTGGCTGCCCCAAAGCGGGGCAGGGTCTTCGTGATGCCGGCGCACGCATCGATGCGTGTGTAATGGAATCGCAATGCGCGAATCGCAATGCGAAGACCGTGCTGCGGCTACCCTCGCCGGGTAGTGCGCGGCGCGGCCGTCACGGAGCCCACCATGCAGACCAGCAATGTTCTTGTCATCGGGGGTGCCGGCTTCATCGGCAGCCACCTCGTCTCCCGCCTTGCCGGCGCAGCTTCAGCGTCCGGCGCGCCGCTCGATCCGGCCGCCAATCCCGATAGTCCCATCGCACCTGACCGCATCGTGGTCGGCACGCGCCATGTCGAGCATGCGCAGCACCTGCTACTCCTGCCGCGCGTGGAAACGGTGGAGCTTGGGCTGGCCGATACGGCAGTGCTCGACGATGCCATCGGATCGCTCGGCGTGGATGGCATCGTCGTCAACCTCGTTGGTGTGCTGCACGGCGACCGGGCCGATCCGTATGGTCCGCAGTTCGCCTCGGCGCACGTAGACCTGCCGCGCCAGTTGGTCGATGCGTGCCAGCGCACCGGCGTTCGCCGCCTGATCCACATGAGCGCGCTCGGCGCCGATCCGCAGGGGCCGTCGATGTACCTGCGCAGCAAGGGCGAGGGCGAGCGCATCGTGCGCGAAAGCGGTCTCGCCTGGACTGTCCTGCGGCCGTCCGTGGTGTTCGGCCCGGACGATCATTTCCTGAACCTGTTCGCCCAGTTGCAGCAGATGGCACCGGTGGTGCCGCTGGCCTGCGCGCATGCGCGCTTCCAGCCGGTGTTCGTGATGGATGTGGTGCAGGCGTTCGTCAACGCGATGGCGAATCCGTCGACCATCGGCCAGTCGTATGAACTGGGCGGACCCCAGGTCTATACGCTGGAGGAACTGGTCAAGTTCGCGGGCCGCGCGTCGGGGCATCCGCGCCCGGTGATCGCATTGCCCGATGCACTGGCGCGCATGCAGGCGGCGGTGCTCGAACATATGCCCGGCGGTACGGTGTTGTCGCGCGACAATCTCGATTCGATGCGGCTCGACAATGTGCTGGCGCAACCGATGGCCGCAGAACTCGGCGTGCATCCGGTCAGCCTTGAAGCCGTGATGACGGATGTGCTGGCCGGTCGTGGCCGCGATTCGGTGATGCAGGGGCTGCGCGGCAGCGTGCATCGCTGAGCCCGTCCGTTGTGACTGGCGCTCACAGGCTTGCGAGCGTATTTCGTTTGGAGCTGCCGCGTCCGGGTCGATAGAATGTCCGGTCCACGGTGCCCGGCGAAATACGCCGCGCGCCAACGTCTTCCCGATCTTCGCCCCCAAGGAATTTGCGATGAAGCTCGTCATCGGCAACAAGAACTACTCCTCCTGGTCGCTGCGTCCCTGGCTGCTGTTGCGCCACGCCGGCATTGCCTTCGAGGAAATCCCGCTGCGCCTGTTCACGAAGGCATTCGATGAAGAGATCATGCAGTACTCGCCGGCCGGCAAGGTGCCGGCGCTGATCGATGGCGACGTGACCGTATGGGATTCCTTGTCGATCTCCGAGTACGTGGCCGAGAAATTCCCCGAGAAGCAACTCTGGCCGACCGATCCCGCCGCGCGCGCCGTGGCGCGTTCGATCTGCGCGGAGATGCATTCGGGCTTCGGCAACGTGCGTAGCCAGATGCCGATGAACATCACGGCCGTGCTGCCCGGCATCGGGTGGAGCGTGGCCGTGCAACGCGATATCGACCGCATTGCAGCCATCTGGACCGGCCTGCGCGCGCAGCATGGCGAGAAGGGTCCGTTCCTGTTCGGTACGTTCACCGTAGCCGATGCGTTTTACGCGCCCGTGGTGAGCCGCTTCGCCACGTACGGCGTGCATCTGCCGGAGGCTGCCAAGGCTTACGCGGATTTCATCCTGACGGTGCCGGCCATGCAGGAGTGGGTGGCCGCGGCGCGCGAGGAGCGTGATTTCGTCGTGGCCGACGAGCCGTACCGTTTGCAACCCGATCGCCCGGACGCGATCATCGTCACGGGCTGATTCATGCAGGTCTATGCCGTCGGCGGGGCGATCCGCGACCAACTGCTCGGCAAGCCGAGCCAGGACCGCGACTACGTGGTGGTGGGCGCCACGCCGGAGGAAATGGAAGCCGCCGGCTACAAGCCGGTGGGCAAGGATTTTCCGGTCTTCCTGCATCCGGTGACCAAGGCCGAATACGCGCTGGCTCGCACGGAGCGCAAGACGGCGGTGGGCTACAAGGGGTTTGCGTTCTACACCGGACCGGAAGTCACGCTCGAGGAAGACCTCGTGCGTCGGGACCTGACTGTCAACGCCATGGCGCAGGCCGTGGATGCGGACGACAACCTCGTCGGCCCGATCATCGATCCGTACGGCGGCCAGCGGGATCTCGCCGCGCGACAGTTCCGGCATGTGTCCGATGCGTTTGCGGAAGACCCGGTGCGCATCCTGCGCGCGGCGCGCTTTGCCGCGCGCTTCCACGATTTCTCGGTGGCGCCTGAAACCGTCGCGCTGATGCGCCGCATGGTGGAGATGGGCGAGGTCGATGCGCTGGTGCCAGAGCGCGTGTGGCAGGAACTCGCACGTGGCTTGATGGAGGCGCGTCCGTCGCGCATGTTCGACGTGCTGCGTGAATGCGGTGCGTTGGCGCGGCTGATGCCCGAACTCGACCGGCTGTGGGGTGTGCCGCAACGTGCCGATTACCATCCGGAAGTCGATACCGGCATCCACGTGATGATGGTGGTGGACTATGCGGCCAGCGTCGGCGCCTCGCTGCCGGTGCGATTCGCCGCGCTGACGCATGACCTGGGCAAAGGCACCACGCCCCAGGACGTGCTGCCACGCCATATCGGACACGAGCAGCGCAGCGTGGGTCTGCTTGAAGCGGTTTGCAAGCGGCTGCGCGTTCCGAACGATTGTCGCGAACTGGCGGTGCTGGTGGCACGCGAACACGGCAACATCCATCGCTCGATGGAGTTCGGCGCAGCGGCTTTGACACGGCTTGTGGAGCGTTGTGATGCGTTGCGCAAACCGGATCGCTTTGCCGAAGCACTGCAGGCGTGCGAAGCCGATGCACGCGGCCGGCTGGGTTTCGAGGATCGGGAGTATCCGCAGACGACACGCCTGATGGCGGCGCGCGATGCGGCGGCGTCGGTGGATGCGGGTGCGATCGCCAAGGCTTGCGAGGATCGCGTGGACCAGATCAAGGATCGGGTGCACAAGGCAAGGGTGAAGGCGGTGGCGGAGCGGTTGGGGGTTAAGGAATAGCGTTGAGTTTCCTTTCCCGCTTGGTTTTCTCCCCTCTCCCGCTTGCGGGAGAGGGGAGCAAAACCTGGTGGGATGGCATACCCCCCCCTACAACAACCTCCCAATCACCAGTGCCACCAGCGACAGCAATATCGTCGACGCAAACGGCAGCACATACTCCTTCCCGAAAAGCCGAAACCGCAGATCGCCGGGCAAGCGTCCGAGGCCGATCTTCTGCAGCCACGGCAGCGAGGCCGACAGCACGATCACGCAGAGGAAGATGGTGAAAGTCCAACGCAACATGGCGTGATCCGGGTCAGAGAGCGAAGGTACGGTCGCCGCGTGCGAAGCCGGCCAGCGGCAGCGCATCGTCGAGATCGCGGGTCAGGGCGATGACCTTGAACAGCTCGCCCATCTCCGCTTCAGACAGCAGCTTCTGCACGGCGTTGGCCTGCGGCAGGAAGGCGCGGGCATCCGATGGATCGAGCGACATCATCAGTTCGGTAATGCCGGCATTCATCAGGAAGCGTGCCTGCGAGGCGAAGCCCGCCACAGTCAGGCCCGCATCCACCGCGACTTCGGCGATGCCGGTGAAGTTCACGTGTGCGGTGATGTCCTGCAGGCCCGGATACAGGAAAGGATCGGGGTGGGCGTGATGGCGGTAGTGGCACATCAGCGTGCCGCCCACGCGCTGCGGGTGGTAGTACTCGGCGGCCGGAAAACCATAGTCGATGAAAAACGCCGCGCCGCGCGAGAGCATCGTCGCGACGGCACGCGTGAAGCCTTCGGCTTCGGCGTGGGTTTCGGTGACCACGTCGTGATCGCCCGGAAAATCCTTCAACGCGGCGGGCACGGCTGAAGATTCCATCAGCCGATCCTGATAGGCGAAACCATTCCCATCGTGTGACACGCCACGTTCGTGCCACTTGCCGCCGATTCGGGCGAACAGGCTCACAGGCATCGCATCGAGCACTTCATTGCCGACGATCACGCCTTCGAAGCGGTCGGGCAGGGTATCGAGCCACGTCACACGCGACGCCAGATGGGGCGCACGCTCGGCAAGCGTCTGTTGCTGGCGCGCACGCAGTTCGCCGGAAAGCTCGACGATCCGGTACGTATCGGGCAACGCGCCTTCGGTTTCGAGCGCGAGCAGCAGATCCGCTGCCAGCCGGCCCGTACCGGCGCCGAATTCCATCACTTGCGGCAGGTTCATGCCGATCAGCGGTGCGAACTGGCGAGCCAGTGTGCGCGCGAAGAAGGGACTCAGTTCTGGAGCGGTGATGAAGTCGCTGCCGTCGCCGGCGTCGCGCCCGAACTTGGCGGCGCCCCCGCTGTAGTAACCCAGGCGCGGCGCATAGAGCGCCAGCGACATGAAGCGGTCGAAGCCGATCCAGCCGCCCGCAGCCTTGATGGCATCGGCGATGACGGTGGAAAGAGCCGTGGAGGCGCCGAGCGCGTCGGCGGAGGGAAGGGGTAGACTAGCGACTTTCTGCATACCGCGAATTGTAGCAATGCCAGATTTCAATACTGAGGGCGCTGCCGCCGCCCGAACCACACCCTCGCGTGGGGTGGCGCTGGTGACCGGCGGCGCACGCCGCCTGGGCCGCGCCATCGGGCTCGAGCTTGCCGCGCAGGGTTGGGACGTAGCCGTCCACTGCAACCGCTCGCGCGACGAGGCCGAAGCGCTTGCCACGCAGATCCGCAGTCTCGGTCGCCGCGCTGCCGTGCTGCAGGCCGACCTGTCCGACGAAAGTGCCACGAGCAAGCTGATCGCCGCCTGCAAGGATGCGCTCGGCGTGCCGTCGTGCCTGGTCAACAATGCCTCGCTGTTCCAGTACGACGTGGCCACGAGCTTCTCGTACGCTTCGCTCGATACGCATATGCGCACGAACGTGGCCGCACCGCTGCTGCTGGCGCGCGAGATGCACAAGGCGCTGGGTGCCGACGGCAACGAGACCGAACAGCGTGGCGTGGTGATCAACCTGCTCGACCAGAAGCTGAACAACCTGAATCCGGACTTTTTGTCGTACACGCTGTCGAAGTCCGCGCTGCAGACCGCCACGGTGCAACTGGCCCAGGCACTGGCCCCGCGCCTGCGCGTGGTGGGCGTGGCGCCGGGTATCACGCTGGTGTCCGGCGACCAGTCCGATCCGGGCTTCGTGCGTGCACACGGCATGACGCCGCTCGGCAAATCGAGCACGCCGGACGATATTGCGCAGGCCGTGGCCTACCTCGCCATCGCCCGCGCCGTGACCGGTTCCACGCTCTACGTCGATGGCGGCCAGCACCTGATGCCGCTGGCCCGCGACGTGATGTTCCTGACTGAATAAGTTTTAACGATAGTTCCCGCCATGACTTTTGCCGCCCTGTCCCATCCCAGCCTGCAAGACTGCCGCCGCATGTTCCTGCGCAATTACGAAGTGCAGATCAACATTGGCGTGCATGAATTCGAGAAGAAGGGCGAGCAGCGCGTGCTGGTCAATATCGACCTGTTCGTCTCGCTGGCCGAAACCACGCCCCAGGCGGACAAGCTGGACGAAGTGGTGGACTACGATTTCATGCGCAACACCGTGGCCGAGCGCATGGCGCAAGGCCATATCCACCTGCAGGAAACGCTGTGCGACGACGTGGCGCGCGCCATGCTGAAGCACCCCAAGGTGCGGGCCGTGCGTGTCTCCACCGAGAAGCCCGATGTGTATCCGGATTGCGAATCGGTGGGCGTCGAAGTCTTCCACATCAAGCCGGCCTGAGGCACGCAGAGCGGTGGGGCGGCGGGTCCAGTAGAATATCGCCCCGTCAATCCGGCATGTTCTTCGGGGGTGTCAGGCCATTGTTCAGCGCCCGCCCCCGCTTCAGGTACGTCTTATGAGTCACTCCGCTAATTTCTACCGCCTGGAAACCCGTCTGCAGTCGCAGACCGGGAAGGCCATCGGCGACTTCGGCATGATCGAGGACGGCGACACCGTGCTGGTCTGCATGAGCGGCGGCAAGGACTCGTACACGATGTTGTCGGTGCTGATGGCGCTGCAGAAGCGCGCGCCCATCAAGTTCAAGCTCATCGCGATGAACCTGGACCAGAAGCAGCCCGGCTTTCCCGAGGAAATCCTGCCGGCCTACCTGAAATCGGTGGGCGTGGAATACCTGATCGTCGAAGCAGACACGTATTCGATCGTCAAGGAGAAGGTGCCCGAGGGCAAGACCACGTGCTCGCTGTGTTCGCGACTGCGCCGGGGCGTAATCTATCGCACGGCCAAGGAGCTGGGCGCCAACAAGATTGCGCTGGGCCATCACCGCGACGACATCGTCAACACGTTCTTCCTGAACATGTTCTTCGGCGGCAAGATGAAAGCCATGCCGCCGAAGCTGGCCACCGATGACGGCCAGCACATTGTCATTCGTCCGCTGGCGTACTGCGCGGAGAAGGACATCGCGTCCTACGCGCGCGCCATGCAATTCCCGATTATTCCTTGCAATCTCTGCGGCTCGCAGGAAAACCTGCAACGCAAGAAGGTGAGCGAGATGGTGCAGGCATGGGAGCGCGAATTCCCGGGCCGCATCGACAACATCTTCGCGGCACTGCGTAATGTGGTGCCGTCCCACCTGGCGGATACCGAGCTGTTCCCGTTCAACGGGCTGGCGACTGGACTGGCGAAGGTCGACGAGGCATCGCTGTTCGGGGAAACCACGTTCACGCAGCAGGCGCTGACGTTCACGGGCAACGTGGGAGCGAACCGGATGGAGTTTGTGCGGTTCGACAAGATCGAGAAGGCGGAAGAGCCTGCGGCCTGATGGGTTTGCTCCCCTCTCCCACTGCGCGGGAGAGGGGAGTTTCATTACTTCGCTGCCTGCGAAGCCCCCTCCCGCATCAGCGACCTCGTATCGTCGATCCACTTCTGGAACCGATCCACCGCGTGCGCCTTCTGCTCAGGCGTAGTGAGATTGGCGATCTTCACAGACAGATCCACGCCTGCCTCGTTGCTGCGCTGCTGGCCGCTGGCCGGGCGCTGCCAGTGATCGGCGTACTTGCGCAGCATGTCCTCGACCTGCGCCTTCGGCGGATGTGAGGTCGAGACCTCTCGCGCCAGCGTCAGCCATTCCTGTTGCCGCTTCACCCGCTCCGCGTAGCGCGCCTCGGCACCTTCCATATACGGGCCCATCGCGTCACGGATCGTGCGTTCCTGCTCGCCCGAGAAGCCGCCGTAGATCAGCTTTGCGTAGTCCATGATCTTGTCGAAGCGGGCGTCCGTGCGCGCCTTGGGGTCGGATTTGAGAAACTCCTTCCGGTACTTGGCGTTGCTTTCCGCGAACTTGCCTTCCATACGCTTGATCTGTTCGGGCGTCAGCGTCAGCATCAGGTCGGCCACGTCGGGGACGGCGTTCTCGAAGGCGCGGCGGCCCAGGCGGTTCGTGTCCTGCTGCACCTGCCGGACCATCGAGGCTTCGATGGGGCCGGCGACTTCACCCTTCACCCGGGTCAGGACCGTGGCGATTTCGGGAAGCTGCGCCTGCCGGTGCCAGGAGAAGAACCGGGCGATGGCGTCCTTGGTGGGCGGCTCCTGCAGGTCAGAAACGTCCACATACCGATCCACCCACCAGTAGGCCAGACGGTCACCCTGCTGGTAGCCGAGCTTCATGGCGTTGCATCCACCCAACGCCGCCAGGACGGTAAATGCTGCAAACCATGCAAAAACGCGTCGTGTCCAAATGTGAACAACCGTAACGTGAAGTGATCGGCCCGATGTGGTCCGGGGGTGCATGCTAGAATCGGCGCGCATGTTTCCAGGGGCGGTTGATCGCCCGCCAGCCCAGTCGTGGCAACGGTTTTGCCCTACTGACTGCAGTGCTCCACGGCACGGATTCTTCAGAATATTCTCAGACACACTCACTTAGGACCCTCCTTGTGAATATCGTCATTCTTGCCGCCGGCATGGGCAAGCGCATGAATTCCGCGTTGCCCAAGGTGCTGCACCCGGTTGCCGGCCGCCCCATGCTCGCCCACGTACTCGATACCGCCCGCACGCTCTCGCCGTCGCGGCTCGTCGTCGTGGTGGGCCATGGCGCCGAGCACGTGCGCGCAGCGGTTGCCGCAGAAGATGTCGCCTTCGCCGAGCAGGCCCAGCAACTGGGCACTGGCCACGCCGTCATGCAGGCACTGCCGCTGCTCGACGACGGCCAGCCCACGCTGGTCCTGTATGGCGACGTACCGCTGACGTCGGCGTCCACGCTTCAGCACCTCGTACAGGCCGCTGGCGCCGAGCGCCTGGGCGTGCTGACCGTTGAAATGCCCGATCCCACCGGCTATGGCCGCATCGTACGCGACGCTGCCGGCAATATCGTCCGCATCGTCGAGCAGAAGGATGCCAGCGAGGAAATCCGCGCGATCCGCGAGATCAATACCGGCATCCTCGTCTGCCCGACGGGTCACCTGCGCCGCTGGCTCTCCACGCTGCGCAACGACAACGCGCAAGGTGAGTACTACCTTACCGACACCATCGAACGCGCCGCCACTGACGGCGTGGAGATCGTGTCGTCCCAGCCGGCTGCACTGTGGGAGACGCTCGGCGTCAACAGCAAGGTGCAACTGGCCGAGATCGAGCGCATCCATCAGCGCAACATTGCCCAACGTCTGCTTGAAGCGGGCGTCACGTTGCTGGACCCGGCGCGTATCGACGTGCGCGGCGAACTGACCTGCGGACGCGACGTGACCATCGACGTAGGCTGCGTGTTCGAAGGCCGCGTGCATCTGGAGGATGGCGTGCACATCGGTGCGCACTGCGTGATCCGCAACACCTCCGTAGGGGCTGGCGCACGCGTGCAACCGTTCTGCCACTTTGAGGAAGCAAAGATCGGGCCGGACGGGCGCATCGGTCCGTACGCGCGTTTGCGGCCGGGTGCGGAACTGGGCAAGGATGTGCACATCGGCAATTTCGTCGAAGTCAAGAACAGTCAGATTGCCGACCACAGCAAGGCCAACCATCTGGCCTACGTCGGCGACACCACCGTGGGCCAGCGCGTGAACATCGGCGCAGGCACCATCACGTGCAATTACGATGGCGTGAACAAGCATCGCACCATCATCGAGGACGATGTGTTCATCGGCTCCGATACGCAACTGGTGGCGCCGGTAACGGTGCGCCGTGGCGCGACGATTGGCGCTGGCACGACGCTGACCAAGGAAGCACCGGCCGACAAGCTCACGCTGTCGCGTTCCAAGCAGATGACGATCGACGCATGGCAGCGTCCGGTCAAGCAACCGAAAAAATAAGGGGTTAGAGCATGTGTGGCATCGTTGGCGCGGTTTCGCACCGCAATATCGTTCCGGTCCTGGTCGAAGGTCTGCGTCGCCTGGAATATCGCGGCTATGACTCGTGCGGCGTCGCCGTGGTGCGCGACGCCATTCTCGAACGCGCACGCACGGTGTCGCGCGTGGCCGAACTGGACGCGCAGACGCAATCGTCGGGTCTCGGCGGCAATCTGGGCATCGCCCACACGCGCTGGGCCACGCACGGCAAGCCCGACACGGTCAACGCGCACCCGCACTTCTCGGACGAGACCATCGCACTCGTCCACAACGGCATCATCGAGAACTACGAGCCGCTGCGCGAAGAACTGCGCGCCGTGGGCTACGGTTTCGAGTCGCAGACCGATACCGAAGTGGTGGCCCACCTGATCCATCAGGCCTACACGTATCCGAGCAGCGCCACGCGTGGCGACCTGTTTGCGTCGGTGCGTGTGGTGACCAAGCGCCTGCACGGCGCCTACGCCATTGCCGTGGTGGCGCGTGACAATCCTGACGTGGTGGTCGGCGCGCGCGCCGGTTCGCCGCTGGTCGTGGCCCTCGGCAACGACGAAACGTTCCTGGCATCGGACGCGCTGGCCGTGGCCGGCACTGCCAATCGCATCATCTATCTGGAAGAAGGCGATGTGGTGGAACTGACGCGCGCTGGCGTCACGATCCGCGATGTCAACGATATCGAGGTAGTGCGCGAGGATCGCGTGGTGGAGGCACACGCCGCCGCCGTGGAACTGGGTCCGTTCCGCCATTTCATGCAGAAGGAAATCTTCGAGCAGCCGCGCGCCCTGGGCGATACGCTCGAAGGCATCGCCGCCATCACGCCCGACCTGTTCGGCGACAACGCGGAGCAGGTGTTTGCCAACATCGACAGCATCCTGATCCTGGCTTGCGGCACGAGCTACTACTCGGGCTGCACGGCCAAGTACTGGCTGGAATCGATCGCCAAGATCCCGACGCAGGTCGAGGTCGCCAGCGAATACCGCTACCGCGACACCGTGCCGAATCCGCGCGCACTGGTGGTGGTGATTTCGCAATCCGGCGAAACGGCCGACACGATGGCCGCACTGCGCCACGCCCGCTCGCTGGGCCACACGCACACGCTGGCCGTCTGCAACGTGGCCACGAGCGCGATGGTGCGCGAGACCGAACTGCGCTTCCTGACCCGCGCAGGCACCGAGATCGGCGTGGCATCGACCAAGGCGTTCACCACGCAACTGGCCGCGCTGTACATGCTGACGCTGGCGCTGGGCAAGGTGCGCGGCTACCTGAACGACGAACAGGAAGCCGAGGCGCTGACGAACCTGCGCCACCTGCCCGCCGCGCTGCATGGCGTGCTGGCGCTGGAGCCGCAGATCATCGCGTGGTCGGAGGACTTCGCCCGCCGCGAGAACGCGCTGTTCCTGGGTCGTGGCCTGCACTATCCGATCGCTCTGGAAGGCGCGCTCAAGCTCAAGGAAATCTCGTACATCCACGCTGAAGCCTACCCGGCCGGCGAGCTGAAGCACGGCCCGCTGGCACTGGTGACGGAAGCCATGCCCGTGGTGACCGTGGCACCGAACGACGCGCTGCTGGAAAAGCTGAAGTCCAACATCCAGGAAGTGCGCGCACGCGGCGGCCGTCTCTACGTGTTCGCCGATGCCGACACGCACATCCAGTCGTCGGACGGTATCCAGGTGATCCGCATGCCGGAGCACTACGGCGCGCTCTCGCCGATCCTGCACGTGGTACCGCTGCAACTGCTGGCGTACCACACCGCCTGCGCACGCGGCACCGACGTGGACAAGCCACGCAATCTGGCGAAGTCGGTGACGGTGGAGTAAGGCTGTTGCGGACCGGGCAACTGGTTCGCAAGGTGACGTTGTCTCAGCGAGAAGGGCCGCTCATCCGGGTGGCCCTTCTTGCTTTCTGCGCGGGGGAAACGTCTACAACCAGGCATGTGCCTACCGCCCGGTAACCCCACACCCGATAGCAGAATGCATTTCGGGGTATCCTTGCCGGCATGCTGCGTCTGCGCCTCTCCCAATCGGCGCGGCGCGGTGCGCCTGCCCCGCCCCTGCATCATGCCGTGCGGGCACCATGGCGCCTCCAGCCCTTGCACATCAATATGAAAGACCTAGAAAGTGAGCTGATCGGCTCTGCCCGCCTGCCGACCAGTTACGGAGAATTCACCGCTCATGCCTTCCAGGGCATGGATACGGGAACCGAGCACCTGGCCCTGTCGATGGGCGATATTTCGGGCGAGAACGTGCTCGTTCGTTTGCATTCGGAATGCCTGACCGGCGATGTGTTTGGCTCGTGCCGCTGCGATTGCGGCGAGCAGCTCGATCTCGCCATGCGCAAGATTGCGGAGGAAGGGCGTGGCATCCTGCTGTATCTGCGTGGCCATGAAGGCCGTGGCATCGGGCTGTCGAACAAGATTCGTGCGTACGCGCTGCAGGATGGCGGACTCGACACCGTGGATGCCAATCTGGCACTGGGTCAGGCTATCGATTCCCGTACCTATGCCTTCGCGGCGGATTTCCTGCGGCAGTGGGGTGTCACCTCGGTGCGGCTGATGAGCAACAATCCGATCAAGATTCGGGCGCTTGAGGATGCGGGCATCAAGGTGACCGAACAGATGCGTCACATCGTGCCGTCCAACTCCGAAAACGAAAAGTATCTGGCGACCAAGCGGTCGCGCATGGGTCACCTGTTCGACTGACTGGCGGGGGCGACGCAGATGTAGGCGCAGACCGACAGCCGGTTGCGAGGCGCCCCGACAGTCCCCCGCAGGCGGCTCCTCTATCTTGGAACCAAGGGCCGCGCACCCTGGATGGTGTGCGCGGAATGTTCCATGACGCGTTGCGCGCAGGCGTGCGGCGTGTCCGAGAGATAACGAGGAGTTTGCTATGGCTGACAACAATGTGTCTGTACTGAACGACCTGATCGAAGTCTCGCGCGATGGCGAGGAAGGCTTCCGCAAGGCCGCCGAGGATGCGAAGAATCCCGAGTTGAAGACGCTGTTCTCGAGCCGCGCAACAGAGATAGGCGCCGCAGTGCGCGAATTGCAGAGTCAGGTCACGGCGCTCGGCGCCAAGCCCGAGGACCACGGCAGCGTGGCCGGCGCGCTCCATCGCGGCTGGGTGAGCCTGCGTACCGCGGTATCGGATCGTTCGGATCTCGCCATCCTGGAGGAGACCGAGAAGGGCGAGGACGTGGCAAAGAAGAAGTACGCCGATGCGCTGCAGGAGACCGACTTGAGCTTCGACATCCGCGCGCTGATCGAGCGCCAGTACCAGGGTGTGCTGCGCAATCACGACCTGATTCGCGATCTGCGTAATCGCTATCGCGCCAGTGGGGAATAAGGGCACGGGCGATATAACCGCATGCCCCGCAAATAAGGCGCCTCGTTTCGAGGCGCTTTTTTATTGCCATAAATCGGAATCAATATCAGTCTCAGATTCAATGACGAGCCGTAGATGAGGATGCGTGTCGTCCGCAAAGCCGCATGGGGCTTGACCTTCCGGGCTGGCGGATTAACATGAAAATCACCGCATGCCATATTCGGGGATCGACGCCATGAAATCGGACAAGAAGGTAATACAGCTGCTGAATGTCCAACTCCGGCATGAGCTGACGGCGATCAACCAGTATTTTTTACACGCCCGCATGTATGGACATTGGGGGCTCAAGGCGCTGGGCAAGCACGAGTACGAGGAATCGATCGAGGAGATGAAGCACGCGGACAAGATCATCGATCGCATCCTGATGCTCGATGGGCTGCCCAACCTGCAGGACCTCGACAAGCTCATGATCGGCGAGACCACCGAGGAGATGCTCGGCTGCGATCTGAAGCTTGAGCTGGTCTCTCAGACCAGCCTCAAGGAAGCCATCAAGTACTGCGAGTCCGTGAGCGACTACGTCTCCCGCGACGTCCTTTCGCCCATCCTCGACGACACCGAGGACCATATCGAGTGGCTGCAGACGCAACTGGATCTGGTGAATCGCGTCGGCCTGCAGAACTACCAGCAGAGTGCGATGGGCGAGATCGGCGCGTAGCAGCGACAGACAGCACCCGCCTTCGGGTAATAACGGCACGCCCTGCACGTTTTTTCGACTTCGGCTACACTGCGCCCCGCACCACAGACACCGACGACCGGTTCCGGATCGTCTATCCCCGTGGCGGGGTGGCAGAGTGGTTATGCGACGGCCTGCAAAGCCGTTTACGACGGTTCGATTCCGTATCCCCGCCTCCATCGTTTTTCCGTAGTCCGCTTCATCCCCATCTACTCGACACTGTCACACGACATGCAGATACTGCTGCCGCCGTGTGTGGCCTGTTTCGTGCTCATCGATGGAGCGGACAGGCTGATGCGTGGCACCCGTCGCTTTCGGTGGTTTCCCTTCTGGAATCCGGAGGCCGATTGCGATAGTGTGGGGCGCGTGCACCAATCGCGGCATTGCATCGCTCCCCTTGGCGCACCAAGATTCACCATGCAGGGCTTCCATGGCATATCCGTCCCGATGTGATGAGAGATACAGAGGCTCAAGATGATTAAAGATCTGCGAATCCGGCTTGCGCAGCCCGCGGATGTGTCTGCCATTGGCGCCGTGCTCGAGCGGTGCAATTTGCCAGTGGACGAGTTACCGCGCCTTGCCGGCGAGTTTCATGTTGCCGTGCTCGAATCCCAACTTGTCGGTTGCGCCTGTGCCCAGCTTTTCGGGGAGACGGCGATCATCCGGTCCGTTGCCGTACTGCGAGAGTGGCGTGACCAGGGCATTGCGAGCCATCTCGTGAGCGCCGTGATGATGCGGGCGCGCGCCAACGGCAGTCGGCGCGCCGTGCTGCTGACCTCCACGTGCCCCAGCTATTTCTCCCGCTACGGCTTCTCGCTGATCCACGCCTCCAAGCTGCCTGCCGAAGTGCTGGAGAGTGAAGAATTCCAGCGATTGCGCAATACCAGTGCGCTCTGCATGTCTGCCGAACTGGGTTGAGCTTCGGCAGAAAATCGGAATTGCATCAATAATCGGGTCTCACAAATTCTGCCAACGCGCATCGAGGAGACCCCATGCCGACTGCTGTCCGCGCCATCCGCCTTCACGAATTCGGCCAGCCGCAGGTCATGCGGCTCGAATCGGTAGAGTTGCCGGCCCCCGCCCCAGGCGAGGCACGCGTACGGCATACGGCGATCGGTTTCAACTTCATCGATATCTATCAGCGTCGCGGCACCTATCCGCTGCCGGCTGGCACCGGGCTGGGCTTCGAGGCAGCCGGCGTGGTGGAAGCGGTGGGTGAGGGCGTGGCCGATGTCGCCGTGGGAGATCGCGTGGCCTACATGAACGCGGGCCTGGGTGCGTATTCCGAAGGACGCAACGTGCCGGTGGACAAGCTCGTGAAGCTGCCCGACACCATCACCGACGAACAGGCCGCCGCAACGATCTTCAAGGGCATGACGGCGCAGTATCTGGTGCGCCATACCCACGCCGTGAAGCCGGGCGATACCGTGCTGGTGCATGCGGCGGCGGGTGGCGTGGGCCAGATCCTGAGCGGATGGGCGAAGGCGCTGGGCGCGCGCGTGATTGGCACCGCCGGCTCGCCGGCCAAGTGCGAGCGTGCGCGGGCGGCCGGGTGCGATATCGCCATCGACTACAGCCATGGCGACTGGGTCAAGCAGGTTCGCGATGCCACCGATGGGCGCGGCGTGACCGTGGTCTACGACGCCGTGGGCAAGGACACGTTCCTCGGTTCGCTCGATTGCGCGCAGACGTTCGGGATGGTGGTGCTGTACGGCGCGGCATCGGGTCCGGCGCCGGCCATCGAGCCTGAACTATTGAACAAGAAAGGCTGCCTGTTCCTGACGCGGCCATCAGTATTTCCGCACAACGCGGATGCCGCGCGGTTCCGCGCCAACGCGAAGGATCTGTTCGATGCCATCGCGGCAGGTCATGTGAAGGTGGATATCGGTGCGCGCTTTCCGCTGGCCGATGTGGCGCGCGCGCATGAGGCCGCGGAGCGCAGGGAGACGACGGGGGCGATCTTGTTGATGCCTTGAGCGGCTGCGTGTGTCAGTTCGTACCCCTCTCCCGCCTCTGTCTTTCTCCCCTCTCCCGCTTGCGGGAGAGGGGCGGGGGAGAGGGTAAGCGTTTCAAGCTACGAACAAGCATCTCGGTTCGCGAGCGCTCGCCCTCTCCCCCAACCCCTCTCCCGCGCGCGGGAGAGGGGAGAAAGAATGGTGCGGGAAAGGGGAGAAAGCCGCTAGTGCACTGCCCCACAAAAATTAACCTCCACACTCACATGCACCAGTTCCTCATGCACCGATAGCGCCTGCCGCACGCGCTGCGGCGTCAGCGTGGTGTCATGCGTGACCAGGCTGGCGATGCAGGCGAACTGTTCGCGGCCTACGCGCCAGACGTGCAGGTCTGCGATGCGCGTGCCTTCCTCGCCTTCGGCAAACTCCGCCAGAACCTCGCGGACTTCTTCCACAACGGGATGGTCCATTTCGCGGTCGAGCAACACAGTGCCGCTCTGGCGCAGCAGGCCGATGGCCCAGCGTCCCACCAGCACCGCACCCACAAGGCCCATCACCGGATCGAGCCAGCTCCAGCCGAGCCACCAGCCGCCGGCCAGTGCCACGATGGCGAGCAGCGAAGTGGCGGCATCCGCCACGACGTGCAGATAGGCGGCGCGCAGGTTGATGTCGTGATGATGGTGATGGCCGTGGTCATGCGCGTGGCCGTGATGGTCGTGCCCGTGATCGTGTCCATGATGATGAGCCCCGCCAAGGATCATCGCGCAGCCCAGGTTCACCAGCAGGCCAATGGCCGTGACGATCATCGCCTCGCGGTAGTGAATCGGTTCGGGACTCAGCAGCCGCTCCACCGATCCGAAGATCATCAGACCCGCCACGCCCAGCAGGAACACCGCGCTGGCAAACGCGGCGAGCACTTCGATCTTCCACGTGCCGAACGTGAACCGCGCATCGTGCGCGAGCTTGCGTGCGGCCGCATAGGCGAAGGCTGATAGCCCAATGGCCACGGCGTGCGAACTCATGTGCCAGCCGTCGGCCAGCAGCGCCATCGAGTTGAAGCCGAGCCCGGCGGCGATCTCGATCGCCATCATCGCCAGCGTGATCCACATCACCAGGCGCGTGCCGCGTTCGGCAGCCTGGTTGCCGGTGTCGAAGACGTGAGAGTGGGTCCACGCGGACAGGTTGTGCGAGTGCATGAGGAATCTCTTGAGAATCGGGGGTGTCAGTCCGGAGCGTATCAGCCACGGGACGTTTGTTTCTTGACGACCCTGCGGGTGAAAGGGCGTTCCCGTCGCCGCCCGTGCCGGCATTTTCATGAATCGCAGGCTCGAATGACTTGCGTCGCACGAATCAATAGCGGTGGAATTCGCGGATAGACTGCTGCCCAGGCCACAGGCCATCCCCACAATTCCAGGAGACGCCGATGTTTGAAGGATTTGCCACGCATCGTATCGATCATGACGGTGTGCCGATCCACGCCGTGGTGGGCGGAGAAGGGCCGCCGCTGCTGTTGCTGCACGGTCATCCGCAGACTCACGTCATCTGGCACAAGGTAGTGGGCGAACTGGCGCGGCATTTCACCGTGGTGGCCACCGACCTGCGCGGCTACGGGGACAGCGGCAAGCCCGCCGGCGTGGCCGACCACAGCAACTACAGCAAGCGCGTCATGGCGGCCGACCAGTTGGCCGTGATGCGCCAGCTTGGCTTCGAGCGATTCCGCGTGCTCGCGCACGATCGCGGCGCGCGCGTGGCGCATCGGCTGGCCGTGGATCATCCGCAGGCCGTCGAGAAGTTGGTCACGCTCGATATCGCGCCCACGCTGGCGATGTATGCGCAGACCAACGAGGCCTTTGCGCGTGCCTACTATCACTGGTTCTTCCTGATCCGTCCTGCGCCGTTCCCGGAGACTCTGATCGAGGCGGACCCGGCCCAGTACCTGCAGCAGACCATGGGCAGCCGCAGCGCGGGCCTGGCGCCGTTCACCGCAGAGGCGCTGGCCGAGTACGAGCGTTGCCTGCGTCTGCCGGGCGCGGCGCATGGGCTTTGTGAAGACTACCGCGCCAGCGCCGGCATCGATCTGGAGCACGACCGCGCCGATATCGAGGCGGGCCGTGGTGTCGAATGCGAGATGCTGGCGTTGTGGGGACGCGACGGTGCGGTCGGAAAGTGTTTCCAGCCGCTCGAAGAGTGGCGCAAGGTGGCGCGGCAGGTGACCGGCCATGCGCTGCCCTGCGGGCACTACATCGCCGAGGAAATCCCCGAGCAGTTGCTTGCCGAAGTGCTGCCCTTCCTGCGCGGCACGGCATCGTAAATATCTGATACCAAAGTCATTTCGGCGGGTCCCGCATGGGACCGGCTCGCCTCTGGAGCACCGCTCCGGGCCAAAGCGCGCCAGGCGCTGGCCTTTTCACATTTTTTCCATTCGCCGAAATCACGAGAGACGCAGGCGTTTCTTCCGTCTGCAGCATTCCGCGCGGGCTGGCATTATGGCTGGCGGGAGTTTTCTGACGAATCAGATGCATGTGCAATGCGCCGCGGTGAAACGTGCCGCGATCGTTACATACATTCATGGATGCATGTATAATGCGCGGCGAAAATTCGTTCAAAAAATCCCCACCTGCTGTTCATACAAACAATGACGTACCGATTTATTGCAAGCTGCCTCGCTGTCTGGCTCGGCCTTTGTGTTGCCGCAGGCTGGCTGGTGGAGCGGCTCTGGGCCTGACCCGCGTTCCCCGCTGCCGAATGGAAGGGACGGGCGAGGGCGTGTCGAGTGCGTTGTTTTTCCGAGCCCTCTCTCTTCGATGCCTTTCAACATGAAGAAAGCACAACAAGAACGAAACATGTCTACTGCCCCACGTTCCCGCATGAAGCTCCTGGGCCGAACCGTGGCCGCTGCCGCATTGGTGGCGGGTGCCAGTTCGGCGGCCAGCGCCGAGGAGCTGGTGGGCTGGAAACACCCCGCCGTGCATGTGGCCTATGGCCGTGACACGAGCCATGATGTCAACAAGTACGAAGTCGGCATCAACTTCAACACGCCGATTCAGTATGGCAATCCGCAGGGCTGGCTGTTCCGCCTGCAGGCCGAAGTGAACCTGGCTGGCTGGGATACGCGTGGCGGCACCAACCAGCAGAATCTGGTCGAATTCGGTATTTCGCCAATCCTGCGCGTGGAAAAGCGCGGCGGCTACTTCGTGCCGTTCGTCGAGGGATCGGTAGGCCTGCGCGTGCTGAGCCACGCGGGCACGTCCGATGAACATCGGATGGGCAGTGCGTTCCAGTTCTCGGACATGCTCGGCGTAGGTGTGGGCTTCGGCAAGAACGCCGCCACCGAAGTGGGCTTCCGCTTCCAGCACATCTCCAATGCCGGGATCAAGGAACCCAACCCGGGCAGCAACTTCTATACGGGTTACGTGCGCTACCGCTTCTGAGCGCCTGCGCAGGACTGCCAGCCGTCAGGCGGCGCGGACCATCGCGGTCCCGCCGCTGCGGACGGCATCGAAGAACGCCCACAACTCGGGGGCGTCGCTGGTGGCCACGTTGAACCGGATCCACGGCGAGTCTGCTTCCGCTGGATCGAAATACGCGCCCGGCGCCAGCCAGATTCCGTGCTCCAGCGCCAGCGTGGCCAGGTGATTGCCGCTCACGGCGACGCCATCGTGCCCCGGCGCCAGTCGCGCCCATGTGAACATGCCGCCGTCGGGCCGCAGCATGATTTCCAGCCCATGCGCTTCCATTTTTTCCGACACGTGATCCTGTTGCGCGCGTAACCGTTCGGCCAGCGCCGCCACATGCCGCCCATAGTGGCCACTCGTCAGTACCGAATACACAAGCCGCTCGGTCACCTCCGACGAGGTCAGGCCCACCGCCATCTTGGTGCGCGCGAATGCCTTGGCAAGGTCAGGGCTGGCCGCCAGATAGCCCACGCGCAGCGACGGCGCGATCGTCTTCGAAAATCCGTTCACGTAGACCACTTGCGACAAGCCATCCATGGCCGCCAGCATCGGTGAGCCGGCGGGGGCGAGTTCGCGATAGATATCGTCTTCGACCACAAGCAGCCGATGCTGCTCGGCCAGTTGCAGCACGCGGAACGCGTTCATGCTGGTCAGGCTGGCGCCGGTGGGATTCTGCAGCACCGTGTTGACGAACAACGCACGGGGGCTGTGATGGCGAATGGCGTCTTCGAGCGCATCGGTGTCCAGACCCGCCGCGGTGCGCGGCACGCCAATGGCACGCAATCCGGCCAGCCGCAGGATCTGCAGCAGGTTGCAGTAGCAAGGGGCTTCCACGAGCACGGTATCGCCCGGTCGCAATAATGTGCGGACCACGAGGTCCAGTGCCTGCGTTGCGCCCTGCGTCAGCACTACCTGCTGCGACTGCACGGGCATGCCGTACTGGCTCAGATGCGTGGCGATGTGCTCGCGCAACGCGCCGAATCCGTAGGGGTGGCCATAGCCGGACACCTGCGCGGCCGGCACGCGCGATGCACTGCGCATGGCCTGGTGCAAGCCTTCCTCGTTGAGCCAGTCACCCGGCAGCCAGCCCGCGCCCGCCTTGATCGGCACGGAGTGATCGGCGAATACATCGGAGAGCAGCCACGCTGCGTTAAGTCCGGGCACCTCCCAGTGCGGCGCGCGTGCATGACCCGAAGGCGTGTGGCGATGGGCCACCGTGTAGCCCGAGCCGGGGCGCGCCGCCAGATAGCCCAATGCCGTCAGCCGGCCATAGGCTTCGGCCACCGTGAAGGTGCTGACGTTGTGCTGCTGCGCCAGACGCCGCACCGAAGGCAGCGCGGTGCCAGCACGCAGCGCGCGCTGATCGACCATGGCGGCGATGGCTGCCACGATCTGCTCGGTCAGGGTTTCACCGCCACGGCGGCTGCGGACAAGATTCAGGTTGAGCATGCGGCGCTCGGGAAAATCGAAACCTGTACAGTGTAATGGCTTGTGGCAGGCCGGGTGGCGATGGGGGAAATTTGACGCGCCGCAGCGTGAATCGGCTGTTTCATCGATGTAACAGCGGGTGTCGTGCAACTGCGGAGCCGGATTCGCCATGCGTTGCATCTGTACGGTCTGGGCATCTTGACCTGTACGGTCAGGCGGAGCCGTGGAGACCGTATATTCTTGAGTTCGGACCCCGCCGGTAGAGTTGCCCAATCCGTGGCATGCCGCCACGCCCCGCGCATTGCGAACAGGAGAAAGTATGGACGCCGCCAAGACCGTGATTCCCGATCTCGAAGCCTTGTGGATGCCCTTTACGGCCAATCGCCAGTACAAGAGCGCGCCGCGCCTGCTGGCGTCGGCCAACGGCATGTACTACACGACGCACGATGGCCGCGAGATCCTCGATGGCTGCGCCGGTCTGTGGTGCGTGGCGGCTGGTCATGCACGCAAGGAGATCGTGGAAGCCATCGCGCAGCAGGCGGCCACGCTGGACTACGCGCCGCCGTTCCAGATGGGGCATCCGCTTGAATTCGAAGCAGCGACCAAGGTGGCGGCGCTGATGCCGAAGGGGCTGGATCGCATCTTCTTCACGAACTCGGGTTCGGAATCGGTCGATACGGCGCTGAAGATCGCGCTGGCCTATCACCGCGCTCGCGGCGAAGGCACGCGCACGCGCATCATCGGCCGCGAGCGCGGCTATCACGGCGTGGGCTTTGGCGGCCTGGGCGTGGGCGGCATCGGCCCGAACCGCAAGATGTGGTCGGCCAACGTGATGCCCGGCACCGATCACCTGCCGGCCACGCTGAACATCGCCGAGGCGGCGTTCTCGAAGGGCCAGCCGCAATGGGGCGCGCATCTCGCCGATGAACTGGAGCGTCTGGTGGCGCTGCACGATGCATCGAACATTGCCGCCGTGATCGTCGAACCGATGGCAGGTTCCGCTGGCGTGCTGATCCCGCCCGTGGGCTATCTGGAAAAGCTGCGCGAGATCACGAGCAAGCACGGCATCCTGCTGATCTTCGACGAGGTCATCACGGCATTCGGCCGTCTTGGCGCGGCCACCGCTGCCGAGCGCCTGAAGGTCACGCCGGACCTGATCACGATGGCCAAGGCCATCAACAATGCCGCCGTGCCGATGGGTGCCGTGGCCGTGCGCCGCGAGGTGCACGACGCCGTGGTCAATGCCGCGCCGCAGGGTGGCATCGAACTGCCGCACGGCTACACGTACTCGGGCCATCCGCTGGCCATGGCCGCGTGTATCGCCACGCTCGACCTCTACAAGCGCGACAAGCTGTTCGAACGCGCTGCGGAGATGGCACCGAAGTTCGAGGCTGCCGTGCATGGCCTGCGCGATGCGCCGCACGTGAAGGACATTCGCAACCTCGGCATGGTGGCGGGCGTGGAACTGGAATCGCGTCCCGGCGCACCGGGTGCGCGCGCCTACGAGGCGTTCCTGAAGTGCTTCGAACTGGGCGTGCTGGTACGCTACACCGGCGACATCCTGGCGTTCTCGCCGCCGCTGATCATTTCCGAGGCCGAGATCGACAAGTTGTTCGACACCGTGAAGCAGGCGCTGCAGAGCATCCAGTAAGACCTGCCCGCAAGAACGGCACACCCCGAGACACCGAGAGGAAGACCGCAGTGAACATCGCAGAAAACCGGCAGATCGCCGAAATCCACCACTACATCGGCGGCACCGTGCAGCGCGCCGCCACCGATCGCTTTGCCGATGTGTTCAACCCGGCCACCGGCGACGTGGCCGCACGCGTGGCCATGGGCACCGCCGACGATGTGGCGGCAGCCGTGGCCGCAGCCAAGGCCGCCTGGCCTGCCTGGGCAGAAATGCCGCCGCTGCGCCGCGCGCGCATCCTCTTCAAGTTCAAGGAACTGCTGGACCGCCATCACGACGATCTGGCCGCGCTGATCACGCGCGAGCACGGCAAGGTGTTCTCGGATGCCAAGGGCGAAGTCACGCGCGGCATCGAAGTGGTGGAGTTTGCCTGCGGCATTCCCAACCTGCTCAAGACCGACTTCACCGACAACATTGGCGGTGGCATCGACAACTGGAATCTGCGCCAGCCGCTGGGCGTGGTGGCCGGCATCACGCCGTTCAACTTCCCGGTGATGGTGCCGATGTGGATGTTCCCGGTGGCGCTGGCCTGCGGCAACACGTTCGTGCTGAAGCCGTCTGAGCGTGACCCGTCGCCAAGCCTGCTGATCGCCGATCTTCTCAAGCAGGCAGGTCTGCCTGATGGCGTGTTCAACGTCGTGCAGGGCGACAAGACCGCTGTCGATGCGCTGCTAGCGCATCCCGATGTGCAGGCGCTGTCGTTCGTCGGCTCCACGCCGATCGCCGAGTACATCTACACGGAAGGCACAAAGCACGGCAAGCGCGTGCAGGCACTGGGCGGTGCGAAGAACCACCTCGTGGTCATGCCGGATGCGGATCTCGATCAGGCGGTGGATGCACTGATCGGTGCTGCGTACGGCTCCGCAGGTGAGCGCTGCATGGCGATCTCGGTGGCCGTGGCGGTTGGCGATGTGGCCGACAAGCTCGTGCCGCGACTGGCCGAGCGCGCTGCCGCGCTGAAGATCCGCAACGGCATGGAAGACGATGCCGAGATGGGCCCGCTGGTGACGGCCGCGCACAAGGCCAAGGTCGAGGGCTACATCGCCCGCGGCGTGGCCGAGGGCGCCAAGCTGGTGACCGATGGTCGCGGCCACAAGGTGGACGGCCACGACAACGGCTTCTTTGTCGGCGGCACGCTGTTCGACAACGTGAAGCCGGACATGACGATCTACAAGGAAGAGATCTTCGGTCCGGTGCTGTCGGTGGTGCGCGTGCATGACTTTGCCGAAGCCGTATCGCTGATCAACGCGCACGAGTTCGGCAACGGCGTGTCTTGCTACACCAGCGACGGCGGCATCGCCCGCGCCTTCGCGCGCCAGATCCAGGTCGGCATGGTCGGCATCAACGTACCGATTCCGGTGCCGATGGCGTGGCACTCGTTCGGCGGCTGGAAGCGCTCGCTGTTCGGCGATCACCACGCGTACGGCGAAGAAGGCGTGCGCTTCTACACACGCTACAAGAGCGTGATGCAACGCTGGCCGGACAGCATCGCGAAGGGTGCCGAATTTACGATGCCGGTGGCGAAGTAATCCTTCCCCCTCTCGCTGAAAAGGCGCTCCTTGATGGAGCGCTTTTTTTGTTGCCGTCGTTGCCAATTGCCTCAGATTGCAATCCCCGGCGTTGCGTTTGACGCGCCTCAAGCTCCTGCGGTTGCTCCATCGCTACGCTTGCGCGGCCCGTCCATGGCGATCACTGATCGACCCTGGCGGCAAGGGGAATCCTTTCCCATCGTACGGCGCCGGATCTGCCGTAACTCCCCCGGCCACGATGTTCCGCGCCCTGCGTGCGAGGGAAATTATTGGGAATGCAACGTGAAGCTTGAAGCAAAGGTAATGCGCCTGGGCGCGGTGGCGCTGTGCGCAATGGCGCTGGTGGCTTGCGGTGGTGGCGACGACGGTCCGGGAACGACGATTACCAGTGGCCCGTCGGGCGGTACATCGAGCGGTACATCGAGCGGTACATCGGGTGGTACGCAGCCAGCGTCGAGCGTGGTGGTGGGCGCGGTGGAAGCATCGTTCGTGGAAGGCAGCGATGCCCGCTTCGCGGCGGTCGGACTCGATACGCGGGTTGGCGCGCTGGGTGGCGCGAAGCAGGCCGCGAATGGCACATTCCCCGCGCTGAGCACGTACAGCACGAGCAGCGGTGGCGTCGGTGGCATTGCGGGCAACGCGTCCTTTGCGATGGGCAACTGGGTCGGCAAGGTCCAGGATAGCGATGGGAACAGGGAAGTCTCGACGCCGAATGGCGTGTCCTACGCCGTGTTCAACCGCCCGGCGCAGGCCAAGGCCGATGGCACGCTGACGTGCACGCCGCACATCACCTCGCCGCGAACTGCAAGGGGCAAGGGCGAGACGATGGCAGGCACGTCGACGATGACCATCGCCGATGGCGTGATTTCCGTGAGCGCCAACCTGGTCCTGACGCAGGTAGACGGCAATGCGACGCCGGTCACGTTCAACCACACATTCACGATGATCGGGGGCACAACCTTCGTGGGCATGATGACCAGCACGCCCACCAGGCCGATCGAATACACGTTGAGCATCGGCGACGGTGTGGGCGATGGCCATATCGTCGTGATGCCATGGCGCCTGAACGCAGCGGCTGGCGTGCAGCACGGCATGACGGTCCTGGAGTGCAAGCGTCCGACATAAGGGCACAGTCCCTCCTTCCATGAAGAGGGAGGGACGTCAGGTTACCGGTTGCCCGCTTCGTCGAAGAACGCGCGCGAGCGGGCATCGCCGGCATAGGCCGAGTTGATGCGCACCCAGGCCGAAGTCTCGCCACCGGGGCGGAAGAAATGTCCCGGCGCCAGCGAGATGCCATAGCGTTCGGCCATCGTCACGATCTCGCGCGAGTCCTCGATGCCGCGTGGCCGTGCCCACAGGAAGTTGCCACCGGCCGGCTCGCAGAACACTTCCCAGTTGTACTGGTCGAGAATCTTCACCGCATCGGCCGTCACCTCGCGCGTGCGCACGCGCAACCGTTCCACATATTTGCGATAGGCGCCGCGCTCCAGCATCGTCGCGGTCACCGCTTCCGCAAAGTGCGATCCCGCCACGCTCGTCAGCACCTTCACATCGATCAGGTCCTTGATCAGCGTCTTGTCGGCCACGACATAACCCACGCGCAGCGCGGCAGACACCGTCTTCGAGAATCCGCCGATGTAGATCACGTGTTCGAGCTGGTCGAGCGTGGCCAGGCGATCCGTGAAGTTGAGCTGGAAGTCCGAGAAGATATCGTCTTCCACGAATCGGAAGTTGTGCTTGCGCGCGAGTTCGAGCAGGCGGAACGCGACGGGCGGCGCGAGTGTGGAGCCCGTGGGATTCTGCAGGATGCTGTTGGTGAAGAACAGCTTGGGCTTGTGCTCGCGCAGCAGGCGCTCGCACGCTTCCGGGTCGGGACCGTTCGGCGTGTGCGGCACACCAACGAGTTGCACGCCATGCATGCGCAGCAGGCCGAACAGGTTGTAGTAACCGGGATCTTCGACGAAGACCGTATCGCCCGGCTTCAGCAGATGGCGCACGATCAGGTCGAGTGCCTGGCTCGCACCCGAGGTGATCAGCACCTGCGACAGATCGGCCTGCACACCCACCTGACGCACGCGCGTCAGCACGTGCTTGCGTAGTTCCGGATGGCCGAGCGGCGTGGCGTAGTGGATCACGCTGTCGATGTCGTGGCGCGTGATATGGCGGATGGCCTGCGTCAGTCCTTCCACATCGCGCCATTCCTCGGGCACGAAGCCGCCCGCGAGTTTCAGCGTGCCGCTGGGATGGTGGAACTGGTCGATGATGTGCAGCGACAGATCTTCGGCGAGGCTCGGGTCCGACCAGCCGCGTCCGCTGCGACCGGCCAGCGCGCTCTCGGCCACATAGAAGCCCGACCCCTGGCGCGAATCGACCAAGCCTTGCGAGACCAGACGGTCATAGGCTTCGATCACGGGAAAGCGGCTGATGCCGTGTTCGGCAGCCAGTGCGCGAATCGAAGGCAGGCGCGCGCCCGGCGTGGCTTCGCGGGACGAGATCCACGACTTCACGCCGAGCACGATCTGCTCGGTGAGCGGCACGCCGGTGGAGGGGTCGAGAATGAGCTTCATTGGAGCGGGGGCAGGGGGCACTGGCGAGCAACTGTCAGTAAAAACTACTGAACAGTACTTCGAAAACTGTTCGGAACTGTGCATGGGATTGTAGTGCGCGCCGTGGATAAATACAGCCATGGCGCAGCGCCCCCTCGGCTTTCCATGACAGGCCACGCAGCGCCGGGCACCTTAAGGAGACGCCCATGCGTGAACTCAGGACATTCGAACTCGACGATCCCGGCCAGCCAGTGAGCTGGCGCGCCCGCCACGGCCAAAGCGTGACCGCGCTCGAAGGTCGACTCTGGCTGACCGTGGAAGGTCAACTGGCCGATATCTGGCTGAAGCCGGGCGATACCCGCGCGCTGACCGAAGGTGACCGTGTGTGGCTGTCCGCGGAAACCGATGTCGCGCGATTCCTGCTGACCGAAGTGCCGGCGCCATGGTCGATGCGCCGCGCCGTGTTCATTGCTCGCCAACTGGCGCGCCGCTGGAACGCGCGCAAGACCGATGCGTTTGGCGATTGCCCGCAAGCCAGCGCCTGAAACGCTTCTACTTCTACCGTTCTCCTGGGATCCGGAGCCGCACGCATCACCTTCGCCGACCTCCCGCGGCGCGGGCGCGGTCTCCGGGCCCTTCTCCTTTCCTCCTCGTTTCTCGTCGGTCTTTCCTGAATCCCGTCGCCGTGCCACGATGATGTGGAAGCGTTTGACGTCATCCGTAGCATCGATCGGTGCTTACCCGCGCCCCTCGACTTACGTTAACGTAAACGTCATATAATCGTCCGGCCCCAGTGAGTGCGGTCGTCAGAACCGCAGACGTGTCGTGCTACGCACACGTCAGCCGCAAGCGGGCAGCCAGCCACATAACGAGCGGTGGAGACAATGACTGATCTTTCCGATGTGAGCAGGACAGCGGCCGCCCATTCCAAGGCGACCGCAGGCAGCGGCCCGGCCAACAAGGTGCGTTTTGTCACCGCCGCGTCGCTGTTCGACGGCCACGATGCGTCGATCAACATCATGCGGCGCATCCTCCAGTCCCATGGCTGCGAGGTGATTCACCTGGGCCACAACCGGTCTGTGCATGAGGTGGTGACTGCCGCGCTGCAGGAAGACGTGCAGGGGATTGCCATCTCCAGCTACCAGGGCGGCCACGTCGAATACTTCAAGTACATGATCGATCTGCTGCGCGAGCACGGCGGCGAGCACATCCAGGTGTTCGGCGGCGGCGGCGGCGTGATCGTGCCCGAAGAAATCCGCGAGTTGCAGGCGTACGGCGTGGCGCGCATCTACAGCCCCGAGGACGGCCAGCGGATGGGCCTGATGGGCATGATTGCCGATATGGTGCAGCGTTGCGATATCGACCTCACGCGTTACGCGCCGTCCACGCTCGATGCCGTGGCCGCAGGTGATCGTCGCGCACTCGCACAACTGATTACCGCGCTGGAGAACGGACAGGCTGCGCCGGCGCTGGTAAGTGCACTGCACGACCGCGCCAAGACCGCCACCACGCCGGTGCTCGGTATCACGGGCACGGGTGGCGCCGGCAAATCGTCGCTGACCGATGAACTGATCCGTCGCTTCCGGCTCGATCAGCAGGATGCGTTGTCGATTGCCGTGATCTCCATCGATCCGTCGCGCCGCAAGTCGGGTGGCGCGCTGCTCGGCGATCGCATCCGCATGAACGCGATCAACCATTCGCAGATCTTCATGCGCTCGCTCGCCACGCGCGAGGCGGGTTCTGAAATCTCGCAGGCATTGCCTGATGTGATCGCCGCATGCAAGGCCGCATCGTTCGATCTGGTGATCGTGGAAACGTCGGGCATCGGGCAGGGCGATGCCGCCATCGTGCCGCACGTGGACCTGTCGCTGTACGTGATGACGCCGGAGTTTGGCGCGGCGAGCCAGCTGGAGAAGATCGACATGCTCGACTTCGCCGATTTCGTCGCCATCAACAAGTTCGATCGCAAGGGCGCACAAGATGCATGGCGCGACGTGGCCAAGCAGGTGCTGCGCAATCGCGAGCAATGGCATAGCAAGGCCGAGGACATGCCGGTCTACGGCACGCAGGCATCGCGCTTCAACGATGATGGCGTGACCATGCTCTATCAGGGACTGGCCGAGGCACTGGCCGCGCGCGGGCTCGTTTTCAAGACTGGCGTGTTGCCGAAGTTGCCGGGCCGCATCTCCACCGGCCAGAACGTGATCGTGCCGCCCGCGCGTGGCCGCTATCTGGCCGAGCTGGCCGATACCGTGCGTGGCTATCATCGTCGCGTGGCGGCCCAGAGCCGTACGGCGCGCGAACGTCAGCAACTGCGTGCGGCGCACAGCATGCTCAAGGCGTCGAACAATGATGCCGATGGTCAGGCGCTCGAATCGCTCGCCACGGAACGCGATGCCGCGCTCGGTGCCGTAGAGCGCAAGCTGCTGGCGATGTGGCCGCAGATGCAGGATGCGTACAGCGGCGACGAGTACGTGGTCAAAATCCGCGACAAGGAAATCCGCACGGGTTTGATCACCACGACGCTCTCTGGAACGAAGATCCGCAAGGTGGTGCTGCCGCGCTTCGAGGACGATGGTGAAGTGCTGAAGTGGCTGATGCGCGAGAACGTGCCCGGCAGTTTCCCGTACACCGCTGGCGTGTTCGCATTCAAGCGCGAGGGCGAAGACCCCACGCGCATGTTCGCGGGCGAGGGCGATGCGTTCCGCACCAATCGCCGCTTCAAGCTCGTATCGGAAGGCATGGACGCCAAGCGGCTCTCCACCGCATTCGATTCGGTCACGCTCTACGGCGAAGACCCGCACGAGCGCCCGGACATCTACGGCAAGGTGGGCAATTCGGGCGTGTCGATTGCCACGCTCGACGACATGAAGGTGCTCTATGACGGCTTCGACCTGACGAGCCCCAGCACGTCGGTATCGATGACGATCAACGGCCCCGCGCCGACGATCCTCGCGATGTTCATGAACACTGCCATCGATCAGCAACTCGACAAGTTCCGCGCCGATAACAAGCGCGAGCCCACTGCCGACGAGGAAGCGAAAATTCGCGCGTGGGTGCTGCAAAACGTGCGCGGTACGGTGCAGGCGGACATCCTCAAGGAAGATCAGGGCCAGAACACCTGCATCTTCTCGACGGAGTTTTCGCTGAAGGTGATGGGCGATATCCAGGAGTACTTTGTCCACCATCAGGTGCGCAATTTCTACTCGGTGTCGATCTCGGGATATCACATCGCCGAGGCCGGTGCGAACCCGGTATCGCAACTCGCATTCACGCTGGCGAATGGCTTCACGTATGTGGAGGCCTACCTCGCGCGCGGCATGCATATCGATGACTTCGCGCCGAACCTGTCGTTCTTCTTCTCGAACGGCATGGACCCCGAGTACAGCGTGCTGGGCCGCGTGGCACGCCGCATCTGGGCCGTGACGATGCGCGACAAGTACGGTGCCAACGAGCGTAGCCAGAAGCTCAAGTACCACATCCAGACATCGGGCCGTTCGCTGCACGCGCAGGAGATCGACTTCAACGATATCCGCACCACGCTGCAGGCGCTGATCGCGATCTACGACAACTGCAACTCGCTGCACACCAATGCGTATGACGAGGCCATCACCACGCCCACGGCGGAGTCCGTGCGCCGCGCGCTGGCCATCCAGTTGATCATCAATCGTGAATGGGGCGTGGCCAAGTGCGAGAACCCGAACCAGGGCAGCTTCCTGATCGAGGAATTGACGGACTTGGTGGAAGAAGCCGTGCTGCAGGAGTTCGAACGTATCGCCGAACGCGGCGGCGTGCTCGGGGCGATGGAGACGGGCTACCAGCGCGGCAAGATCCAGGAGGAATCGCTGTACTACGAGCAACTCAAGCACGACGGTACGCTGCCGATCATCGGCGTGAACACGTTCCGCAATCCGAATGGAGATCCCACGCCGCAGACGCTGGAGCTTGCGCGATCAAGCGATGAAGAGAAACAGAGTCAGTTGACCCGCCTGGCGGAATTTCAGGGCGGCCATTCGGCAGATGCATCGGCGATGCTCGACCGCCTGCGCCAGACGGTGATCGACAACGGCAATGTATTCGCCGTGCTGATGGACGCTGTGCGCGTGTGCTCGCTGGGGCAGATCACGCATGCGCTGTTCGAGGTTGGCGGTCAGTATCGACGCAATATGTAGGCTTGCCAGAGCATCGGAAGGCTGTGCAGGTGGTTCACGCGGCGGGGCGCTGGGGATACACTCAGCGTTTCCGCAAGCGTGCATCCATTAGACAATCACCATGCAAGCCGAGTACGACAGCAACAACATCTTTGCCCGCATCCTGCGCGGCGAACTTCCCTGCTTCAAGGTCTATGAGGACGCCGATACCATCGCGTTCATGGACATCATGCCGCAATCCGACGGCCACACGCTGGTGGTGCCGAAGGAGCCGGCGGTGGACATCTTCGGTTTGTCCGAAGCCGGTGCAGCGGCCGCCATCCGCGCCACGCAGATCGTGGCCCGCGCGGTGCGCGAAACGTTTGCGCCCGATGGCGTGGTGATCAGCCAGTTCAACGGCGCGGCTGCAGGGCAGACCGTGCCGCATGTGCATTTCCACATCGTGCCGCGCTACGCGGACCAGTCGCTGCGCGGTCACGCGCGCGACCAGCAGAAGATGGAAGTGCTCAAGGCGCATGCCGAACGCGTGGCGGCCACGCTGGCGAAGCAGGGCGCCTGAATCGGCATCGAATGGAATCGATTGATATCTGACAAACAAAGGAAGCGAGACATGGCAATCAGGACAGTGGGTATCGTAGGGGCGGGCACGATGGGCAACGGTATTGCGCAGGCATGCGCGGTGTCCGGCCTCGACGTGGTGATGGTGGATATCAGCGACGCAGCGGTGCAGAAGGGCATCGCGACCGTGGCGGGCAGCCTGGATCGTTTGATCAAGAAGGAAAAGGCCACCGAGGCCGACAAGGCTGCGGCGCTGTCGCGCATCCAGGGCAGCACGGCGTATGAAGATCTGAAGCGCGCCGATATCGTGATCGAGGCCGCTACCGAGAACTACGATCTCAAGGTCAAGATCCTCAAGCAGATCGACAGCATCGTGGGCCCGGACGTAATCATCGCGTCGAACACCTCGTCGATCTCGATCACGAAGCTCGCTGCGGTGACGCAACGCGCGGATCGTTTCATCGGCATGCACTTCTTCAACCCGGTGCCGATGATGGCGCTGGTGGAACTGATCCGCGGCCTGCAAACCAGCGACGCCGCGCACGCCGACGTGGAAGCCCTGTCGAAGCAACTCGGCAAGTACCCGATCACGGTGAAGAACAGCCCTGGCTTCGTGGTCAACCGCATCCTCTGCCCGATGATCAACGAGGCGTTCTGCGTGCTGGGTGAAGGCCTGGCATCGCCCGAGGAAATCGACGAAGGCATGAAGCTCGGCTGCAACCATCCGATCGGTCCGCTGGCGCTTGCCGACATGATTGGTCTGGATACGATGCTGGCGGTGATGGAGGTGCTCTACACCGAGTTTGCCGATCCGAAGTATCGTCCGGCGATGTTGATGCGCGAGATGGTGGCGGCTGGGTATTTGGGTAGGAAGACTGGGCGGGGGGTGTACGTTTATAGCAAGTAAGACCTGACTATCCCACTCGGTTTTCTCCCCTCTCCCGCGAGCGGGAGAGGGGCGGGGGAGAGGGCCAGCAGTTCAAATTGCGACAAGTCGGCAAGCAGAGCCTCTAGCCCTCTCCCCCAACCCCTCTCCCGCAAGGCGGGAGAGGGGAGCTAAGGACCGGAAACCAGCAGGGGAAAATAATCACTCCCCATACTGCCGCAACCCCTCCAGATCCAGCACCACGATCACCCCGTAGTCCACCCGCACCAGCCCCTGCTGCTCCAGCACCTTCAGTGCCTGATTCGCGCGTTGCCGCGAAATCCCCGCGAGCAGTCCAATCTCTTCCTGCGAAATCTCGATCGTATTGCCCAGGCTCGGATACAGGTGTTCGTTGAACAGCGATGACACCGCGCGTGCCACGCGCGAATCGATATCAAGCAGGCGTTCGTATTCCACGGCCGCGATGAATTGTCCGAGCCGCTCGTTGAACTGCATCAGCAGGAAGCGCGTGAAGGGCAGGCTGGTATCCAGCAACCACTGAAAAGTGTCGCGCGGCACAAAGGCGATGCGTGAGCGGCGCAAGGCCATCACGTCGTATTTGCGGATTTCGGATTTCAGGACGGCGCCTTCCCCAAACCAGCCGCCGGTGGGGACGCCCGTGAAGGTGACCGACTTGCCCGAGGGGGACACCGTGGTGATCTTGACGATGCCTTCGACCACGCCGAGCCAGTGCTCGGCCATTTCACCCTTGTGACAGACGTAGTCGCCTTGTGCGTACTCGCGCACCGTAGTCACGCGTTTGACACGCTCGCGTTGCTCGGGGCTGAGGTCGACCGCCCAGGCGCAGCGGTCGATGAAGTCGTGGCTTGAAGCGGCAGGCATCGGGCTCCCGTAGGGATTAACCCGGAATTGTCGCCGGCGCGACAACCCGGTCAGATGGCATCGGCTATCTTACGATCACACGGAACCGGCCCTGCCACCAGATCCTCACCCGACCAGGCAGGCGAGACACGCAGCAGGCGGTGCGGCAACGACGCAAAACGCCCAGTATAGCGACCGGTCAGGCGGCTTGATACCCGGCATGGCACCTACGCCATTCGCAGGGGAGAGGAGACAGCGATGCAGGAATCGTCGGCAACGACCTTCCCGCGATGGCTGCAGGCGCATGCCTCGCAGCGGCCCGACCATCCGGCCCATCGTGAGAAGGATCTCGGCATCTGGCAGACATACAGCTGGTCGCAGGCTGCGCGTGAAGTGCGTGCGCTGGCGTGCGGGCTGGCCGCGCTCGGCTTTCGGCGTGGCATGAACCTGGCCGTGGTGGGTGACAACCGTCCGCGCCTGTATTGGTCGATGACTGCCGCACAGGCGCTAGGCGGCGTGCCCGTGCCGCTCTACCAGGACGCCATCGCCAACGAAATGGTGTACGTGCTCGAAGACGCCGAAATCGAATTCGCCATCGTCGAGGATCAGGAGCAGGTGGACAAGCTGCTCGAAGTGGAACCGCAACTGGCGCAGCACGGCCGCGCGGTGCGCTACGTGATCTACGAAGATCCGCGCGGGCTGCGCGACTACGATCATCCGTCGCTGCTTTCGTACGAACGCGTGCAGGAGATTGGCCGCGAGTACGATCAGGCGAACCCCGGCTTCTACGATGCAGAGATTGCGCAGGGCGCGCCCGATGACACCGCGATCATCCTCTATACATCAGGCACCACGGGCAAGCCCAAGGGCGTGTGCCACTCGCATGCGGGCCTGATCGGCGCGGCGCGCAACGGCTGCCAGTTCGATGGACTCGGTCCGAATGACGATGTGCTGTCCTATCTGCCGATGGCGTGGGTGGGCGACAACCTGTTCTCGTATGCGCAGGCGATGGTGGCCGGTTTCACGGTCAACTGTCCTGAATCGCGCGAGACCGTGATGACCGATCTGCGCGAGATCGGCCCGACCTATTACTTCGCCCCGCCGCGCATCTATGAAGGGTTGCTCACGCAAGTGATGATCCGCATGGAAGACGCGGGATGGATCAAGCGCCGCCTGTTCGGCTGGGCGATGAACGTGGCGCGTCGCTGCGGCGCGGACATCCTCGACAAACGCCCCGTGCCGATGATGGATCGGTTGCGTTATGCGATGGGCGAAGTGCTTGTCTATGGCCCGCTGCGCAACGTGCTCGGCATGAGCCGCATCCGCGTGGGCTACACGGCAGGCGAGGCGATTGGCCCTGACCTGTTCCGCTTCTATCGCTCCATCGGCATCAACCTCAAGCAGTTCTACGGCCAGACCGAGACCTGCGCGTATGTGTGCTTACAGCCCGATGGCAATGTGAAGTTCGATTCCGTAGGTCCGGCCGCGCCGGGCATGGAGATCCGCATTGCCGATAACGGCGAGGTGCTGGTGCGTGGCGTGGGCCTGCTCAAGTCCTACTACAAGCGCGACGACGCCACGCGCGAGGCCATCAACGACGACGGCTATTTCATGACTGGCGACGCTGGCGTGATCGATGCCGATGGGCACCTGAAAATCATCGATCGCGCCAAGGATGTGGGCAAGCTGGCCGATGGCTCGATGTTCGCGCCCAAGTACATCGAGAACAAGCTCAAGTTCTTTCCGTACATCAAGGAGGCCGTGGCCTTCGGTACGGATCGCGATCGTGTGTGCGCGTTCATCAATATCGATTTCGATGCAGTGGGCAACTGGGCCGAGCGCCGGCACCTGGCCTATGCCGGCTATGTCGATCTGGCCAGTCAGCCCGACGTGATTGCGATGATCGCCGAGTGCGTGGAGCAGGTGAATGCCGACCTAGCGAACGATGCGATGCTGGCGGGTTCGCAGGTGGCGCGCTTCCTGATCCTGCACAAGGAACTGGACCCCGATGACGACGAACTGACGCGGACGCGCAAGGTGCGACGCGGCTTTATCGCGGAGAAATACGGCGTGCTGGTGGATGCGCTGTTCGCCGGACGCGCCGAGCAGTTTATCGATACGCGCGTGAAGTTCGAGGATGGCCGCGAAGGCAGTGTGTCGGCCACGCTGAAGCTGATGGATGCCAAGCGTTTCCCGCCAGCCGGCGGCGCGCGTGCGGCGTGATGGACGGAGGCAAAGCATGACCGCAACCCCTACAGCGTGGCAGGGTGGCATGGCGCGCGTGGATGCCACGGGAACGATGGTGGCGCCCGGCGCACTGGCTCATCCCACGCATCCCGAGAGTGGCGCTGCTGCACACGACGCGCCGCGCACCGGCGACTCGCATGGTCCCGAAGGCACCGCGCGTACGCATACACGTGGCGACGTGATCCTCGATCTGCAGAACATCTCGCTGTCGTTTGGCGGTGTGAAGGCGCTGACCGATATCTCGTTCGATGTCTGCGAGCACGAGATCCGCGCCATCATCGGGCCGAACGGTGCGGGCAAGAGTTCGATGCTGAACGTGATCAACGGCGTGTATCACCCGCAACAAGGCCGCATCGTGTTTCGCGGGCAGGAGCGGCGGCAGATGCATCCCACGGCGGCGGCGCGGCAAGGCATTGCGCGCACGTTCCAGAACATCGCGCTGTTCAAGGGCATGACCGTGCTCGACAACATCATGACGGGCCGCAACACGCAGTTCCGCACGGGCGTGTTCGCGCATGCGCTGTGGTGGGGACCGGCGCGCGCAGAGGAAATGCAGCATCGCCGCAAGGTTGAAGAGGTAATCGACTTTCTCGAAATCCAGGCGATCCGCAAGACACCGGTGGGACGTCTGCCGTACGGCTTGCAGAAGCGCGTGGAACTGGCGCGCGCGCTGGCGGCCGAGCCGTCGATGCTGCTCCTGGACGAGCCGATGGCCGGCATGAACGTGGAAGAGAAGCAGGACATGTGCCGCTTCATCCTCGACGTGAACCAGCAGTTCGGCACCACCATCGTGCTGATCGAACACGACATGGGCGTGGTCATGGATATCTCCGATCGCGTGGTCGTGCTCGACTACGGCAAGAAGATCGGCGATGGCACGCCGGAAGAGGTCAAGTCGAATCCCGACGTGATCCGCGCCTACCTCGGCACGTCGCACTGAGCGCGACGCTAACACGCAGGAACTGACGATGACGTTCTTCTTCGAAATCCTGATTGGCGGGCTGCTCTCCGGGCTGATGTACTCGCTCGTGGCGCTGGGCTTCGTGCTGATCTACAAGGCGTCCGGCGTGTTCAACTTCGCGCAGGGCGCGATGGTGTACTTCGCCGCACTGGCCGTGGTGGGCCTCATGGACAAGGGCATGCCGATGTGGGCGGCGGTGATTGGCGCGTTCGTGGTCATGATCATCGTGGGCATGACCACCGAACGCTTCGTGCTGCGCAAGCTGGTCAATCAACCACCGATCACGCTGTTCATGGCGACCATCGGGTTGTCGTTCTTTCTCGAAGGATTGGGACCGCTGCTGTTCGGCAACGAAGTGCGGCCGATCCAGCTCGGCATCGTCGACGAACCCATCGAATCGATCCTGACGAACTTCAACATCGTGCTGTCCAAGTTCGATCTGGCCGCTGCGGGGATTGCCGCTGTGCTGGTGGCCGGGCTCGCACTGTTCTTCCAGTACACCAAGGTGGGCCGCGCGCTGCGCGCCGTGGCCGACGATCACCAGGCCGCGCTGTCGCTGGGCATTCCGCTGCAGAACATCTGGGCGATTGTGTGGGGCGTGGCCGGCTTTGTCGCTTTGGTGGCGGGCATGCTCTGGGGCTCGCGCAACGGCGTGCAGTTTGCGCTGACGCTGACCGCGTTGAAGGCGTTGCCGGTGCTGATCCTCGGTGGCTTCACGTCGGTGCCCGGCGCCATCGTGGGCGGCCTGATCATCGGCGCGTCGGAGAAGCTGGCCGAGATCTACATTCCGCCCGTGTTCCAGTCGATGTTCGGCGGGAACTTCGGTGGGATCGAGGGATGGTTCCCTTATGTGTTTGCGTTGCTGTTTCTGCTCGTCAGGCCCGAGGGGCTTTTCGGGGAGAAGCATATCGATCGCGTCTGACGGAGGCCCATCATGCTCTATCGCGAGTCCGGCCAGTTCAAGACGAGCTACGTTGCCGATAGCCAGATCTTCCCGATCCGGCAGGATCGCATCATCTTCGGATTGCTGATGGTGGTGGCGTTTGTCGTCATCCCGTTCGTCGGCACCGAATACTGGCTCAGTGCCATCCTGATTCCATTCCTGATCTTTTCGCTGGCAGCGCTGGGACTCAACATCCTGACCGGCTACGCCGGGCAACTCTCGCTCGGCACTGCGGCGTTCATGGCTGTGGGTGCGTACGCGGCCTATAACTTTCAGCTACGCATCGAAGGCATTCCGGTGCTGCTGACGTTCATCCTCGCAGGACTCTCTGCAGCTTTGGTGGGTGTGGCCTTCGGGCTACCGTCGCTGCGGATCAAAGGTTTCTATCTCGCCGTGGCCACGCTGGCCGCACAGTTCTTCGTGGTGTGGGCGCTGACCAAGTTTCCCTGGTTCTCGAACAACAGTTCGTCGGGCGTGATCACGGCGCAGCGGCTGGACCTGTTCGGCATGCAGATCGATACGCCGGTGAAGAAGTACCTGTTCGTGCTCGCGCTGGTGACGGTGCTCGCGCTGCTGGCGAAGAACCTCGTGCGCTCGGCAACGGGCCGTGCATGGATGGCCGTGCGCGATATGGATGTGGCGGCGGAAGTCATCGGCATTCCGCTGATGCGCACCAAGCTGCTGGCGTTCGCGGTCAGCTCGTTCTATTGCGGCGTGGCCGGTGCGCTCTATGCGTTCTGCTATCTCGGATCGGTGGAGCCGGATGGCTTCTCGCTGGACCTGTCGTTCCGCATCCTGTTCATGATCATCATCGGCGGCGTGGGCAGCATTCTTGGCTCGTTCCTGGGTGCTGCGTTCATCCTGCTGCTGCCGATCTTTCTCGACAACACGCTCCCCGGGCTGGCGGCGCTGCTGCACCTGCCGTTCACGAATGCCACGGTGTCGCATATCCAGCTCATGGTGTTCGGTGGGTTGATCATCTTCTTCCTGATCGTGGAGCCGCATGGGCTGGCGCGTTTGTGGCAGATCGCGAAGGAGAAACTCAGACTCTGGCCGTTCCCGCACTAGCCCATAACCGTCGTACCGATAACTACACCCGACCGAGGTGAAGGAGACTGTCATGACCGTATTTCAAAACGTGCAGCGCGCCGCCCTGGTGGTCAGCGTCGCGGCTGCCCTGCTGGCGCCTTCGCTGCCGGCACTTGCGCACGCCAACGATCAGTTCGTGGCGCTGCCTAGCTATCGCGTCGGGCCGTATGGTGCCAACGGGCAATCGTTCTACGGCGGCTTTGTGGACTACCTGAACTACGTCAACCTCAAGGACAACGGGGTGAATGGCGTGAAGCTGTCTTGGGAAGAGTGCGAGACCGAGTACAACAACGCCAAGGGCGTGGAGTGCTACGAGCGGCTCAAGGCCAAGAACGCCACGAGCAAGGGCACGGCGTATCACACGATGTCCACGGGCATCTCGTACGCACTGGTCGACAAGACCGCCGCTGACAAGGTGCCGCTGGTGATGATGGGCTACGGCCGCACCGACGCCGTGGATGGCTCGGTCTTCCCGTATGCATTCCCGCTCGTCACCACGTACCAGATGCAGGCATCGGCCATCGTCAAGTTCCTGGCGTCGAAGAGCGGCGGGTCGCTGGCCGGCAAGAAGATCGTCTACCTGTATCACGACTCGGCATATGGCAAGGAACCGATTGTCGCAATGCAGGCCGAAGCCCGCCTGAACAAGTTCAACCTCGTCGAGATTCCGGTGGCGCACCCCGGCAACGAGCAGGGCGCGCAGTGGTTGAAGATCCGTCAGGAGAATCCGGACTACGTGGTGTTCTGGGGCTGGGGTGTGATGAACCAGACCGCGCTGAAGGCCGCGCAGAAGGTGGGTTATCCGCGCGACAAGATGATTGGCTCGTGGTGGGCTGGCTCGGAGGAAGACACCGTGCCGGCGGGTGATGCCGCCAAGGGCTATATGAGCGCGACGTGGAACGTGGCAGGCAAGAACGTGCCGCTGATCGGCGATATCGAGAAGGTCGTGTATGGCGCCGGCAAGGGCAACATGCAGGACAAGAACAAGGTGGGCTCGATCCTCTACAACCGTGGCGTGTCTGCTGCCGTGGTCACCGTGGAAGCCGTACGCGTGGCGCAGGAGAAATTTGGCAAGGGCAAGGTCATGACTGGCGACCAGATGCGCTGGGCGTTCGAGAACCTGAACGTCACGAATGCACGTCTGCAACAACTGGGCGCCACGGGCCTGCTGCCCGAGATCAAGACGAGTTGCGACAACCACGAGGGATCGGGCAAGGTGAAGATCCAGCAGTGGGACGGTGCGAAGTGGGTGGTGGTCTCCGACTGGATCGAAGGCAACAAGAGCCTGATCCACCCGCTGTTCAAGGCCAACGCCGCGCAGTACGCGAAGGAGAAGGGGATCACGCCGGCTTGTGTGAAGTCGTAAGTCAGTTCCCCTCTCCCGCACGCGGGAGAGGGGTTAGGGGAGAGGGCCAGCGGTTCAAATTGCGAACTGTCTGTGATTGCACCGCCCGCCCTCTCCCCCGCCCCTCTCCCGCCTTGCGGGAGAGGGGAGCAAACACACGCATCGGGACAAGGAAAATGACCCTCCTCTCCGTCAACAACATCGAAGTCATCTACGATCACGTGATCCTGGTGCTCAAGGGTGTGTCGCTCGATGTGCCCGAGGGACGCATTGTCGCGCTGCTGGGTGCCAACGGCGCGGGCAAGACCACCACGCTCAAGGCGATCTCGAACCTGCTGCATGCGGAGCGCGGCGACGTCACCAAGGGATCGATCGAGTACAAGGGCCAGCGCGTGGACCAGCTCACGCCGAATGACCTCGTCAAGCGTGGCGTGATCCAGGTGATGGAAGGGCGCCACTGCTTCGCGCACCTCAGCATCGAGGAAAACCTGCTGACGGGTGCCTACACGCGGGGTCTCTCGCGCGGCGAGACGCGCGACGAGCTGGAGAGGATCTACGGCTACTTTCCGCGCCTGAAGACCCGGCGTAAATCGCAGGCGGGCTACACCTCGGGTGGCGAACAGCAGATGTGTGCGATTGGCCGCGCGATGATGGCCAAGCCGTCGATGATCCTGCTCGATGAGCCGTCGATGGGCCTGGCGCCGCAGATCGTCGAGGAGATCTTCGAGATCGTGCGCGACCTGAACACGCGCGAAGGCGTCAGCTTCCTGCTGGCCGAACAGAACACGATGGTGGCGCTGCGCCATGCGGACTACGGCTACATCCTTGAGAACGGCCGCGTGGTGATGGATGGCGATGCCGAATCGCTGCGCACCAACGAGGATGTCAAGGAGTTCTATCTCGGCGTGGCTGCCAACGATGCCGAAGGCAGCGCGCGCAAATCGTTCCGCGACGTCAAGAGCTACCGCCGGCGCAAGCGCTGGCTGGCCTGATACCGCTTACCGCTCCACATCCAATTTCGCCAGGGATGGCTGCCATCATGGGTGACTATTTCGATTCGCTGGAAACGCGTGCGCCTGCGGAGCGCGAGGCATCGCTGCTCGCGGCGGTGTCGCGACAGGTGGCGCATGCACAATCGCACGCGCCGTACTTTGCCGAGATCCTCTGCGATATCGATGCGCGCGAGATCAGCACACGCGCCGCGCTCGCCAGTCTGCCGGTCACGCGCAAATCCGAACTGACTGCGCGGCAACGTGGCGCGCCGCCGCTGGGCGGACTCAATGCCACGCCAATCGGCGCGTTGAAGCATGTGTTCCAGTCGCCGGGGCCGATCCACGAGCCCGATGGTTTCTCCGCCGACTGGTGGCGCACCGCGCGCGCGATGTTCGCAGCAGGATTCCGCGCGGGCGAACTCGTCTACAACACGTTCTCGTATCACTTCACGCCCGCCGGCATGATGATGGAATCGGGTGCGCATCGGCTGGGTTGCTGTGTGTTCCCGGCAGGCGTGGGCCAGACCGAGTCGCAGGTGCAGGCGCTCGCAAGTCTGCAACCCTCGGCTTATGCGGGCACGCCATCGTTCCTGAAGCTGCTGATCGAACGCGGCGAGGAACTGGGGCAACCGTGCGCGAGCCTTTCCAAGGCGCTGGTATCGGGCGAAGCCTGTCCGCCGACCTTGCGTGCATGGTTGCGCGATCACGGCGTCACGGCGCGGCAGATGTACGGCACGGCGGACGTGGGCCTGATCGCGTACGAAACCGAAGGCGGCGATGGCTGGGTAGTCGATGAAGGCGTGCTCGTCGAGATCGTCGAGCCGGGCGGCACGCAGCCGATGCCGGAGGGCGAGGTGGGCGAGGTGGTGGTGACGGTGCTCGGCAACGGCGACTATCCGCTGATTCGCTTTGGCACGGGCGATCTCTCCGCCATCGTCGCCGATTCGTGGGCGCAAGCGAGTCCGTGTGGCCGTACCAATATCCGCCTCAAGGGATGGCTGGGCCGCGCCGACCAGACCACCAAGGTCAAGGGCATGTTCGTGCATCCGGGTCAGGTCGCAGACGTCGTGCGGCGCCATCCCGAGATTCGCGCTGCACGACTCGTCGTCACGGGGACGGTCGGCGCGGACACGATGACACTGCATTGCGATGCCACGCGTCACGACGAAGCCCTCGCACGGGCCGTGGCGGAATCGATACGCGACGTCTTGCGGCTACGCGGCGAGGTGAATTTTGTTGCGGAGGGATCGCTGCCGCAGGACGGCAAGACGATCGAGGATGCGCGCCGCTACGACTGAGAGGACTGATCGCCAACGCTGGCGGGGACATCCGGTTGCGGATACCCGCCGCGTGGCCGTGTGGGCAGGCGGATCATCCAGATCGAGACCGCAGCGCCGATCGCCAGCAGCGTGAGCGATGACACGGGCCGTGCGCGCAGCAGATACGCCGTGGTGCCCATCGACAGCCACATCATCGAGAGTGCCAGGCACTTGGCGCGCAGCGGAATGCTGCGATGGGCCTGCCAGTCGCGCACGAGCGGCCCGAACCGTTCGTGCGTGATCAGCCAGTTGTGGAATTTCTCGGAACCGCGCGCAAAGCACGCGGCGGCCAGCAGCACGAAAGGCGTGGTCGGCAGCAAGGGCAGGAAGATGCCGATGAAGCCGAGCACAAGGCTGATGACGCCGAGCGTGACCCAGAACGCGCGAATCACGCGCTCCCGGTGCGAAAGCGTACCGGGCAGGTCGGCGGGGCCGATCGGTTGGTCTGGGTCGGTGGAAGGCAACGTTGGATGGCGAGGGGCGCAGGGCGCGAAACGCCCTTATGCTACCAGCCCCAGCCGGGCACGTGCCGCATCGTACTCGGCCTTCATGCGCGCCACGATCTCGCCAGCGGTGGGGATATCGCTGATCTGGCCCACGCCCTGGCCGGCGCCCCAGATGTCTTTCCAAGCCTTGGCCTTCGACGCACCGCTCGAAAAATCCATCTTGGTCTTGTCGGCGACGGGCAGGTTTTCTGGATCGAGGCCGGAATTCAGGATGCTCTCGCGGATGTAGTTGCCATGCACGCCCGTGAACAGGTTCGTGTAGACGATGTCCGAGGCGGCGGAGCCGATGATCGACTGCTTGTACTCGGCACTCGCATGGCCTTCCTGCGAGGCGATAAAACGCGTGCCCACGTAGGCGAAATCGGCGCCCATGGCCTGCGCGGCCAGCACGGCGTCACCGGTAGCGATGGAACCCGACAGCGCGATGGGGCCGTCGAAGATCTTGCGCACTTCGCCCACCAGCGCAAACGGCGACAGCGTACCCGCGTGACCCCCGGCACCCGCTGCCACCAGGATCAGCCCATCCACGCCAGCTTCGATGGCCTTCTCGGCATGGCGGATGCTGATCACGTCATGCAGCACGATGCCGCCATAGCTGTGTACCGCGTCGATCATTTCCTTTACCGGCGCACGCAGCGACGTGATGAAAACCGGCACCTTGTGCTCCACGCACAGCCGCACATCCTGCTCCAGCCGCGCGTTCGATGCATGCACGATCTGGTTCACCGCCACCGGCCCCACCGGCTTGCCAGGATTGGCCGCCTTGAATGCGTCCAGTTCTTCCTCGATCTGCGTCAGCCACTCGCCCAGCAACTCGGCCGGCCGCGCATTGAGCGCCGGAAACGAACCGACGATACCGGCCTTGCACTGTGCCAGCACCAGCTCCGGGTAACTGACGATGAACATCGGCGATGCGATGACAGGCAGAGCCAGGTTCTGCAATGCGGCTGGAATATGTTTGGCGCCGGGCATGAAGTCTCCTCGAATGATGGGTACGTTGTCGGTGAACTGAACGATCGTTCGATTATAGGGAGTTTCGGATGGCGTGGCGGCGGGGGCGGGT
>NZ_SCMX01000055.1 GCF_005503625.1 Cupriavidus sp. 2SB | reverse complement strand
CCCCCAGCCCCTCTCCCACGTTGTGAGAGAGGGGAGCAAACCCAGCATGCACCAACCCTTCTAGGACAATCCCCTAGCCCCCACATAATTTGTTACAGATAAACTGACCGCCGCATTAGAAAAGGGGGAGACACCCATGAATTACTTGCTTGGTCTGTCACGACAGATCGACAGGTTGAACCAGCACACGGGCAGGCTTGCAAACATCATGATCCTGCTGTCGTGCCTGATCAGCGCAGGGAACGCCCTGCTGCGGTACGGCTTCAACCTGAGCGACAACTGGCCGCTCGAACTCCAGTGGTACATGTTCGCCATCGCCGTGATGTTTGGCGCGTCGTACACGTTCCAGCGCAATGAACACGTTCGCGTGGACCTGATCTACGGCAACGTGTCCGAGCGCGCGCAGCACTGGATCGACATCTTCGGCATCCTCGTTTTCCTGCTGCCGTCCACGATTCTGTTCACGTGGCTGTCGTGGGAATCGCTGTTCCTGCCTTCGTGGCGCATTCTCGAACAGTCGGGTAACTCGGGCGGCCTGCCCCGGTATCCGATCAAGCTCGTGGTGCCCCTCGGCTTTGCCCTGCTCACGCTGCAAGGTATCTCCGAACTGATCAAGCGCTTCGCCGCCCTGCAGGGCCTGTTGCGCATCGAATCAAAATACGAAAGGCCGGTGCAATAATGATTCCGTTGGAATATATGCCGCCGCTGATGTTCGGCGGCCTGGTGGTATTCATGCTGATCGGGTTTCCGGTCGCATTCTCGCTCTCCGCGGTAGGCCTGGCCTTTGGCTTCCTGGCCATCGAATGGGGCTACTTCCCGATGCAGTTCCTGCAGGCCGTGCCGAGCCGCGTGTTCGGCAGCGTGCTGGGCAACGAGTTGCTACTGGCGATCCCGTTCTTCACCTTCATGGGCGCCATCCTGGAGAAATGCGGGCTGGCCGAGGACATGCTCGACTCCATGGGCCAGTTGTTCGGCCCCGTGCGCGGCGGGCTGGGCTATTCGGTGATCATCGTCGGCTTCATCCTTGGCGCGATTACCGGCACGGTGGCCGCGCAGGTGATTGCCATGGCGATGATCTCGCTGCCCGTGATGATGCGCTACCGGTACAACATGAAGTACGCCACCGGCGTGCTGGCTGCATCGGGAACGATCACGCAGCTGGTGCCGCCGTCACTGGTGCTCGTGGTGCTGGCCGACCAGCTCAAGACGCCGATGGGCAGCGCCGACGTGGGCAGCATGTACCTGGGCGCCTGGGGTCCGTCTGTGGTGCAGATCGCACTGTTCGCGCTCTATACCTTCGTGCTGACCCGCATCAAGCCTGACTGGCTGCCGCCGGTTCCCGCCGAAGCGCGCACGCTGCGTGGCTGGGCGCTGTGGGCCAAGTGCCTGCGCGGCATCATCCCGTGCGCGGTGCTGATCTTCCTGGTGCTCGGCACGATCATGCTCGGCATTGCCACGCCGACCGAATCCGGTGCGATGGGCGCCGTCGGCGCGCTGGTGCTGGCCGTGATCCGCGACAAGGGTTTCAACAAGATCGACCGCAACATCTACCGCATCGGGATTGCCGCCACCGTCGTGGCCGCAGCCGTGGGCGTGTTCGCGTTTGGCTCGCATGCCTTCCGCATTCCGCTGGCGGTGGCTTACCTGGTGGTGCTGTGGCTGCTGATCCGCGCCGGACAGTTGACCGAACTGCGCCTGCTGATCGTCGACGCTTACCAGTCCACGGCACGTATCACCGCCATGGTGGTGTTCATCCTGATCGGCTCCACCTGCTTCTCGGTGGTGTTCCAGGGCGTGGATGGTGGCGCGTGGGTCGAACACCTGTTCACCTCGCTGCCCGGCGGATGGATCGGCTTCCTCATCGTCGTCAATCTGTTCATTTTCTTCCTGGCATTCTTCCTCGACTTCTTCGAGATCGCGTTCATCGTGGTGCCGATGCTGGCCCCGGTGGCCGTCAAGGTGCTGACACCGGTCGTGCTCGATTCGATGGGCGGCAACCCCGAAGCTGCGGCCACTGCCGCGCTGGTCTGGTTCGGCGTGATGCTGTGCGTGAACATGCAGACCTCGTTCATGCACCCGCCGTTCGGCTTCGCGCTGTTCTACCTGCGCGGCATCGCACCCAAGGAAGTGAAGAGCTCGGACATCTACTGGGGCGCGCTCCCGTGGGTGGGCCTGCAGATGGTGATGGTGCTGCTGGTGATGTTCTGGCCGGGCATGGTGACCGGACTGCTCGACAAAGGATCGCTGAAACACAGCAATTCGGCGGAGGTGAGTATCCCGCTTGGCGGGCAGGAAGCTGACAAGCCCGGAGGGGCAGCTTCCACGCCGGGGACGCTGGAGTTACCGGGGGCTGGCGAGTCCAGCGAGCCGGCGGCGCCACAGTTCCAGTTCGAGAAGAGCAAGTAGGTCAATGGTGCAGTTGGTCGGCTGTTGATGCTCCGGCCCTCTCCCCCGGCCCCTCTCCCGCAAGCGGGAGAGGGGAGCGAAACCAAAGGCATACAAAAACCCCCGCACCTTTCGGTAGCGGGGGTTTTTCTTTTTAACAGCGAAACGCTTACTGCTTCACGCAATCCACGAAATAGGCCTTCACGCCATCGACCTCGTCCTCTACCAGCCCGTGGATGTCCGTCTCGAAGCCCGGGAACAGCTTGTTGAACTCGCGGGCGAATCGCAGGTACTGGACGATGATGCGGTTGAAGCGCTCGCCTGGAATCAGCAGCGGGATGCCCGGCGGGTACGGAGTCAGCAGGATGGCGGTGACGCGGCCTTCCAGTTCGTCCACGGGCACGCGCTCGATTTCGCGGTGCGCCATCATTGCCCAGGCGTCCGACGGCTTCATCGCCGGTTCCATGTCCGACAGGTACATCTCCGTGGTCACGCGCGCCACGTCGTTGGCCTTGTAGACGCTGTGGATCGCGTCGCACAGGTCGCGCAGGCCCATCCGCTCGTATTGCGGGTACTTGCCGACGAATTCCGGCAGCACGCGCCACAGCGGCTGGTTCTGGTCGTAGTCGTCCTTGAACTGCTGCAGTTCGGTCACCAGCGAGTTCCAACGACCCTTGGTAATGCCGATCGTGAACATGATGAAGAACGAGTAAAGACCCGTCTTCTCGATGATGATGCCGTGCTCGGCCAGATACTTGGTCACGATGGCGGCCGGGATGCCGCGCTCGCTGAACTCGCCGTCCACGTCCAGGCCCGGGGTGATGATCGTGGCCTTGATCGGGTCCAGCAGGTTGAACCCATCGGCCAGATCGCCGAAGCCGTGCCAGCGCTCGTTGGCCTTGAGCATCCACTCGTCGCGGTCGGGGATGCCGTCTTCGTTCAGCGTATCCGGACCCCAGACCTTGAACCACCAGTCGCCGTTGTTATCGACGTCGTAGTCCGCTTCCACCTTGCGCACGGCGCGGCGGAAGTCCAGCGCTTCCTGGATGCTCTCCTCCACCAGTGCCGTGCCGCCCGGCGCTTCCATCATCGCTGCCGCCACGTCGCACGAGGCAATGATCGAATACTGCGGGCTCGTCGAGGTGTGCATCAGGTACGCCTCGTTGAAGCGATACCGGTCCAGCTTGCGCGTCTCGGAATCCTGCACCAGGATCTGCGACGCCTGCGACAGACCGGCCAGCAGCTTGTGCGTGGACTGCGTGGCGAACACCAGCGCGTCCTTGCTGCGCGGACGGTCGCGGCCAATCGCGTGCATGTCACGGTAGAACTCGTGGAACGCGGCGTGCGGCAGCCACGCTTCGTCAAAGTGCAGCGTGTCGATCTCGGACGCCAGCATTTCCTTGATCTGCTCGGCGTTGTACAGCACCCCATCGTACGTACCCTGCGTGATCGTCAGGATGCGCGGCTTCTGGTTCTTTGCCTTGCTGGCGAACGGGTGCGCGGCGATCTTGCGGCGGATCGTCTCGGGATCGAACTCGCTCTTGGGGATCGGGCCGATGATGCCGTAGTGGTTGCGCGTGGGCATCAGAAACACCGGAATCGCGCCGGTCATCATGATCGCGTGCAGGATCGACTTGTGGCAGTTGCGGTCCACCACGACGATGTCGCCCGGCGCCACGTTGGCGTGCCACACCATCTTGTTCGACGTCGACGTACCGTTCGTCACGAAGAACATATGGTCCGAATTGAAGATGCGCGCGGCATTGCGCTCAGATGCTGCCACCGGACCCGTGTGGTCGAGCAGCTGGCCCAGTTCTTCCACGGCGTTGCAGACGTCCGCGCGCAGCATGTTCTCGCCAAAGAACTGATGGAACACCTGGCCCACCGGGCTCTTCAGGAATGCCACGCCACCCGAGTGCCCCGGGCAATGCCACGAGTACGAGCTGTCCTGCGCATAGTCGATCAGTGCCTTGAAGAACGGCGGCGCCAGCGTGTCGAGATAGACCTTGGCTTCGCGGATGATGTGTCGCGCCACGAATTCGGGGGTGTCCTCGAACATGTGGATGAAGCCGTGCAGTTCGCGCAGGATGTCGTTCGGGATGTGACGGGACGTGCGCGTCTCGCCATACAGGAAGATCGGCAGGTCGGTATTGCGGCGGCGGACTTCGGACACGAACGCGCGCAGCTTCTCGATGGCTGCGGCTTCGGGCTGGTCGTCGGCCCGCACGAACTCGTCGTCGTCGATCGACACGATGAACGTGGAAGCCCGGCTGGACTGCTGTGCGAACGACGTCAGGTCGCCGTAACTCGTCAGGCCCATCACCTCCATGCCTTCGCGTTCGATGGCTTCGGCCAGTGCGCGAATACCCGAGCCCGAAATGTTCTCGGAACGGAAGTCTTCATCGATGATGATGACGGGGAAGCGGAATTTCATCGGAAATCCTTGGGTGTTGAGCGTACTTGGAAAGAACTGAGCCACATGGCCGGCGGAAGTTTCCCGCAGCGGCGACATGTGGCTCATTCGTCAGGTCTGGCGCCGTACCGGTTCATGGCCGGTGGCACCCCCGGCGTGGATGAGACGCCGGCATTCTAGTTCGGGAAGATGACAGGTGTGTCAGGTCTTCGGCAGGGTGACGCCGTGCTGGCCCTGGTACTTGCCGCCACGGTCCTTGTACGAGGTCTCGCAGACTTCGTCGGACTCGAAGAACAGCACCTGCGCGCAACCCTCGCCCGCGTAGATCTTGGCGGGCAGCGGCGTGGTGTTCGAGAACTCCAGCGTCACGTAGCCTTCCCACTCGGGTTCGAACGGCGTCACGTTGACGATGATGCCGCAGCGCGCGTACGTGCTCTTGCCCAGGCAGATCGTCAGCACGCTGCGCGGAATGCGGAAGTACTCCATCGTCCGGGCCAGCGCGAACGAGTTCGGCGGGATGATGCAGACGTCGCCCTTGAAGTCCACGAACGACTTCTCGTCGAAGTTCTTCGGATCGACGATCGTGCTGTTGATATTGGTGAAGATCTTGAATTCGTTGGCGCAGCGGATGTCGTAGCCGTAGCTTGACGTGCCGTAGGAAACGATCTTGCGTCCGTCCGATTCCCGTACCTGGCCGGGCTCGAACGGTTCGATCATGCCTTGCTGCTCCGCCATGCGGCGGATCCACTTGTCGGATTTGATACTCATAAGGGCGTGGCAGGATGGACGGACGGCAGGCCCGCCAATCGGGGCGCCGCATGCGATTTGGGGCGCATTGTACAACCATATTGCCGGCGGACTCCCCCTCTTGCCGCAAGCCGGCAAAAGGGGGCCATGCATCGATCAGCTACCTGTCAGCTTGCCGCGATCACACCGCAGGCGATCCGGCCGCCCGCGTTACCCGTAGGCTGCGTGCGATAGTCGTCCGGGTCCTTGTGGACGATCACGGCCTTGCCGACTACGCTGTTTGCACCAGGCGCCACGGTGACGGCAGGCATCAGGAACTGCACGCGGGCATTACCGCTGGCATCCGCCGTCAGGTTGTTCATGTCGCCAGCGTGGTGGTCGCCGCCGCCGGTCATCTGGCCGTGCGGCTTGCCGCCCGGGTTGAAGTGGCCGCCCGCGCTCATGCCATCCGGGGCCGAGCAGTCCCCCTTCTCATGGACGTGGAAGCCATGCACGCTACCCGGCGCCAGGCCGGTTACCAGCACACCCACGAGCACGCCACCCGATTGCTGGTCGAAGGTCACGCGGCCCGCCGTGTTGGTGCCACTCTTGGCCGCCAGCGTGGCCGCCGCCTTGGTGGAGCCGCCACCGGACGCCGAAGCTGCCATGGCGGACGGCGCAGCCGTGGCCGCCGTCGCGCTCTTGTCCGACCCCGCGCAGCCCGCCATCGCGATGGCCGACGCGCCGATTGCCAGTCCAAACAGTACCCGTTTCATGCCGCTTCCTCCCTTGGTGTGTTCGCGTTGTATTTTCGCGTGGTATGCCGTGTGGATTGTAGGTCAGGTGATCGCGACGGCAATGTCGGACAACGCCCGATTCTCAGGTGTTCTGGACCACGATGCTCGGGAACTTGTTGGTCATGTCGCGCGCCTTGTCGGCCACCTTGATTGCCACCTTGCGCGCCACCTCGCGGTAGATCTCCGCGATCTGCCCGTCGGGTTCGGCCACCACGGTCGGCCGGCCCGAATCGGCCTGCTCGCGAATCGAAAGGTTCAGCGGCAGGCTGCCCAGCACGTCAACGTGGTAGTCGGTGCTCATCTTGGCCGCGCCGCCGGCACCAAAGATGTGCTCCGTATGGCCGCAGTTCGGGCAGCAGTAGACCGCCATGTTCTCGACGATGCCGAGAATCGGGATGCCGACCTTCTCGAACATCTTCAAGCCCTTGCGCGCGTCCAGCAGCGCAATATCCTGCGGCGTGGTCACGATCACGGCGCCCGTGACCGGCACCTTCTGCGACAGCGTCAGCTGGATGTCGCCGGTACCCGGGGGCATGTCGACGATCAGGTAGTCGAGGTCCGACCAATTGGTCTGGCGCAGCAGTTGCTCCAGCGCCGAGGTCACCATCGGGCCGCGCCACACCATGGGATTGTCTTGGTCGATCAGGAACCCGATGGAGTTGGCCTGCAGGCCGTGGCCCTCCAGCGGCTGCATGGTCTGGCCATCCGATGACTCGGGGCGACCACTGATGCCCAGCATCATCGGCAGGCTCGGGCCGTAAATATCGGCGTCGAGCATGCCCACACGTGCGCCCTCGGACGCCAGGGCCAGCGCCAGGTTCACGGCCGTGGTGGACTTGCCCACCCCGCCCTTGCCGGATGCCACTGCAATCACATTGCGTACGCCTGGCAGCAGCTTCACGCCACGCTGCACGGCATGCGCGACGATTTTCATCGAGACCGCCACGCTGACATTGGCCACGCCAGGCAAGGCGCGGACGGCATCGATGACCTTCTGGCGGATCAGGTCGAACTGGCTGCGGCCCGGATAGCCGAGTTCGACTTCCACGGAGACATTGCCGCCGTCGACCCGCACATTACGCGCCGAGCGCGTGGAGACGAGATCCTTGCCCGTATTGGGATCAATGACGGTGCGCAGGGTTTCGGTTACCTGTTCAGTGGTGAGGCTCAAGTCGGACTCCGCTCTGGATGGGGATTGGGAATATTCTGAAAACGTGGGGGGTAATGTATCAGGCGGCGCCACACCTTGCCCGATGTGGGGGATTACAGACATTTACATCTCTCACACTCTGTGTCTTGTGCCCCTACCGCCATCTGCCTATTGTAGTGCGCCAACTTGCAGCGGCCGCCCGAAGGACAGCGATAGCGGCCGGCGTGAACGCCCGGTATCGGACGCCGTCCGATACCGCTACATGCGCGTTTTCAAACACAATGTTGAAACTTGTTTGCAGCGGGTCCGGCGCATGGCGCCAGGCAGTACCATGCGGCATGCTGTTGGCAGAACATTTACGGGAATTTCCAGAAGGAGAACGCATGAACTTCAAGCTCGTTACCGTTTCGATCGTGGCTGCTGCCGCACTGGCCGGCTGTGCTACCGAACAAGGCACCAATACCGCTGTCGGCACCGGCGTGGGCGCGGCAGTGGGCGCCGGCCTTGGCAACCTGATCGGCGGCAACACCACCGGCACGCTGGTCGGCGCGGCCGTAGGTGGGGCAGTGGGCGGTGCCACCGGTTACAACTGGAACGCGATCCGCGGCAAACTGAACAAGGATACGGCCGGAACCGGCACCACGATCACCGAGCAGCCCGATGGCTCGCTCAAGGTGAACATCCCGAGCCAGGTGACTTTCGATACCGATAGCTCGACGATCAAGCCGTCGTTCCGCGCGGTGCTCGACCAGGTGTCCCAGACGCTGGGCCAGCACCAGGACGTGGTGGCCAATGTCGTGGGCCATACCGACAGTACCGGCAACCCGAGCTACAACATGCAGTTGTCCCAGCGCCGCGCGCAGAGCGTGGCCGCCTATCTGGGCGATCGCGGCGTGGCGCGCAACCGCCTGACCGCCGAAGGCCGGGGCCAGACGCAGCCGGTTGCAGACAATTCCACGGAGCAGGGACGCGCCCAGAATCGCCGAGTCGAAATTTTCTTGAAACCAATTTCTGGGTAAGCAGTCATAGAGTTCAGGTACCGCTTGCCACCGTTGCTGGCTCGCGATGGGTGGCTGACCTCCCGGGCGGTGCCTGATTTCTCCTCCTTTTCCGTTGTGGAAAGCTGCGCCGGTGTCTAACCGGCGCTTTTTTTTGGCTTTTTCAAAGTGAATTCACGGTGATCGGCGCCGATTTCGCTCCCTAACGCCCCCATTTCGCGGTCATTTCGCCGACATTGCGGCCAGTTCCACCCCGGAACAGGCACGTCTCCCCCGCAGTTGCTAAAATAGCCGGTTCCTTCGTCCCGCTCTCCGCAGGACACGCATTCCCACCCCTCTGAACGGCTTTTTCATGACCGCACGCCGCATCCTCGTTACTTCTGCCCTGCCGTACGCCAACGGCCAGATTCACATCGGCCACCTGGTGGAGTACATCCAGACCGACATCTGGGTGCGTTTCCAGCGAATGATGGGCAACGAGGTCTATTACGTGGGCGCCGACGATACCCACGGCACGCCGGTCATGCTGCGCGCGGAAAAGGAAGGCATCACGCCGAAGCAGTTGATCGACCGCGTCTGGACCGAACACAAGCGCGATTTCGACAGCTTCCTGGTCTCCTTCGACAACTACTACAGCACGGACGCCGAAGAAAACCGTGAACTCTGCGAGAAGATTTACCTGTCGCTGAAAGACAAGGATCTGATCGCCGAGCGCGATGTCGAGCAGTTCTACGACCCGGTCAAGGAAATGTTCCTGCCGGACCGCTTCATCAAGGGCGAATGCCCAAAGTGCCACGCCAAGGACCAGTACGGCGATTCGTGTGAAGTTTGCGGCACGACGTATGTGCCCACTGACCTGAAGAACCCGTATTCCGTGGTGTCGGGCGCCACGCCGGTGCGCAAGTCGTCGACGCACTTCTTCTTCCGCCTGTCCGATCCGCGCTGCGAGACGTTCCTGCGCGAGTGGGTGGCCGACCTGGCCCAGCCCGAAGCCAGCAACAAGATGCAGGAGTGGCTGGGCGCCGAAGGCGAAGCCTCGACGCTGTCCGACTGGGACATCTCGCGCGATGCGCCGTACTTCGGCTTCGAGATCCCGGGCGCGCCGGGCAAGTACTTCTATGTCTGGCTCGATGCCCCGATCGGCTACTACGCGAGCTTCAAGAACCTGGCGGCCAAGCGCGGCATTGACTTCGACGCCTGGGTCGGCCCGCACTCCACCGCCGAGCAGTACCACTTCATCGGCAAGGACATCCTGTACTTCCACACGCTGTTCTGGCCGGCCATGCTCAAGTTCTCGGGCTACCGCACACCGACCAACGTGTTCGCGCACGGTTTCCTGACGGTCGATGGCGCCAAGATGAGCAAGTCGCGCGGTACGTTCATCACCGCGCAGAGCTATATCGACACCGGCATGAACCCGGAGTGGCTGCGCTACTACTTCGCCGCCAAGCTCAACGCGAGCATGGAAGACCTGGACCTGAACCTGGACGACTTCGTCGCCCGCGTGAACAGCGACCTGATCGGCAAGTACGTGAACATCGCCAGCCGTGCAGCGGGCTTCCTGGTCAAGCGTTTCGACGGCAAGGTCAATGAGGCCGCTCTGGCCAATCCGCTGCTGGAGCAACTGCGCCAGGCCGCCCCGCAGGTGGCTGCGTACTACGAAGGCCGCGAATACAGCAAGGCGCTGCGCCTGGTGATGGACCTGACCGACGCCGTGAACGCGTTCGTCGATACCAACAAGCCGTGGGAACTGGCCAAGGACGAAGCCAAGCGCGACGCCCTGCACGCGGCCTGTTCGGTCTCGCTTGAAGCCTTCCGCCTGCTGACCGTCTACCTGAAGCCCGTGGTGCCGGAGATGGCTGCTGGCGTGGAGCGCTTCCTGAACGTGGAATCGATGGACTGGCGCGCCATCGACACCCAACTGTCGGCGGACCGTCCGATCCAGCCTTACCAGCATCTGATGACGCGCGTCGATACCAAGCAGATCGACGCCCTGCTGGCCGCCAACCGCGATTCGCTGCAAGCTGCCGCCGTCCCCGCTGCTGCAGCGGCCGAAGCCGCCATCGAACCGATTGCCGACACGATCACGATCGACGATTTCGTGAAGATCGACCTGCGCGTGGCGAAGATCGTCGATTGCGTGAAGGTGGAAGGCTCGACCAAGCTGCTGCAACTGACGCTGGACGTGGGCGAAGGCAAGACCCGCAACGTGTTCTCGGGCATCCAGGCGGCCTACACGCCGGAACAGCTCAAGGGCAAGCTCACCGTTGTCGTCGCCAACCTGGCACCGCGCAAGATGAAGTTCGGCATGTCCGAAGGGATGGTGCTGGCAGCGTCGGCGGCAGACGAGAAGGCGAATCCGGGGCTGTGGATTCTGGAACCGCACAGTGGCGCGGTGCCGGGGATGCGGATTCGTTGATTCGCGGATCGATCGCCAACTTGCTCTTGCTCCCCTCTCCCGCCGTGCGGGAGAGGGGAGCACACCCTCAGCAGATTCTTACCCTCCCTGCCTCCGCGACGGATCATCACTCCGCGACGTCGTACTCACCGTGCCGTCCGGGTTGAAATGCACGTTGAAGAACGCGCGGTCGATGCTCGTTTCCATCCAGCGGTAGCCCCACACCTCTTCCTGCTTCAGGCGGAACGCCTCGACCTTGGTCGGCTTGCCCAGTAGCCGACGGATCTGGTCCTTGTTCATGCCGGGCCGCACCTTGGCGAAGTTCTCGGCGGTCAGTACCTGCTCGATCGAGCGCACCGTGCCATCGGCATTGGTGGTGACCATCCACGTCGTGGTGCCTTCGGGGCCGCGCGGATATTCCAGGCGGCGGCCGCCGTCCGGTTCCTCCCACACGATCTCGGGCTTGCCGGCCTGACGGCGGATATCGTCCTCGGTGGACTTGCCGATCTCGATGCCCTTGAACAACTGGCTGTCAGGCTTCACGCTGTTCCACGTGTTCCGGGCCACGTCACCGGCTTTCTTCATCGTCTCGTCCACCTTCTGCTGGTCGCAACCGAACAGGGCAAGCACGCTCGCAATCAGTCCCATGGCGGTAAGGCGTCGCGCGGACGCATGAGTCAATCGGGTCAATCGAGTCATCATCGGCCTATCGTTTGATCGCTTCGACGGGATCGCCAGCCGGAGCGCTGGCGCCCTGCGCGGCCGGATCGGCGTCGGCGGTACGCCGGCCCGAACCGCCGGAGAACAGCGTACTCCAGTTGTTGAACCGGCGGTTGAACAAGACGGACAGGCCATTGATCGAACCACCCTTGGCAATCAGCGACCAGCGCCGCGAGAACGCCCAGGTGAGCTTCACCACGTTCGATGCCGAGGTCAGACTTTGTTCGTAGCCCACAGAGATCTGGTCAGAGACCGCCTTGCCGATGCTGACCACCTGCTGGTCGTTCAGGCCGGCGGTACTCGGTCCGATGGAAAATTCGTCGATGCCGAAGTGCGAGACCACGCTTTTTCCCGCCTTCCCACCGATCATGCCCAGCGCCGCGCCACCGAGTGCGCCCCCGCTCAACTGCCGCTGCTGGCTTGTTCCCGCGCTTTCGGCGCCGTAGCCGAACATCAGCCATGACAACTTGTCCTCGTCGGGTACGTTTGGCTCGGACACCAGTCGCACACGCGGAATCCGCACTGTGCCGGTCACCTCCACGCCCGCTTCCACTTCCTGGTTGCGGCGCATCGCGCGGATGTTGATGTTCGGGTTGTCCACAGGACCATTGAAATTGATGATGCCGCGATCGATGTTGAGCTTGCGGCCAAACGCCTCGTAGGTGCCATCCACCACGCGCACCGTGCCCGTTGCGCGCATCGGCGCCAGCGGTTCGCTCTTGATACCCAGCGTGCCGGCCAGCAGGATATCGGCGCCCGCCCCACGGAAGCGGAAGTTGTCGCCGAGGTCGATCGCCACGTCGATCAACGGACTGAAGCGGCTGGCCGGTTTCGACTCGGGTACGACGGGTGTAGCGGCCGTCTTGACCTCACGCTGGTCGCTGCGGCGCACCACCACCACATCGTCGCCCAACACCGGCGCGCCAGCCTTCGGCAAGTCGAACAGCCCGCGATCCACGCGGAACTTGCCGCGTATCGCGATCTGCTTGTTTTCGTTGGCGATGCCTGCCTCGCCCGAGACGATCAGCGTGCGCTCGGGGCTGGCGAACAACTGCAGCTTGTCCGCGACGATCTTGCCCGTCAGGTTGGGATCGGTCTCGCCGAGCTTGATGGCGCCGGTAGCCGTCAGCGTGCCGTCGCCGCCGCGGAAATGCACCTGCTTCAGCTCCACCGTATTCTGGTCCAGCACCACCTGCACCACGCCATCGGTCAAGCGGATGCCGAGGTCGTACAGCGTAATGCCGATGCCGCTGCCATCGATCGAACCCGTCAGCAACGGATTGCCCACCGTACCGGCGAGTTGCAGCGCCGCCGCCAGCTTGCCATCGAGCGCGTACTGCGGCCCCGCCAGCGCCTCCAGGGATTTCAGGCGCGGCATGTCGGCCGTGACCGTACCACCAAGTGTCGAGGCCGGCCCCACTGTCAGCAGTCCCTGCTCGCTGACGAGTCCTGCCGAAGCATCGACGACCAGCTTGCCGAGCCGCTGCGCCGTGGTGCCGCCGCGGAGCGTCACGCGGTTGCCGGAGAACTCGGCGCGAAGGCCGGTCTCGCCCAACCCCAGCGCGGTCCATCCACGGCCCGCGTTGATCGAGGCATCGCCGCTACGGCGCCGGATGTCCGCAAACCCGGTGGCCGTCTCGGCAAGGCTCAGGTTCCAGCTGGCATCGAGCACAAGGTCCGAGCGAATGGGTGCCGACTCTCCCGTGAATGTCTCCAGCAGCTTGAGGATGTTGGCGACTTCCACGCCATCCATGCGTCCCTGCGAGCGGATGCGGCCATGGTCGAACTCGAAGCCCTCGATGTTCATCGTGGCCTTGGCAAACTGCAAACGCGTCTGGCCGAGCCGGATGTGCTGTTCCGCCACCAGCAATTGCGCGGGCGCGGTGAGGCGCACGTTGACGGTGCCCCGCTCGTCCAGCGTCTGGATCGTGCCGTTCCAGCCCTGGTCGCCACGCCACGCGCCCTGCCCGGCCAGCGAGAGTTGCAGTGGCTGCCCGTTCATCGTGCCAGCCGCCTTGGCATCGAAGGCGTGATTGGCCTGCGTGCCCTTGAGGTTGGCATCGAGCGTACGCACCGATGCCTGCGGACCCTGATAGTCGCGCACGGCGAGCTGGACATTGACGGTGCCATCCAGACCGCCGCGCAGTTCGGCGTGGCCGCTGGCATTCGCCACCTTGTGCGGACCTACGACCAGAGACTGCGCGCTGTAGTCGCCCACGATCTCGGGCTTCTTCAACGTGCCAGTGACCTCGGCATCGAGCTTGGCCTTGCCGGCCACGCCGAATTTGAGCCGATCCAGTTGCGGCGCGTCGACATTGACCTTGAGCCGATCCCCACGCGCCCCGAAGCTGCCGTTCAGGTTCACCTGGTTGCCCGCCATCAGCAGCGATGCCTCGCTCGGCAGCAACCGCTCGCCTTCCAGCCGGACCCGCCCCTTGCCAGTCATCGGCAGCCCTGCGTATTCACTCTCGCCCAGCGCGAAATCGAGCGCCACGCGCAGCACGTTTGCCAGCGAGCCCTTGGTCGAGAAATCGGCATTGATACGCCCCGGCGCCACCTTGGCGAGCCGCGACGGATCGAAATTGGCAAGCTTGCCCTTGAAGTCGAAAGCCTGCTCGCCCTTGAGACCGAGCTTGCCATCGGCGGTCAGCGTGCCGCTACCCAGTCCGGCGCGCAGCGCGGACAGCGTGACCGACTCCTCGTCGATCTTCGCATCGGCGAACAGCTTGATCTCGCCGCCCGCCACGTCAAGTGCCACACTCTGGCGCCCCGGCTCCAGCCGCAGGATCACCGGGCCGGACAGATTGGTCTTCACCAGCGTGGTGTACAGCGCGGCCACGTCGAGCCGCCGCACGTCGAGATCGAAGCCGCCGCGCCCGTCCTGCAGCGCGCCCTGCCCGACGATCTCCGCACGCCCTGGCAGTGCGATGCGCAGGTCGCGCAGCGTCTGCGTTTTCTCGCTGAGTTCCACGCGCGCCGTCACGCTGTGGACGGGCAAGCGCTCGCGGTCGATGGTGCCGGGATCGAGGTTGCGTATCGTGACCTCGCCCGCTACGGCGAGGGGATTCGACGTTGGCGCGGCAGGTGTCGGCACGGGCGCGGAAGCCAAAGCTGCCGAGGCCGCCTCCACCGCGCTGGCGGTCGATTCGCCGGGCTTCGGCGCGGCCACGCGCGGCGGCGGCGCCACGGCTTCCACGGGGCGCAATTCCGCATGCACGGTCAGATTGGCCTGCGGTGCCGTGGGGCTGAACAGGCGCGGATTGATGCGCTCGCCGTCGATCAGCAGGTGCGTGAACGGCACGCGGCCAAAGGGCGTGACATCGGCATTGGCGCGCGCGCGGATACGGTCTCCGGTGGCGTCGACATCGGCACGCAGTTGATCCAGCGAGCCATTGGCCCTGGCGGACACTGCGTACGCTTCTTCCTTCCACTTGCCTTCGAGCAGTGCCTCGGCGGACAGCGCAAACGGCTTCTGCCCCGCAATCTGCGCATTGGCCTGCAGCTTGCCGTAAGGCGTAGTCAGCCGGTCCACGGTCAGCCGGTGCCGCAGGCCATCGCTATGCAGCGTGGCGGCCAGATCCGACAGCACGAGTGGGCTCGACGTGGCCGCCGGCCCCTGCAGCAGCGACAACTCGCTCACGGTCAGCGTATCGATATCGACAGCAAGGGGGAGTTCCAGCGACTCGGGCATCTTCGCCGGCTCGGTGCTGGGCGCCGACGCCGGCAGCCGCGCATCGATCTTGCCGAGCTTGAGCCATTCCACATGCAGGCGACGGGGCGACCACGACATCTGCCATTTGGCGTCGATGCGGTCGATGGTCACGCGTGTGTCGCCGCTGGCAAACACCAGATCGTGCATGCGCAGCCCGCTGGCCACGGTGCCCCCATCAAGCTGCCCTGCCAGCATGCCCGCCGAGAAACGCGTGGCGAGATTCCACACCTGACGCGTACCCGCCTCCGTGCGCAGCGCCGCCACCACCGTGACCACAATCGCCACCAGCAGCAGCACAAGCAGGCCGACGAGCCACGCCAGGACCTTCCAGACGCGGTGGCGCTTTGGCTTGCGGGGCGCGCGCGGCGTGTTCTCGTCGTCACGCGGCACGGGGGGCATGTCCGGAATACTCATCAGAACGCCACCCCGAGCGAGATGTGCGGCCGGAACTGCTTCTCCTGGATGCCGTAGCCCACATCGAGCTGCACCGGACCCACCGGGCTGCGCCAGCGCGCGCCAACACCCACGCCGTGATAGATCTTCACGCCAGCCAGGTTGTTGGTGGCCGTGCCCATGTCCCAGAACACCGCCGCGCCCCACTCGGGCTTGAACCAGTACTGGTATTCGACGCTACCCGTGCCCAGGAAGCGCGCCGGCAGCACGCTGGCGCCGTTAGGCGTACCGATCGACTGGTAGCTGTAGCCCCGGATCGAGTCGGTGCCCCCCGCGCGAAAACGCAGCGACGCCGGAATCAGCGCCGGATCGCTCGACGTGATGTTCGCGCCCAGTTCCAGCCGCGCGATGAACAGGTCGCGATTGCCCACGGGCACGTACTGCCGGACCCGGCCGTACAGCCGCAGGAACGTGGCATCGCTGAGCACGTTCTTGGCCGCCACGCCGACCTGCGTGTTGATCACGTTGCCCCGGCGCGGGAAGACCGGGTTATCCACATCGCGGCGCGTCCATGCAAAGGCCGGCACCAGCGCCTTCGATATCTGCGAGGGCTGCCCGTATGGCGTGAGGTTGTCGTAGTAGAAATCGAGCGAGACCGTGGTGTCGTACTTCTCGCGCGAGCGGGACCGCTTGAGACCGCCGCGCCAGCTGGTGAGGTCGGTGCTCTCGATGTCGATGGTGCGCTCGTAGCTGCCGTAGATACTGTTGCGGTAAGTGTGGGTATCCGGCGGCATCGCCGTTTCCACGAACGCGTACTGGCGCTTCTGCTCGATCCGCGCCTGCGAATCGAACACCCATGCGCGGTTGAACAGGTTGTAGTAGGAATAGCGGCCTTCCACCTGCGCGCCGGTATCGGTCGTGTAGCCCACACCGGAACTGAGCCGGTGCGTCGGATATTCGCGCACCCTGACGCGCACGGGCGCGATCACGGTCTCCTGCTGCGCGGCGGCCTCGGCGGAGGTTGCCGCCGGCGGCTCCAGCAGATCAACCTGCACGTTCGAGAAATACGGCTGGTTCTGCACCGCGCGCTGAAACTCCAGCAGTCGCTCCACGCGGTACGGCTCCCCTTGCGACAGCGGATTCACGTTCTGAATGATGCGGGCGGGATAGCGGCGCGTGCCTTCGATTTCAAGCGGGCCAAGTACATAGGCCGGGCCGCTCTCGAACTTCGCCGACAAATCGGCGGCATGTTCCTCGGGCTCGACACGCGCCTGCGACGCGGTCATCCTCGCGCCGTAGTAGGTGTGGCTCTGCAACTGGACGAGAGCATCCTCCTTGGCCTTGTCCCAGTCCGCCTGACGGAAGGGGTCGCCCACCGGCAGACCCCATTTCTTGCGCATCTCTTCGATCTGCCTGGGCGACTGTGTGGCCGCCGGGCCGGTCACGCTCAGGTCCACGCGCCGGATTTCAGTGCGCGCGCCGGGCACCACCTTAATCTTGACCACGCGCTGGTCGCCCTCGCCTTCCACGGTAGCCGTGGTCTCCGGATCGAACCAGCCTTCGGTGGACGCGAACTGGCGCACCTGGTCGCCCACGGTTTCCACCATGTAATGGAACTGGTCGTCGGAAATATCGGTGCGGTCGCGGTAGCGCGAGAGGTCGAGGTGTTCCTTGAGGATGTCCTTCAGCGGATCGGGGGCGTCGATCTCGACCTTGTAGGCGTCCTTGGCCTGGGCGTCGGGTATCCAGACCGCGCAGGCCAGCAGCAAGGTGACAAGGCAGGAACACGCGCGCGTGAAGAGAGCGCCACCCGAGCCGGGGCGTCGCGTCCTGCCTGCGGCGATCAGTCCGGCCATGTGGCCAAAAACCAGGCTCATCCGTCCTTGGGGTCCAGAAACAAGTCGCTATTTGACCACACCGTCGGCGACGACACGCCATTCCCGTCCGCAAAAATAAAGATTCATTGGCCGCCACGGCGGGTGGCCGCGCCGATACGGTAAAATCTCGCCCCGTTACCCCCAACGCCGCCCGGAAAGGGCTCAGGTTTCGCCATGGCCATGTACGAATCGGATATCACCCAGTTCCTGAAGACGCTCAAGCAGGAACGCCCTGCCCTGGAGGCGGAGCAGCGCCAGGGCCGCAACCTGCTGTGGGACAAGGCGCCGATCGACCTCGAGGAACGCGCCCGCGCCGACGAATCGCGCGTGGCCCAGAAGCCTTACGTCTACTCGTCGGACAACTGATCGGCCCGCGCCGGTCAGTCCCTCGCCCTCTCCCCGCATGCCATCGAGCGATCCGCTGGAGCAGCACCCGCAGGACAAGCTGAGCCTGCCGGTGGAACTGCCCAGCGTGGCCCCCATGGGCAGCGCCGCCAATCCCGCCGACATGATCGACGGCATGGCGTTCGCGCGCCTGTATGGCGAGCCGCTGTTCAAGCTTCCGCAGGATCTCTATATCCCGCCGGACGCGCTGGAGATCTTCCTCGAAGCCTTCGAAGGTCCGCTCGACCTGCTGCTGTACCTGATCCGCAAGCAAAACTTCAACGTCCTGGACATTCCGATGGCCCAGGTGACGCGTCAGTACCTTTCGTACGTTGACCAGATTCGCAAGACCAATCTGGAACTGGCGGCCGAGTACCTGCTGATGGCGGCGATGCTTATCGAGATCAAGTCGCGCATGCTGCTGCCGGTCAAGAAGGCGGACAGCGACGACGAGGCCGAGGACCCGCGCGCCGAACTGGTGCGCCGCCTGCTGGAATACGAGCAGATGAAGCTGGCCGCACAGCGGCTGGACACCGTGCCGCAACTGGGCCGCGATTTCCTTCGCTCGCAGGTCTACATCGAGCAGAGCCTGGCACCGCGCTTTCCCGATGTGGAAACCGTGGACCTGAAGGCCGCCTGGGCCGATGTGCTCAAGCGTGCCAAGCTGAACCAGCATCACAAGATCTCGCGCGAGGAACTCTCCGTGCGCGAGCACATGAGCCAGATCCTGCGGCGGCTGCAACACGCAAGGTTCATGGAATTCACCGAGCTGTTCGAGGACGCCATCCGTTCCGGCAAGGGCGTGCCCGTGGTGGTGGTCAACTTCATCGCCATGCTCGAACTGTCGCGCGAGTCGCTTGTGGAAATCACCCAGGCCGAGCCGTTCGCACCGGTTTATGTGCGATTGGCGTACACGCCGGCCTGACTGTCCCGCCTGGCGGACGTACCGAGGCCCATCCCCAGGCCTGAACCGGCGCGGATGCTCTACAATCCGCCGACAGCCGGCCCACGCACCCACATGAGAGTCCGGCATACCCGGCCCCGCCCCGAAGCACGGCGGCCGGGACGCTCCTACCACGACCGCTCACCACATTCATGAAAGTCATTTCTTCGATCGAGGCGCTACGGGACCAGTTGCGCGGCCAGAACCGCGTGGCATTCGTTCCCACCATGGGCAACCTGCATGAGGGCCACCTGTCGTTGATGCGTCTGGCGCGCCAGCACGGCGACCCGGTGGTAGCGTCGATCTTCGTCAACCGGCTGCAGTTCGGCCCGAACGAGGATTTCGACAAGTACCCGCGCACGCTGCAGGACGATATCGAGAAGCTGCAGAGCGAAGGCGTCTACGTACTCTTTGCCCCGACCGAGCGCGACATGTACCCGGTGCCGCAGGAATACCGCGTCGATCCGCCGCATGATCTGGGCGATATCCTGGAAGGCGAGTTCCGCCCCGGCTTCTTCAAGGGCGTCTGCACCGTGGTCATGAAACTGTTCTGCTGCGTGCAGCCGCGCGTGGCCGTGTTCGGCAAGAAGGACTACCAGCAGTTGATGATCGTGCGCCGCATGGCCAAGCAGTTCGCCTTGCCCGTGGACATCATCCCGGCCGAGACCATTCGTGCGGAAGACGGCCTGGCGCTATCGTCACGCAACCGCTACCTGACCGAAGCCGAACGCGCCGAGGCCCCCATCCTCTACAAGACACTGCACGAAGTGCGCGACACCGTGCTCGGCAACGGCAATGTGGACCTGCTCAAGGTGGAAGCCGATGCGCTGGCGAAGCTTCAGGGCCGTGGCTGGCAGGCTGACTATGTGTCGATCCGCAAGCAGGACAACCTGCAACCTCCGACGCGCGAGGAATTCGCGGCAGGAGAACCGCTGGTGGTGCTGACGGCCGCGAAGCTGGGGAATACGCGGTTGATTGATAACCTCGAGATCTAACTCGCTCCAGCTTGTTTGCTCCCCTCTCCCGCGAAGTGGGAGAGGGGCGGGGGAGAGGGCCAGCCGTGCAAATTGCGAGCGGTCGGCAAGCAGACCCTCCGGCCCTCTCCCCTAACCCCTCTCCCGCCCGCGGGAGAGGGGAACAATTCTCCCCCGCTCCCTCTCCAGATGCCGCCGATGTCCGCTGCGGCGTTTCCACCAGATCAGCACTCCCGTCACGGCAAACGCCAGCGGCATCAAGCCGAACACGGTGATGAACGCACGGCCGTAGCTGCCGAACGCTTCGCCGGTGTGGAGCGGAAAGAGCCAGCTGATCAGCGTATCGCCGGACGCGCCATTGAGCGGGTCGCGCACGCCAAGCGGGCGGCCGGTATAGGCGTCGAGCCACAGGCGCGTAGCGCCGCTGCCGCCCTGGATCTCGGCGTTCTGCCGCAGGCGCACCTCATACGCATCGCCAGGTTTGCGCGGCAGGCCCACGCGCGTCACCAGTGCGTCGGGAAACTGCTGCTGCGCGGCGGTCATGGCCTGGGCCGGGGTGATTGCGCGGGTGCCGGGCGGCGGTGTCTCGGACTGGTGCTTCACCTGGGGACTCACCGTGGCCACGCTTGCGATGATCGGCGTGACCCATTTCGGCAGGTTCAGATACCAGCCCGAAAACGCGGTGATGGCCAGCACCGGCGCCACGAAAATCCCGGCGGCGCGGTGGAACGAATAGTTGAACCGCGACCACGAACCACCGTGGGTAATCCGCACCGCCTGCTTCCAAGCACGCTGGGTGGCCTTGGGCCACCACAGCGCAATGCCCAGCAGGACCGACAACAGCAGCATCATCCCGGTCACGCCGATGATCGTCTTGCCGGTATCGCCCGACAGCAGGTAACGGTGAAGATGGAACATCGTCGGCAGCAACTGCGGGCGCGAAAGCCCCGGCACGCCCCAGAGCCGCTCGCCCTTCACGGCCAGCGTGATGGGATCGATCATGACCTGCCGCGAGCGTCCCACCGCCGCCTGTTCGCCATGGATGGGGTAATAGGCGATGAACACGTCATGCTCGTCCACCGGCAGCATCAGCAGGTTCGGCTTGCCGTACTTGGGATCGGCCAGCAGTCTCGCGGTCACCGTTTCCACGGTGGCCGCGCCCACGGGAATGCGCGTGGCGGAAACAGCCTGCAGCAGATCGGGGTTGAGCCACCTGTCGAGTTCGTCACGCCAGGAAATCGCCGTACCGGTCAGGCCCAGCATGATGAACAGCAGTCCGAAGACCAGCCCGATGTAAAGGTGTAGCTTGCGGAGTACGGTGCGAAGTCGGCCGGAGACCATGGCGAGGGCAATTGTTGAAAGGCGTTTTTCTGGCCGCTGAGGCCGGTTGCCCCCTGCAGCGCCCTTTTTTGAGGGCATTCGGCGTCGCATCTGTGCGCCAGCGCGCAAATGCAAATGCGAAGAATTCGCGATTCTAACAGTGCATTGTTAAGATCGGCTTCGCCCCCTGATTCCTCTATCCGGCGCGTTGCGCGCCTCCGTCATGCCCCTGATTGAACTGGTTCCTGCCACGTCGGCCGATGCCGACCTGCTGGCCTCGATGCACGCGGATAGCTGGCGCCATGCCTACGCCGGCCTGATTCCCAACGAATACCTTGACGTCCACGCCGTGAACGAACGCCTGGCCACCTGGCGTGCCCGCATGCTGGACGGTGCCGAAGCGCCCATCGAAGTCACGATCCTGCGCGTGGACGGCCAGCCGGCTGGCTTCTCATGCCTGATGCCGCTTGCCGAACCCGGCTATGGCATCTACGTCGACAACCTTCATGTGATGCAGCAGTATCACGGACGTGGCTACGGCAAGACGCTGATGTCCCATTGCGCTTGCCGCGCGGCCAGCCAGTGGCCGGGCAAGGCGCTGTTTCTCTACGTGCTCGATGGCAATGTCCAGGCGCGCGAGTTTTATCGTCGGCTCGGCGGCGTGGAATCGGACATGTTCAACGACCCGTTTCCCGGCACCGACTTCATGGTGGCCGTGCGCCGCGTGACCTGGGAGGATGTGGACGCGCTGGTCAGCCGGCTTGCGCCGGGACCCTGACGACCTGTCCCGTTAAGGCTGCACCAGCGGCGCGAACATCGCGCCAAGGTCGAGGTTGGCGGCCATGCTATCGGCCAGCCGCTCGATCGATGCCTCGCGCAGTGCATCGAGGTCCACCCCTTCGGCATGCGCCAGCCCGGCCCAGCGCAGTAGCGCACCGCATCCATCCGGCTGGTCGAAGAGGCCGTGGCAATAGGTAGCCAGCACCTGGTTGTCGGCGGACACCGCGCCGTCGGCACGGTTGCCGCCATTGCCATCGTCCAGCCAAAGCGCAGGACGATCGAGCGCGGCGCCGACGGTCACGCCGAGGTGGATCTCGTAGCCTTGCACAGCCGCGCCCTCGCCCTCCATCAGCGCCAGCCGCCCGCTGACCCGCCGCAGCTGCTTGTCAGACGCCAACGTCGTTTCGAAGTCCAGCAGCCCAAGCCCTTCGCTCGTGCCCGCCGGACCTTCGCGTCCATCGGGATCGTGGATCAGGCGACCCAGCATCTGCATGCCACCGCAGATCCCCGCCAGCTTGCCGCCATAGCGCAAGTGCCGCTGCAAGGCGCGATCCCACCCATTCTCGCGCAGGAATGCCAGGTCGGCCCGTACGCTCTTGCTGCCGGGCAGGATCACCAGGTCCGCAGGCGGAATCGGCATGCCGGGTCCGATGAAACGCAGGTCCACCTGCGGATGCGCGCGCAGCGCATCGAAATCCGTATGGTTCGAAATACGCGGCAGCACGGGCACGATCACGCGCAGCACCTCGGCATCGCCATCGCCACGCGCCACCTGCCCGCTGGCAATGGCGTCTTCCGCATCGAGGTGCAGGCCGTGCAGGTAGGGCAGCACGCCGAACACCGGCTTGCCCGTGCGCGCAGTCAGCCAGTCCAGCCCCGGTTGCAGCAGCGCGATATCGCCCCGGAAGCGGTTGATGATGAACCCCGTCACGCGCGCCCGTTCGGATTCGGACAGGCAATCGAGCGTGCCCACCAGATGGGCAAACACGCCGCCCCGGTCGATATCTGCCACGATCACGACCGGACAATCCACGCGCTCCGCGAAACCCATATTGGCGATGTCGCGGTCGCGCAGATTCACTTCGGCGGGGCTTCCCGCGCCCTCCACCATCACCACGTTGTAGGCCCCGGTCAGCCGCGCATGGCTTTCCAGCACCGCCGCCATCGCCTGCGGCTTGTAGGCGTGATACGCGCGTGCGTCGAGGTCCATACGGGCACGGCCGTGAATGATGACCTGAGCGCCGATGTCGCTGCTCGGCTTGAGCAGTACGGGATTCATGTCGGTATGCGGTGCCAGCCCGGCCGCCTGCGCCTGCAGCGCCTGCGCACGGCCAATCTCCCCGCCGTCGACGGTCACCGCGCTGTTGAGCGCCATGTTCTGCGGCTTGAACGGCGCCACCGGCACCCCGGCACGCGCCAGTACGCGGCACAGTCCGGCCACGATGGTGCTTTTGCCGGCATCGGATGTGGTGCCCTGGACCATCAGCGTGCCGCGCAGGGCACGCGCGGCATCGGGAATCGGGAAGTTGGCGGCGGGATCGTTTCGCATCGCGAGATTATCGCAGCAGCCCCGGCTTACGGCGTGGCGAAATGGATCGCCAGCCTGCAAGTTCCGTGCATGCGGCGGCGCGATGCGACGGCTACAATACGCCGGATGAACACCCAGGCCCCCCCTCAGGCGCTCAATATCACGGCTGCCGCCGAACCGGCTGCGGCAGGCGCCGCCACGGCCAGCGATCCGGTCACCGAGACCGCCGCGCAACCACAGTCGTCCAACCCGGGGCCGGCGCGCGAACTGACGCTGGTACTAGGCGGCGCGCGCTCGGGCAAAAGCCATTTCGCCGAGCAGCTTGCCACCGACCACGCCGCCCTGATGCGCGGGCCGGTCACGTACATCGCCACCGCGCGCCACGATGCCGAACCCGCCGACGAGGAGATGGAGTTGCGCATCGCACTGCATCGCGCGCGTCGTCCGGCTGACTGGACGCTCGTCGAGGAGCCGGTCCATCTGGCGGACGCGCTCTACGCCCACGCGCGGCACGATGGCTGCATCCTCGTGGATTGCGTAACGCTGTGGTTGAACAACCTGATCTTCGGCGATGGCCGCGAGTATCCCGACCACGGCGTCATCACGCCGCCGCCTGCGTTCACCGAGGAAATCGACGCGCTGATGACCGCGCTGCCGATGCTGCCCGGCCACGTGATCCTAGTCTCGAACGAGATCGGCTTCGGCGTGGTGCCGATGGGTGCCATCACGCGCTTCTATGTCGATGAGCTGGGACGCCTGAACCAGAAGCTGGCCGCCGCCGCCGATCGCGTGCGCCTGCTCGTAGCCGGCATCCCGGTGGCCGTCAAAGATCCTGCCTCCCCCACTTCCCCTGCCCGCGGCAATCACGCGCGATGATCATGTTGTCCTGGGCCGCCTGCGTGGCGGCCGCACTCGCCGGCGTGCTGCTGGACCGCTGGCTTGGCGAGCCACGCCGCTGGCATCCGCTCGTCGGATTTGGTCGCGTGGCCACCGCCGTCGCCAATGCCCTGAATCGTCCCGCACGCAGCGCGCCTCGACAACGACTTGCCGGATTGTTTGCGTGGACTTTGATCGTGCTGGGACCTGCCGCCCTGGCGTGGTGGATTGTCGCGCGGGCCAACGCCGTGCATCCCCTGCTCGCGTGGATATTGAACGCCGTGGCACTCTACTTCGCGCTGGGCGCGCAGAGTCTCGCGCAACACATCGCGCCGATTGCCGATGCGCTGGATCGCGATGACCTGCCCACCGCCCGCACGCTGACCGCGCGTATCGTCTCGCGCGATACCGCCGATGCCGACACCGAGGCGCTGGCGCGCGCGGCCTGCGAATCCGCCCTTGAGAACGGCAACGACGCGATCTTCGGCGCGCTGTTCTGGTTTCTCGTGGGTGGCGCGCCGGCCGTGATCGTGTTCCGCCTCGCCAACACGCTCGACGCGATGTGGGGCTATCGCACGCCGCGCTGGGAAATGTTCGGCTGGGCCGCCGCCCGCATAGACGATCTGCTTAACCTGATACCGGCCCGGCTCACCGCGCTGTCCTACGCACTGCTCGGCGCCACGGCGCAAGCACTGCGCTGCTGGCGTACGCAGGCACCCGGATGGTCAAGCCCGAACGCCGGCCCCGTGATGGCGTCGGGCGCCGGCGCCGTGGGCGTGGCGCTCGGTGGCGGCGCGCGCTACCACGGCGAATGGGAAGAACGACCGCCGCTCGGCATCGGCGCGACACCGGCGGCCACGCATGTGCATGCGTGCCTGCGGCTCGTGCAACGCACGCTGTGGCTGTGGCTCGGTGTGGCGATGTTGAGCGTGCCACTGACCAGCCTGATAACGACATCATGACGAACACCATTCGACACGGCGGGGATCTCCAGCGTGCGATGAAGGAGTATGGAGGTCGCGCCCAATACTGGGTCGATCTCTCCACCGGCATCAATCCCGACGGCTATCCCGTGCCGCAGCTCCCCGCCTCTGCGTGGCAACGACTGCCCGAGGATGAAGACGGCCTCGCCGCATTCGCCGCGCATTACTACGATGCCAAACACGCATTACCCGTGGCGGGTTCGCAAGCGGCCATCCGCGCGCTGCCCACGCTGCTCAAGCGTGGACGCGTAGGCGTTGCCGCGCTCGGCTATAGCGAATACGCCCCGGCATTCGCCCGCGCAGGGCACGAGGTTGTGCTGCTCGACGAAGCCGATTTCCTGCGCGACGATCTTGGCGCATCGCTCGACCATCTGGTCGTCGTCAATCCGAACAACCCGACTGCACGGCAACTGCCGCCCGAGACACTGCTGCAGTGGCATGCGGACCTTGCGAAACGTGGCGGCACGCTGCTCGTGGACGAGGCGTTCATGGACTGCACGCCCGACCAGACCATTGCACCGCACAGTCATCTGAAGGGGCTCGTCGTGCTGCGCTCCATCGGCAAGTTCTTCGGGCTGGCCGGTGTGCGTTGCGGATTCGTGCTCGCTGCGCCTGCGCTGCTGACGGCGCTGTCCGAAGTGCTCGGTCACTGGACGGTGTCCGGCCCGGCCCGCGCCGTCGCACGAATCGTGCTGGACGATGTGTCGTGGGAATCGATCACGCGCGCACAGTTGATCCATCGCTCGGAAAAATTGCGCCAGTTCCTGGTCGAGTGCGGCTTCGAGCCCGTGCGCCATTCGCTGTTCTGCTGGGTGCCGCATCCCGATGCTGAATGGATACAGACTGTTCTCGCCGCAGATCAGGTCTGGACGCGCTACTTCCCGGCGGCAGGCGGCTCCCCGCCCGGCCTTCGCTTCGGACTGCCGCCCGGCTCCCCACGCGCCTGGGCGCAGATTTCCAAGGCATTCGATACCCTGTCCCAAGTCATGAACCCAGATGGCTACTAGATTTGCTTTCCTGATCGCCGCAGCGTGCCTTACGCTCGGCTCCGCCCACGCGGCCATCACCATCACCGACGACAGCGGCCAGCCCGTCACGCTCAACGCTCCGGCGCGCCGCATCGTCTCGCTGGCACCGCATGTGACCGAATTGATCTACGCGGCAGGCGGCGGTGACCGCATCGTCGGCACCGTGAGCTACAGCGACTATCCACCGCAAGCGCGGGACATCCCGCGCGTGGGTGACAACAAGTCGCTGGACCTTGAACGCATCGCCGCACTGAAGCCGGACCTGATCGTGGTCTGGCGCCATGGCAATGCGCAGAAGCAGACCGACCGCCTGCGCGCACTCGGCATGCCACTGTTCTTCAGCGAACCCCGCAAGCTCGAATCGATTCCCCAGAACATCGAGAAGCTCGGCGCGCTGATGGGCACCGAGACCGTAGCCAACCGTGCCGCCGCCGATTTCCGGCAGCAGGTGGAGACGCTGCGCAAGACCTACGCCGCGCGTCCACCCGTGACCGTGTTCTATCAGGTCTGGCAGCAGCCGCTGATGACGCTCAACGGCGAGCATCTGATCAGCGACCTGCTGACCCTGTGCGGTGGCCGCAATCTGTTTGCGAAGGAAACCCCGCTAGTGCCCACGGTATCGGTGGAATCGGTCGTGGCCGGCAATCCCGAAGTCATGCTGACAGCGGGCATGGGCGCCACCCGCCCGGACAAGCCACTCGCGGATTTCTCGATGTGGGAAAAGTGGAAGCAGGTCACGGCGGTTGCGCGCAACAACCTGTTCATCATCGACGGCGACCTGGTGAATCGCGCCGGGCCACGGGTGGTGAAGGGGGCGGCGGAGATCTGCAAGGATCTGGAGGTGGCGAGGTCGCGGCGGAGTTAGGTGTTTCTCTCCCGCTGTTGTTTTAGCTCCCCTCTCCCACACAGTGGGAGAGGGGTTGGGGGTGAGGGCACAGCGGTGCAATCTTCGACTTGTCGGTGCAGAACCGCTTGCCCTCACCCCCGCCCCTCTCCCGCGAGCGGGAGAGGGGAGAAAACCAGCGGGAAGCCAGCTACGTCACCACCCGATTCCACCACCCCAACCTGACCCCTCCCCTCTCCAGCACAAACTTGCACGTCGCGCCAAATCCCAGCGACCACTGCAGGGTTTGCGACAGCGGCACGCCCAGCCAGTGCGCGGCGAGCATGCGCATGGTGCCCGCGTGGCTGACCACCCAGAGGCGCGCGTCAGATTGCGTATCGAGCGAATCCGCCCAGCTTCCCACTCGCTCCAGCATCTCGGCAGGGGTTTCGCCACCGTGGGGTCGAGCGGTCATGAGATTGCCTGCCCAGAGGTCCAGCGCCTCGCGCGGGATGGCGTCCCAGCGTTGGCCTTCCCAACTTCCAAAATCCATCTCGCGCAGACGCGGTTCGATTTCGCACGGCGGTTGCGTCGGCAGACAGGCCCGCAGGGCCGAAGCCGTGTCGCGTGCTCGCGCTGCAGGACTGGTGATGATGCCAACCGGCGTGCCCATGCCTCCAACGATCAGCGATGCCGCCGGCTGCATCGGCTCCATCAGTGCCAGTTCCAGGCTGCCATAGCAGATGCCGGGATCAACTGCCGGCTGTGCATGGCGGATCAGTACCACTTCCATGCGGCCGCCACGAGGTAGATCGTCAGTTCCGCGAGTTGCTGGGCCATGCCCAGGCAATCGCCCGTATAACCGCCGATGCGTCGCACGAAGTACGCGCCTAGCACTGTGCGCAGCACAGCCAGCGCGATCAGCGCCACGCCCCCGAACAGCGGCGACACCCACAGCAGCGGCAACACGCCACATGCCAGCGCAAACACCAACCCCTTGCCCGCCAGACGCTGCGCGACGGGCTTGGCCTTGCCTTCGGGCCGCACATATTCATGCGTGGCGAGGAACGTGATCGCCATCGCGCGGCTCGCGCCATGCGCAACGATCAACACGGCCAGCAGCCTCACGATGCCGCCACCCTCACCCACCGCTACCAGCAATTGCCACTTGAGCAGCAGTGCCACCACGATGGCGATGGCACCAAATGCGCCAACGCGCGAATCGTGCATGATCCGCAGCACGTCCTCGGTGCGATAGCCACCACCGAATGCATCGACGCAATCGGCCAGCCCGTCTTCGTGGAATGCGCCTGTCAGCAGCAGCGTCGCAGCCATGCCCAGCACGATAGCCACTGACGGCGTCCACAACTGCCACGCGCCCCACGTCACCAAAGCAGCGACCAATCCCACCAGCAGTCCTACCAGCGGAAAGTAACGCGCGGCGGCGTTGAGATAGTGCGGTGCGAACCCCACCCATCCGGCCACCCGCTGCGGCAGCGGCACGCGCGTGAAGTAGCCGAGGGCGGTCAGGAAGAAGCGGAGTTCGTCGGCCATCTGTCTGTTATGCCGATTTGTTGGTCACGCCTGCGCCGCTGAACGTCGCCATCTCGCGCAGGAATGCGGCAGCCGATGCCACGAGCGGCCACGCCAGCGCGGCGCCGGTGCCCTCGCCCAGCCGCAGGTCGAGTGCGAGCAGCGGTTCACCACCGAACTCGGCCAACAGCGCGCGGTGCCCTTGCTCGTGCGAACAATGCGAGTACACGCAGTAGTGCAACACGTTCGGATCGATGCGCGCGGCCACCAGCAGCGCCGCCGAAGCGATGAATCCATCAACCAGTATCACCATGCGGCTTGCGGCGGCAGCAAGGAACGCACCCACCATCGCCGCGATCTCGAAACCACCGAACGTCGCCAACACATCGAGCGGCGCCGTGACGTCGGGATGCTGTGCCAGCGCACACGCCAGAATCTCGCGCTTGCGCGTGACGCCTGCGTCGTCGAGCCCGGTGCCACGCCCTGTGCACGCTTCCAGCGGCAACCCCGTCAGACGGCTCATCACGCAAGCCGCCGCAGACGTATTGGCGATACCCATCTCGCCGAATCCGATCACGTTGGTACCCAGCTGCGCATGACGCAGCACGCGGACGATACCGGCATTGATGGCCGCGCCGGTCTCGGCGGGCGTCATCGCGGCCTGCTCGACAAAGTTGCGCGTGCCATTGGCCACGCGGCAGTTGACCAGTCCCGGCGATGCTGGCAGCGGCGCACGCACGCCAACATCCACCACTTCCAGCGCCAGCCCGTGCAGCCGCGTGAACACATTGATCGCCGCGCCACCGTTCAGGAAGTTCAGCACCATCTGTGCCGTGACCTCGGCCGGGTAGGCACTGACACCCGCGTCAGCCACACCGTGGTCGCCAGCAAACACGATCACTGCAGGCCGCGTCAGTTCAGGCGTCGTGCCGCCACGGATCATGCCGATCTGCAGCGCCAGCGCTTCCAGCCGTCCGAGCGAACCCAGCGGCTTGGTCTTGTCGTCGATAGCTGCCTGCAGCGTCGCGCGCACCGCTTCGTCGGGCGCATCGATGGGCGGCAGTGTCAGGGCGTAGTCGGGGAAATGGGTCATATGTTTCAAATCTTTTGGAAAACGCCAGGAAGGCGAAGCGCAGCGGTTCTGGCCAGGCGCGCGGCCGCAGGCAGTACAACAGGTACGACAAGGCCGCGCAACGACGCCAGAGTCGGCTTCATGGCGTTTTCCTACATTTCCACGCCGCGTTGGGCCTTGATCCCTTGCTGGAACGCATGCTTCACCGGGGTCATGTCCGTCACCGTATCCGCCGCCTCGATCAGCGCGGGCGGCGCGCCACGGCCTGTGATCACCACATGCTGCATCGGCGGACGCGCGCGCAGATCGGCGATCACGGTTTCCACATCGAGATAGTGCAGCTTCAGCGCGATATTCAGTTCATCGAACAGCACAAGGCCGATGGCCGGATCGCGCAGCATGCGGCGCGCCACTTCCCACGCGGCCTCGGCCTTGGCGACATCGCGGGCACGATCCTGCGTTTCCCAGGTGTAGCCCTCGCCCATCACGTGGAACTCGCATTGCTCAGGAAAGCGGCGCAGGAACATTTCCTCGCCACTCGGGATCGCGCCCTTGATGAACTGGACCACGCCGGTCTGCATGCCGTGGCCCATTGCGCGCACCACCATGCCGAAGCCCGAACTCGACTTGCCCTTGCCGTTGCCGGTGGTAATCACCATCACGCCGCGCTCGGCCTGTGCCGAAGCGATCTTCGCGTCGACCACTTCTTTCTTGCGCACCATGCGCGCCTTGTGACGCTCGTCGCGTCCATCGTCGGCATTGTTGTTTTCGATATCGCTCATTGCGGATTTCCATCTGGAATCAGCGCGGCGTGCGTGCCATCGCTGATTCGGATAATCGGGGTGCGCAGTGCACGGGAGCACTGCGCGGGAGTCAGGACGTCGGAGGCCGGGCCATGTAGCGCCTGTCCGTCCTCGGACATCAGCAGCGCATGACTCGCATAGCGCTGCGCCAAGGTGAGATCGTGCACGATGACCACGACGGCATGCCGACCCGCGCGCGTCAGACGCTGAAGCAGTTCCAGCACCTGGATCTGGTGGCGCAGGTCCAGATGCGCCACCGGCTCGTCGAGCATCAGCAGCGGCGCCTGCTGCGCCAGTGCAGCGGCCAACGACACGCGCTGCCGCTCGCCGCCCGACAGGGTCAGCACATCGCGACCACGCAATGCGTCGAGATCGAGCGCGGTCATGAGGTCGCGCACCACGCTGTCGTCGTCGCGGCGGCCCCAACCCCAGCCGCTCAAATGCGGATGACGACCGATGCGCACGGCATCCTCGACCCTCATCGGGAACGTGTCATGCACGGCCTGCGGCAGATACGCGCGCTGCCGCGCCAGCGTGGCAGGCGGCACATGCGTGGCCGCGACACCATCCACCTCGACCGCACCACCATCGGGCGCGCGCAGGCCCGCCAGCACACCCATCAGCGTGGATTTGCCAACGCCATTGGGACCGACGATGCACCACAGTTGCCCCGCGCCAATCGACATCGAGAGCCGTTGCATCAGTACGCGGCTTCCCGCGCGCAGGCTCACATCGCGCAATGCAAGTTGCGGACATGCGGCGAGTGGCTCATGCCATGGGTTCATCGCGGCCTCCGCAACAGCAAGTAGAGGAAGGTTGGCACACCGAGCAGCGCCGTGATGACGCCCACCGGCAACTGCGCAGGCGCGATGACCGTGCGCGCGATCAGGTCCGCTGCCATCAGCAGCATGCCGCCCAGCAGCACGGCAGCCGGCAACAGCATGCGCTGATCGTTGCCCCAGGCCAGACGCACCATGTGCGGCACCACGAGGCCGACAAAGCCGATCGATCCCGCCGTGGTGATCGCCGCCGCAATCGAGAACGATGCAATCAGGAAGGTGGCCAGCCGCACGCGTCCCACGCGCACACCGAGCGACTGCGCCACGGTCTCGCCAAGCAGCATCACGTTCAGCGCGCGCGCCATCGGCAAGGTCAGCGCCATTGCCACCACCAGCATGCCCAGTGCCCAGCCGTAGCTCGATGTACCACCCAGATCGCCGGTCAGCCAGAACAGCATCCCGCGCAATCGCGACTCGGGCGCGACGGCCAGGATCAGCGTGATCAGCGCACCCCAGCCAGCCGCCAGGATGACCCCGGTCAGCAGCAGACGCGCACCGGCTTCGTGATGGCCGCCCTGCACTTGCGGATGCAGCAGGTCACGGCGCGCCAGCGTGGCCACGAGCAGCATGGACAGCAGCGCACCGCCTGCAGCGCCGGCCTGCACCGTCCACAAGGGCAGCGTCAGCAGCATGGCCAGCAGCGCGCCAGTAGACGCGCCCCCCGAGACACCCAGCACGTAAGGCTCGGCCAGCGGGTTGCGCAGTAGCACCTGCATCAGCGCGCCGGAAAGCGCCAGCAGGCCGCCGCAGGCAAACGCGGCGGCGGCGCGCGGCAGACGCAACTCGCGCACGATGGCGCCAGCCGTGCCGGTATCGGCGCCGGTCAGCGCCTGCCATAGCTGCGTGCTATCGAGCGTCACGCTGCCCACGGCCAGCGACAGCGCAAACACGGCCGCCCCGGCCAAGGCCAGGACGCCCCAAACGGTCAGTGCGCGCCGCAACTCAGACATGGCTTACTTCTGCCGCCATCCCAGCGTGACAAACCCCGCCCGGCCCTGCGTGTTGTACGGGAAGGCGAGCATGTACTGCTTGTCGAACAGGTTTTCCACACGGGCGGCAACGAACCATTGCTTGTCGATGTTGTAGCGGGCATTGAGGTTGACGATACCGTATCCGCCCAGCGTGCGCGAGCCATTGTCGAGCCGCTCCGACGACACCAGCCACTCGCCACCAAAACGCCAGCTGCCAATATTGCGGCCCACATCGAACGATGCATGGCGTCGTGCACGACGGATCAACTGCGTGTTGTTGGTCTCGTCGACCGGATTCTGGAACGTCACGCTGGCGCCGAGATCCGTGCCGAAGACCGTGGCGCGCCACGACGCCTCGATCCCCTGCACCTTGGCCTTGGCCACGTTCTGCGCCAGATACAGGCCGCCCGGTTGCAGCGTGGAGACGATCAGGTCGTTGTAGCGCGTCTCGAAGGCGGTCACGCGCAGCAGGCCGGCGCTCACCGTATCCACCTGCACGCCCACCTCTGCCGACTTGGCGCGCTCGGGTTGCAGGTTCGGCTGGCCGTAGCCCGGGTAATACAGCTCGTTGAACGTCGGCGCGCGGAAAGCGTTGCTCAGGTTGGCAATCAGCTTGACCTGCTCGGTCACATTGAAGCCGTAGCCCGCGAAGAAGCTGCCCTGGTTGCCGAAATCGGAATAGTGGTCGTTGCGCGCGTTCAGTTGCAACTGGTGCCGGCCGATGCGGCCTTCGTAGCCACCGTAGACCGAGAACACGTTACGCGTGGGTGCGCTGTACGAACTCGATGCGAGTTCCTGCTGCAACCAATCGGTGCCGAACAACAGCTTGTGATCTGCCGTCAGCGCGTACTCGTTCTGCCAGTTGAACTGGCGCGAGCGGGTGCTGAACAGGCTATCGAACAGGCTGTTCTTCGTGGTCTCCGCGCGGTCCTCGCTCTGCGCAATCTTGAAGTGCGTGGTCCAGTCGCGCGTCACCTTGCCATTGACGAATGCCGACAGCGTGTACAACTCGCTGTCCATCCGATAGTCGTCGGTGGGCTTTCCGCTGAGACTGTCGTACGAAAGCTGGCTGTTCGAGTAGTACGCCGCGAAGCCGGCATCCCAGTCCTGCGTGAACTTGTGGCGCACCTGCCCCGAGACGCTCTTGTTCTCGTACGGGTTGTCGCCCGGGTTCGGACCCGTGCCGCGACGCACGGCTGCAGGATTGGCGGCTGCCCATTGCTGGTAGTTGACCGACGAGAACCCGTCGGTCTTGAAGATCGAGCCGGTTACGTTGAACGATGTGTCGCCCACCTGGCCGCCGTAGCCCACCGTGCCCTGCCGCGTGTTGTTGCTGCCGTACTCCACCTGCGCATTGGCGGCCGGCGGCTGACCGACCCCGTTCTTGGTGAAGATCTGCACCACGCCGCCGATCGCGTCCGAGCCATACAGCGCCGACACATTGCCGCGCACCACCTCGATCCGCTCGATCTGGTCGGGCAGGATGTTCGCCAGTTGCGCGGTACCGCCGCTCACGCCTGCAATCCGCACGCCATCGATCAGGATCAGCACCTGATTCGAGTTTGCACCGCGCATGAACAGCGTGGTGTTGGCCCCCATGCCGCCATTGGCGGCAAATTCGATGCCTGCCTGCCCGCGCAGCAGCGAGCGCAAATCAGGTGCTTGGGAGTTGACGATATCGTCGTGGGTGACTACGGTGGTATGCGGCAACGCCTCGGTCACACTCTGCGCGGTGCGCGAGGCAGTAACGACGACGGGCGCGAAGGACTGCGGCGACGTCTGGGTCGCGGCTTCGGCAGCGGACTGCGCAAAGGCCGGCAGGGACGAAGTGGAAACAACGGCAACGGCTGCCAGGATGGCAGGCGCGCAAGGGCGAACCGACGGCTTTGCCGCAACGGTCGACCTGGATGGCGTGAAACGCATGAGTCAGGATGGAAGAGAACGGCCGGATCCGTTCCCCCGCGGACCCTATGGCGATGAGGCGTGCCGCGTTAGGGGCGGACGCCCGCGTTCTACAGGCCGGTATCCGGGCTGACGACATCAGGCTGGCCGCCTTCCCGACCGGAACCGGTCAGTGGCGCTAGGCCAACCCTGCGAAGGACGCTGGATTGAAACATGAGACAGCGCGTTCGCGGTCGCTTACCGTTGCGGGGGCAGCACAGGTTGGCCGGCGGCGACATGGCGTCCCCTCCCTGCTCCCTGTTTCCCGTTGAACTGCAGCCCCGACGTGTGCGGGTGCCGCGAGCACCTGGAACGTGCGCGAGTGTAGGGAGTTTCAAGTTTTGCGTCAATGCGATACGTCAAGCTGCCGTTAACCGTGGATGACATGCCGAAATGCGCCGAATTGCCGCGATCTGGCACCCTTCGACGCAACTTCCGTGCGGCACCCCAGTCTCATCGGGCGCGTTGGCGGTAAACCTCGCGCGTGCATCGGCTAGAATCCCGAAACCTGACCACTACTCCTACCGGACACGACAGGCACTATGCTCAACGAACTCGAACAACTGGCCGCCAAGATCGGACGCGTGCTGCATCACGCCGACACCCTGGCGGCGGAAAACCAGCGGCTGCGTGCGGAAATCGACCGCCTGCAGTCCGAGGCGAACCAGTTGCGCGCGGACCGTGAAGCCATGGCGGCCGACCGCGAACTGCTCAACATCAAGATCGAGGAAGCGCAACTGCGCATCCAGTCGATCCTCGACAAGCTGCCCACGGCCAGCGATGCGCGCCAGCTCGACCTCCTCGGCGAAGGCGCTCCGCGCGCCGCATCGGAAGGCTCGCAGCAAGCCCCCGGAGAACACGCATGAGCAACAAGCAAGTGGAAGTGAACATCGCCGGCCAGCCTTATCGCTTCGCCATCGCGCCCGACAACGAGGCCGCGCTGCTCGAAGCCGTGGCACTGGTCGACGACAAGATGAACAAGCTGAAGGGCACCGTCTCCACCAAGGGCGTCGAACGCGTGGCCGTGATGGCCGCGATCAGCCTGGCCTCGGACCTGCTGGCAATGCGCCACAAGCAGGACGAGGAAGGCGCCATTCCCGTGGAGGCCGTGCGTGCGCGCATTCGCGAACTCAACGAGCGCGCCGACGAGGCACTACGCCAGTACGCACATGTAGGCACGCGCTAGAGCGATTCGCCAGCGTGCCAAAAAACCCTGCTGACCGCGCTTGAATTGCGCGGCAGTGGCCACAATATGTCGTGCATGTGAAGCGGATGCCGCGCCTCGCATGCAACCATGACAGTGTTGCCATGGTCGTGATGGAAAATGTAACGGTGCAACACGTCTGACTTGGTATGCGCAGATGCGCGGTGTATAGTGGAGCCACTGCGCGGCGCCCAAACGACCGACGCAGCCGAATGGCCGGGTTATCGTGCCTGGCCGCCGTTTCCACCCATCTCTATTGAAACGGCAAACGTCTGACATCCCCAGCACAAGGTTGTATGTGTCTGTGTGAAGGAACCAAAGTCAGACGTTTGACAGTTTCCCTGCCTGGTTCGTGAGGGTCATAAACTCCTTGAACCGATATGCATTGCATGGTGCGGGATTATGTCGTGTGGGCGAGCGCGTCGCGACATTCATAGTTTCAGGTTCTGCCTGACACTCCCTGAGTGGCCGATGTACCCGAAATACGACTTCCGCAGCCACTCTGAACCTCACTTGGGTTCAGGATGCCGATCCAGCGGCCGAGGCGGGGACCCCCTTCAAGTGATGAAGAGGCGGTGGTTTCAACGAACCACCGCCTTTTTCATTTGTGCCTTCGATCAGCTAATCTTCTGATCTTCCTCACATGTCCGATACGCGTGCGCGCCAGTACTGGCTCATGAAGTCCGAACCGGACGAAGCCAGCATCGACGATCTTGCCAGCAAGGGCACGCTGCCCTGGACCGGCGTACGCAACTATCAGGCGCGCAACTTCATGCGCGACCAGATGCGCATCGGCGACGGCGTGCTCTTCTATCATTCCTCATGCCCCGAGCCGGGCATCGCCGGACTGGCCGAAGTCTGCTCGCAGCCCTACCCCGACCCCACCCAGTTCGACGCGAAAAGCGACTATTTCGACAAGGCATCGAAGAAGGAAGACCCGCGCTGGTCGCTCGTCGATGTGAAGTTCGTCAGCAAGTCCGCGCTGATCCCGCTGCCCGCGTTACGCGAGCATGACGCGCTGGCCGACATGGTCGTGCTCCGCCGCGGCAACCGACTCTCGATCACGCCGGTCACGCCCGCCGAGTGGCGCTACATCACCAGCAAGCTGATGAAGTGAAGGTTGGCACGGGGGTGAGCCTGAACGTCCGCCGTTTTTTTTGACTCCGTTTAACCCCATCCCGTCGTCTCTCCCGTTTCATCCCCATGCGCGTCTTGCGCGATCTCGTGAAACTGGCGCACTGTGCCGCGTGAGGAACAATTCCGCCCGGCGCGCGTCAGATGGCCATCACTTCGATGTGGAGAACAATATGAAGAAACTCTTGCTTGCCTCGCTGCTGTCCACCACCGCCGCCATCGCCACGGCCCAGACCGTGCCGCCGCCCTCGGGCGTGTTGTCACTGTCCGCCGAAGCCGTAGCCGAGGTGCCGACTGACGTGGTGCAGCTGACGCTGGCAGTGGAGCAGGAAGGCCAGGAGCCGTCGGCCATTTCAAACGCACTGTCCACCCGTACGCAGGCCGTGCTGAACCAGGCCAAGCGCACGTCGGGCGTGGAAGCGCAATCGGGCGGCTTCACGATTCACCCCACCACCGATCGCAACGGCAAGATCAGCGCATGGCGTGGCCGCTCGGAGGTCATCCTGAAGTCGAAGGATTTTGCAGCCGTGTCGAAGCTCGCCGGTGAACTCGCCAGCCAGATGCAGGTGCAGAACGTGGCCTTCTCGCTGTCGCGCGAGGCCCGCCTGGCCACGCAACAGAAACTGACGGATCAGGCAGTGGCCGCATTCCGCGACAAGGCCCAGGCTACCGCGAAGCTGTTCGGCTATACCAGCTACACCATCCGCGAAGTCTCGGTCAACGAAAGCGGCGGCATGGTGCCCCCGATGCCGCGCATGTACGCCGCCAAGGCCATGTCCGCCGACGCCGGCGCACCGATCCCTGTGGAAGGCGGCAAGACGCAGGTACAGGTGTCGGTGAATGGGGCCGTGCAGATGGTGAAGTAACGCGCAACCCGTTTGCTTGGGTTGCTCCCCTCTCCCACAGGGTGGGAGAGGGGTTGGGGGTGAGGGCATAGCGGTGCAATCTGCGACTTGTCGGTGCAGAACCGCTGGCCCTCACCCCCGCCCCTCTCCCGCAAGCGGGAGAGGGGAGACAACAATAGGTGGGAAGCAGATCAAAGCGTGTTGTACTGATCCCTCAACACATTCTTCTGCACCTTCCCCATCGTATTGCGCGGCAGTTCGTCCACCACGTGCACGCGCTTGGGTACCTTGAAGTTGGCGATGCGGCCCTTCAGTGTGCCGATCATGCCGGCTTCGTCGATGTCGGCGCCGGGTTTGCGCACCACCACGGCCACCACCGCTTCGCCGAAGTCCGCATGGGGGACGCCGATCACGGCGGATTCCGCCACGCCAGGCATTTCATCGATAAAGCTCTCGATCTCTTTCGGGTAGACGTTGTAGCCGCCCGAAATGATCAGGTCCTTGCTGCGGCCAACGATCGTCAGATAGGTGTCCGGCACCTTGCGCTCGCCCACCTCGCCGCCGAAGCGACCCACGTCGCCAGTCTTGAACCAGCCATCGGCGGTGAATTCCTGGGCAGTCTTTTCCGGCATGCGCCAGTAGCCCTTGAACACGTTCGGGCCCTTGACCTCGACGTTGCCAATCACGCTGGCCTCGCATGCCTGGCCTTCGCCATCCACCACGCGGACTTCCACGCCCGGCAGCGGCAGACCGACGGTGCCGCCAATGCGCTCGCCCAGCGTCTCGTCGTACGGATTCGAGACCAGCATCACGGTTTCGCTCATGCCGTAGCGCTCAAGAATCGTGTGGCCAGTGCGTTCGCGGAAGGCGTCGAAGGTCTCCAGCAGCAGCGGCGCGGAACCCGACACGAACAGGCGCATGTTGGCGCAGACTTCCTTGTCGAAACGCGGCTCCTGCACCATGCGCACGTAGTAAGTCGGCACGCCCATCATCACCGTGGCGCGCGGAAGGAATTTGAGGATCTGCGCCATGTCGAGCTTCGGCGCCCAGATCATCTTGGCGCCGGCCAGCAGTGCGCCGTGCGATGCCACGAACAGTCCGTGCACATGGAAGATCGGCAGCATGTGCAGCAGCACATCGTCGCTGCGCCAGCCCCAGTATTCGTGGAGCGTCTGCGCGTTCGATGCGAGATTGCGGTGCGTCAGCATCGCGCCCTTGCTGCGGCCCGTGGTGCCCGACGTGTACAGGATGGCCGCGAGATCGTCGTCCTGGCGTTCGACCGTGGTGAACACGTCCGATTGCTGGGCGGCGCGTTGCAGCAGCGAACCGGTGCGGTTCTCGTCGAGCGTGAAGACGTGGTGCGTGTTGTGCTTGAACGCCACCTTCGACACCCAGCCGAAGTTCGCGCTGCTGCAGACCACCACGGCTGGCTCGGCATCACCGACGAAATAGTCGACCTCGGCTTCCTGGTACGCCGTGTTCAGCGGCAGGTAAACCAGTCCGGCGCGCAGCGTGGCCAGGTACAGGCACAGCGCCTCGACCGACTTCTCGACCTGCACGGCCACGCGTGCGCCAGCAGGCAGTTCCAGCGCGGTCAGCAGGTTGGCGATCTTCGCCGTGGCGCGGTCGAGATCGTCCCACGTGTAGTAGAGCCCGTCGTGCGTCTCGATGCAGCAGGCAGTACGGTCAGCAGGAAAGCGGGATTCGAACAGGGCGAACAGATTGGCGTTCATGGATACGGAAACGATTGGATATGACGTGCAGCCCGCCATGATAGCGGGCCGGCCGCCATATTACTCCCCGGTGAAATCCGGAGGCCGATGCGCCAGAAACGCCGCCACGCCTTCGGCATGGTCGCGGCTCGTGGCGTAGGCGAAATGTGCGTCCAGCTCGGCGGCCGTCAGCGGTGCAGGTTCGGGCGAGAGCCTGCGGATGGTGGCCTTGTTGATGCGCGCAGCCAGTGGAGCACCCGCACACAGGCGCTGGACCGTGGCGGAAACTTCATCGTGCAGCGCCGCTTCGGGCACCACGCGCGTCAACAGACCCTTGCGGGCCGCTTCGTCGGCATCGAACACCCGCCCTTCGAGCAGGATTTCCAGCGCCACGGCGCGTCCGGCCAGAGCCAGCAGACCGCCCAACTCACCCGGCGCCATCGGAAAGCCCAGCCGGTTGATCGGCACACCAAAGCGGCTGCCCGATGCAGCGATGCGCAGGTCGCAATGGCACGCGATCTCCAGCCCACCGCCCACACATACGCCTTCGATGGCGGCGAGCGTGGGATGCGGACATTCGGCGATGGCCCGCAGCGCGGGGGCAATCGTCTGCGTGTGATAGTGGCGCACGGAAGCCGCGTCGCCACGTACCGTCGGAAACTCGGCGATATCGGCACCGGCGGCAAAGTTGCCGTCGGCGCCACGCACCACCACGCAGCGCAACGACGTATCCGCAGCCAGCTCTGCAAACCCGGCGGCCAGCGCCTGCCACATGCCGGCCGAGATCGCGTTGAGCTTGCCCGGATGCGACAGCGTGACCAGGGCCACGGCCCCGTCGCGCGCGAACGTGACAGTGCCGCCCATCAGTCGATCTTGGCGCCCGAGCGCTGCACCACTTCGGCCCAGCGCTTGATCTCGGCGCGCTGGAACTGCGCGAACTGCTCCGGCGTGAACTGCGGAATGTCGGAACCGTTCTGCAGCCAGATCTGCTTCATCTCGGGGCTGTTCAGCGCCTTGGCCGTTTCGGCGTACAGCTTGTCCACCACATCCTTCGGCGTACCCTTGGGCGCCCACAGGGCGTACCACGTGGACACTTCGTAGTTCGGCACACCGGCTTCCGCTGCGGTCGGCACGTTCGGGAACGCCGCCGAGCGCGTCTTGGAGGCCACGGCCAGCGCCTTGATGCGGCCCGCACGAATATGTTGCGAGGATGAGCCAAGGCCATCGAACATCAGGTCCACCTGGCCGGCGATCAGGTCCGACAGCGCCGGACCCGCACCCTTGTACGGCACGTGGGCCAGATCGGTCTTGGTCTCCAGCTTGAACAGTTCGCCCGCCAGATGGTGCGCCGAGCCATTGCCTGCCGATGCGTAGTTCAGTTGACCCGGATGCTGCTTGGCGTACGCGATCAGTTCCTTGAGCGTGTTGGCCTGCACCTTGGTCGGGTTCACCACGATCACCTGCGGCGGCTGCGCGATCACGGTGATGGGAATGAAGTCCTTCTCGATATCGTAGTCGAGCTTCTTGTAGAACGACGGGGCAATAGCGTGGTGTGCGCCGCCGATGAAGATCGTGTAGCCGTCCGGCGCGGCCTTGGCGGCCAGGCTCGCGCCAACGGTGCCGCCCGCGCCGCCGCGGTTGTCGATCACGAACTGCTTGCCGAGCTGCTTCGAGAGCTGCGCGGTCAGGGGACGCGCAAACGCGTCGGTGCCGCCACCGGCCGGGAACGGCACGATCACGGTGACAGGCTTGCTGGGCCAGGGATCCGCTGCCATGGCGGCAGGTGCGTGGAGGCTTGCGGCCCCGATGCCGGCCACGAAACCGGTGATTGCCAACACGCGAGCGAACGCGGTCAGGCTGCGCTGACGATACATGTACTGTCTCCTCTTTCTCTCTACTTACTACGGAAAGTCAATCGAAGTACTGCTACCCAATATCACTGCAAAAACACCCGACAAAAAAGGTTGCCCGGCGCATTTCTCTGCCCGACCCAGGGCTCAAAGCAGCTTGGCCACCGCGCGGCTCATGCGCGGGTTGCCGTCACCGAGGCGAGCCAGATTGTCATCCAGCGCCTCGGGCACGTAAAGATAATTCACCATCATCCCGCACGCCTGCGCGCGGCCTTTTCGCGACAGGTCGGCACCCCAGTTCACACGCTCGACACACGCACCGTTGCCCAGGTGGAAGCGCGCCACGGGGTCCGCCGGCATGCCCTTCCCGCCTTCGCGTACGAGGTAGTGCGCGGCCAGCGTCAGCGCGATATCGCGAATCACCGGGTCGCTGGCATCGGCCGGCAACGCACCGAACCACGCCGCGCCATCCGCTGGCACATCGCCATGGCGCTCGCTCCAGCGAGACATCCGCTTGTCACCCAGAATGCGTGCCACCGCGTCGCCATCCTGCTTGCGCAGCCAGTCCGCAAAACCGGGAATGGGCGAGAGCGTGGCGAACTGCTTGAGCTTGGGAAACTCGCGCTGCAGTTCCTCGATCACGCGCTTGAGCAGGAAGTTGCCGAAGCTCACGCCGCGCAGGCCCGCCTGCGTATTCGAGATCGAATAGAAGATGGCCCACTTCACGCGGCGCAGGTCTTCGAGCGGCGCTGCTTCATCGAGCAGCGCCTGCACGTTTGCGGCCATCTCCGGCACGAAGGCCACCTCGACAAAGATCAGTGGCTCGCGCGGAATACGCGGGTGGAAGAACGCGTAGCAGCGGCGATCCGAATCGAGCCGGTTGCGCATGTCAGTCCACGACGAGATCTCGTGAACGGCTTCGTAGCGGATCAGTTTTTCCAGCAGGGACGCGGGGGAATCCCACGTGATCGGCTGCAGTTCGAGCAGGCCCACATCGAACCAGTTCGAGAACAGCGCTTCGAGGTCCTCGTCTAGTTCGCGCAGGCCCGGAATACGCTTGTGCCAACGCAGCATGTCCGCGCGCAACTGGATCAGGAAATGCAGTCCGCACGCGCTATTGGCGCGTTGGCCATGCTGCGCGGCGAATCGTTTGAAGAAGCGGATGCGGGCGTTGGACAGCGCGTGCGACAAACCCGAGGCACTGGCCGGCTGCACGCCATCGGCATCGCGCCCCGCCGCCACCTCGGCCAGCACACCGAGCATGGCCTGGCGTAGTGGCTCCGTGGCCCCTTCGTATTCGTCTTGCCATGCCTGTGCCGCGGCGTTCGCCGCGCCATCGGTCAGCCGCGCGTCGAAGCACTGGCGCAACTGTTCGCGCTGGCGCTTGATGGCACGCACGGAGAGTGTCGGTTGCACCTCGGCGGCCTTTTTCTCCGGCTTCTGCGCCGGGGCTTCGTCGCCCTTGCGGCCCCACCAGCGGCCAAAGCGCGAGAGCAGCGTGTCGCCAACCGGTTCGCTCGCCTCCAGCGGCGCACTGACTTTCTGTTGGTCTGCGGGGTCGAAAGTAGTCATGGACGTTCCTGGCGATGGGATCGACTGGGATGCAAACCATCAACCGCCCTGCCCCGCCAGACGCAGATGCGCCGGAGGGACGGGAGCAGTTTCGGACAAGGATTCGGCATGATCCAGCGCGCGCAGCGCACCGCGCTGGCGCAGCACATGGGTCTTCATCAGTGCTTCGGCACCTTCGGGATCATGGGCCTTCAATGCGGAAAACACCGACAGGTGCTCGGCGCACGATTCATGGATGCGACCCGGCAGCTTCAGGCTCTTGTGCCGCGATAACCGCAGCACCTTGCGCAGGTCGCTCACCACGCCAGACAGCCAGCGATTGCCGGCCAGTCGCTGGATGGCCTCGTGGATCTGATAGTTGGTCTCGTAATAGGCGTCGATGTCGCCGTCCTGCGCGTAGCGCGACAGCTCGGCGTGCATCCCTTCCAGCGCATCGAGGTCCGTCGCCGTGACGTTGCGCGCGGCCTCGTAGGCACAGCGCCCTTCGAGCAACGCCATCAGCGGGAAAATCTCGTCGAGGTCCTGCTCGCTCAGCGCATTCACAAAGCAGCCGCGCCGGGGCTCCAGGCGCACCAGCCCTTCGGCGGCCAGCAGCTTGAGCGCCTCGCGCATCGGGGTGCGCGACGTGCCGAGCGACGCGGCCAGCGCCACCTCGTCGATCCACGCACCGGGCGTCAGCGTGCGGTCGTCGATCATCGCCCGCAGACGGTCGGCAACTTCCAGGTACATCGCCTGCCGAACGATACGCATCACACCCCCTGATCCAGGAGCCACCGTGAGAGGCGCATACGCCTCAATAATTCATAATTATGGAGTGCGACGGGCGCGCCGCAAGCGGGGTTAACCCCGCGCAGCGCGGCGTCAACAAAGATTCAGGATGCGGAAGTAGAAGTAGGTGCAGCGGACAATCCCCTGCCTCCCTGCAGAAGATTGCCCGCGCATGAAAGAAACGCTGTGGCGATTTGTCATCGACGCCCTGCGAGATTTGCGAGAGCGTGCGTAGGCTGGTGTCAATGCCGGCGCCAACCTGCGCCTGCCCCGTACAAGCACCCATCGCAGGGTGCAGACTTTCCCGTGCCTTTTCCCGTTCGGCCTTGTTTCGATCGTGCCGCGGTATCTGCGCGCCTCGTCGGACGCACTTTCCCTGAATTCCCGCCGCCGGGCCGGTCCTCCCTAGGTCCCGACCATTCTTGTAACAGGCTTAATAGCGAGGACCATGCCAGTGCAGGTAAGCTGTTGATTTTATTGGGGCGGACAATCAAGAACTTGTTACATAGATCAATGCGTGTAACAGGATGTTTCCCTATCGTTACGCCTCAGAAATCGACTCGGACAGTGTCTGAGCCTCCACAACAGCGTTTTGTGGAATAAAGATCACCCGTGGATGCGACAATGTGCTGCCCCATACATAAAAGCACCGAGCAAAACGGTTGCAAAGGTGAAACTCGCGCGAGAGCCGAGTTAACTTTGTAAAGCGCGTCAAACAGGAAAAGGTCAAATCAATGAACTGGGAAGTCAACCAAACCGTCTTCGGCAGCGATGAATTCGCGCCGAAGAAGCCCGCCGAACCTCGCAGCCTGCCGTTCTCGTTCACGGGATCGGGTTCCGAATTCTTCCGCATCTGGATCGTCAATACGCTGCTGACCATTGTCACGCTCGGCATCTATTCCGCGTGGGCCAAGGTACGCACAATGCAGTACTTCTATCGGAGCACGCAGCTGGACGGTGCGACGTTCGACTACCACGGCAAGCCTCAGGCCATCCTGAAAGGTCGCGCCATCGTGTTCGGCGTGGCGATGGTGTACCAGGTGCTGATTGGCATCTCGCCGGTGGTGGGCGGACTGCTGGGTCTGGCGCTGACGCTCGTCTTCCCCTACCTGCTGGTACGCTCGCTGCGCTTCCGCATGGCGAATTCGAGCTATCGCGGCCTGCGCTTCGCCTTTACCGGCGACGACAAGGGCGGCTTCATGGTCTTCCTGGTCTGGCCGATGTTGACGGCCCTTTCGCTGCTGCTGCTCGGGCCGCTGGCGCACCAGCGGTTCAAGCAATACCAGCACAACAACACGCGCTTCGGGACCACCCCGTTTGCGTTTGACGCCACGGCGGGCGCGTTCTACCGCGTTTACCTGATGACAGCCGGCCTGACGCTGCTGTTCCTGATCGCCGGCGCCGTGATCGGCAGCGTGGGGTCGCTGGCCCACCCGGTTCTGGCCATCGTGCTGGGTGTGATCACCTTCTACATCGCCCTGCTGCTGATCCTGCCGATCTTCCAGGCCAAGATGCAGAACCTGATCTGGAACAGCACGACGCTGGCGCCGCACCGCTTCCAGAGCAATGTTTCGGCCCGCAAGCTGTTCGGGATCATGATCGGCAATATGGTTCTCACCGCATTGACCCTGGGCCTGTACTACCCGTTCGCGCGTGTGCGCACGGCCAGGTATCGTGTGGCGTCGATGACGATGCTGGCAGCCAGCCCGCTCGACGAATTCGTTGCCGGCGAGCAGCAGCAGGTGGGCGCACTGGGCGACGCGACCGCCGACTGGTACGACATCGACATCGCACTGTAATGACGGAAACGGCCATGCCGGGCGCCACACCGGAACGCGTTGCCGCGCGCTACTTCGATACCCGGTCGTCGCGCGCCCACCTTGTGACGATACAGGTGCAGCAAGGCCACGCCGAACTGCACGACGCCCAGGGCGACGTGCTGCGGCGTGCGCCGCTGGCCTCATTGCGCGTCTCCGAGCGCATCAGGCGCGGCCCGCGCCTGGTGACGTTCGACGACGGGGCCTATTGCGAGGTCACCGATCACGCCGCTTTCGACGCAATGCTGGCCGCCACGGGGTATCGCGAGGGCATGGTGTCGCGTGCCCAGAACAGCTGGCGCATGGCGATACTATCGCTCGTGGGACTGGTGGCGTTTGTCGTCGTGTCGTCTTTCTATCTGCTGCCGTGGACGGCCGCACTGGTTGCAAAGACGATACCGTCCACGCTGGAAGCGCAGCTAGGCAATGCCACGCTGCAAAGCCTCGACGAACTGGTGCGGCCCAGCGCCCTGCCTGCCGCCGACCAGCAGCGCATTCGCGACAGCTTCGCCGCGCTGCGCCGGCCCGAGGATGCGGGGCACAACTACCGCATTCTCTTTCGCAAGGGCGGCCGGATTGGCGCCAACGCACTGGCACTGCCAGGCGGCACGATTGTCGTGACCGACGAACTGGTCGATCTGATCGGTACAGGCGCGGGCATGACGGGCGTGCTGGCGCACGAGGCCGGACACGTGGCAGAGCGACACGGGTTGCAGCAGGTGTTCCAGGCGTCTGTCGTGGGCGCCATGTCGACCTATCTGTTCGGCGATGTCTCCGTGCTGCTCGCCACCGTGCCGGCCGCTGTGCTGTCGATGCGCTATTCCCGCGAACACGAGCGCGAAGCCGATGCGTTTGCCGTGCAGGTCATGCGCGACAACCGACTACCGCCGGCGGCGCTGGCGGATGCGTTGCAGAAGCTGGAGGATACGCACGGCGGCCGTCGTACAAAACAGGCGGCCAGCGATGAGGACGATGACGGGAAATCGGGATTCTTCTCGACGCACCCGTTGACGAGGGAGCGGATAGAGGCGATTCGGGGTGGGGGCGGTTGAGGGG
>NZ_SCMX01000054.1 GCF_005503625.1 Cupriavidus sp. 2SB | reverse complement strand
GGAGAGGGGAGCCCATCACATCCCCCACATCCCCCCCGCACCGCACCATCCCTCAAACGCCCATAACGAAGGGATAACCATGATTGCCGCGCCCTGACGATGGCGCGACCATCGGCCTCAATAGATTGCAGCGGCATTACAAAATGCGGGTGCCCCACGAGCCGGCCCGCGCGTCACAGAAGTAGTCGTAGAACGAACTCTGGGAGACACCATGCAAGTCTATGACAGCCTCGTCTATATCTGCGCCATGTTGCTGCTGTGCATGTATGCCTATCTGGGCGTGCAGTCGCAGAGCCTGGCGTTCAAGTACGTCTCGCCGGCCATCGTCGGCGTGCTCGTCTTTGCCTATTCGCTGATGCCGATGCGCCCTATTGGCTGATGCCCGCAGGGCGTTCTCGCATCGTGTTCATGCGCCTGCGCGAAGCAGGCCGCTGATGGCCGCGTGAAGTTCGCCGGGCACTACGGGCTTGTGCAGCAGCGCGGTGCCGCCAGCGTGGACATTGCGCAGGCGATCGGCGGCGGTATCGCCGGTGATGATGATGGTGGGAATCTGGCGGCCCGCGCGTTCGCGGATAGCCGCCGTTGCCTCGTGGCCGGTACGCTGACCGCGAAGGCGATAGTCCGCCAGGATCAGGTCGGGCACGAAGCCGCTGTCGACCACGGCGAGCGCGTCTTCTTCGGTTTCGGCGGTGCGGCTCGGACAGTTCCAGACAGAGAGCAGTCCGGCCATCGCCTCGCGGATGGCGGCGTCGTCGTCAATCACAAGGACGCGCAGGCCGTCGAGCCGCACGGCGATGTCGGGATGCGCAGTTTCCTCGGGCGCCGTCCAGGCCAGCGGCAAGCGCAGCCGGAAGACCGATCCCCGGCCGGGGACGGACGCCACCGTCACGCGCGTCTGCATCGTGCGCGCAAGTCCTTCGACAATCGCGAGTCCCAGCCCCAGTCCCTTGCGCTGGTCGCGCTCCGGATTGCCGAGCTGGTGGAATTCCCGAAAGATCTCGACGTGCTGCGCAGCGGGAATGCCGATGCCGGTATCCCAGACTTCCACCGACACATGAAAGCGCCGGATCCGGCAACCCACGAGCAGCCCGCCGCTGTGTGTGTAGCGGATAGCGTTGGCAATCAGGTTGCGCAGGATGAGTTCGATCAGCGTGGGGTCACCGAACAGCGTGGCCGTGGTGTCGCGCGTGCGGTAGACCAGGCCGCGTTCGTTGGCTTGCGGCGCGAACTCGTTTTCCAGCTTGTGCAGGATCGGCTGCAGCCGGAAGGGTTTGGGGCGCGGCGTCACCACGCCGGCATCGAGCTTTGAGAAGTCGAGCAGCGTGTTCAGCATCTCGCGTGCTGCGCCAGACGATGCCTCGATGTGGTCAAGCAACTGGCGCTGATGAGGGTCGAGCGACGTGCGGCCCAGCGAGACCAGGAACAGGCCAAGTGCATGCAGTGGCTGGCGCAGGTCGTGGCTGGCCGATGCCAGGAATACAGACTTGGCGCGATTCGCTTCTTCGGCGGCGCGCTGCGCATGGCCCGCACGTGCGGTCTGGTTGCGCAACTGTGAAATCAGCTCCACGTTCTCGAAGCGCAGCGCAATGGCATGCGCAGCTACGCGCGAGTAGTTGCGCGCAAACACGATCAGCACAAACAGGTAGAGCGGCGTGCCGAGGAACATCGGCAGGTAGGCCACATCGTGCGTGTTCAGGAAGACGATCCACACCGGCACGATGGCAGGCACGAAGAAGCCCACGGCCACGGGCAGGCAGGCCGAGAAGACTGCCAGCGCGGCGGCGCTCATACCGGCGATCAGCGACAGCACGCAGATCACCACCGCCGGCGAGCGGATATCGAGATAGAGCCATGCGGCCAGGCCCCACAAGCTGCCGATCAGCACCAGCATGGCGGTCATGGCGCGGGCGTAGCGGCCCGACCCGGATTCGGTCAGCCGGCCCGGCAGGGCGAAGCGGCCAAAATGCGCGAGGGCGCAGAGCGCCACCGTCGCGGTGGCCCACGGCAGGCCGCCCGGGTGTCCATCGGTCAGCGCCAGCCCTAACCCCAGGATCAGCGCGGCCAGTGAGCAGCCGAGCATGGCCATGCCGAAGCTCTGGTCGATCAGCTCCATCTGCCCTGTGAGCAGGCGCGGCTCGGCGTAACGGGGAAGCAGGGGCAGGCGGCGCAGCAGGGGCGGGAGCGACAGGGCCATGGTTGCGCGGAATCAGCGCTGGGCCTGCACGAGGCCGCGCCGCTGCGCTTCCAGAATGGCCTCCACGCGGCTGACCACGCCCAGGTGATCGAGGATCGCCGCCACATGAACCCGCACCGTGTTTTCGGACAAGCCCAGGTGATAGGCAATGACCTTGTTCGAGCGGCCCAGGTTGAGCTGGTTCAGCACTTCCAGCTGGCGCGGTGTGAGCTGGCTCGGCTGGTACGCGGATGTGGCCAGGGTGCGGTGTTCCTCCGCGGGAAAATGCGTGCCGCCCGCCAGGCAACCCGCAATGGCTTGCTCGATCTCGTGCGCATCGGCGGACTTCGGCAGGAACCCGGCAATCTCGCGGCGCGCTTCGGCCGGGATCGCCTCGATGCCGGAGGTGCCCGAGACGATCACGATGCGCGCGGCCGGAAAGTGCCGCCGCAGCACCCGTATGCCCTCGATCCCGTTCAGGCCAGGCATCTGGATATCGAGCAGCACGATATCCACGGGTTGGGTGCCATGCTGCTCCACGGCCTGCATCACGGCGCCAGCCTCGATGATCGACGCCACGCTGGGGCTGTCGGCCAGCAGCAGCTTCAGGCCGGTGCGAAACAGGGTGTGATCGTCGATAAGCAGCAGGCGGGCGCGCGACATGGGGGCAGGACGCAAGTGGCGGAAACGGCAGGTTCCTGATTGGACTGGATTCGACGCGGCTTGTCCATGCCCGCACGGCCTCGATCGATAGAAGTAGTCCGGAAAGATTATTGGCAGCGTAGTGGGCGGGTGACAGAGTCGGCCATGGACAAATTCCGCGACTTGTCCATACCACTTCTCATACCCGCTACCTCCCGGCTGCGGGTATTTTTTTGTGTGGCGATTGAGGACGTCAGGCGGCCTTGCCTCGGCCTTTGACTTCCTGAAGTGATCTATGACAATCACGGATAAGTGGCGCCGAAGTCCCCCACTCACCGTACCCCTCACGCAACAAACGCCCGATACCCCTCTTTTCATGTATTGCAAACGGTACATGCAATGCTGTTACAATCGACACGTTTGCTTACAAAAAGTGATTTTTGTAGCAGAAAAAATAAATATATCGGGGTGGAGTCTGCTATGAAGGTTGTCGTTCCCTTCCTGTTTTCCGCATTGGTTGTCGTTGCCGGGTGTGCACAAAGCCCGGAGTCGCAGTTGGCGCCGCGTTCGCAGACGGTGCGTCTGTGCAATGGCAATAGCTGCACGGATCAGGACCGCCGTATCTCGACGTTCCAGGGCGCCCCGGTGGATGCCGAGGCCGAGCGGCGCTTCAACGCGCTGGTGCAGGTGGCCGAGCGCAATCCGAACGCGGCCTATGACCTGGGTTTGCGCCTGCTGCGTGGCGATGGCGTGGAGCGCAACAGCTACCAGGCAATCGAATGGCTGCGCAAGGCTGGCGACAACGGCCACGTGCAGGCCCAGTTGGCGCTGGGGCGTCTCTACCTGATGGGTTTCGAGGAAATGGGCTCGGACCCCGCCGAGGCGGAAGCCTGGCTGACCCGTGCGGCGGCCAAGGGCAACAAGGAAGCCGCCGAACTGATTCCGCAAGCGCAGGCCGCCAAGAAGGACGAGCAGGCCCTGTATCGCGTGCGCGAAGCCTATCGCAAGTCCTGGATCGGTTGGTACAGCGGTTATCCGTACTACTACGTCTGGGGCAATTCCGGCTGGTACCTGCGTTAGGCATGGGTTGAGGCCTGCGGCAGGTTTGCCACGCAGGCCACTTCCGCCCCCGCTCGCGCCGGAACCCTTCCCGCGTGGGCATCGCTCCCTGAATCTCTTATCTATCCGTCTACAGGAACGCGTTTCTCATGCAGAAGAAGACATCTTTGCGCCTGGCCACCCTGGCCGCTTCCCTGGTTCTGGCAGGTTGCGCCGGCATGCCCGGTGGCGGCGGTTCGATCACCACCGGCAACGCGCCGACGGCCGCCACGGGCGCTGCGGGCGGCGCCACCAGCGTGAATGCCAATCCGACGCTGGAACGTTGCGACAAGCCGCTTGGCACGCTGGCGGTGGACGATGGCCGGGGCAAGGAGTGGTATGCGAGCTTTGGCGCGGCCACCAAGATCACGACCATCGAGCCGCTGATTCGCCTGGCCGTGCAACAGTCGAACTGCTTCGTGATCACGTCCGTGGGCAACAATCGTACCGAGAGCAAGCTCACCGCGATCACGGACAAGCAACGCAACTCGGGCGAGTTCCGCGCCGGTTCGAAGCAGCAGAAGGGTCAGCGCGTGGCCGCCGACTACTACATGGAACCGGCCATCATCATCGACAACGATCCCACGGGCCAGTTGGCCGCGGGCGTGGGCAGCCTGTTCGGCAGCGTGGGTGCGCTGGTGGGCGGCGCCATGTCGAGCAAGGTCTCGGTCGTGACGCTGACCATGATGGACATCCGCTCGGGCGTACAACTGTCGATCTCGGAAGGCAATGCGACGGCCACCAACTTCGGTGCGGCGCTGGGCGCGTTCGGCGGCGGTGCCGCTGGCGGCCTGGGCGGTTTCTCGCGCACGCCGGAAGGCAAGGCCACCGTGGCGGCGTTCATGGACGCCTACAACAACATGGTTGTCTCGCTGCGCAACTACAAGGCCCAGGAAGTCAAGGGCGGCCTGGGTCGCGGCGGCCAGTTGAAGGTCGGTTCGTAATCTGCCTCGCTGATCTCCTGGCCTGCCCTGGCGGCAGGCGGGAGATCGAGCCGCCTCGTCCTGAGGCGGTTTCTTTCCAGCTTGATGTTTGGGTCGACGTTCTAGTCGATTAGCCTGCCGTCCGCATCGAAGAACGGATGCAGCGGGCCGTGGTCGCCGCTGGCGGCCAGATGCGTGACCAGTCCGTGCGACGGGTGCCACCAGTGCAGCAGGTAGCCAGGCGGCTCCATGCGAAAGCGCGACGCGGCTTGCGGGTCGAGGTCGAGCGCCACCTGATGGGCCGGGCCCGGTGCGGTCATCGCAATCGTGCCGCCGAAGCGTCGCGTGATGTGCCGATGCAAATGGCCGCAGATCACGCGTTCCACCTGCGGATGGCGGGCGATAACCGCTTCCAGCGCGGCGGCGTTGTCGAGCCCCTGCACGTCCATGTGTCCGATCCCGGTATGAAAGGGCGGATGGTGCAGCATGACCAGCGTCGGGCGCACGGGAGCGGCATTCAGCGTGGCGTCGAGCCAGGCCAGGCCATCGGGTTGCACGCGGCCGCCGGGCTGACCGGGCTGCGTGCAGTCGAAGCCGATGAGCCGCAGCGGTCCGGCATCGATGGCGTAGTGCATCGGTGCCTCGCCATCTCCGGCTTCGAACAGGTAGTCGTGATCGGGAAAGACGCGCCGCAGCGACGTGCGGTGATCGTGATTGCCGGGGAGCAGTTTCACCGGCATCGGCAGGCGCTGCAGGATATCGCGCAGGAAGCGGTATTCGTGCTCGTCGCCGAAGTCGACCAGATCGCCGGTGACCACCACGATGTCGGCCAGTTGCGGTGCGGCCAGGATGGTGTCGATCAACGCATGCAATGCACCGGCAGTGTCCACGCGGCGATAAGACAGCTTACCGCCCGCCTTGATATGCAGGTCGGTGATCTGGGCGACGAGATAGGGTTTGCCGAGCGCGTCAGGCGTGTTGGGCGTGTTGGACGTGGCTACGGTCATGCGGCTTGTGGAAGGGTGATCAGGTGATTGGTGTCGATGCGCAGGCCCACGCGCTGGCCGGTCTGCCAGGCGTCGCGCCGTGCCGTATCGACGATGAGCGGTGCACCGGCGCCGACATCCACCAGCAGACGTGTGTGATCGCCGAGGAATAGCGCGGTCACGATCGCGCCTTCTACATGCGCGTGATCGGCCTCGACCAGCGTGACGTCCTCGGGGCGGAACATCAATCGCACCGATGCGGACACCGGCATCTCCTGTGGCGGGCCCATCGGCACGGTGCCGCCCGGCACACGCCAGCGGCCGGCTTCGGCTTGCCCTGTCAGATGGTTCATCGTGCCGATGAAGTCCGCCACGAAGGCATTGGCTGGCTGGCGGTAGATATCCTGCGGCGTGCCGGATTGCGCAATGCGGCCACGGTCCATCACGATGATGCGGTCGCCCAGCGCCATGGCTTCGGCCTGGTCATGGGTGACATACACCGCCGTGATACGCAGGCTGCGCAGCAACTGGTTGATATCGGCGCGCAGGGTGTCGCGCAGCTTGGCGTCCAGCGCGGTGAGCGGTTCATCGAGCAGCAGCACGCGCGGCTGCACGGCGATGGCGCGGGCCAGTGCCACACGTTGACGCTGGCCGCCCGATAGCTGATCGATGCGCCGGTCCGCGAGCGGTTCCAGATGCATCATCGCCAGCATTTCGTCCACACGGCGACGGCGCGTGGCGGCATCGGTGCGGCGCACACGCAGGCCATAGCCGATGTTCTCGGCCACGGTCATGTTCGGAAACAGCGCGTAGTTCTGGAACACCATGCCCACGCCGCGCCGCTCGATGGGTTGGTCCGTCACACGCGTATCGCCGAACCAGATCTCGCCGCCGGCATCGGCTTGCTCCAAACCGGCGATGATGCGCAACGTGGTGGTCTTGCCGCAGCCCGAGGGGCCGAGCAGCACGACCGTTTCGCCAGCGCCGATGTCCAGGTCGAGCGGTTGCAGCGCGACGGTGCCATCGGCAAAGGTCTTGGCGCACTGGCGCACGCGGATCGAAGTCGGTTCATGCATGGCGGGTCTCGGCGGCAGGGCGCGTGGTCGTTTGGGGGGAGGTAGCGAGCGGGGCAATGGACTCGGCAACGGCATCCGGCGTGTGGCGGCGTGCGCGAGCACCCAGCGCACTCATCCACTGCATGAAGACCAGCAGCGGAATGATCATCACGAAGAAGACGATGGTGTAGGCGGAGCCGATTTCCAGCCGCATCGACGCGTAGCTGTCGGCCAGTCCTACGGGCAGTGTCTGCGTGGTGGGGGTATGCAGCATCCACGTCAGGTTGAATTCGCCCATCGACAGCGTGACCACCATCAACGCGCCGGCCAGGATGCCCTGGCGGCAGTTCGGCAGCACCACGGTGAAGAAGCGTTGCATCCGCGTGGCGCCCAGGCTGGCGGCGGCGTCTTCGAGCGTGCGGATGTCGATGGCCGAGAGAATCGCCAGCACCGATCGCACCATGAACGGCAGCGTGAACAATACGTGACCGATCAGGATGAATACCCAGCTTGTGCGCAGCCCTTGCAGGCTGCCGTAGAGCAGGATCAGCCCCAGCGCGGTAGCCAGACCCGGCACCGCCACGGGCAGCATCAGCAGTTCCTCGATCAGCCGCGTCACGCGATTGCGGCGCAGTGCCATGTAGTACGCGGCAGGCACGCCGATTACCAGCGTGCAGGCCAGGCAGGCCAGCGCGATGCCCACCGACAGAAAGATGGTGTTGCGATACAGCGACCAGACTTCGACGAGCCAGCGCGTGGTCAGCCCGCTCGACAGCCCGACGAAGATGTTGTTGGTGAGGCCGGCCAGCACGGACAGCACCACGGGTACGGTCATGAATGCGCAGACGGCCAGCGTGAGTGCGAGTTGCAGCCAGTATCCGGTGCGGCGGGGTTGGGACGTGACAGATGTTTTCATCGATGAAGTCCCTCAGGCCGTGGCGGCAACGGCGTCGCCGGAGTACCAGCGCGCCAGCGCCAGCAGGGCCCAGGTGACTACGCCAAGCAGGATCGACAGCGCGGCGGCCATGCCGAAGTTGGCGTAGTTGGTGAACTCGTTGTAGATGGTCAGCGGCAGCACGTCGAGTTGCGTGGCCAGCGTAAAGGCGGTGCCAAACGCGCCCATGCTCGTGGCAAAGCAGATGGCACCGCTCGACAGCATGGCCGGCATCAGCGCAGGCAGCATCACGTCGCGCACCACGCGCCACGGGCTGGCGCCCAGCGAGCGGGCCGCTTCTTCCAGCGAGGTATCGAGCTTTTCCACGGCGGCCATCACGGTCAGGATCACGCGCGGAATCGAAAAATAGAGGTAGCCGACGAACAGGCCGACCAGCCCATAGGCAAAGGTCCAGCGCTCGCCAACGAGTGCATCGCCGATGTTGGCAAGCAGGCCGTTGCGTCCGCCGAGCATGATGACCATGAAGCCGATCACCACGCCGGGGAACGCCAGCGGAAACGTCAGCATGGCCACCAGCATGGGCTTGCCCGGCACGGAGTGGCGCTGCAGGAACGTGCCCGAAATGCCGGCGATCACCAGCGTCGCCAGCGTAACGAGCGCGGACAGCACCACGGTGACCAGCAGGCTGTGCAGGTACCGTGGGCTCGACAGCACGATCCAGTACACACCCGCGCCCTGCTTGCCCGTCAGGCTGACCTCGATCAGCCGTGCCATCGGCAGGCAGAAGAACGCCAGGAATACGACGAGCGCTGGCAGCGCGAACAGGAAGAGGGCGGGGGAGCGTTGGGTCATGATCGAGGGTGGGCTGCGCGGACTTAGCGCACTTCCTTCAGGTACTGGTCGCTGAATGCCTTCTGCACCTGGGCCATCTTGCCGAAGTCCACGGGCTTGGCGCGTGCGTAGTCAGCGGCCGGCAAGAAGCGCGACTGCACCTCTGCTGGCATCGGCACGTTGCGCACCGGACGCAGGTAGGCGTTGGCCCACAGCGCCTGGCCTTGGTCGGACAGCACGAAATCCAGCACCTTGCGGCCGTTGTCGGCATGCGGCGCGTTGTTGACCAGGCTCATCACATACGGCACCACCAGTGAGCCTTCCTTCGGAATCACGAAGGCCACGTTGGCGCGGTCCTTGTACTTGGCGCGATAGGCGTTGAAGTCGTAGTCCAGCAGGATGGGGATTTCACCGGAGAGCACGCGCGCATAGGCGGTCTGCTTCGGCACGATGGGCTGGTTCTTCTGCAGGTCGCGGAAGAACTTGAAGGCCGGGCCGAAGTTGTCGAGCGTGCCGCCCAGGGCCTGGTTCACGGCCACGGCGCCCACATAGCCGACGAACGCGCTGGCCGGGTCGAGATAGCCGATCAGGCCCTTGTATTCGGGCTTGAGCAGGTCAGCCCACGACTGCGGCACGGGTTTGCCGCGCAGCGCATCCACGTTGACCATGAAGCCGAGCGTACCCGAGTGGATGGCGAACCAGTTGCCCTGCGGGTCCTTGAGACCGTCGGGGATGTCGTTGAAGTGCGCGGGCTTGTACGGCTGCGTCACGCCATCGGCCTTGGCCTGGATGCCGAAGGTCACGCCGAGGTAGGTCACGTCGGCCACGGGGGCGGCCTTCTCGGCCACGAGTTGCGCGAGCGACTGGCCCGAGTTCTTGTTGTCGTGCGGCACGGTGACGCCGGTCTTTTCCTTGATCGCGCGGATCTGCGCGGCCCAGTCGGCCCATTCCGGCGGGCAGTTGTAGCAGATGGCGGTCTGCGCGGCGGCGCCCTGGCTGAACGTGGCAGCAAGCGTGGCGGCGGATGCGGTGATGGCCAGCCAGCGCAGCGGGCGGCGCCAGAAGGATTGCGTCGACATGTAAGGCTCCCTGGTGAGGTATCGGATAACGGGGTGAGTCTGACGAAGGTGCGGCAACAGCGAACAAAAACTCGAAGTCAGGCGGGCGGACCGACGGTGCCATCGATACGCAGCGCATGCGGCAGCAGCAACGCGCTGTCATCGGCGCCGTTCTGGGTCATCTCTTCGATCCTGGCACCGGCGCCCTGATGGCCCAGGCGGCGCAGCAGGCGCGCAATGGCCTGGGCGCCGATATCGGCGTTGGGCTGCACGACGGTGGCCAATGGCGGCTCGACGAGCGCCCCGAGCGCGATGCCGTCGTAGCCGAGCACCGACACATCGCGCGGCACACGCAGGCCCAGGCGTTTCAGGTCGGAGATCACGCCGATGGCGAGCAGGTCGTTGGTGCAGAAGAATGCGGTAGGCGCGGAGGTGGTCCCCATCAGCGCGCGAATCTGGTCGGCGTTGCTGGCGGTGTGCGAAGGCAGGTTGACCGGTTCGAGCACCGGCAGGCCGTTGGCCTGCATCGCATCCTCGTAGCCGGCAAAGCGCTGCCGTGCACGGTCCGATGCGGTGAAGGCGCCTGACACGACAGCGATGCGCTGGTGCCCGGCGGCGATCAATGCCCGGACGCCTTCGGCGGCGCTGGTGCGGTTATCGACGGAGACGGAATGGCGCGGCTGCCCATTGGGTTGCCCATTCGCACGCATGGTCACCTGGTTGTAGGCCAGCACGTATGGCACGGCTTCCTGGTCGAGTTGATCGAGCACGTTGCTGTCGCAGGCATCGGCCACGGTCAGGACCATGCCATCGACGCGATGCCGCAACAGATATTCCACCCGCTCGCGCTCGCGTGCCGGATCGTAGTTGCTCGTCACCAGCATCAGGGAGTAGCCTGCGGACATTGCCGCTTCCTCGATGCCGCGCCAGCATTCGGCAAATACGGCGTTGTCGAGGGTGGGCAGCATCACGCCGATGATGCGCGTCTGCTGGGCGCGCAGCTTGGCGCCGAGGAGGTTGGGGCGGAAGGACAGGCGCCGTGCGGCGTCATGTACGCGCTGGGCGGTGGCCTCGCGCACCAGTTGCGGATGGCTGAAGACGCGCGAGGCGGTGGCCAGCGATACCTTGGCGGCCAATGCCACATCGGCCAGGGTCACGCCATGGCCGGGTTCGGCCGAAGCAAGGCGGGGCGTGAGTGCGGCACGACGGGATGGCGGCATGGTTCCTCTCGGATCGATCGCTCGAACACTCAATGAAAACGTTTTCATTGAAGCGCCGAAAAATCAGGCGTCAAGGAATATCTGCGCTGCACTGCCGCAATTTGGTCAGTGCAGACTCCCGCGCCTGTCATTGCCGCGCATTGTCACGGGCACGTGTGACGGGACGATGACAGGCGGGAATTGGCGCGCCGCCGTTACTTCGTCTTGGGTGCCGCGCTGAACGTTTTGTTGGCGATCTTCCACACCCCGTCGATCTGCAGCAGATTCATATAGTCAGTAAAGACCACTTCCGGATAATCGAGCACGATCTTGGCCGTGGCCGCATTGCCCACCACGTCGAAGCTCGCGATATGGCGGCGGCGCTGCGCCTCGTCCGGCTGCGGCTCACCCTGGAAGCGCTTCGAGAATTCCTCGACGGTCAGCGAGTGCAGGGCGCCGTCGCGGAAGGAAATGATGCGGGCGTCGGCGTGGAAAGCCGCGAAGATAAACTCGGCCCGGCCTGTGCGATGGGCTTCCAGGTATTGCTCCAGCGGGGCAAGGGCGGGAATGTGCTGCGAGGTGGCGGCGGGGTTGGTCATGCTTGTCTCCGGTTTGTCTGGGGTGGAACGGCCGATCATTGTATCCGTAAATTGTATGCAAAATAGTGGGTGCGTCGACGGATGCTGGCCGGGCCACCCTCCCAAAGCAGTAGGCGGCAACACTCAAGTCGGGCTGGCGGATGCCGATAGATCAGCAGTGGGAGTGGCATCTGCCCACAGCTGATTCGTACAAGAACGATACCTAGCCTGTTTGAGCGCAAAGCCTTGTCACGACCTCTGACGCCCTCCATTGCCGATTGCCTCGAACACAAATTGCTGCGGCCGGTATTCCAGCCGATCGGCTCGCTCGTCACGGGCGATGTATTTGGTTACGAGGCACTGATCCGCGGCCCGGCAGGCTCGCCGCTGGAGAGCCCTATCGCGTTGTTCGCCGAAGCGGCGCGCGTGGGCAAACACGTTGCGCTGGAGCGGCTGGCCGCGCGTATCTCGATCCGCACGTTCATGGACCTGGGCCTGCCCGGCAAGCTGTTCCTGAACTACAGCGCGGATTCCCTCCGCGACATCGAAGATACGCGTGACGAGGTACGCGTCTTCCTGCAGGGGCAGGGGCTGCCGTCGGACCGCATCGTGCTGGAACTGACCGAACAGGCGCCGCTGGGGCCGATGGAAACACTGGCCAAGGCCGTGTTCTCGATCCGTAGCCGGGGCGCGCAGTTCGCGCTGGACGACTATGGCACCGGCCACGCCAGCCTGGGGCAGTGGATCGCCTTGAAACCGGACTACGTGAAGATTGCCCGCGTGATCATCGACGGCGTGGCATCGTCGCCGTTCCAGCGCGAGGCACTGCAGGCGCTATGCAAGCTGGCACGTACATCGGGCACGCAATTGATTGCCGAAGGGATCGAACGAGAGGACGACCTCGTGGTCTGCCGCGATCTGGGCATCGACCTGGCGCAAGGTTACCTGCTGGCGAGACCCTCGCCGGAACCGCCGCTGACGTTGTCGGACGCGTCGCTGCGGGCGCTGCATCGGGGACGGTTGCGGTTGGCGAAGTAGGGGCTGAATTTCGCCCCTCTCCCGCCTTGCGGGAGAGGGGCGCAAACAAAGATGGGAAGACAGGCTTCTACAACGCCGCAGGCGCCGAAGCCGCGGCCCCGCTCGCTTCCACTGGCTCGACCTCCACCTCCGAAGCCGGCACCGCCTCCACCACCTCACCCGGGTCCAGCGCCATGCCGTTGTCGGCGGCAACCGATGGCGACGAAGCCGGTGGCAACGCCTCCGCCTCGGTAGTCGGCAGCACAGGCCGCCGTGGCGTAGGTCTCGGCGCCGACACCGCTTCTTCAGCTTTCTTCGACGCGAACAGCTTCTGATACCAGCCGCGCACCGTATCGGTCAGTCCCGAATACCAGGTCCGCTGATCGACTTCCGCAAAGCGGGCGCGACCATCCACCACCCGTGCACGGATGGCGCGCTGATAGAAATCACCGACGATGGGTAGCGCGCTGTGGGCGCCCTGGCCCCAGTAGTCGCTGCGCAGCGTCACGCGGCTGTCGTTGAAGCCCACCCAGGCACCGGCCACGAGCTGCGGATGCATCAGGATGAACCAGCCGTCGGCGCTGTCCTGCGTGGTGCCGGTCTTGCCGGCCACGTCGGCGCGGATGCCGTAACGGCTGCGGATGGCCGTAGCCGTGCCCCGGTCCACCACGTCACGCATCACGTCGAGCAACGTATCGTTGGCCGTGGCCGACAGCGCGCGCTCTGGCGAGGCAGGCCGGAACTGCGCCAGCAGGTTGCCTTCGCGGTCCTCGATGCGCGTCAGCATCGACGGGGCGATGTACTGCCCGCCATTGGCGATGGTGCCGTAGGCCGACACCATTTCCCTGAGCGTGACCGGACTCGTTCCCAGCGCCAGTGACGGTACTTCTTCCAGCTTGCTGTCGCGCACGCCCATGGCGCGTGCCAACCGCGCCACGCGCTCGGGCCCGATGGTCTGCACGAGCTGCGCGGTGATGGTGTTCTTCGAATAGACCAGTCCGTCGCGCAGACTCATGGCGCGTCCCGTTGGCGGGGATTCGTCGGCAGGGCGCCAGATTTCGCCGCCGGCGAGTTTCATTTCCACGGGCTGGTCGATGAACGTTTCGTCGGGGCTTTCGCCGCGAGCGAACGCGGCGCCGTAGACAAACGGCTTGAACGTGGAACCAGGCTGGCGGCGCGCCTGTGCCACGTGGTCGAAGGCGTCGACGCTGAAGTCGCGGCTGCCGACCCAGGCGCGGATCTCGCCCGAGGCTGGGTCCAGCGCCATGAAGCCCGCCTGCACGCGGGTCTTGGTCTGACGCAGTGTCTGCATGAATGCGTTGTCGCGCATCAGGTGCTGCAGCACCTCGTCCTCGGGCTGCCCGGCCGCCACGGCGTTGCGGAACTCGGGGGTCTCGCGCACGAACGCCTGCACCAGTGCGCGGCTCTCCCCCCATCCTGCACGTGGTGCCCATGCGGCATTGGCAATCGATTGAAGCTGGTTGCCCTGGCGCGCCACAGCCTGGTTGGCTGCCGCCTGGAGCCGCGAATCGATCGTCGTGCGGATGACCAGTCCGTCCGTATAGAGGTTGTAGTCGTGGCGGTCTGCCCACGCGATCAGCCATTTGCGCAGTTGCTGGGCAAAGTGGGCGGCCGGGCCCGGCTCCTCCACCTGGCGCTCGAAATCGATCCGCAGTGGCCGCTTGACGAGGATCGCGTAGCGTCCGGCGTCCAGCTTGCCGCGCTTGACCATCTGCCCGAGTACGACATTCCGGCGCTCCAGCGCGCGCTGGGGGTTCTGCACCGGGTTGTAGTAGCTGTTGCCCTTGAGCATGCCGATCAGCGTGGCGGCTTCAAGCACGTCGAGCTTGCGGGCGGACTTGTCGAAGTACGTGCGCGCGGCCATCTCGATGCCGAACGCGTTGTACAGGAACGGCACGGTGTTCAGGTACGTCTCCAGGATTTCTTCCTTGGAGTACAGCGCCTCGATCTTGAACGCGGTGATGGCTTCCTTGAGCTTGCGCGTCATGGTGGGCGCCCGGCCGATATCGTCCGGATACCGGTTGCGCGCCAGCTGCTGCGTGATGGTGGACCCGCCCTGACGGTCGCCCGAGAACGTGTGCAGCGCGGCGGAGGCCGTGCGGCGCCAGTCCAGCCCATGGTGCTGATAGAAGCGATGGTCCTCGGTGGCGATCAGTGCATCGACCACGTTGGGCGAGATATCGGCCAGGGTCACCCAGTCGCGATTCGCCCAGCGGTAAACCGCCAGTTCCTTGCCGTCGGCCGAGAGGACCTGGGCGGGCTGTTCGGACTTGGCCTTGCGGATATCGCTGATGCCCGGCGTGAACGGGATCAGGACGATGACATAAAGCAGGAACAGCGCCGGGATGGCAGCGACAGCCAGCAACGCGGTGCGCCGGGTAGGGCGGTGCAGGTGCTGGCGCAGCGGTGCGAGCCGTGGGGCGATATGGGTCTTGTAGAAATCCGGGCGCATCGAGGCAGGCAGGGCGGACGCGGGCAAAACGCCACGAAACCGTCAAATGCCTTTCACAGAAAGGCTGCATCGTACCAAACCGCGGATCGGGAAAACCCGTATGTTTTGGTGCGAAAAAACAACGAGACGCGGCTTTTCGATGTACTCGCACCAAAGTGCGGCCAGACCGTCACATGAATTTCACATTCGATTGAAACAATTCGCCTGCCCCCAACGGTCATCGTTTCCGAAAGTGACAGAAATGTAAGGTTCACACAGCCGGGACGAGGCGGGGAAGCATCTCAATGTCTTAACAAAACGAGAAACTCACAGTGAAGAAAGCTCTATTTGCGCTGGCAGCTGCAGGCGCCTGCACCCTCTCCGGCGTGGCGTCGGCCCAGTCGGCTTCCAACGTGACGCTGTACGGTATCGTCGATGCTGGCGTCGAATTCGGCAACCACGTGACCCAGTCCAACGGCGCTGGCCAACCGGCCACCGTGGGCAATTCGGTCCGCATGAGCTCCGGCAACCTGTCGGGTTCGCGTTGGGGCCTGCGTGGTGCGGAAGACCTCGGCAACGGCCTGAAGGCGATCTTCACGCTGGAATCGGGTTTCGACATCGACACCGGTACGTCGGGCCAGGGCAGCCGCCTGTTCGGCCGCCAGGCTTTCGTCGGCCTGCAAGGCACGTTCGGCGCCGTGACCCTGGGTCGCCAGCAGAACTCGCTGTACGACCTGTTCGGCGCCTACGACCCGATGGCTGTCGGCCCGAAGTTCTCGCTGAATTCGGTTGACTCGGCCTTCAACGGCCGCGCCGACAACGCGCTGAAGTACACGGGCAAGTTCGGTGGCCTGACCACCACGGCCTTCTACAGCACGGGCCGCGACAACAACGGCGAAGTGCCGGGCGACTACAAGGCTGGCCGCAACTTCGGCGCCGGTGTGGCCTACGCCGCTGGTGGCTTCTCGGTGGGCACCGCCTACGACCAGTACCAGGGCGCCACGACGGCTGTCTCGGACAAGGCCGTCAAGCGCTGGGCCCTGGGTACGTCGTACGACTTCCAGGTGGCCAAGGTGTTCGCCGGCTATCGCTGGATGCGCGATGACGGCATCGCCAGCGCCACGACTGCCGCCACGCGCAACAACGTGTACTGGGTGGGCGGTCTGTACCGCGTGACGCCGGCCCTGTCGCTGACGGGTGCCGCGTACTACCAGGACACCAACAACAGCGACAACGATCCGTGGATGTTTGTGCTGTCGGCCGACTACGCGTTCTCGAAGCGTACCGACGCATACCTGAACATCGGCTACACGAAGAACAAGGGCAACGCCGCCCTGAGCATGAGCAGCTCGATCCCGGTTCAGGCAGGTTCGAACCAGACCGGCGCCGTGGTCGGCATCCGTCACCGCTTCTAAGCAGGAGACACCGGCAGACGGGGCCTTTCCCCCCGCCCCTGCCGGATAACAAACGCCCCTCACCCGACTTGGCGGGAAGAGGGGCGTTCTGTTTTGGGGGGCGCGTTCGCAGGGTCAGTTGGGCACGGCACCGTTGTCCGAGGCGCGCAGCCGCTCCAGCGAGCGCGTGAGCATTGCACCCTCCTCGGCATCCACCGTAGCGTGAAGCGTCTCTATGGCATGGTGCAGCCGGTCACGGTCAGGGCGCGACAGGTGGCGCGCGGTCTCCATCGCTTCCAGTTCCTTGTCCACACGCTTGGTCAGCTTGCGCACGAACTCGGGATCGAGCTGGCCCTGGCTCGCACCATGGGCGATGTGATAGATCAAGGCGGCCAGACCGTCGGCGGTGGTTTCCGTGCTGGCAGGAGGATTGCGTTTCATGGCGACTCCGTTTTGCTGGTCTGTTTCATTCTAGAGAGTCCACCGATGGAAAGACGTTGCGATGTGTTTCCGAAGTGGGGCGAATGTGGCGCCTGAGCCGCTACGCTTTCTTATTGCCGAAATATTTCATCACCAGAATGTCACGCAGCCGGTTCCGCAGTACAAGTCGGGAACCTCGGATGCGACCGCAGTCGCCTCGGACCGGCGTGGATGCCTTGTCGTTAAGCCACGGAAGCTCACGGTTGCAGACAGAAGCGCCGGGCATGGCGAGGACCTTTGTGTAGAGCGGGGAATCGGGCCGTCTTCAGGACGGCTCTTTTTATTTGGGGCACTGCAACAGCCCCCGCACGTTCCGGCGTGATCGACGAATGTGATTGCTGCTGTGCATCGGCATCATCGGAATATGCAAATGGCCCGGTGCCGGCCAGGCTCATACCATGCGTGGGCGCCCCCTCACCCCGTCGCTCTTGTGGCGATATCGAGGAGATCCCCCCAAATGGCAGCACCTCGCTTCCCTCGTTTTTCCCGTATTCACCTGGCCGTGCTCGGACTGTCCGCCGCGCTGGCCGTACCTGTCGCCGCACAGACCATGACCCGCGACAACGGTGCGCCGGTCGGTGACAACCAGAACTCGCAGACCGCAGGACCGAACGGCCCCACGCTGCTGCAGGATGTGCACCTGATCGAGAAGCTGCAGCGTTTTCACCGCGAACGCATTCCGGAGCGCGTCGTGCATGCGCGCGGCACCGCCGCACAGGGCGAGTTCGTGTCCGCCGGTAACTTCTCGGATCTGACCACCGCCAGCCTGCTGGCCGCGCCGGGCAAGGTCACGCCCGTGACGGTGCGGTTCTCAACCGTGATTCATGGACGCGGATCGCCCGAGACCGTGCGGGACCCGCGCGGGTTTGCCACCAAGTTCTACACGGACCAGGGCAACTGGGACCTCGTCGGCAATCACACCCCGATCTTCTTCATCCGCGATGCGATCAAGTTCCCGGACATGGTGCATTCGCTCAAGCCGTCGCCAGTGAGCAACCTGCAGGACCCGAACCGCTTTTTCGATTTCTTCAGCCACCAGCCCGAAAGCACGCACATGCTGACGCAGCTGTATTCGGACCTCGGCATTCCCGCGTCGTACCGCAAGATGCAGGGCAACAGCGTGCATGCGTACAAGCTCGTGAACGCCAAGGGCGAAGTGAACTATGCCAAGTTCCAGTGGCGGCCCCAGCAGGGCGAGGCGTACCTGACCCGTGCCGAGGCGGCAAAGATCCAGGGCATGAATTTCAACAACCTGACCGCGGATCTCTACATGGCCATCGAGGAAGGCCAGCATCCGAAATGGGATCTGTACGTGCAGTTGATGAAGCCCGAGGATCTGGCGAAGACGCAATACGACCCGCTCGACGCCACCAAGATCTGGCCCGGCATCCCGGCGAAAAAGGTCGGCACGATGACGCTGAACAAGGTGCCCGATAACTTCTTCGAATACACGGAGCAGTCGGCGTTCGCACCGTCCAACCTCGTGCCCGGCATCGAGCCGTCCGAGGACCGCATGCTGCAGGGCCGCCTGTTCTCGTACTACGATGCGCAGACCTATCGCCTGGGCGCCAACAAGCAGAAGCTGCCGGTGAATCGTCCGCGGGTGCCGGTAAAGAACTATCAGGTGGATGGCTACGGCGATGCCGATGGCACAAAGGGTGACGTGAACTACCAGCCGTCGCGCCGGGCCGGGGCCTACTCGGAGAATCCGCACTATCAATATATGCGTACGCCGCTGACCGGCACCACGCAGACCCAGGCCATCGCCCGGACCGATAACTTCAGCCAGGCCGGTGATTACTACCGGGCCTTGCCGGCGTCGGGCAAGACCAACCTGATCGGCAATCTGGCGGCCGACCTGGGCGTGGTGAAGAGCAGCGAAGTGAAGCACGTCATGCTGAGCCACTTCTACAAGGCCGATGCCGACTACGGCAAACGCCTGACGGCAGCAGTCAAGGGCGATCTGGCCGAGGTGGAGCGCCGCGCGACAAGTCTCAAGAATTGAGATCGCTATAGATACGTAGGCGCATGAAGGATGGCAGCCTGCCACGGCGGCTGCCTATACTGGCTGTGTCGCGCACCTGCGCACCCTGGCGGGAGTCAACCATGCTGGAAGCCACGCGGAAAGCCATGCCGAAAATCGCCGTCCTCCTGCTCGTGCCGATATGGCTGGCCGGCTGTGTGTCGGTCAGCAGCAGCGATCCCAATCCGCCGCAACGTACCACTGTGGTCACCCCGGCACCGGGCACGACCACGGTCTGCAATCCCGGACCCTGCTAGGGTGCTGTTTCCGTAACGTCGCGGATCTGGCGCATGATGCCTTCCGCGAACAGCACCGGGCCGAGGATCGGAATGCCGGCCTCGCGCAGCGCATCGGCAGTCCACGTATTGCAGGTGTAGAAACCCGCGTATCGCGCCGTGGCCCCGAAATACAGCCCGCCCGTATAAGGGCCGTCGCCGAGACTCACCGGCGCGCCGCTGGCATTGGTTTGCACGCTGCGATTCAGGAAGGCGCGCAGGCGCTGGATGCCTGCGGCGTCCACGTCGAGCCGTACCACGTTGTCCTTGCCGAACGCGGCAGCGGGGGTGTCCCGCAGGATCGTCAGCAGCAGCACGCCCTCACCGGGTAGCAGCGCAGAAAGCAGCGTCATCGGGCCGCGCTCGCCGCTCATCAGATAGTGGCGATCTCCGAATCCGAAGCAGAGATAGTTCGAGCCTTCGTAGCCCACGGTGACGCGCAGCAGTTGCGCGTCGGCATCGACCGTGCGGATACAGACGTCGGTATGCCAGTCGCGTTCCACCACGTCGATGAAAGTCACTGGCGGCGCGGCACGCGCGGCTGGCGTGGCGCATCCCGCCAGCAGGAGTGCTGCGGCGATGGCTACCGCGAGCGGCAACCGGCGGGCCGGTGTCATGGCGCGCTTGCCGTCGGCACGGTGCTTTCGACCAGTCCGATCATGGCCGTGCGGAACGCTTCTGCATCGGCACCGGCTGCCACCTCCAGCGCGGCCCGGTCGAAGGCTGCGGAGAGCAGGGCGGCCAGCGCATCCACCGGCGCATCCGATGTCGAAACGTTCAGCAGGCCCTGCCCGACAGCGGCTTGCAGCCCTTCGCGCAGTGTGCGGCCCGCATGTTCGGCATCGAGCGCGAACATTGCCGATGGGCCGAGCACGGCGGGTCCGTCGACGAGCAGCAACTGCGTGCGTCCCGGCACTGTCATCGCCGCAAGGTAGGCCAGACTGCCGGCCACGAGCGCATCGCGTACGGGCAGGTCGATGGGCGCGACGTGCTCGATCTCGGCAGCTACGGCGCGCGCTTCATCGTCGAGCAGGGCGCGGAACAGGGCCTGCTTGTCCGCGAAATGGTGATACAGCGCGCCGCGCGTGATACCGGCGGCGGCTACGATCTCGGGCGTCGATGTGCCGGCATAGCCCTTTTGCACGAACAACTGCCGCGCCGCCGCCAGCAGGGCAGTACGAGTGGCCTGCGTGCGTTCCTGGTTGGAGCGCGCTTTTGCGTCTTGCATACATGCAGCCTGTATGTATATGATGAAGAAAGATACAGTCTGTATGTTACGTCAGGCACGCCGCCTCAGCCAACCCTGGAGACAACACGATGAAGACCACCAGCTATTACCCCGTCATCATGACCCGCAACGTGGCCGATACCGCGGCGTTCTACCAGCGCCATTTCGGATTTCGGCCGCTGTTCGAGGCGGACTGGTACGTCCACCTTCAGGCCGAGGCCGATGCACAGGTCAACCTCGCCATCCTGGATGCCGACCACGACACGATCCCCGCCGAGGGACGCGGCAAGACGGCGGCGGGGTTGCTCATCAATTTCGAGGTGGAGGATGTCGATGCCGTGCACGCGCGCCTGAAAGACGCCGGCCTGCCGATCCTGCTGCCGCTGCGAGACGAAGCATTCGGGCAGCGCCACTTCATCACCGCCGATCCCAACGGCGTCATGCTCGACATCATTACGCCCATCGCCCCGTCCGCAGAGTTCGCGGCGAGCTACGACGATGACGCGCGGCCGGCCTAGCCCAATGCCCATCCGCCCAGCGCGCAGCCAGCCACCACCAGCCACGGCGGCACGCGCCATACCGTCAGCGCGATCACGGCCAGCACCGCCAGCGCGAAGTCGGGGGCCGAGTGGACGGCGCTGATCCAGACCGGATCGTAGAGCGCCGCCAGCAGCAGCCCCACCACGGCGGCGTTGACGCCGGCCAGCGCCGCGCGTGTGGCAGCGTTGCGGCGCAGCCGCTCCCAGAATGGCAGCGCGCCGAAGACCAGCAGGAAGGACGGGGCGAAGATCGCCACCACGGCGAGCAAGCCTCCACCCCATCCGCCCATGCGCGTATCCGCCGCGCCGAGGAATGCGGCGAACGTAAACAGCGGTCCCGGCACGGCCTGTGCGGCGCCGTATCCAGCGAGGAAGGTATCGGCGTCGACCCACCCCGGCGGCACCACGGCGGCTTGCAGCAGGGGCAGCACCACGTGGCCGCCGCCGAACACCAGCGCGCCGGCGCGGAAGAAGGCATCGAACAGTGCCACCGCATGATGGGTGGAAGCCTGCGCGGCCAGTGGCAGCAGCACCAGCAGCGCGGCGAAGGCCAGCAGGCAGACCACGGCCACCCCGTGTCCGACCGGAATCGCCAGCGGCTCATGGGAGGCAGGGGCTTCGGCGCGGAACAGCCGCGTGCCGATGACCCCCGCCAGCACCATCGCGCCGACCTGGACCCACGGCGACGGCATCAACAGCACCGCGGTGGATGACAGTGCCATCATCGACAGGCGCGGCGTGTCGGGGCATAGCGAGCGAGCCATCCCCCAGACAGCCTGCGCGACCACGGCTACGGCGGCCAGCTTGAGGCCGTGCAACGCGCCGGCCGGGATGACGTTGCCGAAGTGGGACAGCCCGATCGCAAAGAGGATCAGCGCCACCGCCGACGGCAGCGTAAAGCCCAGCCACGCCGCCAGCGCCCCGCCGTAGCCCGCGCGGGACAACCCGATGACCATGCCCACCTGGCTACTGGCCGGACCCGGCAGGAACTGGCACAGCGCCACGATATCCGCATAGGACGACTCGCTCAGCCAGCGGCGGCGCGTCACGAAGGCTTCCCGAAAATAGCCGAGATGCGCCACCGGCCCGCCGAACGAGGTCAGGCCCAGGCGCAGGAACACGGTGAAGACTTCGAGCAGGGCACGCATAGGGGCGGGGAGGGCTGTGGTGCCGCGAGGGTAGCATCGCCAGACGTCGTGCGCATGTCGCATGTCAGCGTTTGCCCGACGGCGCAGGCGAGGCAAGTGCCGGTAGACTATGCGCCACGCGCCGGGGGTCACAGTCCTGTCGAGAGCCTGGCGCGCAAGAAAGCATTCCCTCGGGTTTCCACTTTGCGGAACGCGCCCCATGCACGCTACCGGCAGGTCCCCGCTTTCGTTGTCTGTCTCGTTTGCGCTGAAGGGCTGGCTCCTGCCGCCCGCCATCGTCCTGTCCACGCTGTCGTTGCCAGCCGGGGCCGACGAGACCACGCTGCCCGATGTGGTGGTCAGCGCCAACCGCGCCGAGCAGCGCCGCTTCGATGCGCCCGCTGCCATCGACAGTATTCCGGTCAATCCCTTCACGGCCACGTCGCCACTGGTCAGCCTGTCCGAACTGACGCTGACCAGCCCCGGCATTGCCGTGCGCGACCGCCAGAACTATTCGCAGGATCTGCAGATTGCCGTGCGCGGGTTTGGCAGCCGCTCTACCTTCGGCGTGCGCGGGGTGCGGCTGTTTGTCGATGGCATCCCGGCCACGATGCCGGACGGGCAAGGGCAGGCGTCCACGTTCGACCTCGCCAATGCCAGCCGTGTGGAAATCCTGCGCGGACCGTTCGCGCAGATGTATGGCAATGCGTCGGGCGGCGTGGTGCAGGTCTTTACGCCCGATCCGCCGAAGTCCGGCTTCACCGGGCGCGCCTCCACCGGGTTTGGTTCCGATGGACAGTGGCAGGCCGGTGTGATGCTGGGCGGCGGCAATGAGAAGCTCGGTGCCACGCTCGATGCGTGGACCTACCAGACCGATGGCTATCGCGATCACAGCGCGGCGCGCCGTTATCAACTCAACGCCAAGATCGTGGCGCAGCCGACCACATCCACGAAGATCACCGGCCAGTTCAATTACTTCAGCCAGCCGCTGGCCGAAGACCCACTCGGGCTCACCCGCGCGCAGGCCGAAGCCAATCCGCGCCAGTCGATTGCCGCCGCCACGCAGTTCAATACTGGCAAGGACGTGGAGCAGACGCAGGCCGGTGTGGTGGTCGAGCATCGACTGACGGAGCAGGACAACCTGAACTTCCGGCTCTATGGCGGCGGTCGGCAACTGACCCAGCGGCTCGGGTTCAGTGGCGCGGCGCCGACCTCGGCGGGCGGTATCGTCGATCTCGATCGTACTTACGGAGGCGGTGCCCTGTCGTGGACGCGCAAGACCACGGCCAACGGGCTGCCGCTGCAATGGACGGCAGGTATCGAGGCAAATGGCATGCGCGATGCCCGCCATGGCTACGTCAACAACAACGGCCAGCAGGGCGCGCTGCGTCGTGACGAGACTGATGAAGCGGCAGACTATGGTGCTTTCGCCCAGTTCAACTGGACCGTGCATCCAGCGTGGGAAATCGTTGGCGGCATGCGTGCCAGCATGGTGCGGCTGCGGATCGACGATCACTACATCACGGCAGCCAGCCCTGACGACAGCGGCACGTCCACGTACCACAACGTCAGTCCGGTGCTCGGCGCCGTCTGGCATGCGCACGAGACGCTGAATGTCTACGCCAATCTCGGGCGTGGCTTCGAGACGCCGACGCTGACGGAGGTGGCCTATGGCCCGGGCGGCACGGGCGCGAACCTGGGGTTGCAGGCATCCACCAGCCGACAGGGCGAGATCGGCATGAAGTGGCAGTCGGGCGGCCAGCGGGTGGACGTGGCGCTGTTCGATGCAGATAGTCATTCGGAGGTGGTGCCGCAATCCAACGACAACGGCCGCACGGTCTACCAGAACGTGGACGGCGTGCGCCGGCGCGGACTGGAACTCGGCTGGCGCGGCGCGTTTGGCGCGGCACAGCGGCTGACCGCAGGACTCGGCTATACCTATTTGTCGGCGTACTTCGGCGAATCGTTCGTCAACGCGCAGGGCGCGACCGTGGCGGCGGGCAACCGGTTGCCGGGCACGGCACGGCATAGCTTTGGCGCCGAGGTGGCCTACCGGCCGTGGGGACAATGGATGGTGGGCGTGGAAGCCAAGGCGGACAGCAAGGTCTACGCGGACGATCTCAACACGCAGGCCGCGCCGGGCTATTTCATCGTCAACCTGAAGACCGGCTACACGTTCAAGGTTGGGGCCACGCAGCTTTACGTTTTCGGGCGCATCGACAACGTGGCGGACCGGCACTACATCGGCTCGGTCATCGTCAACGAGGCCAACGGGCGCTACTACGAACCCGCGCCGGGGCGGCGATTCTTCGTGGGATTGCGGGCATCGATGTAGCAGCGGTCATCGTGCCCCCCCTTGCCAGCGCCGTGATGAGCGCCTAAGGTGGCGGTTCTGGCCGGCATCACGCCGGCAGCCCCCGCCCTCAGCCGTCATGCCGTCCGTCACACCCCCCGTCGATTCTGCTTCCATGCCTCACGATCCCAAGCTGCGCATCATGCTGTGGGTGGTGGCGGTGGGGTTCTTCATGCAGACGCTGGACTCCACCATCGTCAACACCGCGTTGCCGTCGATGGCGCGCAGTCTGGGCGAGAGCCCGCTGCGCATGCAGTCGGTGATCATCGCGTATTCGCTGACGATGGCGGTGATCATTCCGGCGTCGGGCTGGCTGGCCGATAAGTTCGGCACGCGCACGATCTTCCAGATTGCCATCGGTCTGTTCGTGCTGGGATCGCTGTTGTGCGCGTGGGCGCCCACCTTGCCGTTCCTGACCGCCGCGCGCGTGGTGCAGGGCGCGGGCGGGGCGATGCTGCTGCCGGTGGGGCGCTTGTCGGTGCTGCGTACATTTCCGCGCGAGCAGTATCTGCAGGCGCTGAGTTTCGTGGCCATTCCGGGCATGATCGGTCCGCTGATCGGCCCGACACTCGGTGGCTGGATCACGCAGACGTTTTCGTGGCACTGGATCTTCCTGATCAACGTGCCCGTGGGCATCATCGGCGCGCTGGCCACCATCCGCTACATGCCCAACGCGCGGCTGCCCGGCATCGGGCGATTCGATGTGGCCGGCTACGCGTTCCTGGCCATCGCGATGGTGACGCTGTCTTTTTCGCTCGACGGATTGGCGGGCATGGGCTTCCAGCACGCCACGGTACTGATGCTGTTGATCGCGAGCATGGCGGCGCTCACCGCCTACGTGTTCCACGCGCGCCGCAGCACCATGCCGCTGTTTCCGCTCCAGTTGTTCGGTATCCATGCCTTTAGCGTAGGGCTGATGGGCAACCTGTTCGCGCGGATCGGCAATGGCGCCATGCCGTTCCTGATTCCGTTGACGCTGCAGATCAGCCTGGGATATTCGCCGCTCAATGCCGGCCTGATGATGGTGCCGGTGACGGTGGCCGGCATGGCGTCGAAGAGCCTGGCGACGCGGCTGATCGAACGCTACGGCTACCGGCGCGTGCTGGTGGTCAACACGTTCGTCGTCGGACTGGTGATGGCATCGTTCGCGCTGATCTCGCCCACGTTGCCACTGCCGCTCACGCTGCTGCAACTGGCGATCTTCGGTGCGGTGAATTCGATCCAGTTCACGGCCATGAACACGGTCACGCTCAAGGACCTGAGCGGCGTGACGGCCAGCAGCGGCAACAGCATGCTGTCGATGGTGCAGATGCTGGCAATGAGCCTGGCGGTGACCTCAGCCGGGGCGCTGCTCGCGACGTTCCAGGCGGGTATCGGCTCGCATCACTTCGATGTGTTGCCCGCCTTCCATGCAACGTTCCTGTGCGTGGGGCTGATTACGTCGGCGTCGGCGTGGATTTTTATGCAGTTGGACGCGGAGGTGGCGGTGCCAGCGAAGGCACAGCCGTCGGAAGAGGTTTGATTTACCTCGTTCTCTCTTGGTTTGCTCCCCTCTCCCACGTTGTGGGAGAGGGGAGCAGACCATCAGTGAGTCAGTTCCCGAAATACCCCACAAACCTCCCCATGATCGGCGACAGCACCCCCGTCCGATGCGCCATCAAGATATGGCTGGCCGCATCCGGCCCCGCGATCGGCCGATACGCTACGCCCGGAATCCCGGTGCGTGAGTAAATCTCCGGCAACACCGATACCCCCGCACCGCTCGCCACCAGACCGATGATCGTGGTGGCTTCCCTCGCTTCCTGTGCAACGTTGGCTGCGAAACCTGCGCGGTTGCACAGCGTCGTCACATGATCGAACAGTCCACAGCCGAGTCCGCGCGGGAACAGCAAGAAACGTTCAGCCGATAGCGCACCGATATCGATATCGGCATCCTGCGCGGCCAGCGGATGCGCAACGGGCAGCACGGCGACGAGCCGATCCACCAACACCTCGCGCACGGTGATGCTCGCGGGTGGACGGAATTGAGGGGAAGGTCGCAGGAACGCGATGTCGATCTCGCCGTGTTCCAGTTGCTGCAGTTGCTGCCCCGTGGACAGATGCACGAGTTCGAGCCGTGCATGGCGATGCGCCTCGCGGAACGCATGGACGGCGCGCGGGAACATGTCCTGCATCGGCACCGACGCGGTAAAGCCCACGCGAATCTCGCCAGCCTCGCCGGATGCCACCTGCTTCACCACCTCGCGCGCCTCGTCCAGGTTGGCCAGCGCGGCGCGCGCTTTCTCCAGGAACAGTTCGCCAGCCGGGGTAAGCGCCACGTGGTGGCGGGAGCGCTCCAGCAGCAGACTCCCCAATTCATCCTCAAGTGCCTTGATCTGCACGCTCAGTGGCGGCTGGCTGATGTGGAGGCGCCGGGCTGCCTCGCTGAAGCTCAGCGCCTCGGCCACAGCCACGAAATAACGGAGTTGGCGAAAGTCCATGATAGGGATTCGGAATAACAAGCCATCTGAAAACGTATTGGACAGTATCACGACCCGAACTCAGAATGCGAGCACGTTCTAAACCAAGACTCACAGGAGACAACCATGCTGCGCGGGCTCGCTCGTATTCGTTTTCCAATGGGCGGGAGCCGCCCCATGCTGGTTTCGCTGGCGGCGGCGCTGGCTTTGGGGAGTGCCGTGGCGCACGCCGACGCCTATCCTGACAAGCCGATCCGCCTGGTCGTGCCGTATGCCGCCGGCGGCGCCGTGGACATCGTGGCGCGCGCCGTGGGCCAGCACATGAGCATCGTGCTCAAGCAGCCCATCGTCGTGGACAATCGTCCGGGCGCCAGCACCAATATCGGCCTCGACTACGTGGCCAAGGCGCAGGCAGATGGCTACACGATCATGATGGCGTCGAACAGCCTGGCCACGAACGCCGCGCTGTTCCCCAAGCTCAGTTTCAACCCGGCCACGGATTTCACGCCGGTGGCGCGCGTGGGCGAAGCCTCGCTGGTGGTTGTGGTGCCAGCCAAGTCGAGCATCACCTCGTTGAAGGGACTCGTGGCGCAGGCCAAGGCGCAGCCGGGCAAGCTCAACTATGCGTCGGCGGGCAATGGCAGTTCCGGGCACCTTGCCGGCGAACTGCTCAAGGACGCCGCCGATATCGATGTGTTGCACGTGCCGTACAAGGGCGGCGCGCCGGCCATCACCGACCTGATCGGCGAGCGCATCACGTTCATGCCGATCAATCCGCTGGAAGTGGTGGCGCATATCAAGGCTGGCACGCTGCGCCCACTGGCGGTGGCGAGCGCCAACCGTTCTGCATTGCTGCCGAACGTGCCGACCTCTAAGGAGGAAGGGCTGCCGAACTTCACGGCGTCGGTGTGGTGGGGCCTCGTGGCACCGGCCAAGACGCCTGCGCCGATCATCAAGCAACTGAATGCGGCGGCCAATACGGCGCTGGCTGACCCCGAGGTGCGCAAGCAGTTGAACCAGCTTGGCGTGACCATCGTGTCCGGCACGCCCGAGCAGTTCGGCCAGTTCGTGAAGACCGAGACGGCTACGTGGCAGCACGTGATCAAGAAGGCCGGGATCACCGCTGATTGAGCCCCTGATTGACCCGCATTCAAGCATCAACGATTGAAACTGGAAGTCCCCAATGTCCGAGCAAATCTCTCCCCGGCCTTCGATCCTCGTCGTCAGCGCCCACGCGGCTGATTTCGTCTGGCGTGCGGGCGGTGCCATCGCGCTGTACGCGGAGCGCGGCTACCACGTGCGCATCGCGTGCCTCTCGTTTGGCGAGCGCGGTGAATCGGCCAAGATGTGGCGCCAGCCCGGCATGACCATCGAGCGCGTGAAGGCGGCGCGTCTCGAAGAAGCGCAGAAGGCGGCAGACATTCTCGGCGGCACGCTGGAATGCTTCGACCTTGGCGATTACCCGCTGCGCGTGCCCGACGAAGCCTTGCTGCGGCTGGCCGATATCTACCGCGAGATTCGCCCGGAACTGGTGTTGAGCCATTCGCGCGAAGACATCTACAACTTCGACCATCCGCTGGCGACGCACGTCGCGCAGGAAGCCCGCGTCATTGCGCAGGCGCATGGCTACAAGCCCGAGGTGCCCGTGATCGGCGCGCCGCCTGTGTTCCTGTTCGAGCCGCATCAGCCCGAGCAGTGCAACTGGAAGCCCGATGTGCTGCTGGATATCTCCTCGGTGTGGGAGAAGAAGCAGCGCGCGTTCACGACGATGGCCGCGCAGGAACACCTGTGGGAGTACTACACCCGCGTGGCGTTGCAGCGCGGCGCGCAGGCCACGCGCAACTCGGATCGCAAGATCCAGCATGGGGAAGGTTACGCACGCGTCTTTCCGCAAGTATCGGAGGTGTTGGCATGAGAACGGTTGCCTATCGCAACATCCTGCGCGCCGATGGGCGCGATATCGAGACGCTTGGCAAGCTCGGTGTGGCCACGGTGCATGAAGCCCAGCGCCGCACGGGGCTGATGAAGCCGTACCTGCGTCCGATCCAGTCGGGCTCGGCCATCGCGGGCAGTGCCGTGACGGCGCTGATGCATCCCGGCGACAACTGGATGATTCACGTGGCCGTGGAGATGATCCAGCCCGGCGACGTGCTGGTGGTGGCGCTGACCAGCGACTGCACCGATGGCGTGTTCGGCGATCTGCTGGCCACGTCGCTGAAGGCGCGCGGCGCGCGTGGTCTGATCCTTGACTCTGGTTGCAGGGACGTTGCCACGCTCAACGCGATGGGCTTTCCGGTCTGGTCGCGCGCGATCTCGGCACAGGGCGCGGTCAAGGAAACCGTGGGCGCGGTCAACGTGCCCGTGATCTGTGCTGGCGCGCAGGTGCGGCCCGGCGATGTGATCGTGGCCGATGACGATGGCGTGGTGGTGGTTGCTCGTCCGCAGGCCGGCGAGGTGGCGCGCAAGGCGTTGGAGCGCGAGGCACTCGAAGGCGCCAAACGCGAGACCCTTGCATCGGGCGTACTCGGACTCGACATGTACAACATGCGCCCGGGACTTGCCGCCAAGGGGTTGGTCTACTCCGATCAGGCCGTGGACTGGTACAGCGGGGCCGACGAAGCCTGAGGCAACCAAAGCGCGAGAAGCACCATTCGCCGCGCTGCATCTGGTATAAGACGCCCCAGAACGACAAGCCGAACGCCTGCGTAACCGTGTTGCCGGGCGGATCGGCCAAGCCCTGGGGAGACAGATGGAACTGCGCCAGCTTCAATACTTCGTGCGTGTCGTGGAACTCGGCAGCATGAGCCGCGCCGCGCTTGAACTCGACATGGTGCAGTCCGCGGTCAGCCAGCAGATCAGCCGTCTCGAAGGCGAGCTTGCCACGCGGCTGCTGCGGCGCACGCCGCAGGGCGTAACGCCCACCGAGGCGGGCCTCGCCTTTTTCCACGAAGCCCAACTCACGCTGCGCCACGCCGAACAGGCGCGCCGCGCCGCGCATCAGGCCCGGCTCTCCGGAACCGTCAGCGTGGGGCTGGCTCCCACCACGGCATCGGTGATCGGCGTGCCGCTGATCCGCGCCATGCGCGAGCGCTATCCCGACGTACGGCTGCATGTTGTCGAAAGCCTTTCCGGCCATCTCACCGCCATGCTCAACGCGCGCCAGCTCGACCTGGCCGTGCTGTTCGATACCCACGCCGCGCGCCGCTGGACCGTCATCCCGCTGCTGGAGGAAACCCTGTTCCTGATCCAGTCACGCCAGGCACTGCCACAAGGCAAGGCCGATCCGCCAACGCTGTGCCAGATGGCGGACCTCGCCGAGGTGCCGCTGATCATGCCCACGGGTGTACACGGCTTGCGTAGCACGCTCGATGCCGCCTTCGCCCGCGCCAAGGTGGCGCCGCACGTGACGCAGGAAGTCGATTCCCTGGCCATGCTCATGGACGCCGTCGACATGGGCTTCGGCGCCACGCTGCAACCGTGGGCCGCCGTGGGCCGCTATCCCGACGCGGCCACGCGCTTCCACCTCGCCCAGATAGACGACCCGGCCGTCATGCGCCGCAACCTGCTCTGCAGCCTATCCGACGACGAACTCTCGCCAGCCGCCCTGGCCCTGCGCGTAGTGCTGGGCGACATCGCGCGCGGACTGGTGCGATCAGGAGAGTGGCGGGGAGCGAGGTTGGTGGAGGGGGTTGCCTGAAAGGCAGGAATTACTCGGGCGCGTAGTGGGCCCCGGCAGCACTTGCCGGTCTCCCGTCAGCCATCACAAATCGTGATGCCCCCATGCCAGACAAGGGCTTAGCAGCGATCCGTCGCGCGGATACAGTCGCTGCACAGACCCACGAAGGCATGAAACATCGTGTTCCCACTCCTCAAAAAGACCTGCCGGCAGGGTGCTTGCGCATGAGTTCGCCGATGATCGATGTACTGGTGATCGGCGGCGGCAATGCTGCGCTGTGCGCGGCGCTGATGGCCCGTGAAGCGGGCGCCAGCGTGATGCTGCTCGAATCCGCGCCGCGCGAATGGCGTGGCGGCAATTCCTCGCATACCCGTAACCTGCGCTGCATGCACGACGCGCCGCAGGACGTGCTGATCGATGCCTATCCCGAAGAGGAATACTGGCAGGACCTGCTCAAGGTCACGGGCGGCCTGACGGACGAAAAGCTGGCGCGCCTGGCGATTCGGGCGTCATCGACCTGCCGCGACTGGATGCGCAGCCATGGCGTGAATTTCCAGCCGCCGCTATCGGGCGCGCTGCATGTGGCGCGCACCAATGCGTTCTTCATGGGTGGTGGCAAGGCGCTGGTCAACGCGTATTACCGCAGCGCGGAGCGTTTGGGCGTGAGCATCCGCTACAACGCGCCGGTCGATCGCATCGAACTGGACGGAGGTCGCTTCGTCGCGGCGTACATCGGCAACGAGCGCATTGCGGCGCGTGCCTGCGTGCTGGCGGCGGGTGGCTTCGAATCGAATCGTGAATGGCTGCGCGAAGCCTGGGGTCAGAACGAGCGCGGGGAATGGCCGGCCGACAACTTCCTGATCCGTGGCACGCGTTTCAACATGGGCGTGCTGCTCAAGCACATGATCGAGGCGGGCGCCGACGCCATCGGCGATCCGTCGCAATCGCACTGCGTGGCCATCGACGCGCGCGCGCCGCTCTATGACGGCGGTATCTGCACGCGGATCGATTGTGTGTCGCTGGGCGTGGTGCTGAACGCCAATGCCGAGCGCTTCTACGATGAAGGCGAAGATTTCTGGCCCAAGCGTTACGCCATCTGGGGCCGCCTCGTGGCGCAGCAGCCGCAGCAGATCGGCTATTCGATCATCGACGCCAAGGCCGTGGGCCGCTTCATGCCGCCGGTGTTCCCCGGTGTCAAGGCCGACACGCTGCCCGAACTCGCCCGCAAGCTCGGGCTGGACGAGGCCACTTTCATGCGCACGATCGGCGAATACAACGCCGCCTGCCGCGTGGGAAATTTCGATCACACCGTGCTGGACGATTGCCACACCGAGGGCGTGACCCCGGCCAAGACGCACTGGGCGCGTCCGCTCGATACCGCGCCGTTCTATGGTTATGCCCTGCGGCCCGGCATCACGTTCACGTACCTGGGTTTGAAGGTCAACGACCAGGCGGCCGTGCATTTTGGCGGTCAGCCTAGCGACAACCTGTTCGTGGCGGGCGAGATGATGGCCGGCAACGTGCTCGGCAAGGGCTACACGGCCGGTGTGGGCATGGCCATCGGCACCGCATTCGGCCGGATCGCGGGCACCCAGGCAGCACGCGCTGCAACGGGTGTGGCATCACAGGAAAAGGACTATGCAACATCTTGAAGCGTTGACGCGCGAGGCGGCGGCGCTGGCCAACGGCGACATCGACACCATTGGCGCCAGTGGACTCCATGGCCTGCTGCCGCTGACTGCGGACGAAGAGGAAGTGGCACGCACGCTGCAGATCTGCAACGCATGCCGCTATTGCGAAGGATTCTGCGCCGTGTTCCCGGCGATGACGCGCCGGCTGGAGTTCCCGAAAGCCGATATCCACTACCTTGCCAATCTCTGCCACAACTGCGGCGCGTGCTATCACGCCTGCCAGTACGCGCCGCCGCACGAATTCGCGGTCAACATTCCGCAGGCCATGGCGAAGGTGCGCGTACAGACCTACGGAGATTTCGCGTTCCCGGCGGTGCTCGGCGGACTCTATCGTCGCGCCGGTATGACCGTGGCATTGGCGCTGGCCGGTGGTCTGGTGCTGTTCCTGCTGATGGTGCTGGCCATGCGCGGCTCGCTGTGGCACGCGCCGCTGGCCGGCAACTTCTACGCGATCTTTCCGCACAACCTGCTGGCCGCGATGTTCGGTGCGGTATTCCTGTTCGCGATGCTCGCGCTGGGTATCGGCGTGACGCGGTTCTGGCGGCAGGTCACGCCGGGCACGCGCGACGGGGAATCGCACGGTGCGGCGGCCGGTGGTGCAGCACACGATGCGCTGCGGCTCAAGTATCTGGATGGCGGTCATGGCAAGGGCTGCAACAACGATGACGATGCGTTCACGCTGTTGCGTCGCCGCTTCCACCATTTCACGTTCTACGGCTTCATGCTGTGCTTTGCCGCTACCACGGTGGCTACGCTGTATCACTACCTGCTGGATCTCCACGCGCCATATCCGGTCACGAGCGTGCCGGTGCTGCTGGGCATCGCAGGCGGTATCGGTCTGCTGATCGGGCCGGCCGGGCTGCTCTGGCTGAACCTGCGTCGGGACCCTAAGACGATGGACGCTGCGCAGAAGCCGATGGACCGTGGCTTTATCGCGCTGCTGTTGCTGACCAGCGCGAGCGGACTGGCTCTGCTTGCCTTCCGCGATACCGGCGCCATGGCCGCGCTGCTGGCCATACACCTGGGCATCGTGATGGCACTGTTCGCCACGCTGCCCTATGGCAAGTTCGCGCACGGCATTTTCCGCAGTGCTGCGCTGCTCAAGTTCCATATCGAGAAACGCCGGCCGGCTGATCTTGCCCTCGGCTCGGATTGAATCTCGGGCAAACAACATACCCAATCGAACCCCATCCAGGAGACACCCCCATGACGAAACCCGGTGTGCTGAACATCCCGTCGATGCGCGACCAGTGCAGCGAGGCGGAGTGGCAGGCGCGCGTGGATCTGGCCGCCTGCTACCGGCTGGTCGAGCTCTACGGCATGGCCGACATGATGGCGAACCACATCTCCGTGCGCGTACCGGACGAGGACGATGCCTTCCTGATCAATCCCTACGGAATGATGTACGAGGAGATCACCGCCTCATGCCTGATCAAGGTGGACCATGACGGCAAGATCCTGTCGAAGCCTGACTTCGGTGAGCTGAACTACGGCATCAACAAGGCGGGCTACGTAATCCACAGCGCCGTCCACCATGCGCGCCCCGAAGTGGCCTGCGTGATCCACACCCATAGCTGGGCGTCGATGGCGGTGTCTTCGCTCGCATGCGGACTGCTGCCAATCACGCAAACGTCCATGCGCTTCCTGAAGATCGGCTACCACGACTACCAGGGCGTGGTGCTCGACACCGCCGAGCAGGCATCGCTGATCGAAGACCTGGGCCGGGGCGAGGCACTGATCCTGCGCAACCACGGCGCGCTGACCGTGGGCAACACCGTGGGCGAGGCATTCAACTGGATGCACCGGCTCGAACTGGCCTGCCGCTCGCAGGTAGCGGCGATGTCGTGCAACACGCCTTTCCAGGAAGTGCCCGCCGATGTGCTGCAGGAAACGTGGAACAACTACCAGCCCGGCACGCGTCGGCCTTATGGCGTGATGGAGTGGCCAGCTCTGCTGCGCAAGCTGGACCGGATCGACCCGGGATATCGGGATTGAGCCTCGGTTTTCTCCCGGTTTCTCCCCTCTCCCGCAAGCGGGAGAGAGGCGGGGGAGAGGGCCAGCAGTGCAAATTGAGACAGGTCGGCAAGCAGAACCTCGTTGCCCTCTCCCCCAACCCCTCTCCCACTGCGTGGGAGAGGGGAGCAAAACAATACAAAACAAAAAATTCTACGGAGACAACCATGCATCGAATCGTCCCCCCAACGCTGCATTCCCGATTGCTCACGGCCTGCGCGCTGGCTCTGGGCGTGACAGTGGCCACGCCTGCCATGGCCGACGACTATCCCGTCAAGCCCGTTCGCGTAGTAGTGGCCTTCACCGCCGGCGGCACAACAGACATGCTCGCCCGCAGCGTCAGCCAGCAGATGGCACAACGATTGAAGCAGTCGTTCGTGGTGGACAACCGGCCCGGTGCAGGCGGCAATATCGGCACCGAGTACGTGGTGCGTGCGCCGGCTGACGGATACACGCTGCTTGTGAACTCGGTGGGACCGATCTCGATCAACCAGACGCTTTACAAGAAGCTCAACTACGACCCGCTGACCGATCTCGTCCCTGTGGTGCAGATCGCCGATGTGCCGAATGTGCTGGTGGTCCATCCGTCGCTGCCGGTAAAGACGTTCGAAGAATTCGCGGCCTATGCCAAGGCGAATCCCGGCAAGCTCAACTACAGCTCTACCGGCGTGGGCACGTCATCGCATCTGTCGGGATTCATGCTGACCGAGCGTATGGGCACGCAGGCCACGCATATCCCCTACAAGGGCGCCGATGCGCTTAACGACCTGCTCTCCGGCCGGGTGCAGTTCATGTTTGCGACGATTCCTTCGGTCATGTCCCATATCCAGGCCGGCAAGCTGCGGGCATTGGCAGTGACCAGCGCCAAGCGGTCACGCTCGCTGCCAGATCTGCCCACCATCGCGGAGAAGGGCTTTCCGGGGTTCGAGGCGGGATCGTGGTTTGGCTTCTTCGCACCGAAGGGTACGTCGCCCGAGGTGGTGGCGAGGTTGAACAAGACGGTCAACGAGATCCTGCCGTCCCTGCAGGCGCAGATGATCCGCGAGGGGGCCGATCCCGTGGGCGGCACGCCAAAACAGTTCGGAGACTTCACGCGGGCAGAGTTCGTCAAGTGGAAGGCCGTGGTGAAGGCGTCCGGCGCCACGGTGGATTGATCGATGGCGACGAGGTCCGAATCCGGCGCGGCACCGCTGCGCATCCTGTTGTCGATGGCAGCGCTCGATGCCCATCGTGATGCCATCGACAACGCCATGGCTGGTCATGCGTGGGAGCCGGTGTCCGCACCAGACATCGACGATCCGCGCTCCGTCGATGCCGATGTCGCCTTCGTCTCCCGCGACGTCACGGGACTGTCGACCAAGCATGAGGTCCTGCCGGCCACGGAACGGTTCTACAACGCGATGCGCGAGGCGCCGTCGTTGCGCTGGGTGCATACGCACTCGGCCGGCGCGGATCGCGCGATCTTCCTGCAACTGCGGGAACGTGGCGTGGACGTGACCACGTCGTCGGGATCTAACGCGGGAGTCGTGGCGCAAACCGCGCTGGCGGGTGTGCTCGCGCTGGCCCGGCATTTTCCGCAACTGATGGATGCCCAGCGCGCGCAACGATGGGCGCCGCTGATCGGTAGCGGCATGCCGCGCGATCTGCAGGGCCAGCGAGCGACGATCCTGGGGTGGGGTCCGATCGGCCAGCAGATTGGCGCGGTACTGCGCGTGCTGGGCCTGTCCGTCACCGTGATCAGGCAGCGTGCCACGCCGGCCGGCGAGGGGTTCGCCACGGCCACGTTCGATGTCCTCGACGCGATCCTCCCGCAGACAGACTGGCTGATCCTGGCCTGCCCGCTGACCGACCGCACGCGTGGGCTGATCGATGGCACCGCGCTACAGAGCCTGCCAGCGGGTGCGCTCCTGGTCAACGTGGCACGTGGCGAGATCGTGGACGAAACGGCGCTGATCGAGGTATTGGGCAATGGTCATCTCGGCGGCGCCTATCTGGATGTCTTTGCGCATGAACCGCTGCCGGCCACGTCGCCACTCTGGATGCTTCCCAACGTCATCGCCACGCCGCACAGCGCGGGATTCTCCGATGGCAACGCCGCGCGCGTGGTGGAAATGTTCCTCGACAATCTCCGGCGCTGGACACGCGGCGATGTTCTGATGAACCGGGTCACGGGGTAAGTCGAAAAAATGAGAAATTGAGAACTTTCCACCGTGATTTGCGGAAATTTCCGCAACCTGCGAGAGAGCGTGGCGCGCACAATACAGGGATCGCAACCATCACTGTTTCTATCCGGAATGCGTCCGGTCCGCGCCATGCCCAGCCTTGCATTGTTCGTCCAGCCCACGTTCGCTACGCCGCCGGCCACCACCACGCGTACGGCATCGTCTGCCGTGCGCGTCAACAAGCTGCCGCGCATCGTGCTGGCCGACGATCATCCGTTTTGCCTGATGGCGCTGGCGGAGCAACTGCGCGCGGCCATGCCGTGCGAGGTCGTGTCGTGCGAGCACGGACATGCGGCCTGGGCCGCGCTGCAGGCGCAGGATGTTGCCATGCTGCTGACCGACATCGACCTGCCCGGCATGGATGGCCTCACGCTGGCCCGATCCGTCCGGAGCCGGGAACAAAGTAACAAAGTACCGCATCTACCGATCGTCGCCATCTCGGCCACTGTGAGTCCGGCCATAGAACGGGCGTGCCGGGCCGCTGGTATCGATCTGGTGCTGGAAAAGCCGGCTAGCGCCGAGATGCTGGCCGGTGTCCTGCGTGCCTGTCTCCCTCATACCGATTGAGTCGACGGCTTCACCCTTTCCAGGCCGAACAGCGGATCACGCTGCAGAAGTTGCCACGATGAAAGTGCGGTTCCTTGTCGGCAATGACATCGGCCTTGACATTGCCGAACGTGGTATCGGGCTTGTGACGGATGCCATCGTAGAACGCCTGGATGATGTCCTCCTTGAAGTGTTCGGTGCGTGGATGCGCATGCACCACGGCTTCGCGATCCGCATCGGCGAACGTGTCGTAGCGGATGCCAAGCACGTCCATCTCCACACCGGCTGTGACTAGCGCAATTTCAGGTGCCATGAATTCTGGGACGCCCGGCGTGGTGTGTAGCGCGATGGCCGTCCATACCTTTTCCACTTCGCGCTCGCCGATGCCCCGGCTGCGCAAAAAGTCCGCGGCGGCGTTGGCACCATCTACTTCGAATCGCTTGTCGGCGCTGCCATGTGCATGGGTCAGCCCCATGTCATGGAACATGGCGCCTGCGTAGAGCAGTTCGGGGTCATAGCGCAGGGCGCGATGCTTACCGGCCAACGCTGCCCAGTAATAGACGCGGCTGGAGTGATGGAACAACAGCGGTGATTCGGTATCGCGCACGAGTTCGGTGATCTCGCGAGCCAGCTGGCTGTCGGGGATGGCGATGTCGCCGGTGGTGAAGCGCATGGTGGACTCCTTCGCTTGGGGTTGAAGCGAGTGTAGGAGCGCGGTAGGATGGCTTCAATCGTCGTAATACGACGATATAGGACAAACTGACGTTAACAGGACGCTGCCATGCCGGCTTCGCGAAACATTGGCCTGCTCGCCATCGAGGGTGTGCAGTTGCTGGACGTCTCGGGGCCACTCGATGTGTTTGCCGAGGCCAACCGCCAGGCCGGGGCCGAGATCTATCACCTCGATCTCGTGGCGCTTGGTCGCGGCCCGGTGCGGGCCTCGTCGGGGGTGCGCCTGATGCCGGACATCGTCATCGAGGACGATCCCAGGGCGCGCAAACTGCCTCGCATCCACACACTGCTTGTGGCGGGCGCACCCCACGCCGCAGACGCGGAGATGGCCCCGGCATTGCTCGACTGGCTGCGCCGTGTGGCGCCGACGACGCGGCGTTATGGTTCGGTGTGCAGCGGGGCGTTCCTGCTGGCCGAGGCCGGTCTGCTCGATGGACGCCGCATCACCACGCACTGGGCCGACGCCGACGCGCTGGCCGCAAGGTTCCCGCATGTCACTGTCGATGCCGATGCCATCCACGTGCGCGATGGCAAGCTGCGTACCGCGGCAGGGGTCACGGCCGGCATGGATCTGGCGTTGTCGCTCGTGGAGGAAGACCTGGGCCGGGATATCGCCATGCGCGTCGCCAGCCAACTGGTGATGTTCTTTCGACGGCCCGGTGGCCAGATGCAGTTCAGTCGCCGCGAAACACCCGCTGCCAATCGTTCGGCACTGCAGGAACTCCAGCGCTGGGTCGCCGCCCATCCCGCCGAACCGCACGATGTCCCCAGCCTGGCTGCACGCCTCGGCGTCAGTCCACGGCATCTGTCTCGTCTGTTCCAGGAAGAGGTCGGTGTCACACCCGCGAGTTGGGTGGAGGGCGCCCGCGTAGCCGCCGCGCGGCAATTGCTGGAGGAAGGCATCATCGCGCCGAAGCAGGCAGCGGCAGCCTGCGGCTTCACGAACATCGATACGTTCAGGCGGGCATTTTTGCGCGTGGTGGGGGTAACGCCGGCGGACTATCGGAAGCGATTTGTGGGGGTGTTGGGGTAGGGCGTTTCGGAGTATTCCAACGCCCTTCGCTATGGGAGAAAAACAAGCGTGTCGTAAAGGCCAACGTCCTCTGCTATGCGCTCCCCTCTCCCATGCCAGTGGGAGAGGGGAGTCAACCAAGAAGCGGTCGATAGAACTACATATTCAACGCCCGCTTCTGCACCGCAAGCGCGGCCTCGCGCATGACCTCCGACAGCGATGGATGCGGGTGGCTGATCATGCCGATGTCTTCCGATGCTGCCTTGAATTCCATGGCGACCACGCCTTCGGCGATCAGGTCCGAGGCGTTGACCGAGATGATGTGTACGCCCAGCAGTTCGTCGGTGTTGGCATCGGCGATCATCTTGATGAAGCCTTCGGGGCGTCCCAGGCCGAGCGCGCGGCCGTTGGCGGTCATCGGGAACTGGCCGGTCTTGTAGGCACGGCCTTCGGCCTTGAGTTGGGCTTCGGTCTTGCCGACCCAGGCGATTTCCGGTGCGGTGTAGATGACCCACGGAATGCAGTTGTAGTCGATGTGCGGCTTCTGGCCGTCGATGACTTCGGCCACCATCACGCCTTCGTCCTCGGCCTTATGGGCAAGCATCGGTCCGCGCACCACATCGCCAAGCGCGTAGATGCCGGGCACCGACGTGCGGCACTGGTCGTCCACCGGGATGAAGCCACGTGCGTCCGCTGACAAGCCCACGGCATCGAGACCGAGGTTGTCGGTATTCGGCACGCGGCCGATGGAGACGATCAGGCGGTCGGCGTCGAGTTTCTGGTCCGCGCCATCGCGGTCCTTGTAGGCGATGCTCACGCCCTTGGCCGAGGTCTTGATCTCGCCGATGTTCACGCCGAGGTGAATCGCCAGCCCCTGCTTGTTGAACTGCTTGGCGGCTTCCTTGGCGATGGCTTCGTCCACCGTGCCCAGGAACGTCGGCAGCGCTTCGAGCAGCGTCACCTCCGCGCCCACCCGTCGCCAGACGGACCCGAGTTCGAGTCCGATCACACCAGCGCCGATCACGGCCAGCGTCTTCGGCACCGAATCGAAGGACAGTGCGCCCTCGTTATCGGAAACGATCTTGTTGTCCACGGGCACGTTAGGCAGGTGTCGCGCCTTGGAGCCCGTGGCGATGATGACGTTGCGTGCGGTATAGGACTTGGCGTCCTTGCCCTCGATGGCTTCCACGGTGACCACGCCGTCCGCCGCGCGGCCCTTGAACTTGCCGTGTCCCTTGATCCAGGTGACCTTGTTCTTGCGGAACAGGAACTCCACGCCGCCCGTGAACTTGTCGACGATAGCCGCCTTGCGGCCGATCATCTTGGCGAGATCCAGGGAGACACCCTTGACGTTGACGCCGTGATCCGCAAGATCGTGCTGCGCCTGCTCGAAATGTTCGGACGATGCGAGCAGCGCCTTGCTTGGGATGCAGCCCACGTTGAGGCATGTGCCGCCGAGGCGAGGCTTGCCGCTGGGGTCTTTCCACTCTTCGATGCAAGCCACGGTCTTGCCGAGTTGCGCCGCGCGAATGGCCGCGATGTAGCCGCCGGGGCCAGAGCCGATCACGATCACATCGTAGTCGGCCGTGGCCGATGCGGGAGCGCCGCCGCCTGAAGCTGCGACCGGTGCAGGTGTTGAGGAGGGTGCAGGGGAGGGGGCTGGTGAAGGGACTGGAGAAGCAGAAGGCGAGGACGGTGCAGGGGCCGCCGCCGTGGCCTTGGCTTCGGTGTCCACCACGGCGATGACCTGTTCGGCCTGCACCGTCGCCCCATCTGGCTGAACGATCTGCGCCAGTACACCGGCTGCGGGGCTGGGCACTTCGAGCGTGACCTTGTCCGTTTCGAGTTCCACGAGGATCTCGTCGACGGCAACGGCCTCGCCGGGCTTCTTCTTCCACTGCAGCAGCGTAGCTTCCGAAATCGACTCGGAAAGCTGGGGCACCTTCACTTCGATCGTGGCCATTAGGGTTCCTTAGGTAGCCGTGGCGAAAGCTTCCAGTCTAGGAGAGTGCGCTCACGGCTACCTGAAGGATGACTAAGGGTTTACCCTTGATGTGTGATGCGTCTTAGTGGCCGGCGCTCTGACCACCGTCGACGTGCAGGATCTCGCCGGTCACGAACGGTGCCGATTCCAGGAAGAGCACGGCGTCCACGATGTCGCTCATTTCGCCCATATGGCCCATCGGGTGGAGCGCGCCCAGTGCAGCGTGGGTTTCAGGGGCGTGCATCGGCGACTTGATGATGCCAGGCGACACGGCGTTCACGCGAATACCGCGCTTGGCATATTCCACAGCCAGCGACTTGGTAGCGGCGTTGATGCCGCCCTTGGTCAGCGAGGCCAGCACCGAAGGCACACCGTCGATGGCGTGGTCCACCAGGCTCGTGGTGATGCTCACCACGTGGCCGCGGCCCTGCTTTTCCATTTGTGCGATGGCGAGCTGCGTGATGTGGAAGAAGCCAGCCAGGTTCACGCCGGTCTTGGTGGCGAAGTCTTCGGCGGTGTATTGCGTGAACGGCTTGGCAATGAAGATGCCGGCGTTGTTCACCAGCGCATCCACGCGGCCGAATTTCTCGATGGCGGTGGACACCACGCGGCGGGCCGTGTCCGCATCGGCGATATCGCCTGCCACGGCAAGGATATCGGCGTCATCGGACGGCTTGATGCTGCGGGCCGTGGCCACCACGCGGTAGCCGCGTTGGCGATAGGCCTTGACCAGCTCGGCACCGATGCCTTGCGAGGCGCCCGTGACGATGGCGACCTTGGTTTCGTTGGAGGAGGAGGTGGTTTGCGTGCTCATGATGGGATCTCGTATCTAGGTTGACCTTGGCGATTTGCCAATCGAACCGACGTGGTCGATGGATGCAAATTTAGGTGACGACCCGCTTCAGTTGAACGGCCTGGCGGCACAAAGACTTGTGCGTGGGGGGAACAAGTGCAGTCCGAGGCCAGTCAACGCCGCAACAAAAAAGGCCGGTGCCACTGGCGCCAGCCTTCTGAGAAAAACCGGTTGCGATCGCGAACGATCGCCGGTGGTCAGCGCAACGTCGCGCGCAATCCCGCCAACCCATCAACGGTCTCGGCCAACTCCGCATTCAACACCCGCATCAGGTCCGCAGCCGGCAGCGACCGCGCCAGTGGCACGGCCTGTCCGGCCCATTGCGCGGCGAACGCTGCGGAGCCCTGCGCCTTGGCCGCGGCGTGGAGCGCCTTGCCGGCATCGTAGGCAATCGGATAGTCGGGGGCCGCTGGCGCGTTAGCCGCCATGCCGAGTGCCGTGAAGCGGTTCGTGAAACCGCGTGCGGCGCGGCCCGAGATGGCCTGGGTGAGTGTTGTGGGCGGTGTCTGCGCCGAGGCGAGCATGGCGCGATACGCGGCATCGGCGGAGGTCTCCGGACACGCTACGAAAGCCGTGCCGAGTTGAGCGGCCACGGCACCGAGGGCTAGCGCCGCTGCGATGCCGGCACCATCCATGATGCCGCCCGCCGCGATCACGGGCAGGCGTGTTTCACGTACCAGCACGCGCACCAGCGCCATCGTGCCGAGTCCTTCGTCGTATTGCTTCGGATCGAACACGCCGCGATGGCCGCCTGCTTCGATACCCTGCGCGACGATGGCATCGATGCCCGCCGCTTCGATCAGCCGTGCTTCCTCCCGCGAGGTGGCCGACGCCATCAGGTAGATACCGGCGTCGTGCAGCGCGCGGATCTTGGCAGCGTCGGGCAGCCCGAAATGGAAGCTGACCACGGCAGGGCGTTCTTCGAGCAACATCTGCAGCATGGCTTTATCGGTCTGGAACGACTGATAAATCTCACGCAGCGATTCGGGCGGCTTGGCGCCGAATTCCGCAAAGACCGATGCGAGGTAGTCGAGCCATGCCAGTTCGCGCTGGCTGTCGGCCTGCGCGGGCGTATGGCAGAACAGGTTGATGTTGATGGCTTTGGACGTCAACGCGCGGGTATCGGCGATGGCCTTGCGGGCGGCTTCGGCATCCATCGCACCGACCCCGAGAGACCCAAGGCCGCCCGCGTTGCTCACGGCGGCGGCCAGTGCCGGGGTGCTTACGCCGGCCATCGGCGCCTGGATGATCGGCGAGGTCAGGCCGAGACGGTTCAGGAAGATCGAAGCGGACGAAGCGGACCAGGTGGGCGAAGTCATGTTGCAGTCTCCAGATAAGGCGCAGCCGGCGAGATGGATTTCATCTCGAAACAAGATGAAAGATGCAATGTAAATGCTAATTTCGCGATGATAGGGGAAAGCGTGCGACTTGAGTTGTTCCTCAGCGTATCAAGTCATGTGCCAGCGCCGGGGTTTATCCGTGGAGTGCCGGTTCCTATAGTTGGCCGCAGGTTCGCATCCTTTGATGAATGACTACCCGGAGACTTCCATGAGCACCATCGAATCGAAACTGGCCGCGCGCGGCCTGACACTGCCGCCGCCGCCCCAACCGCTGGGCAGCTACACCGCCGTCAGCCGTGCGGGCGATCTGTTGTTCATATCAGGACAGTTGCCGTTGCGTGATGGCAAGGTGGCCTGGACCGGGCAGGTGGGCCGCGACCTGAGCGTTGCAGAAGGCAAGCAAGCGGCGGCGCTGGCCGCATTGAATGTATTGGCGCAGATTCGTGCGTATCTCGGCAGTTTCGACCGGCTTGATCACATCGTGCGCGTGGAAGGGCACGTCACGAGCGCGCCGGGCGTGTTCGATCAACCCGCCGTGCTCGACGGTGCATCGGACCTGTTTGCGGAGGTATTGGGCGACAAGGCCGGACATGCGCGCGCGGCCTATTCGCAGACGCAGCAGCCCGGCAATGCAGCGGTGATCCTTGTGGTGATCGCGCAGATCAAGGATTAGGCCGCGCCGCGGGTGCCTGCCGGGACGACGGCTGCCGGCACCGGCGTGGACACGTGTGCGGCGTACAGCCGCTGCGCACACACCGATCCCACCACGGCGAGTGCCACGGCTGGCAGCATGTCGTATTGCAGATGCGTGAACTCGCCTACCAGCACGATGGCCGTCAGCGGCATCTGCATCGACGTGGCGAGGAAGGCTGCGCCACCGATGACGGCGCAGGCGCCCACCGGGATATTGGGCAGGAACATGTTCCAGAACCCTGCGGCGATCACGCCAATCAGCGCGCCGCAAGCCAGCCCGGGCGTCAGCAGTCCACCCATCGCACCCGCGCGCAGCGAGGAGCAGATGATCGCGAGCTTGAGCGCCAGCAGCGTGATGGCGAGGCCGATGGCGATCTGGCCAGTGAAACCGAGCAGCGCGGGACCTTTGCCGTTGCCCGGCAGTTCGGGAAAGACCATCGCCAGCAGGCCGATCAATGTGAAGTTCAGCAGGCAGAGCACAGGCAGGCGCCAGGAACGCGCGGCGTGCAGGCGTGCAGTGGCGGTGACTTTGGCAAACAGGTGGGCGGTGAGTCCGGCGATCGGTCCGAAGAGTGCGGCCCATGCAAGCAGCGGCAAGCCCGGCGTGAATGCGGGCAGCGTGTACTGGACTTCCGACCCGAGACCCATCGAAGCGACCAATGCCGCGACGGTCGACATGAAAATCGCCAATACCGCCGTGGAGGGCTGAAAACTTTGCAGCAGGACTTCGAGCGTGAACAGGGCGCCTGCGAACGGGACGTTGTAGACAGCGGCCAGTCCGGCGCCGGCACCTGCGGCGACTATCCGGCGTTGCCAGGGGGCGGGCAGGGCGAATGCTGCCGACAGGCGTTGTCCGATGAGCGCGCCAATCTCGCGCGGTGCCACTTCGCGGCCCAGGGGCGAACCTAGCGCGACGGTGACGATCTGCAGCAAAGCGTGGCAGACCGTGGTGAAGACAGGCATGCGGGGTGGTGCAGGCAGCGAGACGTCCGCCTCGCCCACCGCGCGCCGGATACCCACCAGCGGGCGGCCGAAACGATAGAGCAGGAACCATCCGGCGCCGGCCACAATGCCGGCCGTGACAAGTGCGGCAAGCCGGCGCAGCGGCGTGGCATGTTCCACACCCGACAGGAAACTCTGGTGGCCGATGACCTCGGCCATGCTGTAGTGATAGGCCAGATGCTGGATGGCGTGCAGGAGCATCGCCAGGGCCATGCCGCCCAGTCCGGCGCCGACGGCGGTCAGCGCCGCTACCAGGGGCAGGCGCCAGCCGCCACGCGGAACATTGCGTGCGGCGGCGGGCTCGACGATCAGGTCATGTGGCCTTGCACCCATACTCAGGCGCCGTCGAAGAACGGGTTACGCGGACGGTCGATACGCGGCACGTAAGTGGCTGCCTTCATCGACGTCATCTTCGCCTGCACCTGCGGCTGCGTGGCATACGTCGCGTTCGACACCGTCGATGCCTCCGCCTGCGACAGCTTGGCTTCGGCCTTCTGCAGATCCACCGGGTAGTTGTAGTCCGTGCGGAACGGGTCGTAGCCTTCTTTCTCGACATTGACCAGATCCTGACGGACCTGGGCGCGCGTCAGCGGCTTCGGTGCGCGGATGCCTTCCTCGGCCGATACCTTGGCTTCGGCGGCCTGGATGTCAGCCGGATAGTTGTCGTTCGACAGGGCCGGATCGTAGCCAGCCTTCTCCACGGCGATCAGGTCGGCACGCACCTGTGCGCGGGTTTCGGCGCCATTCTGAACGGTGCTTTGGGCGAAAGCCATGGCGGGCAATGCGAGGATTGCGGCGCTGGCGAGCAGGGTCAACTTCTTCATGATGTGCTCCTTGCACAGAGGTTTAGGACTTCAAGTGATGCGACGTTGTGGAAGCGTCGGAAGTCATATTGCTCGTCCAGGGAGGGCGTGATTTTCAGATTCGCACGCAGGATTCAGGGATGCCACGCCTCGGGGCCGATCCGCAAACCGGGGCGGGTGGACCGTACTATCTACTTGTCCAGTGTCACCTTACTCTCGGCATAAGCGGCCTGCTGCGCGAGGTTGGCTCAGGTCACCTTGTGCACTTCGGTATCGGCGGGCGACAGGATATTGCCGTCCTTGTCCATGGGCGCCATGCGCGGCACAGGTTTGCCGGTGCGCGTGTCGATCAATACCGAGTGACGTTCGCCACGCGTGAAGCGCTGCGGCTCGCCCCATTGGCCCAGTGCGCCACCACGACCGGGAACCGCAGCGGCCAGCGGTCACCGATGACATCGAGCGTCCGTGCGAGCCCAGCGTCAGAATGCGGGCTTCACATTTTCCACGGCAGCACCGGTCAACTGGTAGCCGGCATCGCCCATCATCGTTTGCGACGCCTTGACGCGCATCGTGCCGCTGACCGTCACCACATCCATCGTGCGGAAATTGCGTGACGCTTCGTTCGCCACCACGTGAACCACCTGGTTGGCTGGCGGGGGTGGCGTATGGATACATGCGCCAAAGTAGGGCACGAGCAGGAACTCGCGGATCGCCTCCCCCTCGCCTTCGAGCGACACCACATACCCCGTCATCCGCGCACCGCGGCCGTCGAGCGCAGGATTCATCGGCGCGTTCTGCCAGTACACCTTGGCCTCGTCGAGCGCCTGCTGCGCACGCGGATCGTCGTCCTCCAGTTTCGCGATGTCGAGGCCCTTGAACGGCTTCATCGGATCCCAGTCCGCAGGACGCAGCGTCTCCCAGGCAACGGTTTCGATGCTCGGCGCCGCGGCCGGGGCTGCAGGTTTCGAGACCACCGGCGGCGTACGGGGCTTCGACGCGGGTTTGCCAAAGAACGCCTGCCCGGCCGCCATCAACGCGAGCACGCCCGCCGTGGCCATGGCGGCAATGCGCAGGGA
>NZ_SCMX01000053.1 GCF_005503625.1 Cupriavidus sp. 2SB | reverse complement strand
GTCCTCGTACGTCCGTCGCATTGTCGATGCATGCGTGGCGTGCGACGGGTATCAGACATTCTCGTCTCACAAGCCAATCCAATTACCTCAGGTCATTTCATGACATTTGTCAGAAATTTCCGTAAGACGTTTCTGCACCTCCAAATATCGATGACTAAACGACTTGATTTTTCGTAGAAGTCCGATTTCCGAAGCTGTTTCCGAGCCTTAGCCTTACGTTCGCCACGATGCATTGATCAGAAGCGATATCGAATCGCCGCACAGACCTTGTCAGCTTCTCAGACGGGTTCGGATTGAGTTGCCTTTCCTGCCGCTTCTGCCATTCGTGACGCAACTTGTTCCTCCACTCTTGAAGGCCAGTAAAAATGAGATATCTCAAGGCAACGCTCTTCGCAGCCGCGGCGTCCCTCGCCACCATCGCTCCCCAGGCGTTCGCTGCCGACGGCACCATCACCTTTACCGGCGCAGTCAGCGCCCAAACCTGTACCGTCGCCGGCCCGGGTGGCAACACCGACTTCTCCGTGACGCTGCCCACGGTGCGCGCCGCCGCGCTGAGTGCAGACGGTGATACCGCCGGCCGTACGCCTTTCAATGTCCAGTTCACGGGATGCAATCCCACGACGGGCAACGTTGCGGTGTACTTCGAGCCCAGCGCTTCGATGGACGTCGCCACCGGCCGTCTGCGCAACATGTTCCAAACCGTGCCAGCCACCGAAACCACCCCGGCTGTGAACCCCGCGGGGAACGTGCAGATCGGCGTGTTGAACGCTGACCTCTCGCAGATCATGATGGGTTCTGCCTTTGGCACGCAAAACTCCCAGACCGTCCCCCTGGCGGCCGGCGCCGCCACGCTGCGGTACTTCGCCCAGTACGTGGCAACGGGCGGTGGAGCCTCTGCCGGCCAGATCTCCTCCACCGCCACTTACTCGGTCGTCTATCCGTAAGGCTGCACGACATCACCGCGGCATGCATGCGCATGCCGCTTCTACCCATTCCCTCCTGTGACGCAGGAACCGGACGCACTTCGCCATAGAGCTGTCATGTCACGCATTTCGAGATTGCGAGTTTCGCTCGCCGGCCTCCTGTTGGCCTTCGCTTCCCATGCAACGTTTGCTTCGGTTGTCCTGACCGGCACCCGCGTCATCTACCCCGCCGCCGAACGTGAAGTCACCGTGCGGCTAAGCAACGAGGGCAAGGCACCGGCTTTGGTCCAGGCATGGATCGATGACGGCGACCCCAATGCATCGCCGGACGAATCGAAATCGCCGTTCCTGATCACGCCGCCCCTGTTTCGCCTGGATCCCCAGAAGGGCCAGTCGCTGCGCATCATCCACCTGCAACAACCGCTGCCGGCCGACCGCGAGTCGATCTTCTTCCTCAACGTCCTGGAAGTGCCGCCGATGGGCAGCAGCAATGCCGATACACCCCAGAATTCCCTGCAACTGGCCTTCCGGTCGCGCGTCAAGCTGTTCTTCCGCCCCACAGATCTGAAGGGCGACGCGGACAGCGCGCCAGCCAAGGTCACATGGCGCTTCATCCGCAACGCCGAAGGCAAGCACGTACTCGCCGCTACCAACCCTACGCCGTATCACATCACCTTCACGCGCGTCGAAGCCACGCACGGCGCGAGCACGATGCGCGACGATAAAGGCGGCATGGCAGGCCCGGGGGAAACCATCGAATTCACCGGTGACGGCGCTCCCGCATTCGAAGGCCAGCCAGACCACGTCAAGTTCATCACGATCAACGATTTCGGCGGAGATGCAACGAGCGAGTTCAAGGCCAAGCGATCACTATTACCTGACACCAGCCAATGAACTCGCGCAACCGGAAGCCCAAGGCGTTCGCCCGCCGGTTCTCGGCGCACTGGCTGCTTGTCGCTGCCTTTCCGACGGTAGTCCTGGCCGAGGAACAGCGTCCCACCGTCAAGGTGGCGGAAGTCCAGTTCAATCCCGATTTCTTCCGTCGGCCAGATGGATCGAGCGTCGACGTAAGCCGCTACGCCAAGGGCAATGCGGTCACGCCCGGCGACTATCCGGTGGACGTCTACCTGAACGACCTCTGGGTCGGACGCCGGACCGTCCGCTTCCGTTCACCTGGCACCGCCGAGGGCGCCGTCGGCCCATGCATGGACCCGGCGCTGGTGAAGAGCCTCAATCTCGACGAGAAGGCGCTGTCGCCCGCGTACGCCGAGGGGAAGGACGCAGGCGGCGACGCTTGCGTGCAGCCTGCGGGGCTTTCCGAGGATATCGACTGGTCGTTCGATTTCAACGAGCTGCGGCTCAATCTGAATGTTGCGCAGGCGCTGCTGCGCCGCAGTCCGCGCGGCACCGTGGACCCGTCGCTCTGGGATGCTGGCGTGCCGTCGGCCTCCGTGTCCTACAACGTCAACACTTTCCACGCAGCCGGCCAGACTTCCACCTACCTGGGCCTCGACAGCGGGTTGAACATCGGCCGTTGGCACGTACGCCAACGGTCATCGATGTCCTGGCAGGACAGTAGTCCCGGCACCGGCACCGGCTCCTACAAGTACCAGAACATCGCCGCCTATGTGCAGCACGACATCGAGTCGCTGCGCAGCCAGCTCACGCTGGGCGATGCCTTCACCGACGGTGCAGTGTTCGACAGCTACTCGGTACGGGGCGTCAACCTTGCCACCGACGACCGGATGCTGCCCGATTCCGCGCGCGGCTACGCGCCGGTGGTGCGCGGCGTGGCCCGCTCGAACGCCCGCGTCACGGTCACCCAGAACGGCAACAAGCTGTACGAGACCACCGTCGCGGCAGGGCCGTTCGAGATCGACGACCTCTATGCCACCGGCTACGGCGGCAACCTGCTCGTCACCGTCACCGAGGCGGACGGCAGCAAGAGCAGCTTCACGGTGCCCTACTCGTCCGTGGTACAGCTGTTACGCCCCGGCACCACGCGATACTCAGCCACCGTGGGGGAATACCGGAACCCCGCGATCAAGTCGAATCGACGGGAGAAGCTGGTACAGGCCACCGTGCAGCACGGCTTCAACAACCTGATGACCGGCTATGCGGGCATGGTCCTCTCCGAAGGCTACCAGGCTGGCATTGCCGGCGCTGCGCTCAACCTGCCCGTTGGTGCCGTCGCGCTCGATGCGACCTACGCACGCACAAGTATCGGTAACGCAGATGCCGAGACCGGCCAGAGCTTGCGGCTGAGCTACAGCAAGTACGTGCCGACGACCAGCACGAACATGACTATCGCTGCCTATCGCTATGCCACGAAGGGTTTCTGGTCGATGTCCGACGCATTCATCGCACGCAGCGACCCCGAACGCGGCGCGATGGTGGACCGCCCGCGCAGCCAGGTACAGATCACGTTGAACCAGAGCCTGGGCGAGCGATGGGGCAATATCTACCTCACGGGTTCCTCGATCAACTACTGGAACCGCGACAACGCCGCCCTGACGTTCCAGGCGGGCTACAGCAACGCGATGAACGTGTGGGGCCTGCCGCTTTCGTACAACATCTCTGCATCGCGCCAGCGGGATGCGATCACCGGCGCCTACAGCACGCAGGCATTCTTCAACGTGATTGTGCCGCTGGGACGCGCCCGGCATGCACCCATGCTCTCGCTGGGCTTCGTTCGCGACGGAGCGGGCGAGACCTCGCAGCAGGTACGCGTCAATGGCACCGCGCTGGACGACAACTCCTTTTCCTACGGCGTGAACGCCGACCGGAACTCGCGCACCACTACTGCCGGAGCAAACGTCCAGTACCGCAGCCCGTTCGCAACCTTTATCGGTTCGTATAGTGGCGGCGGCGGTTCCAGCCAATACTCTGCCGGCATGCAAGGCGCCCTTGTGGCGCACCCCGGCGGGCTGACCCTGGCGAACTTCCTGGGCGACACGTTTGCGATCGTCGAGGCCAAGGGTGCGACCGGCGCCGCGGTGTTGAACGCGCCGGGCGTGCGTATCGATCCGTTCGGCTACGCGATCGTTCCCTATCTCCAGCCGTACAACATGAATTCGATCGAGTTGGACCCGAAGGGTATCCCGCTGGATGTATCGCTGGATGCCACCAGCATGAACGTGGCTCCTCGCGCAAATTCCGCCGTGAAGATCGCGTTCGCCACGCTGTCCGGGCGTTCGGCCATCGTCTCGGCCGCCCTGCCGGATGGCAAGTCCCTGCCGTTTGGCGCCACCGTACTGGACAGCGCAACGGGCTCGGAAGTCGGCGCCGTGGGTCAGAGCGGCATCCTGTTTGCACGTGGCCTGGGCGACGGCGGAAAGCTGACGGTCAATTGGGGCAACGACGCCCGCGACAGCTGCGAGATCGAGTACAAGATGCCACCGCGCGATCCGGGTGCCACAAGCTATACCAGGATCCAGGGCGTTTGCCGACCGCTCGCTTCTACGGGTAAGAGGACAAAGTAATGCAGGCCAACTATCGTCAAGAGACTTCGCGTCGATCCGGCGTCGCCCGCCTCCTCCTTGCGGCGCTGCTGATTGGCGCCCCGGCAGCCACCATGGCGTGCTCCATCTCCACCGATTCGCGCTTGAGGTTCGATGCAATCTCCACGACGCGCGATGCTCCGGTGGGCACGACGCTGGGTCCTGTCGAAACGTCCCAAGTCACAGTGGATTGCAATGCCAACCCAAACCCCGCCGGAGATAGCGCGGGGTATGAGCTCCGGCTCTACCCGGCCCTGCCGCTGTCCAGCACGGTGCCAAATGTCTGGCAGACCACCACCCCGGGCGTTGGGATACGCGTGGTCAACACGACCGAGAACATGCCCCTTTCCACGAGTGCCAGCGGCTCGTACACGTTGTTCGCGCCCATTCTCGGGCAGACGGCCAGGTCCCGGCAGAGCTACGTATTCTCGTACCAGTTGGTCAAGACCGGTCCCATCACACCCAGCACAGGACGCGTGGCGCAGCAGCGCCTGTACGAGCTGTACAGCTACAACCGCAGAACCGGGGTCCGATCGAGGTTGCCAGAGCCGGTGAACATGAACTCGGTCAATTTCGCGGCCCGGTCCTGTGCCATGGCCACCCAGGCCCTCACGAAGCGTCTTCTGCCCATCGGCCAGTCGAGGCTCATCATCAACGGCATTGGCAACCTCGAGGGCTTCAGTCTCTATTTGACTTGCCCCGACACCACCGTGACGATTCTCGTGACGATGACTGACCACACCAACCCGGCCAACCGCAGCGACATACTGAGCCTGACGCCCGAATCCACGGCCAGGGGCGTGGGGCTGCGCATTCGCCGGCGCGGCACTACCCCCGTCTTTTACGGGCCGGACTCCGCGGAAGCCGGAAATGAGAACCAGTGGGCCTGGAGTCTAGGATCAACCAGCGGGCTGTCGACCCTTCCGATGACAGTGGAATATGTGAGGACAGGAAGAGTGCGAGGCGGCTCCGTACATGCAATAGCCAGCTTCACATTCAGCTACCAATAGCCCGTCAGTCCTCGGGGTCGCCATCGGCCTGCGCCTGGACGCGGCGGGCATTTCGACGGTGCTCTGCCTCGGCCATGGCGACAAGGCACGCCGCTGCGTCGCCGTGCACAAGCTTGACGCTGCACGCGAGCATCAGGTTCATCGGCAAGCCGAAGTTTTCGACGACATACCCGCGCGCATCGCGTGCATCGCCGTCTGTATCGGTGGTCACGCGCGTACGATCCAGCAGCGTTCCGGCATCTGTCGCGTAGCCCCAGACCGGCTTCTGCAGCGCTACCGCGAAACCCACTTCGAAGGCCGTGCCGCTATCCGGTTCTCCCGGGCCGCGAAAGTCATCGAGATTCGCCATCACGATGTCGGCGCGGCGTATCAGCGCCACGTTGGCCTCATAGATCCACTGCGCGGTGTCCGGCCCAGACAGGCCTTGCGGCGCCGACTTGTCGAGCGGATACAGCCCTTCGAAGCCATGCTGCGCACACAACGCCTTCAACTGCTCTCCCCACGCACGCGCATCCTTGCGAAACACGTCGAATCCGGCGAGATAGATGATTTTCATGGCAGCTCCCTGAGGTCGGGGGAAGGATACACCCCACGCAAATACTCTGGGCGTGCGCCCCTCTCCCACGCAGTGGGAGAGGGGCGCAAACCATGCGGGATCTACACGTCCCCTACGGATTCAGCGCCGGATGCTTCAATGCGTGCGCTGCCTCAGCCATGTGCTGTTGGTACTGCGCCTCGTCCTGCGCAAGCCCAAGCTCTCCGTTGCGGTAAGCCATCGCCAGCGCCTGCAGCGATGCTGGATGCGCCCGTTCTCCTGCGGCTTCATACCAGGACACGGCGCGTGCTTCGTCGCGGATCACGCCATTGCCCTCGCGGTAGGCATTTGCCAGCAGGAACATCGCCTGCGGCACGCCAGCGTCGGCCGCCACCTGAAACCAGCGGGCCGCACGCGCAGAGTCGACTTCGCGGCCATAGCCACCGCGATACAGCAATCCGAGGTAATAAGCCGCGCCCACATCGCCGGTGCGTGCCGCTGCGTCGAGCCACTGCCACGCGAGCGGTGCATCGGTGCGTCCCGATGCCAATCCACCGAGCATCGCCGCCTTCCCCAGCAGGAACTGCGCACGCACATTGCCCTTCTCTGCCGCCGCTCGTAGCCAGCGTTCGCCATCGGCCCGCGTCGCTACTTCCGTACGTACCATCAGCACTTCGCCCAGCGCGGCTTGCGCCGAAGTCTCGCCTGCGGAGGCCGCTTGCTGCAGCCGATCCAGCGCGCGAGCGTCGGCAACCGAAGTGGCCAGGCGCTGCCACTGGGCGATTTCCGTCTGGCGCGTCTCGGACTGATGGCGCCATACGGCAGCGCCTGCCACACCGGTCGTGGCAACCGCCACCGCCAGCGTGGCCGCCACGAACATCGGATGGATGCGAATCCCACGCCGTGGTGCGGAGCGGTGCGAGGAAACAGCGGGCATGGCGTTGGCTTGCATGGATGGCGTCGTTACTGGCTTGGTCTTGTGGTCTGGGCTGCAACCGGGAATTGTGAGAAGGCCGGATGGCAGGGGAGTGGCGAAACCGCGTCAAACTCATGACAGGATCGTCACAAATGTCCTAAAGAGCACTTCCCACGATCGCGCCCCGAGACCACTATTTCCTTCGGCTGAACTGCCCTATCCATTCGGAGCATTGCACCCCGCTATATAGATGCGTATATTGCGGATAATCCATTCGTGCCGACTTCTTCTCTTTTCCTGCGATCCGATCCATGCGACTCCCCGCCTTTGTCCGCCGTGCCACGTCCGGCGCCGCCCTGGTTGCCCTGACGCTGGCCGCATCGCCCGTCTTCGCCGCCGACCTCGTCGTTTCCGCCGCCGCCAGCCTGACCAACGCGTTCAAGGTGCTGGCCGAGCAGTACGAGCGTGCCCATCCGGACACCAAGGTGGTGCTGAACTTCGGCGCGTCGGACGTGTTGATGCAGCAGATCGTCAAAGGTGCCCCGGCCGACGTGTTCGCCTCGGCGGACCAGGACGCGATGAACAAGGCCGAAGCCGAGAAGGTGGTGCAATCCGCCACGCGCAAAGACTTCGCCGCCAATGCCATCGTGCTGATCGTGCCGCACGACAGCAAGCTCGGCATCGCCACGCCGAAGGACCTGACGCGCGCCGACGTGAAGCGCGTGGCGTATGGCAACCCGTCGTCGGTGCCGGTGGGCCGCTATACCAAGGGCGCGCTCGAAACGCAGGGTCTGTGGAATGCCGTGGCCGCCAAGGGCGTGCCAGCCCAGAACGTGCGGCAGGCGCTGGACTACGTGGCGCGTGGCGAGGTCGATGCCGGCTTCGTGTTTGCCACCGATGCGGCCGTGATGCCCGACAAGGTGACCGTTGCCGCGCGCGTGCCGACCACCACGCCCGTCACCTATCCGATCGCCGTGACCGCGCAGACGAAGCAGGCGGGCGCCGCCAACGCCTTCGTGCAATACGTGCTGTCGGCGGAAGGCCAGTCCACGCTGGCGAAGTACGGCTTCCAGAAGCCCTGATCCGATTCAACACACTGCCATGGATGCCGTCTGGATACCGCTGCTGTTGTCGCTCAAGGTTGCGGGCTGGGCCACGGTGCTCAACGCGATCCTCGGCGTGGCGGCAGCCTATGCCATCGCGCGCTGGCGCTCGTCGGCACGCGACATCGTCGATGCCATCCTGACGCTGCCGCTGGTGCTGCCGCCCACGGTGCTCGGCTACTACCTGCTGGTACTGGTGGGCCGGCGCGGCGTGTTCGGCGCGTGGCTCGAAAGTATGGGGATCGAACTGGTCTTCACATGGCAAGGTGCGGTGCTGGCATCCACGGTCGTTGCGTTTCCGCTCGTGCTGAAGTCCGCGCGTGCCGCGTTCGAAGGTGTCGATCATCAACTCGAGAATGCCGCGCGCGTGCTCGGCATTTCCGAGACCGCGATCTTCTTCCGCGTGACATTGCCGATGGCCTTGCCTGGCATCGTCGCCGGTGTACTGCTTGCATTCGCGCGTGCGCTGGGCGAGTTCGGCGCCACGCTGATGATTGCGGGCAACCTGCCAGGTCGCACGCAGACGCTTTCGGTAGCGATCTATGAAGCCGTGCAGGCTGGCAACGACGACACCGCCAACCTGCTGGTGCTCGTCACGTCGATCACGTGCATCGTATTGCTGGTGGTGGCCGCGCGGCTGGTGCCGCCTGCGCAGCGCGGCACGGCCAATTTGTTCGAGCGTCGCCGGTTCCGCCGCAACGCCGTGGGACGGTGAGACCGTCATGACGATGCACATCGCCATCCGCAAACACATGGCTGCGCAGGATCGCCGCTTCGCGCTCGATATCGCGTTCGAATCGGACAGCCGGCGCATTGCACTGTTCGGACCTTCGGGCGCGGGAAAAAGCCTGACCTTGCGCGCGATTGCCGGACTGATGGCGCCGGACAGTGGCCGCATCGTACTCAACGGCAACACGCTGTTCGATAGCGAGACCGGCATCGATGTCCGGCCGCAGGAACGTCGCGTAGCGTATCTGTTCCAGGACTACGCGCTGTTTCCGCATCTCACCGTCGCGCAGAACATCGCGTTCGGGCTCAAGCGCGGCTGGCGCAATCCGTCGCGGCGCGCGTTGCCGCCCGAGGCCGTGCGATGGATCGATGCTTTCGGCTTGCGCGAAATCGTCAACCAATATCCGGCGCAGATTTCCGGCGGACAGAAGCAGCGTGTGGCGCTGGCCCGTGCGCTGGCGGCGAAGCCCGATATCCTGCTGCTGGACGAACCATTTTCGGCGCTCGACCCTGCCCTGCGCGCGCGGATGCGTGAAGAACTACGCGCGCTGCAGGAAAGCCTGGACGTGCCGATGCTGATGATTTCGCATGATCCCGAGGATGTCGAAGCGCTCGGCGACCACGTGCTGGAAATCCGCGATGGCCGCATTCATGCCAGCGGTCGCGCGCACCGGCACCCACCCGTCTACGCACCCATCCACGCGCACGCGGTCTAGCCCTGCCGCAGCAGGTCCACGTAGGCGCCTTCCACCAGCGCCTCTGACGCCACGCCGAGTTGTGCCATCAAGGCATGCGCTTCTTCCACGCCTGCTTCGGCTGGCTCGCCATCGTGCAGCACCACTTCAAGCTCCAGGAAATCGCCAAGCCCCTCGACGCGGTCGAGATGGATGCGCGTGCGCCCGGCCAGGAACAACGTCCGGTGCTTGCGCACGCGCCCGCCTGTGCCATGCGCAGCGGTCAGCGCCTCGCGCAATGTGTCGGGCGATGACGTTGGCGAAAGAATGTAGAAGCTCTCCTTCGGGCCTGATGCATCGGGACGCGCATAGAAGATCAACTGGCCGCGTTCCGCATCGAAGGCACGCAGCTTGAGGCGGCCATTCGGGCAAGGAAAAAACGTGTCGTCCTGATCGATGAACTCGGGACCGTGCGTGGCGATGGCCGCCGCGCGTGGGGTCAATGCTTCGACGCTGCCGATCTGCGCCTTGATTTCGATATTGCGTGCCATCTCGTTCAGCCCATCGTGCCCAAAATCACGCTCGATGCCTTGAAGATCGCCAGCGCGCGCGTGCCCTCCGCAAGCCCAAGCTCGCTCACGGCGCCATTCGTGATGATGGCCGCCACCGTGCCGCCGCCATCGAGGTCGAGCACCACTTCCGCATTGACCGCACCGGGTGTCAGGCGTGCGACCACGCCGGGCAACTGGTTACGCGCAGACAGCCGCAGCGCAGGATCGGGCAGGCCGATCATCACCGACGATGCCTTGACGAGTGCAAATGCTTCGGCACCGGGTGCCAGCCCCAGCGTCTCCACGCTCTCGTGCGTAATGGTGGAAACAATGCGCTGTCCTCCGGCCAAGGCGAGCGTGACTTCGTCATTGACGGCGCCGCCGCGTACGTTATCGACGCGACCGAACAGCTTGTTGCGGGCACTGGTCTGGATCATGAATCGCTGGATCAGATGAAGGTCATCGGAACTGGCCTGTGCCATCGCACTGCCAGCCTTTTCGAGATGCGCGATAAAGCGCGCGTGCTCGGTCGCCATCGCATGATAGGTCGCAATCAGCCGCTCTGCCCGCTCGGTGAGCCGCGTACCGCCACCGCCCTTGCCGCCGGCTGCGCGCAGGACCAGCGGCTCGCCGGCGCTGTTGTTCATGGCGTCGATGGCGTCCCAGGCGCCCTTGTAGCTGATGCCCACCGCACGTGCGGCGGCCGTGATCGATCCGTGTTCGCCGATGGCAGCCAACAACGCGATGCGGTCCTTGCCGCCCCACGCCTGCTGGCCGGCGCGGAACCAGATGGCGCCCTGGAGTTCAAGCATGTGCGGAGATGTCCGAAAGTGAAGGATGCCGTATGGTAGCGCCACTCACGCCAATACGGTTCAGCTCTGGTGTGCCGGGATGTACCAGCGCATCACGCTGCCGGCGAAGTACTGCTTGTCGAGTTGTCGAAGCAGGCGCCACGCGGTGAACGCGTCGATTGCCAGATCGACCCATGCCCACGGACGATCGGGGTCGCCCTCACGCACGATTTCGATGGAATTGACCGGAGCGTAGATCTTGAGCTTCTCGCGCAGCATTTCCTCGGTCACATCGCGATGCAGCCCTCGGATCAGTACCTGCATTGCAGCCTCTGTCTTGTTGTCGGGGTGATGCATTCATTCTAGGCCGCACGCAGATGGCCGGTGCCATCCCATGCGGCTATCGCACGTTTCACGCCATGATGTGCACACCACCATCCACATAGACCGTGTTGCCCGACAAGCGGCGCGCATACGGCGTGGCCAGGTATGCCGTAGCAAAGCCCACGTCCATGATGTCCACCAGTTCGCCGATCGGTGCCCGGCCTGCGGCCTCGGCCAGCAGCAGGTCGAAATCCTTGAGACCCGAAGCGGCCCGCGTCTTCAGCGGCCCCGGCGAGATGGCATGGACGCGAATGCCTTGTGGGCCGAGCTCGTAGGCCAGATAGCGGCAGGTGGCCTCCAGCGCGGCCTTCACCGGCCCCATGAGGTCGTAGTTGGGCACCACGCGATTCGCGCCGTCATAGCTCATGGCGAACAGCGTGCCGCCTTCCTTCATCAGCGGCACTGCGCGGCGAGCCATGCGGATGAACGAATGGCACGAGATGTCCATGGCCCGCGCAAATCCCGGCGCCGAAGAATGGATGAGGCCATTCTGCAGGTCCTCCTTCGGGGCGTACGCCACCGAGTGCACCACCGCATCGAGCCGGCCCCACTCCTTGCCGATATGCGCGAACAGCGCATCCATCTGCCCATCGTTCTCCACATCCAGCGGCATCAGGATCGGCGCGCCAATCCGTTCCGCCAGCGGCGCCACGTGCGGCCGCGCCTTCTCGTTCAGATAGGTGAGCGCCACGTCGGCGCCCAGTTCGTGAAACGCACGTGCGCAGCCCCACGCAATGGAGTCTTCATTCGCCACGCCCACCACCAGCACACGGGCGCCGGACAACGGCGGATTGGGTACCTGGACCATGATCACGCCTCCGTGGGTTTCGCCTTGCCGTTGCCGTGGTCGGTGCCGAGTGTGTCGGCCACTTCGCGATACCGCTTCAGCCAGTCGTCATCCAGCGGCCCGCCGATGGTCAGCACGCGATGCGCCAGCACCATGATGCGGCGGCGCTCCTTCATGTCGGGCACAAGTTCCGGCAGCGCCTTGAGCGCGGCCTCCGGATCGAGACTGACGATGTAGCTCTGCCGCCTGACTGCCGCCTTGAATTCCGCCAGCGTGATCTTTTCTTCCGCAGGATTCTCGCGCGCCAGTTTGCGCAGCAGGTTGAAGGGCCGTTCTTCGATGGCCGATTTGCCCTGCGTCACGTAAGACAGCACGCGCAGGAAGGCGTCGAGCGATGTGCCCTCGCCAATCTCGCGCCGTGCCTCGCGCTGTCGCAGGTCGGCCACTTCCTTGCGCAGTGCCGTGATGGCGGGTGATTCGGGGCGTTTCGGCGTGGCGCTCATACCGAGCATGGCTGGCAGCCACGGCGCGGCGTAGATCGATTCGAACATGCGCTCCTGCCAGGCATCGCGCGCATCGCGGTAGTCGTCCAGCGAGCGCACGATCTGTGCCGATACGGCCTGTTGCATCTGCAGGAACGGGTTGTCCGGCGACACCGGCTGGCGCGCCTCGCGCACGGCGGGCGCCATCGCGGCCACCCATTGCATCCACGGATTGCTGTCGCCGGTCACCGTGCGCTCCAGCCGCGAGGGATGCACCGCGCGAATCGCCTCGGCCGTAGTCTCGTTCGAAATCGCTCGCACGATCGGCGACGCGAACGTGTCGTAGAGATGCTGGTTGACCTCGGCCACGCGGCGCACCACTTCGAACGGCTGCTCGTCGTCGCGGCCATCGTCCAGCGCAAGGATGTCATCGATGGTTCGCCGCTCGAAGCGCACCAGATACCGCCCCTGAATCAGGTCACGGTGCGGCAGTTCGGGCGCAACGTCCTCGATCTTCGCTTCATAGAGACCCGGCGGCAACACGTCGATCAGGTCCAGCGCGCAGAACAGTTCCGAGTGTTCCTTGTTGGCAATGCTGCCAGACACGAAGATACCAAGATGTCCAATCGACGGATGCAGGCAATAGACGATGGTCTGCTCGTTGGCCACGAGTTCTTCCACGCTTGGATACAGGTCGGGGATCCAGTTCAGCGCCTGCTGTGGCGGCGTGATGTTGTCCCCCCAGGACGCGAACACGATCACCGGCGAGCGCACGTTGCGCAGGTCGATCACGTGCTGGCCATCGTTGCTGCGCACCTCGCCCGCCGTCAGGTGATTGCCGACGAACAGGTTCTGCACGATCCAGTCGATCTCGGCGCGGTTCATCAGGAAGTGCCCGCCCCACCAGCGTTCGAACTCCAGAAAGCGCGGCCCTTCCGTGTCGGCCTTCGCGTAGACGTTGTAGAGCTTTTCCCACAGCGTGTTGGAAGGATTCAGGCTCTCGAAATTCTGCACGAGCCACGCGCCATCGAAGCGTCCGTTGCCCATGTCCGCCGCCAGCGACGACAGCCATGTGCCACCAAGCAGGCCGCCCGCATAGCGCATCGGATTCTTGCCGCGCACCCCAGACCAGTACGCCACGGGCGCGCCAGCCAGCAGGATCGGGCCCGTGACGTCGGGAGCGGCCGCCGCCAGCATCAGCAGGGCCCAGCCCGCCTGGCAGTTGCCCACCACGAACGGCCTGCCCGGCGCATCGGGATGTCGCCTGGCCACTTCACGCAGGAACAGGCCCTCGGTACGCGCCACGTCCTCGATGGTCTGCCCCGGACACGGATCGCGGAAGAACGTGATGAAGTAACAGGGATGCCCCGAGCGGATCGCGTTGCCGATCTCGCTATCGCTTTTGAAACCGCCGATGCCGGGACCGTGGCCTGCGCGCGGGTCCATCACCACGAACGGGCGATTGGTCATGTCGGTCGGATGCTCGGGCGGCGGCACGATCCGCAGCAATGCGTAGTTGACGGGGCGCGGCAAGTCTCGCCCGTCCATCAAGACTTCGTGCTCGAACACGAGTACCGCAGGGAATCCACCGCGCTCATGTTCGACGGTCTCGGCGGCGCGGCGCCGCAGGATGTCGAAGAACAGGATGGAGCGCTGCCATGCATCGACGCCATATTCCCAGGCGGCGTGCGCCAGCGGGTTCATCGGAACGGGTGGGAAGGCGGTGAACAGCGATGCCGGATCGAACGTCGGGGGAGACGAGGGCGAGGAAGAACTATCGGTGGGGGCGGTGGTAGCAGGAGTGTCCTGCGGCGTCGACTGCCCAGCCACAGGCTGGCGTGCATTCATTTCCGTTTCTCCTTGGGGATTGGCGGATCAACTGGCGTGCAACGGGGACGAATCCAGAGGTGAAATGTGCGTGCTGCGATGCAACACAACAAAATCTACCAGCGAAGATCGCGGATGACAACCGCCCTGCCCATCCCTGCGCGCTGACCGCACCGAATAGGCCGGTCACCAAGTCGACCCCACGCCACGCGTGTTCGCCTATACTGCCCGCAGACGTTTGCGCAACGCAGCATCTACCCGCACCAGGATGCTGGCTCGCCACCCTTCCCGTTACGGAATCCTGCCATGTCGATCCCATCGTCCACGGACAAGTACGCCCTGCTCCTCGCACGCTGCGCGGACCAGCCGCCGATTCCCACCGCCGTCGCGCACCCCTGCGATCACTCCTCGCTCGACGGCGCCCTGGAAGCGGCCCGACTCGGCCTTATCGTGCCCTTGCTCGTAGGACCCGCCGCACGCATCCGGCAGGTGGCCGAAGCACACGGGCTGGAACTGGGCAACACCCCCATCATCGACGCGCCACACAGCCATGCCTCCGCCGAAGCCGCCGTGGAGGCCGTGCGCTCGGGCCAGGCCGAACTGCTGATGAAGGGCAGCCTGCACAGCGACGAACTACTGCACGCCGTGACGCGCAGCACCAGCGGCCTGCGCACCGCGCGGCGTCTGTCGCATGTCTTTGCGATGGACGTGCCGAGCTATCACAAGCCACTGTTCATCACCGACGCCGCCGTCAATATCTTTCCCACGCTCAACGACAAGGCCGATATCGTGCGCAACGCCATCGACCTCGTTCGCGTGCTGGGCATCGAGCGCCCCAAGGTGGCCATCCTCTCGGCCGTGGAAACGGTGACCGACAAGATTCCCTCGACCATCGATGCCGCCGCGTTATGCATGATGAGCCTGCGCGGCCAGATCGAAGGCGGCATTCTCGATGGCCCGCTGGCCTTCGACAACGCCATCAGCAAGGCAGCCGCCGAGACCAAGGGCATCCAATCCGAAGTGGCCGGTGACCCCGACATCCTGCTGGTACCCGACCTCGAAGCCGGCAACATGCTGGCCAAGCAGTTGACCTTCCTGGCAGGTGCCGAAGCCGCCGGCATCGTGCTGGGCGCGCGCGTGCCCATCATCCTGACCAGCCGTGCCGATAGCGTGCGCGCGCGTATCGGCAGTTGCGCAATTGCCGTGTTGCTGGCCCATGCGCGCCGCGTCATGGACGCCGCAGTCAAAGTCTGACTTCCGCGAGAATCCGCAAGCATCCGCATCAAGGAGCGAGCATGAGTACCGCACCACCCGTGCAACCCGTCCATCCGGTCATCCTGGTCGTCAACGCCGGATCCTCCAGTATCAAGATTTCTATCTATGTGGTACCCGACGCCGCGCACGACAATGTGGATGTACAACCCACGCTGGCCGCGCACGGGCAGATCGAAGGCATTGGCGTGAAGCCTCACCTCATCGCGCGCATGGCCGATGGGCGCGTGGTGGCCGAAGAGCATTTCCCGGTGGAGCAGGTAGCCGACCACAACGCCGCATTCCGGCTGATCCGCCTGACACTAAGCGTGGGATTGCGCGACTCTCCACCCGTGGCAATCGGACATCGCGTGGTGCATGGCGGCGTCCGCTACACCGATGCCGTGCGCATTGACGACGAAGTCATCGCCACGCTGGAGGAATTGGTGCCGCTTGCGCCGCTGCATCAGCCGCACAACCTGACCGCCATCCGCGCGATTCGTGGCGCAGCGCCCGAGCTGCTGCAGGTAGCCTGTTTCGATACCGCATTCCATGCGGGCCATGATCCGCTGGCGCAATTGATGGCGCTGCCGTACGAATACTACGAGCGCGGCGTGCGACGTTATGGCTTCCATGGCTTGTCGTATGCCTATATCGCGCGGCAGTTGCGGCAGGTGGCGCCCGAGATTGCGCGGGGCCGCGTTATCGTCGCGCATCTTGGCAATGGCGCCAGCCTCTGCGCAATGCACGACGGCAAGAGTGTGGAATCGACAATGGGCCTGACCGCACTCGACGGCATGCCGATGGGTACGCGCTGCGGATCGATCGATCCCGGTGCGGTCCTCTACCTCGCCGCGCAGGGCATGAGCGCCGAGGAGATCCAGTCGATGCTCTACGGCAAGTCCGGCCTGCTCGGCATCTCGGGCATCAGTAGCGACATGCGCGCACTGCTGGCCAGCGATGCGCCACGCGCGAAACTCGCGGTCGATTTCTACGCATACCGCGCCGCGCAGGAAATCGGCAAACTGGCCGTCACGCTGGGCGGTCTCGATGGGCTGGTTTTCACGGCTGGCGTCGGCGCCAACTCGCCAGAAGTGCGCGCGCGAATTTGCGAACACCTGGTGGATATCTTCGGCGTGAAGCTGGATGTTGCGGCCAACAACGAGAACCGTCAGCGTGTCAGCCGCGATACCAGCCGCATTCCCGTGCTGGTGGTGCCGACCGATGAGGAAGGGATGATTGCGCTTTCTACTGCGCGGTTGCTGCGGGAAGGTGTTGAGCGCTGACAAGCGGTAGTTCGCTCCCCTCTCCCGCGCAGTGGGAGAGGGGCTGGGGGAGAGGGCCGGAGGCTCTGCTTGCCGGCCACGTCGCGATTTGCACCGCTGGCCCTCTCCCCCGCCCCTCTCCCGCAAGCGGGAGAGGGGAGAAAACCATCGAAGAGAAAATTTCAGTCGAGATAGTGCCCGCGCAAGCGATCCAAATCGATCTTCAAATAATCGCCAACGAATCCTTCGATGCTGCCGTAGGTCTTGCCGATCGCATCCATCGATGCTTCCAGATACTCGGGCCGAACATCAAGCAAGGGCTTCATGACCTCGGCCGACACACCGTACTGGCCCACGCCGGCCAGGATCCTTTCATTGAGCCCGGCGTTCCAGTGGTTCGACTCCAGGTAGTTCGCCACGATATCGTCGTGCGCCACGCCGAGAACACCGAGCAATAACAGCGATGCAAAGCCCGTGCGGTCCTTGCCTGCGGTGCAGTGGTACAGGAGCGTCTTGCCGGCTTCCGCATGGCGCAGGAATGCACCGAACGCATCGCCATAGCGCACCGGAAAATCGCGATAGACATCGACCATGAATGCATGCATCTGCGCGGGCGAGCTGGCCTTCACGCGCGGCATCAGCACGTCCATCGACATCGTGCCATCCAGTACCGGCACAGCAAGCCACTGGAATCGCTGACCGAACACCGACTCTGCTGGCGACTTCTCTCCGGCCGAGCGGAAGTCCACCACGATGTCGAGTGCCAGCGCGTGCAGGCGGTCCAGATCGGCGGCGCAGGCCAATGCGGGATTGGCGCTGCGATACAGCTTGCCGTGTTTCACGCGACGTCCGGCCCGCGCAGCCAGCCCGCCAAGGTCGCGTGCGTTGGAGATGGTCTCCAGTTCCAGCCCCGGCCGCAGTGCGGCGATCACCTGGTTCATGGTTTGCGTCATCGCATGGTCGTTTTGATTGGTCATCTCGCCTTGAGCGGCTGAATAAGCCCGCATTCGAAATTGTTCAGCATCGGCGTCAATTCTTTCAGATCGAACGCCACGCGTACATCGTACGCGCGATGGCCGCCCGCGAACCGTTGCCAGACCTGCAATGCGGCGTTTCCCTTGACAACATCTGACTCTCCAGCGATTTGATTTAGCGCAAATTCGAGGGTGTGGCGTCCTTGGAACTCTATCAGCAGATTTCCATAATGGACGCATGTCGAACGCGGCGATCCTGCGTCGCGACGCGTTCGACAGGCTGATCCATATCAAGGGATTTCAAGATGCCTGATCCGCAACCCTCCCCCGCCGCACCTGGCGGCTCCACTGCTGCCGTGGCAGCACCGGCAGCACCGCAACTCCGTATCCACTGGCGCCTTTACCTCGCTGTCGCCGTACTGCTCGGCGTGCTCTGGATCGATACGCCCGAAGGGCTTCCGCTTGCGGGCCATCGCATGCTGGCCATCCTTGCATTTGCCGTGGTCGTCTGGATCACCGAGGCCGTGACCTACGAGACCAGCGCCATCATGATCACCTCGCTGATGGCGGGACTGATCGGCTTTGCACCGACGGTGGCCGACCCCAATACGATGTATGGCACGTCACGCGCGCTCGGCATGGCGCTGGCCGGATTCTCGAACACCGCACTGGCGCTGGTCGCCGCCGCACTGTTCATTTCCGCCGCCATGACGGTCACCGGACTCGATCGGCGCATCGCGCTGGTCACGCTGTCCGCCATCGGCACCAGTACGCGCCGCATCCTGCTCGGCACCATTGCCGTGACCATCATCCTGAGCCTGGTCGTGCCGAGCGCCACCGCGCGCAGCGCGTGTACCGTCCCGATCATGATGGGTGTGATCGCCGCGTTTGGCGTGGACAAGAAGTCGAACATCGCGGCCGGCATCATGATCATGGTGGCGATGGCCACCAGCGTGTGGAACGTCGGTATCCAGACCGCCGCCGCGCAGAACCTGCTGACGGCGGGCTTCATGGACAAGCTGCTTGGCGAGCGCGTGACCTGGCTGCAATGGCTGATCGCCGGCGCACCCTGGGCGCTCATCATGTCTGGCGTGCTGTATTTCCTGATCCGCTGGCTGCTCCCGCCCGAAACGGATGCGATTGCCGGCGGCAAGGAAGCCGTGCAGCGCGAACTCCACGCACTCGGCCCCATGACCGGTCCGCAGAAGCGGCTCGCGGCTGTGGCCATCGGCCTCCTGCTGTTCTGGGCCACCGAAGGCAAGCTGCACTCGATGGACACGGCCACTGTCACGTTCGTGGGCCTGGTGATCCTGATGATGCCGCGCATCGGCGTGATGGACTGGAAGACGATGCAGCAGCGCACGCCGTGGGGCACGCTGATCGTGTTCGGCGTAGGTATCAGCCTGGGCACCGCGCTGTTGACCACCGAGGCGGGGCAATGGCTCGGCAGGTTCGTGGTCACGCATACCGGCTTGGCCGAGCACGGCGCAATCATGGTCTTCGCGGTGCTTGCCGCGTTCCTGATCCTGATTCACCTGGGCTTTGCCAGCGCCACCGCGCTGACGGCCGCCATGATGCCGATCCTGATCTCGGTGCTGCAGACGCTGCCGCCCGGCATCAACCAGATGGGCATGACGATGCTGCTGGGCTTCACGGTGAGCTTCGGCTTCATCCTGCCGATCAATGCGCCGCAGAACATGGTCTGCCTGGGCACCGATACGTTCAACGGGCGGCAGTTCGCCAAGATCGGGATTCCGGTCACGATCATCGGCTACCTGCTGATGCTGCTGTTCGCAGCCACCTACTGGCGCTGGCTGGGATGGATGTGATGCTGCCCTGAGCGCCCTCTAACCTTTCAAGCCGCCCTCAATCATGAAGCTCTCGCTCGATAGCGCGCGTACCTTCGCGCGCCAACTCCTGACCGCACAGAATGTGCCCGAGGACATTGCTGACGATGTGGCCGAGCACCTGGTCGAGTCCGACCGGTGCGGCTACGTCAGCCACGGCCTGTCGATCCTTCCCAACTACCGCCGGGCGCTTGACGGCAACAACGTCAACGCCACCGGGCGCGCCGAGTGCGTGCTCGACCGCGACATGATGATGGTCTTCGACGGCCACGGCGGCTTCGGCCAGCACGTGGGCAAGGCCGTCATGCAGCAGGCCATCGAACGCGTGCGCCAGCATGGGCACTGCATCGTCACGCTGCGGAAGTCTCACCATCTTGGCCGCATGGGCCACTACGGCGAGATGGTGGCCGCGGCCGGATTCGTGCTGCTGAGTTTCACCAACGTGATCAACCGCCCGCCCGTGGTGGCGCCCTTCGGCGGCCGCGTGCCGCGCCTGACCACGAATCCCCTCTGCTTTGCAGGGCCGATGCCGAATGGCAGGCCGCCGCTGGTGGTGGATATCGCCACCAGCGCCATCGCCATCAACAAGGCCCGCGTGCTGGCCGAGAAGGGTGAGCCAGCGCCCGAGCACAGCATCATCGACGCCGATGGGAATCCGACGACAGACGCCTCGGTCATGTTCGGCGAACATCCCGGATCGCTGCTGCCGTTCGGGCAGCACAAGGGCTATGCACTGGGCGTGGTAGCCGAACTGCTGGCGGGCGTGCTGTCCGGTGGCGGCACCATCCAGCCGGAGAATCCGCGCGGAGGGGTGGCCACCAACAACATGTTCGCGCTGCTGCTCAATCCGGAATTCGATCTTGGTCTCAATTGGGAGCGAGGCGAGGTCGAGGCGTTTATCCAGTACCTGCACGACACGCCCACTGCACCGGGCTGCGATCAGGTGCAGTATCCCGGCGAGTATGAAGCCGCCAATCGCGCGCTGACGACCACGCATCTCGATATCAATCCGAATATCTGGCGGAATCTGGAGACGTTGGCGGGGGAATTGGGGGTGGAGGTGCCGAAGGGGTAACCGAGAGCGCTTGATATGCCTGTGGTGTGCTCCCCTCTCCCATGCAATGGGAGAGGGGCTGGGGGTGAGGGCTGGAGGGTCTGCTTGCCGGCCGTGTCGCAATTTTTGCGGCTGGCCCTCTCCCCCGCCCCTCTCCCGCGTAGCGGGAGAGGGGAGTAAACCGGAAGGCAGCCATGAGGCAATGGCACAATACGCGCCATGCAACGTCTCTGGTCTGTCTTCGTCAAGCTGGTGCTGCTCGCCCTCGTGGGTGGCGCGCTGCTGATTGCGTTTGCCGTGCTGATGGCCAGCCGGCAACTTCCTTCGCTCGATGCGCTCACGGCGTTCCGGCAGTCGCCGGGCTACGTCAGGCTCGCTGACTTCCCGCACACCTTGCCCGAGGCCGTTGTTGCCATCGAGGACGATCGCTTCTATCTGCACGACGGCGTCGACTATGTGGGCGTGATGCGTGCCGGCGTCGCCAATCTTTCCGACGAGCTGTCGCAGGGCGCATCGACCATCACGATGCAGGTGGCGCGCAATTTCTTCCTGTCGCGCAAGAAGACGTACACGCGCAAGCTCTACGAGATCCTGCTTGCGTACCGGATCGAGAATGCGTTGAGCAAGGACGAGATCCTTGAGCTATACCTGAACAAGATCTACCTGGGCCAGGGCGCGTATGGTTTCGGGGAAGCTGCCGATACCTATTTCGGCAAATCCGTCGGGCAACTGACGCTGGCCGAATGCGCGATGCTGGCCGGTCTGCCGAAGGCACCTTCGGCCAACAACCCTGTGGTCAACCCGCGCCGCGCACGGCAACGGCAGGCGTATATCCTGCTGCGCATGAAGGACCTCGGACGCATTACGGGTGCCCAATACGACGCTGCGCTGCTGGAGCCGCTCCGGTTGAAGTAAGCCGCAACCGGCACCCGTGTCAGCCGCCGCCCGACGGCGGCCGTGCATCCTGCGTGATAGCCTCACCTCACCACCGGCGCACGCCGGGACGCGCATAACGAGGCGGCCATGGATGGAATCTGGGGCGAGGTATATAGCACGCTGCGGGCGGAGTTCGCGGACGTGAACAATGTCAGCGAACTCACGAAGATCCTGGTCAGGCTGACGCTGGCCTGCCTGCTCGGCGGCCTGATCGGCTGGGAACGCGAGTCGGCGGGCAAGGCAGCGGGCCTGCGCACACACATGCTCGTGGCGATGGGCGCGGCACTGTTCGTACTGGTGCCGTTATTGGCAGGCACCCCGCTGGCGGACATGAGCCGCGTACTGCAGGGCCTGATCGCCGGCATCGGCTTTCTGGGCGCGGGTGCCATCATCAAGCACACCGACGAGAAAGAGATTCGCGGCCTGACTACGGCAGCGAGCATCTGGACCGTGGCGGCCATCGGCGTGGCCTGCGGCCTGGGCCGGGAATCGACAGCCGTGATCGCCACGCTGTTCGGCCTGGCGATCCTGCAACTGCTCTTTCGCATGGAGAAGCGCGCGTCGTAACGCACCCGCGCGTCAACGCCATGCCATGCCTCGCGCCTCAGGCAGCGGCGCGCAGTGTCACCTCGAACTTGTCGCGATGACGTGCCACGGCTTCGATCACGATGGGGTCGACCCCTTCCCCGCCCGCGTCCACATGCGTCAGGAACGCGCGCTTCATGCGTGGTTCCCAGAATTTTTTTACATGGTTGGCGATGTCGGCCAGCGCCTCGTCATGGTCGGGCATGGCTTCGAAGAAGCTGCCGATCTGGTTGGCCATCTTGACCAGGTTTTCGATATGCATTGCCGGACCCTATGCCATATGTAGTCGTTGGGGATGCGTATAGACGACGAGGCTGCCGCCCCGCACGAACCCGGCCAGCGTGATGCCCGCACTATCAGCCAGCCGCACCGCCATCGCGGTAGGCCCTGACACCGCAGCCAGCACGCCCGCACCGATGGCCGCCGTCTTCTGCACCATTTCATAACTCGCGCGGCTCGTGACGATGACCGCCCCGTGCGCGATATCTTCCTGCCCGCCACGCGACAACGCGCCCGCCAGCTTGTCGAGCGCGTTGTGGCGGCCTACATCCTCGCGCACCAGCGCCAGCTCGCCATCGGCACGCATCCAGCCCGCCGCGTGCGTGGCACCGGTATCGCGCAACAACGCCTGCCGCTTGTGCAACGCCGCGAACGCATGCTCGAACACCGCCGGATCGAAGACCGCCGCGCTCTGCACCGGCTGCGGCACGCGCATCACTTCGTCGAGCGATTCGGTGCCGCACAGTCCGCAGCCCGTGCGGCCCGCCATCGCACGGCGACGCCCTTTCAGCGCGACGAATGCACCCGTGGCGATATCGAGCCTGACCGTGATGCCCTGCTCGCTGGTCTCCACGTCGATGCCGTAGATATCGCCGGCACGTTCCACGATGCCTTCGCTGAGACTGAAGCCGATTGCGAAGTCTTCGAGATCGGCCGGCGTCGCCAGCATCACCGCGTGCGAGATGCCGTTGAACTCCAGCGCGACCGGCACCTCTTCGGCCAGGTGGTCCACTTCCGTGCCCGCCTTGCCATGCCGCCAGCGGCGCACCTCGAAGGTGCGCTGCGCGGGCATTTCTGCGGTGCCGGCGGCGCTGTCGGGTGACGGCACATCACGCTTCATCGCGTTGCGCTCCCCTGATCAACCGGCCGGCGCCGTTTCACCGGCCGCACGCAGGTGGGCCAGTTGCTCCTCATTGAATGCCTGGTAGTTGCGCTGCCATGTGGAAGGCTGCGCGACCGGCATCACCTGTACCGCCGTCACCTTGTATTCGGGGCAGTTGGTGGCCCAGTCAGAGTTGTCGGTGGTGATCACGTTGGCGCCCGACTCCGGGAAGTGGAATGTCGTGTAGACCACGCCCGGCTGCATCCGGCTGCTGACGATGGCACGCAGCACCGTCTCGCCCGCGCGGCTCTGCACGCCGACCCAGTCGCCGTCCTTGATGCCACGTTCCTCGGCATCGTGCGGATGAATCTCCAGCCGGTCCTCGTCGTGCCAGTGCACATTCTCCGTACGCCGCGTCTGCGCGCCCACGTTGTACTGCGACAAGATGCGACCAGTGGTCAGGATCAGCGGGAACTTGCGATTCACCTTCTCGTCGGTGGCCACGTACTTGGTGATGATGAACTTGCCCTTGCCCCGCACGAACGCATCGACGTGCATCGTCGGCGTGCCCTGCGGCGCTTCGGCATTGCACGGCCACTGGATGCTGCCGAGCTCTTCGAGCTTCTGGTAGCTCACGCCCGAGAACGTCGGCGTCAACGCCGCAATCTCGTCCATGATTTCCGACGGATGCTTGTAGTTCATCGGATAGCCCAGCGCATTCGACAGCAGGATCGTGGCTTCCCAGTCCGAGTAACCGGCCTGCGGCGGCATCACCTTGCGCACGCGCGAGATGCGGCGCTCCGCATTGGTGAACGTGCCGTCTTTCTCCAGGAACGACGAACCCGGCAGGAACACGTGTGCGTACTTGGCCGTCTCGTTCAGGAAGATGTCCTGCACGACGATGCATTCCATCGACGACAGTGCTTCGGAAACGTGCTGCGTGTTCGGGTCGGACTGGACGATGTCCTCGCCCTGGCAGTACAGGCCCTTGAACGTGCCGCCCAGCGCGGCTTCGAACATGTTGGGAATGCGCAGGCCCGGCTCCGGATTGATGTCCACGCCCCATGCCAATTCGAACTCGGCACGCACCGTGGAATCCGATACGTGGCGATAGCCCGGCAGCTCATGCGGGAACGAGCCGATATCGCACGAACCCTGCACGTTGTTCTGGCCACGCAGCGGGTTCACACCCACGCCTTCGCGGCCGATGTTGCCCGTGGCCATGGCGAGGTTGGCGATGCCCATCACCGTGGTGGAACCCTGCGCATGTTCGGTCACGCCCAGGCCGTAATAGATCGCCGCGTTACCGCCCGTGGCATAAAGACGTGCGGCACCGCGCAGCGTATCGGCAGGCACGCCGGTGACGGCTTCCATCGCTTCCGGCGAGTTCTCGGGCAGTGCCACGAAATCACGCCACTGCTGGAACGCGCGATCTTCGCAACGTTCGGCGATGAACTGTTCGGCCAGCAGCCCTTCGGTGACGATCACATGCGCCAGCGACGTGACCAGCGCCACGTTCGTACCCGGACGCAATTGCAGGTGATAGTCGGCGCGGACGTGCGGCGAATCCACCAGATCGATCTGGCGCGGATCGACGACGATCAGCTTGGCACCGGCACGCAGGCGGCGCTTCATGCGCGAGGCAAACACCGGGTGGCCGTCGCTCGGATTCGCACCGATCACCATGATCACATCGGCCTTGGCCACCGAGCGGAACGTCTGCGTACCCGCCGATTCACCCAGCGTGGTCTTCAGGCCGTAACCGGTCGGCGAATGGCAGACCCGTGCGCAGGTATCGACGTTGTTGTTGCCGAACGCGGCACGCACGAGCTTCTGCACGAGATAGCCTTCCTCGTTCGTGCAGCGCGACGACACGATGCCACCAATCGAATCCTGGCCATGCTGGGTCTGGATGCGGCGGAACTCCGAGGCCGCATAGTTGATGGCTTCTTCCCACGACACTTCGCGCCACGGATCGGTGATCTTCGCGCGAATCATCGGCTTGAGGATGCGGTCCTTGTGCGTGGCGTAGCCCCATGCAAAGCGGCCCTTCACGCAGGCGTGGCCTTCATTGGCGGCGCCGTCCTTGTACGGGACCATGCGCACCACTTCATTGCCCTTCATCTCGGCCTTGAACGTGCAACCCACGCCGCAGTAGGCACAGGTCGTGACCTTGCTGTGCGACGGCTGGCCCAGCTTGATCACCGACGTTTCGGTCAGCGTGGCCGTCGGGCATGCCTGCACGCAGGCGCCGCACGACACGCAATCCGATTCCATGAACGACTGGCTCGTGCCCGGCGATACACGCGAATCGAAGCCGCGTCCGCTGATGGTCAGTGCAAACGTGCCTTGCGTTTCCTCGCAGGCGCGTACGCAGCGATTGCAGACGATGCACTTGGACGCGTCATACGTGAAGTACGGATTGGACTCGTCCTTCTTCAGATGCGTGTGCGTGGCGATCGGTGCGGCACCGCCTGCACCATCGGCATAGCGCACTTCGCGCAGACCCACCACACCGGCCATGTCCTGCAGTTCGCAGTTGCCGTTGGTGGGGCACGTCAGGCAGTCCAGCGGGTGATCGGAGATATACAACTCCATCACGCCACGGCGCAGGTCGCCGAGCTTGCCGCTTTGCGTGCGCACCTTCATGCCGGCTTCCGCAGGCGTGGTGCACGATGCCGGATACCCGCGCCGGCCCTCGATTTCCACGAGGCACAGGCGGCATGAGCCGAACGGTTCCAGCGAGTCGGTGGCGCAGAGCTTGGGCACACCGATGCCGGCCTCTGCTGCGGCGCGCATCACGGAGGTGCCAGCGGGTACAGTGACGGCTACACCGTCGATCTCCAGCGTGACCAGTGTGTCGGTCTCGATGGCCGGAGTACCAAAGTCGAAATCGTCGCGTGCTTGCAAGGGACGTCTCCCGAAATACTGCTTGTGAGGATGCGCATCCCTGAGGGATACGTCAGTCTGTATGGTGCGTGGTCAGCCTAAGCCGCCTGCGCCGGCTTGGGTTGCAATCCAAAATCTTCCGGAAACTCGTTCAGCGCGGAGAGCACCGGGTACGGCGTCATGCCGCCCATGGCGCAGAGCGAGCCGCTCAGCATCGTGTCGCAGAGGTCGCGCACCAGCGCCACGTGCTTCACGGGCTGGTCGCCGGCCATGATGCGGTCGATGACTTCCACGCCGCGCGTCGATCCGATACGGCACGGGGTGCATTTGCCGCAGGACTCGATGGCGCAGAACTCCATCGCATACCGGGCCATCTTCGCCATGTCCACGGTCTCGTCGAACACGACGATGCCACCGTGACCGACCACCGCACCGAACGCTGCATAGGCCTCGTAATCGAGCGGCACATCGAAGCGCGATTCCGGCAGGTACGCACCCAGCGGGCCACCGACCTGCACGGCGCGGATGCTGCGGCCGCTACGCGTGCCACCGCCGAAGTCCATCAGCAGTTCACGCAACGTGATACCGAATGCCTTTTCCACAAGACCACCCTGGCGGATGTTGCCAGCCAGCTGGAACGGCAGCGTGCCGCGCGAACGGCCCATGCCGAAGTCCTTGTAGAACGTGGCACCACGGGAAAGGATGATCGGCACCGTGGCCAGCGAGATCACGTTATTGATGACCGTGGGCTGGCCGAACAAACCCTTGAGCGCCGGCAATGGCGGCTTGGCGCGTACCACGCCGCGCTTGCCTTCCAGGCTCTCCAGCAAGGCCGTTTCCTCGCCGCACACATAGGCACCTGCGCCCTTGCGCACTTCGAGATGGAACCGCTTGCCGGTGCCCCGGATGTTGTCACCGAGCCAGCCGGCCTGCATGGCCGTCTCGATGGCCGCTTCCGTCGCGGCAATCGCATGCGGGTACTCGGAACGCGTGTAGATGTAGCCCTGTTCGGCGCCAACGGCCAGGCCCGCAATCGTCATGCCTTCGATCAGCACGAACGGATCGTCCTCCATGACCATGCGGTCCGAGAACGTGCCCGAGTCGCCTTCGTCGGCATTGCAGACGATGTACTTGACCGGCGACTGCGCGCCCAGCACCGTCTTCCACTTGATGCCAGTGGGGAACGCCGCGCCGCCGCGACCGCGCAGGCCGGAGTCGAGCACTTCCTGCACGACCTGCTCGGGCGACATCGACAATGCGCGGGTCAATCCCGCAAAGCCTTCATGCCCGATGTAGTCATCGATCGACAGCGGATCGGTGATGCCCATCCGTGCAAAGGTCAGTCGCTCCTGATTCTTCAGGAACGGGATCTCGTCGGTCAGGCCGTGTGCCAATGCGTGCTGGCCGCCTTTGAGGAATCCCGCATCGAACAGCGCCGGCACATCATCCTCGGTGACCGGGCCATAGGCCACGCGGCCCGCGTCGGTCTGTACTTCGACCAGCGGTTCGAGCCAGAACATGCCGCGCGAGCCGTTGCGGACGATGCGTACCTCGGCACCGCGCTGTGCGGCTTCGCGTGCGATGGCCTGCGCCACTTCGTCGGCATCCAGCGCCAGCGCGGTGGAGTCGCGCGGCACGAAGATCGTGATCGGGTTCGTGCTCATGCGCGTACCTCCTCGTCTTCGCGTACTGCGTCGATCAGGCGATCGAAGCGTCGGGCATCGACCCGCCCATGCACCCGCTCACCGATCATCATCGCCGGGCCGGTTGCGCATTGGCCCAGGCAGTAGACCGGTTCGAGCGTGAACTGGCCGTCAGCGGTGGTCTCGTGGAAATCGCAGCCGAGCGACTGGCAGGCATGCGCGGCCAGACCATCGGCACCGACCGACTGGCATGCCTCGGCGCGGCACACCTGTACGACGTGGCGTCCGGCGGGCTGCTCGCGGAAGTGGTGATAGAACGTGATCACGCCATGCACCTCGGCGCGCGAGAGGTTCAGCGCCTTTGCGATGACGGGCACCGCGCTGGCGGGAATGAAACCCTGGCTGTCCTGGATGTCATGCAGGATCGGCAGCAATGCACCGGGCATGTCGCGCCGCGCCTCGACGATGCGCGCAATGGCGTCGCTGGCCGCAATCGTCGAGTTCGCTGCGTGGGCCGCGGCGGCATCGTCGCTGCCGGCTGCCGCCTGGGGAATGGCGTTTTCTGGCATCTTGTCTCCTGTTTCTTGTCGGCCCCGATATCGGCTTTTTTATTCATATTCGGGATCACCGCAGCGGGCTTTTTATCCGCTTTATGCGACTATAGGACCGTGTTTTGCCCCATTCAATATGCTATTTTCCGCATATGCTACGTATCTCGATCCTTCCCCACCTGCAGATCCGCGACGACACCGCCCTGGCGCCCGCGCCAGCGCTGGATGTGTCACGCCTGGTCGCCCTGCTGAGCCTTATCGAATCCACCGGCAACATTGCGCAATCGGCAGAAGCCATGACGTTGTCTTATCGCTACGCCTGGGGAATCCTGCGTGACGCGGAGACGCTTTTTGGCGGCGCGCTCATTGCCAAGACCCGGGGACGGGGATCGACGCTGACGCCGATGGCGCAACAACTCGTGTGGGCCAGCAAGCGCATTGCAGCGCGCCTCACGCCTACGCTCGACAGCCTGGCCTCCGAGCTGGAGATCGAACTCAAGAAGCTGATGGCAGCCTCAGACCCCGCCGTGCGCATTCACGCCAGCCACGGTTTCGCGGTTGCTGCACTGCGGGATTTTCTCGACGAGCAGAAGGTGCGGCACGACCTGAAGTACTGCGGCAGTCTGGAAGCCGCAGCCGCGCTGGCCGAAGGCGCCTGCGACGTGGCGGGGTTTCACGTACCGATCGGGGAATTCGAGGAAGAGACGCTGCGCGGCTTCACGCGCTGGCTGCAACCGGACAAGCATTGCCTGATCCATCTCGCCACCCGCCAGCAAGGGTTGTTCGTGCGTCCCGGCAATCCGCTCGGCGTTACGTCGCTCGAAGACCTCACGCGCGCGGACGTGCGCTTTGTGAATCGCCAACTGGGTTCGGGCACGCGACTGCTGCTGGATCTGATGCTGGCGCGGCGCGGCATCGACACCAGCCGCATCGAAGGTTTCAGCAACGGGGAATTCACCCATGCAGCGGTGGCCGCCTATATCGGCAGCGGCATGGCCGACGTGGGCTTCGGCGTGGAAACCGCCGCCCGCCGTTTCGGTCTGGAGTTCGTGCCCGTGCTGCAGGAACGCTACTTCTTTGCCCTGCAGAAGGAGGCGCTGCACAGCCCCGCCATGCAAGGCGCGGTCAGCGCCATGAAAAGCGCGACCTTCCGCGAACGCGTCAACGCGCTACCGGGCTACAACGGCGCGCTGACGGGCCTGGTGCAGACGTTCGCGGCAGCGTTTCCCGGGGTGGATTTGTAAGGCAGGGCAAGCACGCAACGTGTGCGCTTGTCCTGCCATCACAATCCCATCAATACACCACCACCGACAACGTCACGCCGGCCGGTACGCGCACCTTGTCGCTATACACGCCGTTGGCATCGCTACGCGGGGCAATGTAGCTGCCGAGGCCCAGCAGGGAGGCGGGCGCCGTGGCGGGGAGTTTGCGCAGCGTGGTGTACTTGCTGGCCGATGGGTCTATCGCGGGCAGCGTGAATGTGCCGTCGGTCCAGGCGGGATAGCCGTAGTCAAGCGGGGTGCGGGCGGCGGGCATGCTGCTGTTGGTCGTCGCGCGCCAGTTCACGAATGCCCTGTCGAACGTCCAGCCCGCATGGACGGCGATGGCATCGGACAGTACCTGCTTCGAACCCACGGTCTTGCGGGTCAGCAGGTCGCGGAGGAACGCCACGCCGAGCTGGCGGTTCAGGAAGCCGCCGAAGCTGCCGGACACCGCATAGCTTTCGCAGGTCACACCGAAGCCGGTGAAATCGAGCAGATTGCAGTTGTAGTCGCTGTAGCGGTAATAATCAGGCAGGCGCACATCCCCAATGGGGCTGTAGCCGGATACGATGATGCCGCTCAGGAAGTCTTCCATCTGCATAGCCGTCATCTCTTCCAGCCACGCGTCGTATGCGTACTCGGCACCCATGGTGACCTGGCGACGGTAGAAGTTCTGCATGTGCGTGCCTTCATGCGCCATCGTGGTCTTGATCGACTGCATGCCTGCCGCCGCGCCCAGCGACAACGTTTCGCTATCCAGATACAGCGAAATCGCTTCGTTGCTGTTGGCTTCCTTGGTCTTCAGGAAGTTGTGCACGCCCCAGAAATAGCCGACCGTGCCATACGGCTTGGCGTCGTGATTGAAGTTCAGCACCACGATGTCGATGGGCCGGCCAGAGGGCAGCAGCGTACCGCTGAAGTTGTTGGCACCCCAGACCGCGCCGCCCACCTGGACCAGCCGATCGTAAAGCAGGCCCGGTCCGGCAAACGTGGTGGCGAGATCGAGCACCATCGTATCGGTCACGGCACTTGCCTCGGCCACTTCCACCCAGACGTTGACCGTGGTGCCGTCGCTGGCCGTCACCTGTTTGCGCAGCGTGGCCGGACGCGACGTGCCATCGGTGTGATACCAGCTACGCGTGGCGCCTTCCGTCATGCCCTGGGTGCCGAGCGATGCCGCCAACGGTGCCGGCGCAGCCAGCGTGTTCTTCATGGCGCCCGATGCAGGCGCGCTCTGGGCCCAGCCTGCGCGATTGAATTCGCGGATCGCACGCTGCGCGGTTTCCTCGGTCGATTGGACGCTGAGCGACTGTGGCGAGATCATCTCGGCCGCTACCTGCGACGAGAGACCGGTGGGCATGGCCACGGCAGCCGCGCCCAGGTTGGTCAGTTGCATGGCAATGGTCTTGCCGGCCACGCCAGTGATCGAATACTGCACGTCCACGGCGTTGGCCGTGGCATTGGGATAGCCCCAGGTGCCGACACTGGTGCCGGCATAGGCGCCGCTGGTAGCCGCACCGCAACCCGAGCACGTCTGCGAGAGACCCGAGACCAGTTGCGGTGCATCCGATGTCGTGACGGGCGCTGCCGCAGCCTGGGCCGTGGCGGCTTGGGCGCTATCGTCGCCACCGCCACCACCGCAGGCAGTCAGTAGCAGGGCGGCGGCAGCGGCCAGGCCGCGCAGAGCGTGGGGAGCAGGGAAGCGCGCTCCGGGGCGCGGGGACGAACGACGCATCGAGGAACTCCAGAAACATGTGCGAACTCCGGAATGTCCCGGAGCGGTCTCTCAATAACGACGCGTGAAGCTCTTTTTTGAGCATCGATTGCGTCGTGCGGACCATGTTTCGTCCCTACGATCGTTTCAATCTGTTGTCATCCGCACCCAGCGCGGCCGGGGAATACCGGGTGTCAGTACACCTCGGGAATGACCATCTCCGACGGCACGGGCAGACGCGTGTAGTCGGCGTGGCGCTCGCGATCCGGCAGCACGATGGTGGCCGCTGACGGCTCCACGTACGGCATCTGCTGCAGCAGGTGATGGATGCAGTTGAGCCGTGCGCGCTTCTTGTCCACCGCCTGCACCACCCACCAAGGCGCCTCGGCAATATGCGTGCGCTCGAGCATGATTTCCTTGGCACGCGTGTAGTCTTCCCAGCGGCGGCGCGACTCCAGGTCCATCGGGCTCAGCTTCCACTGCTTCAGCGGATCGTGGATGCGGCTCAGGAAGCGCAGGTGCTGCTCGTCGTCGGTGATCGAGAACCAATACTTGATCACCTGGATGCCCGAGCGCACCAGCATGCGTTCGAACTCCGGCACCGAGCGGAAGAACTCCTCGTACTGGTCATCGGTACAGAAGCCCATCACGCGTTCCACGCCGGCGCGGTTGTACCAGCTACGGTCGAACAGCACCATCTCGCCAGCGGCAGGCAGATGCGAGACATAGCGCTGGAAATACCACTGCGTGCGTTCGCGGTCATTGGGCGCCGGCAGCGCGGCCACGCGGCAGACGCGCGGGTTCAGGCGCTGCGTGATGCGCTTGATGACACCACCCTTGCCCGCCGCATCGCGTCCTTCGAAGAGGATCACGACCTTGTGGCCCGTGGCCACCACCCAGCTCTGCAGCTTGACCAGTTCGCCCTGCAGGCGGAACAGTTCGCGGAAGTACATGTGGCGCTCGGCACGCTCGGCCTCATCGCCATTGAGATTGCTGTTGTCGCCGGGGCCGCCAATGTCTCCGGACAATACCCGCTGCACCAGCATGGGATCGCGGTCCTCGAGTTCAAGCTCGAGTTCCTCGTCGTAATAGTCCGCCACCTCGCGGTGAATGCGCTGGATCAGCGTTTCGTCGTTGTAATCCATGGATATCCTCCGTCACCCGCGCCCGAACGGACGCATGGCTCACGCCAACCATGCTACGCCTGCGAGATGGCAAATAGGTGACTTGTCATAAATGTCACGCATGGCTGCCCGATCACTCGCCCGATCGTTCCGATTGCTACTGGCTCTGCTGCTTCCTGAACGCCCACCGTCCGGCCAGCGCGGTAAAGCTGGCAACCAGTGCCACCAGTACCCAGAAGCCGTGGGGATGTTCCGCAAGCGGAATCCCGCCCACGTTCATGCCGAAGAAACCGGCCACGATATTGATGGGCAGCGCCAGCACCGTGACCATCGTCAGGGTGAACAGTGTGCGGTTGGTCTGCTCGTTCAGCTTGGCGGCGATTTCTTCCTGCAGCAGCTTGATCCGCTCCACCAGCGCCGCCAGATCGCTCAGCACCAGCGAGAACTCTTCGGTGGATTCGCGCAACTCCTGCAGATCGGTTTCCTGCAGCCACGCGGGCGGACGGTTCAGCAGGCGGAACAGCGCGCCCGGTTCCGGCGCCAGCAGCCGCTGCAACCGCACCAGGCCACGCCGCATGGCGCCGACATCCGTGCGGTTCGAGCGAAGCCGCTGCGCCAGCAACTGGTCTTCGATCTGGTCGACGTTGACGCCGGTCTCGCGCACGATCTGCACCAGCACATCGGCCTGATCGCGCAGCAGATGCACGACCAGATCCAGCGGGGAGCGGAACGCTTCGCCACGCCGCACGGCTGCGCGCAGGCGATCCACGGATCGCAGCGGCCGGGCACGCGCGGTGACCAGCAGCCGGTGATCGGCGTGCGCCCAGAGCGTGGAGATATCGGTCGAGGTCACGCCGAAGTTGTAGATCACGTCGTTGACCACGGCCAGCAGCGCCGCATCCTGCCGCTCGATGCGCGTGGAGTGCGATCCCTGCCGCAGGGCCTCGAAGAAATCCTCGGGCAAGCCAAGCTGACTACGCATCCAACGTTCGCAGGCACTATGCGCGAGATTGAAGTGCAGCCAGACGAAGGGACGCGTCTGACCTTCCTGCGCCACCACAGCCGGGGCGTGCAGCCACGCGGCCGCCTCGCGCGAATCGATCTCGCGCACCGGCTCGCCCGGGACAAACAGGAAACCGCTGATCAGCCCGACCGGGTCGGATCCATAGCCGGCCTCGACAATGCCCGATTGCATGAACTCTCCTCTGACCTCTGTCCTGACATTTCTCACGCGCGACGTTAGCACGCCGGCGTGACGATGCCTCGACGTTCAGGAGGCGCGCGGCCTGGCGCGCGATGCGGCGAGCTTCTTGTAGAAGGCGGCACGGCTGATGCCGACGCGTGCGGCGGCGTCGGCCACGCGGCCCTCGCAGGCATCCAGTGCCTGGGCGAGGAAGGCGGCTTCGAAGTCGGCGAGGGCTTCGGCGTAGGTGGTGGGGGTGGGGGTGTACGCGGGCGATGGCGGTGTTTGAACTGCCTTGCCCTCATCCCCTCTGCCGCTTGCGGGAGAGGGGAGCAAACCTTCAGCGCCAATCTCTCCCGTGGTGTTCTCCCCTCTCCCGCCTGCGGGAGAGGGGCCGGGGGAGAGGGCCAGCGCGTCAACACCCGCCACCGCCTTCCTCCCTCCCAGCAACGGCGCCAACGTCTCCGCATCCAGATCATCCTCATCGCACAGCAACACCACGCGCTCCAGCACGTTGCGCAGCTCGCGCACGTTGCCCGGCCAGTCGTAGTCACGCAGCAGTGCCAGCGCATCGTCGTTGAGCCCGATCGGATTGCGCTCGGCCCGCAGGCACAGCTCCTCGATGATCGCGTAGGCCAGCGGCAGCAGATCGGCACGGCGGTCGCGCAGCGGCGGCAGGTCGATCGTCAGCACGTTCAGGCGATAGAACAGGTCGGCACGGAACTGCCCGGCCTGCACCAGCGCGGGCAGGTCGGCGGATGTCGCGGCAATGATGCGCACATCGCTGCGCACGATGCGGTTCGATCCCAACGGTTCGAACTCGCGATCCTGCAACGCGCGCAGCAGCTTGCTCTGCAGCGACAGCGGCATGTCGCCGATCTCGTCGAGAAACAGCGTGCCGCCGTCGGCCAGTTCGAACTTGCCGACGCGGCCTTTGCGGTCCACGCCCGTGTAGGCACCGGGTGCGGCGCCGAAGAACTCCACTTCGAGCAAGGTATCGGGAATGGCGGCCACGTTGACCGTGACCAGCGGTTGCTCGGCGCGCGCCGAACCGGCATGGATGCCGTGCGCGAGCAGTTCCTTGCCCGTGCCCGTCTCCCCCAGCAGCAGCACCGGAGATTCCGCCAGCGCCGCGCGGCGCGCGTGGCGCTTGACCTCCTGCGCGGCCGGGCTTGTGCCCACGAAGCTTGCAAAGGTGTACTTGGCCCGGCGCGCATGGTCCAGCGAGCGGCGCGCTGCCGCCAGTTCCGATTGCACGCGCGAGTAATGGGCAAAGATCGGCGTCAGGGCCTTGAGTTCGTCGAACAGTGCGAAGCCCACGCCGCCGATGGTGCGACCGGAGTCGTCCTTGATGGGCAGGCGCGTGACGATCATCGGCTCGCGGTCGGTCTCCAGCAGGTCCAGCAGGATCGGTTTGCCTGTGCTCACCACCTCGCGCATCAGGCTGTTCGGAATGACCTGTTCGCAGTCGAGTCCGATGGCCGCCTGGGGATCGGTGAAGCCAAACCGTGCCGCGTAACGTTTGTTGATCCACACCACGCGTGCGTGCTCGTCCACGACGAACGTGCCCTCGCTGAAATTCTCGAAAGTGCGGAACAACGTCTCCATGGCGCGTCGCGCCACATCGTCGTAGTCGAACAGCAGGGCGCCACCTGGCTCGGCGATCTTTTGCATGGGGGGATTTGTCTCGTTTTCTTATCAGTCTCTGATTGGAGACCGAGTGTCTCACATTGGAGATTTCCACGCGTTGGGACGCGCTTGTTCTGTCTCAAGGAAGAGACATGAGCAGCAAGGTTACACTTTCCAAGGCTTTATGCGCCTTTTTCATAACTTTTTGGCGCGGGCACGGAGCCTGCTAAGGAAGCGTCCCCCGGTCCTCTTTCCGGGGGACGCTTCATATTTGGCGGCACCCCGGGCAGCAGACGGCAATCCCAGGCGGCCCGACCGCATTCAAGAACAAGCAATGGAGACCCCATGTCATTTGTAGTAGTGATCGCCGCGCTGGCGTTCCTGATGTTTGCCGCCTATCGCGGCTACAGCGTGATCCTGTTTGCCCCGCTGGCCGCGCTCGGCGCCGTCCTGCTGACCGATCCGTCGGCCGTCGCGCCGATGTTCGCCGGTGTCTTCATGGAGAAGATGGTCGGCTTCGTGAAGCTGTACTTCCCCGTGTTCATGCTCGGTGCCGTGTTCGGCAAGGTCGTCGAACTCTCCGGTTTCTCCGAAGCGATCGTCGCTGCTGCCATCCGCTACATCGGCCGCTCGCGCGCCAATGCCGTGATCGTGGCCGTCTGCGCGCTACTGACCTATGGCGGCGTCTCGCTGTTCGTGGTGGTGTTCGCGGTCTACCCGTTCGCCGCCGAACTCTATCGCCAGAGCAACATTCCCAAGCGGCTGATGCCGGGCGCCATCGCGCTGGGCGCTTTCTCGTTCACGATGGATTCGCTGCCGGGTACGCCGCAGATCCAGAACATCATCCCGACCACGTTCTTCAACACCACCTCGTGGGCCGCACCGGTGCTTGGCGTGATCGGCTCGCTGTTCATCATCGCCGTGGGCCTGACGTATCTGGAGTGGCGCCGTCGTGCCGCCGCCGCACGTGGCGAAGGCTATGGCACCAACCTGCTCAACGAACCGCAACGCGTGGAAGGCGGCAAGCTGCCGTCGCCGCTGCTGGCCATCCTGCCGCTGATCGTCGTTGGCGTATCGAATTTCTGGCTCACGCGCATGATTCCGCTGTGGTACGGCCAGAGCCATACCGTGTCGATGCCGGGCCTGGCCAAGCCGGTGGAAACCAAGATTGCCGGCGTGACCGCCATCTGGGCCGTCGAAGGCGCGCTGATCCTGGGCATTCTCGTGGTACTGGTGACCGCATTCAGCACGGTAAAGGCCCGCTTTGCAGAAGGCACGAAGGCCGCAGTGGGCGGCGCGCTGCTTGCTTCGATGAACACGGCATCGGAATACGGCTTTGGCGGCGTGATCGCCGCGCTGCCCGGCTTCCTCGTGGTCAGCGATGCGCTGCGCAGCATTCCCAACCCGCTCGTCAACGCCGCCGTGTCGGTCAGCACGCTGGCGGGTATCACGGGCTCGGCATCGGGCGGCATGAGCATCGCGCTGGCCGCGATGTCCAACGCTTTCATCCAGGGGGCGCAGGCAGCAAACATTCCGCTGGAAGTGCTGCACCGCGTAGTGTCGATGGCCAGCGGCGGCATGGATACGCTGCCGCACAACGGCGCGGTCATCACGCTGCTGGCCGTGACCGGCCTCACGCACCGCGAGGCGTATCGCGACATCTTCGCCATCACCATCATCAAGACACTGGCCGTGTTCTTCGTGATCGCCGTGTTCTACACGACCGGCCTCGTCTAAGGAATTCGCAATGTTCACCCTGCAAGGCAAGACCGCACTGGTCACCGGCTCCACAAGCGGCATCGGCCTCGGTATCGCCCAGGCACTGGCGCAGGCCGGCGCCAATATCGTGCTGAACGGCTTCGGCGATATCGACGCCGCGCTGGCCTCGATCACTGCCACCGGTGCCCAGGCCATTCATCATCCCGCCGACATGCGGCGCCCGGACGAAATCGCGGCCATGTTCACGCTGGCACAGGAGCGTTTCGGCGGCGTGGATATCGTCGTCAACAACGCCGGCATCCAGCACGTGGCACCCGTCGAGGATTTCCCGGTTGAAAAGTGGGATGACATCCTCGCGATCAATCTTTCGTCCGCATTCCACACTACGCGCCTGGCACTGCCCGGCATGCGTGCCAGCAACTGGGGCCGCATCGTCAATATCGCATCGGTACACGGACTAGTGGGCTCGGCAGGCAAGTCCGCCTACGTGGCAGCCAAGCACGGCCTGGTGGGACTGACCAAGGTGACGGCACTGGAAGCCGCCGGCACCGGCGTGACCTGCAACGCCATCTGCCCCGGCTTCGTGCTGACGCCGCTGGTGGCTGCACAGATCGACGCCATCGCCCAGCGCGAAGGCATCACCACCGAAGCGGCACAAGCCCGCCTGCTCGCCGACAAGCAACCCTCCGGGCAATTCGTCACCCCGGAACAGCTCGGCAACCTCGTGCTGATGCTGTGCTCGCCGATGGGCGATCAAGTGCGCGGTGCGGCCTGGGCGATGGATGGAGGCTGGACGGCGCAGTAAGCACTACGGCTTTTAATGCAGCACTGAGAGCCCCGGCGGAAGTCGGGGCTTTTTTTGTTTGTGATGGTCTTCAAACGCTGCGGGTTTTCTCCCCTCCCCAAGCGCCTTGCACGTATCACCTGGCAATCATCGGCTAGTCCGATCATACGTAAGCATCCACCCGTCGATACCGACGTGTAATGGCTTCCCATTGCCCTGCCTTCCAGAATGAACCTGGGCCGCAGCAAGCCGCTGTCATCGGGACAGCGCGTTGCGGCACGGCATTGCCAGGAGGCCACGCACATGGACGTTCAGACCATCCGGGAGCGCGCGTATGCCACGCCGCTAGTCAGCCCGGCCTACCCGATGGGACCCTACCGGTTCCTGCAGCGGGAGTACTTCATCGTCTCGTACCGCACCGATCCGGCGTTGCTGCGCCAGGTGGTGCCCGAACCGCTGCAGGTTGCCGAACCCGTGGTGCACTACGAGTTCATCCGGATGCCGGACTCCACCGGCTTCGGCAGCTACACCGAATCGGGACAGGTGATCCCCGTGACGTTCCAGGGCCACGCCGGCAACTACACCCACTCGATGTTCCTGGACGACCATCCGCCGCTTGCGGGCGGGCGCGAGCTGTGGGGTTTTCCGAAGAAGCTGGCCAACCCCCGCCTGTCGGTCGAGACCGATACGTTGCTCGGCACGCTGGACTACGGCCCGGTACGCGTGGCCACCGGCACGATGGGCTACAAGCACCAGTGCATCGATGCTGACAAGGTGCGCCAGTCACTGGTGACGACGCCGAATTACCTGCTCAAGATCCTGCCCCATGTCGATGGCTCGGCGCGTGTGTGCGAGCTCGTCTGCTACTTCCTTACGGACGTGGAGGTCAAGGGCGCATGGACCGGCCCCGCCGCGCTCTCGCTGTTTCCGCACGCGCTGGCGCCGGTTGCCCAGTTGCCGGTGCTCGAAATCGTCGGCGCGAAGCACTACGTGGCCGACCTGACGCTCGGCCTCGGCGAGGTGGTCTACGACTACCTCCAGCCTTGACGCCGCACACCCTGCATTCCCGTTTCCCTTCAGTGCCCCGGTGTCCATGACGGGCGCCGGCAATTCATTCATCCGGAGAACAACATGAAGCTTCAAGGCAAATCGGCCATCGTCACGGGCGCGGCCAGCGGCATCGGCAAGGCCATCGCGGAACTGCTGGCATCCGAGGGTGCGGCGGTCGCCATCGCCGACCTCAACGAGGAAGCAGCGCGCAAGGTGGCCGAGGGCATCGAGGCCAACGGCGGCCGTGCCATCGGCGTGGCGATGGACGTCACCAATGAGGAAGCCGTCGACCGTGCCACCGACCTGGTGGCCGAACAATTCGGCGGTGTCGATATCCTCGTGTCCAATGCCGGCATCCAAATCGTCAACCCGGTGCACGAATACAACTTCGACGACTGGAAGCGCATGCTGTCCATCCATGTGGATGGCGCCTTCCTGACCACGCGCGCCGCGCTGCGCCACATGTACCGCGACAATCGTGGCGGCACGGTGATCTACATGGGTTCGGTCCACTCGCACGAAGCATCCCCGCTCAAGTGCGCCTACGTGACCGCCAAGCACGGCCTGCTGGGTCTGGCGCGCGTGGTGGCCAAGGAAGGCGGCGCGCACAACGTGCGCTCGCACGTGATCTGCCCCGGCTTCGTGCGCACGCCGCTGGTAGACAAGCAGATTCCCGAGCAGGCGCGCGAGCTTGGCATCAGCGAGGAAGAAGTGGTGCGCCGCGTGATGCTGGGCGGCACCGTCGATGGCGTCTTCACCACTGTCGATGACGTGGCGCAGACCGCCCTCTTCCTGTCCGCTTTCCCATCCAACGCGCTGACCGGCCAGTCCTTCGTGGTCAGCCACGGCTGGTACATGCAGTAAGCCGACTGCGCCCCGCTGTCATGAATCATGAAGCGAGAGCGGGGCAAATGACCCATGGCTCAAGGAATCGAACATGTACCACGAAAAGCAGGACCTGCAGGGGTCTTCCGGCACAGCCACCGCGCGCCTGGAGATCGACCGGAGATATGCCGTCAAGGCGCTCGTGCTGCAAGGTGGCGGCGCGCTGGGCGCCTATCAGGCAGGCGTCTATGAGGGCCTGGCCGAAGCGGGCATCGAACCGAACTGGGTGGCGGGCATCTCGATTGGTGCGCTGAACGCAGCCATCATCGCGGGCAATGCACCGGGGCAGCGCGTGGCCCGGCTACGCGAATTCTGGGCGCATATCTGCCGGCAGCCGTGGCTGCCCAGCCTGTTTCCCTACGAGATGATGGCCGACAGCGCGCAGCACTGGCCCGATCCGCTGCGCATCTGGTTCGACGGCATCGAGGCGGCCCGGGCGCTCGTGGAAGGCCAGCGCGGCTTCTTCTCGCCGCGCGTCTGGCCCACCGGTTTCGCGCAACCTTCGGCGATCAACAGTGCGAGTTACTACGACACCACGCCGTTGAAAGCCACACTGGAGCGCTTTGCCGATTTCGACCGCATCAATCGTCACGAAGAGATGCGCGTCTCGGTGGGTGCGGTCAATGTGCGCAACGGCAACTTTGTCTACTTCGACAATACGCAGATGCGCCTGCGCGCCGAACACTTCATGGCTTCCGGCGCGCTGCCGCCCGGCTTTCCGGCCGTGGAAATCGATGGCGAGCACTACTGGGATGGCGGACTCGTTTCCAACACCCCGCTCTCCGTGATCCTGAAATCGCAGCCGCGCCGCAACGCGCTGATCTTCCAGGTGGACCTGTGGAGCGCGCAAGGCGCCCTGCCGCATACGCTCGCGGATGTGGCCACGCGGCAGAAGGACATTCAGTATTCCAGCCGCACACGCTTCATCACCGACTACATGAGCGAGCAGCAGAATTTCCGTCGCCTGCTTGCCGATGTGCTGGCACTGGTACCGCCGGAACGCCGCGAAACCGACGCCTACCGTCAGGCCGCGGAAAGCGCGTGCGATGCGCGCCACAACGTGATTCAGTTGATCTATCGCGACAAGTCGTTCGAAGGCAGCGCGAAGGATTTTCAGTTCGGACCACTGACGATGGCCGAGCACTGGAAGAGCGGGCGCGAGGATATCCGCGGGACCCTGCTGCATCCGGAATGGCTGGCCATGCCGACGCACGACAATCCGTTCGTCTCGCACGACATCCACCGCCAATAGCCTCCGCCTGATTCAGTAGCCCGGCGCCCACTGCGGCGCCGTTCCCGATTCCGCTCCCATGTGGCGGCGCTGCGCCGTTGTTGCAGGCTCGCGCATCATGGGCAGTTCAAGCTCCAGCTCCAGCGCCATCTTCACCAGATCCGCGAATGTGCGGGCCGCCATCTTGCGCATGGCACGGCTGCGGTGGATCTTGATGGTCACCTCGCTGATGCCGATGGTGGCCGCGATCTGCTTGTTCATGAGTCCGGACGCGGCCAGCGTCATGACTTCGCGCTCCCGGTCACTGAGCGTGGCCAGCCGCGAGCGCAGATCGTCGCTGCATTGCAGGACGTGCCGCTTCTTGCGGTCGGCGGAAATGCCTTCCGCCACGGCGTCGAGCAAGTCCTGGTCCCGGAACGGCTTGGGCAGGAAATCCACCGCGCCAGCCTTCATCGCCCGCACCGACATCTCGATATCGCCATGGCCCGTGATGAACACCACGGGCAGGCACATGCCGCGCCGCTCCATTTCGCGCTGCACCTCCAGTCCATTGGTGCCGCGCAGCCGCACGTCCATGACCACACATCCTGGCGCCGTGTCGATGGTGGTCGTCAGGAACGCCTCGGCCGAGAGAAACGCGCGCGTGCGCAGGCCCACGGACCGCAGCAGGTCCTGCAAGGCGTCATTCATGCCCACATCGTCATCGACGATGTAGACCACAGGTTCACAGGCCGCGCGGCCACCAGCAGGATTCGAGGGCGATGCTTTCACGATGCAACTCCGGATTTCGGAAGGGCTTGAGACTTATGTGCGCATCGGTCAGATGAAACCGGGAAGATATGTTGCATCCGCCATGCGCCTTATATAGGGCAAGTCTATGCAGCGCTGCAGGGCGTCACAAGCCACGCTGGGGGGAAGCGGCGTTTCCGATTGCGCACCAATCGACGGAGCACGAAAACAAGGAAGGATGGACGAAAAAAAACCGGCGCCCCCGGAGGTGGAAGGCGCCGGCCAACGGGATGAAGACGGTGCTTCAGGCGTAGCTGATCTCGGGGTCTCCAGCGGCCAGCGCCTGCTCGCGATCGGCGGCGGGTGGGTAGATCCACTGCGTGTTGATCATGATCTTGCGTTCCTTGCCCTCGGCGCGTACGAGCTTGACCTGTCGATCCCAGCCTTCGGTGTAGACCGCGCCCCAGCTACCAAGATCGAGACAGGTGGCGTAGAACGCCTGGCGATACGCCTTCGTCGGCAGGCCCAGCAGATCCGCTGCGACGTTGTAGCCGGCAAAGCGCCCCATGAACAGCGCGTGCTGGCACGACATCAGCGAGTAGTGGCCGTCGTCATCGGTCAGCGCACGCACCACGTCACCGGCGCCGAAGACATCCTTTGCACCGGTCACGCGGAGATCCTCGGTCACTTCCAGGCGACCCTGTCGATCGACGGTCGGCACCACCTGCGTGGTGAGCGCGCTGGCCACCATGCCGCCCGTCCAGATCACGGTGGCGGCATCGATGCGCTCGCCCGTGGCAGTCACCACGCCATTGGCATCGAACGACACCACGCCGCCGCCAATACGGGTCTCGATATTCAGTTGCTCGAGCGCCTCCACAATCTGCGGACGCGGACCCGGGCCGAGATCGGGACCGATGGCATCGGCGCGTTCGACGATGACGATGCGCGGACGCATGGTGTCGCCAAAGATCTTGCGCAGCCGCTCCGGCAATTCCGTTGCCACTTCCAGACCGGTAAAGCCACCGCCCACGACGACGAACGTGTTACGCGCCGCGGTGTCGGTCTTTGATGCAAGACCCTCCAGGTGCTCGCGCAGCTTCACGGCCTCGTCGAGCTGATCCACGGCGAACGCGTGTTCGGCCAGCCCCGGCAGCGGCGGACGGAACAGGCGGCTGCCGCTGGTCAGCACCATGCGGTCATAGGGGAACGCTAGCGTCTGGCCGGCGGCCGTCTGGATATCGACGATGCGATCCGCCGGATGGATACGCTCCACCGTGCCCTCGATGAACTTCACGTTAATGGCATTCAGGATCGGCAGGAACGGTACGGCCATCTGCTCGGGATGCGTCTCGTGCAGACGCGGCCGCACATGGAGTTCGGCACGCGGCGACACCAGCGTGATTTCCACGTCGTCAGCCTTGTCGCCTTGCTGGTCGACAACGCGCGCGGCACCGAGTGCCGTCCACAGTCCGGCAAAGCCGCCGCCAATGATCAGGATCTTTCGTGTCATGGTTGTCCTCTCGTATTCAGTACTCGGGTAATCGGGTGGAAATGCAAGGCAAACGTCTCCCCCTTTCCAGGACGCCATCGCGCCGGTCAATGAGAAGACAGGAGGGGGAAAGCGACGGGCACGGCCAGACGCAGCCGTGCCTGTGGGACAGCGGGCTACTTTTCCAGTGTCAGGATCGGAGCGCCCTGCTTCTTGAGGAGGAAGACGACGAACTTCGCCTTCTTGGTCTTGCTGGCATTGCGGCCCACCGTGTGGACATCATCGGGGCCTTCGTAGAAGGTGTCGCCGGGTTTCAGCGTCACCTCCTTGCCGCCCTTCACACCCATCACGATGCTGCCTTCGAGCACGTAGATGAAACCGTGCGCGTCGTGGCGATGCACGGGATCGGCACCGCCTGGCCCGTATTCCACGACGATCATCTGCACTTCCTTGCCGGGGTAGTCAGCCAGCGGCTTCACGAGCAGGTCCTTCACCTGCACATCGTCCGTCGCGGCGTGTGCGGCCGGGGCCGCCATCAGCACCGACAGCGCCACCGCCGCCGTCATGGATAGAAGCGCTTTCATGGCATTACTCCAGGTTGGCCTTGTCGAGGCCGAACGCCTTGTCCGACGATCCCGGCACAATGCGGAATGCTACGTTCAGGCGGTTCCATGCGTTGATCGAACCGACCAGGAACGTCAGGTCCGACAATTCCTTCTCGCTGAATTGCGTCAGCACGCGCTCGTAGATGTCGTCAGGCACACCCTGGGCGCCCAGATGCGTCACGGCCTCGGCCCACGCCAACGCGGCACGCTCGCGCGGCGCGAACAGCGTGGACTCGCGCCAGATAGCCACGTGGTAGAGGCGCAGCTCGCGCTCACCGTGAATCTTGGCCATCTTGGTGTGCATGTCCACGCAGAATGCGCAACCGTTGAGCTGGGACGCGCGGATCTCCACCAGTTCGCGGATATGCGGCTCGATCGTGGTCTTCTGGAACAGTGCGCCGAGCTCCATGAGCTTACGGGACAGTTCCGGCGATTGTTCGAAGAAGTTAATACGTTGCGTCATGATTCCTCCTGGTGGACTGATGGGAGCGATGACATCCTGCATCGCACGAGATGCATCGTAGGTGTTGGCGGCGCGACGCGGTAGTGCCGCCGAGGAGCCCACTCTGTTGCCGGCCGCGCACCAATCACAACGGCTGCGCACCTGTGCCGCGAGCCGCTCAGACCAGCACCGTGATCACGCTGTGCATGCCCTCGCGCGCCAACTTTGCATAGGGGCACATGCGCTCGGTGTTGCGTACCAGTTCCTCGGCCACCGCCTTCTCCACGCCCGGCAGCCGAACGCAAATCTCGGCCGTCAGCGCATAGCCGCCATCGACCGGGTCGCGCCCGAACGCAACCTGCACGACCACCGTGATGCCTTGCACCTCGATACGTTCGCGTCGCGCAATCAGGCTGAGTGCCCCGTGAAAGCAGGCGGCAAAGCCCGCCGCAAAGAGTTGCTCGGGATTGGTGCCACCGCCCGGGCCACCCAGCGCCGCGGGCAGGCGCAGGTCGAGAACAAGGTTGCCATCGTCGGACCGGGCCACGCCCGATGCACGGCCATGCGCCGCTTCGCCGCCGGATACCGTCACCGTCGTCGAGTAAAGCGGCGTAAAACCTTCACCGTGGTATCGGTCGAGCAACGTCAGCGGTGGGGGTTGAAGGTGTGCTTCCTTTTCCATGAAGTCTCCTCCGGCGCCGGGTTTATTTTTTCTGGGACGTCCGCATCCATTCCTCGAAACCGATGCGGCCCAGGCGTGCCTGGCCTTCCGGTACGAGCGTGCCTTCCTGCAGGTCGGCGCCGAAGTAGCGCGCTGCAGGATCGGGGGCAACGGTGCGCTTGTCGCCGATGGCCGTGAGATAGCGCTGCACAAGGTCGCTCATCTTGAATCGCTCGGGACCGGCGATCTCGACGATGCCGTTGACGGGTGCAGCCAGCGCGGCGTCGGCCACGGCTTCCGCCACATCGTCGGAAGAAATCGGCTGGATCAGCGCAGTGGTGATCGGAACGGCGTCTCCCTCACCCGCCGACTGCGCGATGGCGCCGAGGAATTCGAGGAATTGCGTCGCACGCACGATCGTGAACGGTATTCCCGCGCGGCGGATCAGTGCTTCCTGCGCATTCTTGGCGCGGAAGTAGCCGCTTTGTTCGAGCTTGTGGGTGCCCACCACCGAAAGCGCCACATGGTGCGCCACGCCAGCGGCCTTCTCCGCCTCGGCAAGGTTGCGGCCCGACGTCTCGAAGAAGTCCAGTACGGCCTTGTCTTCAAAGGACGGCGAGTTGGCCACATCGACCACGACCTTTGCCCCGGCCAGCGCCTGTGCCAGCCCTTCGCCGGTCAGCGCGTTGACACCATTCTTCGGCGAGGCAGCCACCACCTCATGGCCCTGCGCCACCAGCCGCGCCACCACTTTCGTACCAATCAGTCCCGTACCGCCAATCACAACGATCTTCATGATGCTCCTCCGTCTGCGAAAAATGGAATGACTCCATGCTCATGCTAGGCATTGGTCCTGGCACGCACCAGACCGACGCATGGCGCACGGTGTTTCCCATTTCGCACCAATCGGGGATCGAGGATCGTGGTGTGGAAGATGTCGTAAGACGCGCGCCTAGCGATTCACCTTGAGCCGGTATTCGCTCGGCGAGAGTCCGAAGTGCCGCTGGAAGGCCACGCGCATGCGCTCCTCGCTGCCGAAGCCGCAATCGCGCGCGATCAGGTCGATGGGACGGGTCGGGTCCTGCAGTAGCCGGCGTGCGGCTTCCATGCGGAAATGCTCCACGCCCTTGGCCGGTGTGCGCCCCGTCTTCTCCTTGTAGACGCGCGCAAAATTGCGCGGACTCATGCCCACGTGCTCGGCCAGATGCTCCACGCCGAGCGCTTCGCACGACAGGTTCTGCACGATCCACAAATGCAGCGATTCGAAGACCGGCACCTGCCGGCTTTGCGAGATCAGGATCTCGCTCAACTGCGGCTGGCCGCCCGGCCGCTTCATGTACACGGCCAGTTCCTTGGCAGAGTTGAGCGCCACCTCGTGGCCGTAGTCGGCCTCCACCATCGCCAGCGCCAGGTCGATGCCGGTGGTCACGCCAGCCGAGGTCCACAGGTTCTGCTGTTGCACGAAGATCGCGTCGGGATCGAGGTCGACCGTGGGAAACAGTTCGCGAAAGCGGTCGAGCATGGCCCAGTGCGTGGTGGCGCGCTTGCCGTCGAGCAGCCCGGCATAGGCCAGCAGGAACGCCCCGCTGCACACCGACGCCACGCGCCGCACCGTGCCCGATGCCGAATGCAGCCAGGCGATCAGCGGCGCGGAGTTGCGCGCCACCTGGAGGATGTCCGGCGAGCCCGGCACGATCACCGTATCGATCACGCGCGGATCGTAGGTGCCGATCGCCTCGGTCTGCATCACCGTGCCTTCCACCGATGCCATCACCCCGCCGTCAAAGCTCGCGGTCAGGCAACGGTAGCCCGCCATGCCGCGCGCACGGGCGTAGTTGCTGGCAGCCCAGAACACGGTCTGAGGGCCGGCAAGGTCGAGAAGGCTCACATCGGGGT
>NZ_SCMX01000052.1 GCF_005503625.1 Cupriavidus sp. 2SB | reverse complement strand
TGCCCCGACCATCCCCGACAGCATAGTGATATGGAGTCCCGAGATGCTCACCAGATGGGAAATCCCCGTGCGCCGGAACACATCCCAATCTTCCTGCCCAATACCGCGCTGATCTCCGATCACCAGCGCCACCAGCACCGCACCGAAGCGCGCGTCGGCTGGCATCGCCTGCCGGATATGATCGCGCAACCCTGCGCGCCAACTGGCAATGCGTACCGTCAATGGCAGGCGCCCATCCTCCCCCATCCTCACCAGTTGACCGCTGCGCACGTACCCCGTTGCGTCGACACCCTGCGACAGCAGCCAGTAGCCGTAATCGAACCCATGAGGATTAGCCAATCCACGCGGCCGGCGTAGTCGCACGTTCAACCGATAACGCTGCCCCGGCTCCAAACCCTCGGGCGGTGAGCGCCACGTCAGCATCAGTCGTTCCGCCGGAATTGAATCGTCGCCCTGTCCTTCCCATGCCGATGGGAAGAACACGAAACGCGTACCATGAGGCGCCGCGTCCGGCAGCCCTGCCACGATACCCACAACCTCGAGATCCCGCCCCGCCAGCGCCGGATCCAGCCATGGATCGAGGCGGACTTCGGCCCGCCACGCGGCCCAGTAAAAACCAGCCAACACAGCGAGTACTATCCCGGCTGCCCATCGCACCCGCCCCTGCCACGGCACGCGTAAGCGTCCCGCCGTCCAGCACACACCAACAGCCATCGAACCAGAAGCAAGCAGCCACCCATGGCCCGGCAGGCTCCCCTGTTGCTGCAGCAGCCAGCAGCCCGCCACGAAGGCCAGCAGCATCACGCGCATCCGGCCTCCTTCGCTTGCGTTGACGACAGGCGTAGTTGTACCGCGCGGCGATCAGGAAAAACGTGTCCGAATGTTGTGGCGATGCGCCAGAAGTGTGAACTCTGAGGAAGGATTGACCGCGCTCAACGCGGGGCCATGATGTCCGCGAAGGCGGCCAGCCGTGGCAGTGCTGCCACGGCATTGCGCCACATGATGGCGGCGAGTTCGGGCTCGCCAAGGCCGCGCAGTTCCGCCATCACGCGCGCCACGCCAGCCACCTCGCCGGGGGTGTTGCGCGCCTTGTGTTGCTCGCCGAACTGGTCGTCCGAGAGCCATGCCGGTGCGATATCGGGCGCGTCGGTTTCGAGCACGATTGCCTCGATGGGCAGTTCGGTGGCCAGCCGCCGTATCTGCTTGGCGCGCGAGAAGGTGACGTTGCCGCCGAAGCCCAGCTTCATCCCGTGCTCCACGTAGCGACGCGCCTGCTCGTTGCTACCGTTGAACGCATGTGCGATGCCCTGCTTCACGCCCACGCGCCGCAACTGGGCATAGACCTGATCCTGGGATTTGCGAACGTGCAGCAACACAGGCAGATCGAACTCGCGCGCGATCTTGAGCTGCTCCGTATAGAGCCAGGTCTGGTGCGCGGCATCGAGGCCGGGCACGAAAAAATCCAGCCCGATCTCGCCGATGGCGACGAGGCGCGGATCATCGATCGATGCCGCTACCTGCTGGCGCAGCGCGTCGAGATCGGCCTGGCCGGCGCCGGGCGTGCAGAGCGGATGAATGCCGAGCGCATAGACACAGTGCGGATCGGCATGGGCCAGCCCGCGCACCGCCTCGAAATTGGACACCGCCACGGCCGGCAGCACGATGCCGGTCACACCCGCCGCTACCGCGGCTGCCGTCACGCCGCCGCGATCGGCATCGAACTCGCGGGCGTCGAGGTGGCAATGGGTGTCGATCCACATGGAGCGTTGCTTTTGAAGTACAGATTAGCGTTCGACGTGCAGATGTCCGTCGCGCAACCGGAAGATCCGATCGCAACGGCCGGCCAGGTCCATGTCGTGCGTGACGATCACGAAGCTCGTACCCAGCGTGCGCGAGAGTTCGAGCATCAGGTCGTAGACACCGCCTGCCGTATGGTCATCGAGGTTGCCGGTGGGTTCGTCGGCCAGCACACACGCTGGCTGGCCTACCAGCGCACGCGCAACGGCCACGCGCTGGCGCTCGCCGCCAGACAGTTCGCCGGGACGGTGCTTCGAGCGACCGCCGAGTCCCACGCGATCGAGCATCGCCTGCGCGGCCTCGCGAGACTGGGCCTCGTTCAGACCACGGATGCGCATCGGCATTCCCACGTTATCGAGCGCAGTGAACTCGGGCAACAGATGATGGAACTGGTAGACGAAGCCGAGCGAGCGGTTGCGCACGATGTTGCGCTCTTTCTCGCGCAGCGCCGTGAATGGTTTGCCGAGCAGTGCCACGCGACCCGAGTCCGGATCATCGAGTCCGCCCAGCACATGGAGCAGTGTCGACTTGCCCGAACCCGAGGCGCCGACGATCGCCACCTTTTCACCGGCATTCACGCGCAGGTCCACGCCGCGCAGTACCTCCACATCGAGTCCGCCTTGCCGGAACCGCTTGGTCAGGCCCTCGGCCACCAGCACCGGGGCACCGGTACGCGTTGCGGGCACCACCGTCGAGACATCCTGGAGCAATGTCGAATCATTCATAGCGCAGCGCCTCCGCCGGGTTGACGCGGGCAGCACGCCAGCTCGGATAAATCGTCGCCAGCGTAGCCAGCACGAAGGAAATGATACCGATGGTGGTGATGTCGTTCACGCGGGGGTCCGAAGGCAGTTCGCTGATGAAATAGATGTCCTTGGGCAAGAACTGCACGTGCAGGATGCGTTCGATGAACGGCACGATCACGTCGATGTTCGTAGCGATCAGCGTGCCGCCCAGCACGCCGAGCAAGGTGCCGATAAAGCCGATGGCCACACCCTGCACGATGAAGATCTTCATGATGGAACGCGGCTGGGCGCCCATCGTTCGGAGGATGGCGATATCGGCCTGCTTGTCGGTCACCGTCATCACCAGCGTCGAGACGAGGTTGAAGGCGGCCACCGCAATGATCAGCGTCAGGATGATGAACATCATGCGCTTCTCGGTCTGCACGGCGGCGAACCAGTTGCGGTTCTGCTTCGACCAGTCGCGCAGATAGAGGTCGCCGGACATCGTGCCCGCCAACTCCTGCGCCACCTGCGGCGCCTGTTGCATGTCCTTGAGCTTGAGCCGCACGCCGGACGGGCCGTTCTGGCGGAACAGCACCTCGGCGTCCTGCATGTTGATGAGCGCCAGCGCGCTGTCGAACTCATAGTGGCCCGACGAGAAGATGCCGGCCACCGTGAACTGCTTGAGCCGGGGCAGGATGCCGGCCGGTGTGATGGTGCCCTGCGGCGCCACCAGCGTGACCTTGTCGCCCACGCGCACACCCAGTGCGTTGGCCAACTCGCTGCCCAGGGCGATGTCGAAGCCGCCTGGCACCAGTGCATTCATGCTGCCTGCGCGGAACTGGCTACCGATGTCGGATACCTTGGGCTCCTGGGCCGGGTCCACGCCGCGCAGCAGCACGCCGCGCACCGCATCGTCGCGCGTCAGCATGGCCTGCGCCGCCACGTAGGGCGCGGCCCCGATCACTTCCTTGTTGCGCTCGGCCTCGCCAGCGGTCTTCTGCCAGTCCTGGAGCGGCCCGGCGCCAATGACTTCGATATGTGCGAGGACCGACAGCATGCGGTCGCGCACTTCCTTCTGGAAGCCGTTCATCACCGACAGCACCACAATCAGGGCTGCAACGCCCAGCGCGATGCCGAGCATGGAAATCATCGAAATGAACGAAATGAATGTGTTGCGGCTGGCGCGCTTGCTCGCGCGGGTGTACCGCCAGCCGATCTGCCACTCGTAAGGAAATTTCAAGGGAAGTCCTGTAGTTCTGGAAATGCGTCCGGCGGCAGTCTACCTTGGGTGACGGAAAACTGGCGCCTGCCAGCCGGGAGTTTACAATCTCGCCCACGATGACGACGCACCTGACCCTGATTGTGCCCTTTTCCGTCCCGCCAGGTGCTGGCGACGACGCCACGGACGATGTCGTCCCCGGCGCGCTGCTGCGCCAGTTGGAGTTGCCCGCGCTCGGAAAGTTGCTGACGCGCGCCACGCCGGGACCCCGCGAAACCCACGACGATCCCTACCTGCGATCGCTGCCCCAGGAACGCTGGCTGGCCGCCCGCGCCGGCCTGGACGCCGCGCAGGTGGCCACGGCACCCTATATGCGGCTGGCTGACCGGGCTGCGGCCGGGCTGCCTTCGGAAGCCGAGGAAGGCGCCGGATGGGCGTGCCTGCAGCCAGTCCACATCCATGCCGCCCGCGATCACCTGGTACTGCTGCATCCGGACCAGATCGAGATCCGTGCCGAGGAAGCCGAGGCGCTGCGCGCCGCAGTGGCCGACTTGCTGGACGAAGCCGGCATCCGTCTGGACGCGCCCCAACCGGCCCGGTGGTATGTGCCGGAAAATACGTTCGGCGAACTCCTGGCCACCACGCCAGTGCGCGCGACGGGCCGCAATATCGACATCTGGATGCAGGCCGGCGCGCGCGCGCGCGACTGGCGGCGCTTCCAGAACGAGATCCAGATGACGTGGCACGGCCACCCCGTCAACGAGGCCCGGGAAGCCGAAGGCCGCCTGCCGGTCAATTCGGTCTGGCTGCACGGCGGCGGCCGCGTCCAGACCGTCCGCAAGCTGGCCAATACGGTGCTGTCGGACGATCCGTATCTGATCGGACTCGCCTTGGCGGGCGGCAGTCAGGTTGGTCCGCAGCCGGCACGTTTTGCGGACCTCGGGACGAGCGATGGGCAGGCCGACAGCGTCCTGACCCTGCTCGATAGTGCGACCGAGGCGCATATCGCCGCCGACTGGAGCCTCTGGCTCGAACGGATGCACGCACTCGACGCCGAGTGGTTCCAGCCTGTGCTGGATGCGCTGACGGCCGGGCAAATCCAGTCTGCGACCTTCGTGCTCGGCGGCGAGAACCATTTTGCCGAATTCACCGTCACGCGCGCCGACCTGCGCAAGTTCTGGCGGGGCCTTGGCGCGCGAGGCGACTGGCGCGCACTGCTCTCCAACCTGGCCATGGCGGCCTGACCTGTCTCCAAGCGTCTATATCTATGACCCGGATCGCCGTCCGCTCCCACTCTCCCGAACACGCCGGTACGCTGTCCGCTGCGGGACTCCACCCTACCCTGGCGCGCATCCTGGCCGCACGGGGGGTGCTGCACCCGTCCGAACTGGCCACCGACCTGCCGGAACTGGTGCCGCCCTCGCAGATGAAAGGCATCGACCACGCGGCGAAATACCTGGCCGATGCCATCGCCGCCAACCGCAAGCTGCTGATCGTGGCCGACTACGACTGCGACGGCGCTACAGCCTGCGCCGTGGGCGTACGCGGATTGCGGATGCTGGGGGCGCGCGTCGATTTCATCGTGCCGAACCGCTTCGAGTACGGGTATGGCCTGACGCCCGAAATCGTCGAACTGGCTGCGCGGCAGCAACCTGACGTGATCGTCACGGTCGACAACGGCATTGCCAGTGTCGATGGCGTGGCCGCCGCCAATGCGCGCGGCATCGACGTGGTGGTGACCGACCATCACCTGCCCGGCGCGGTGTTGCCCGAGGCCGCCGTGATCGTCAATCCAAACCAGCCGGGCTGCGAATTCCCAAGCAAGAACCTGGCTGGCGTGGGCGTGATGTTCTACGTGTTGCTCGCGTTGCGCGCGGAACAGCGCCAACGTGGCATCTATACGAAAGAAACGCAGCCGCCGCTGCAAACCCTGCTCGATCTCGTCGCGCTGGGCACGGTGGCCGACGTGGTCAAGCTGGACACCAACAACCGCATCCTGGTAGCACAGGGCCTGAAGCGCATGCGCGCTGGCCGCATGCACCCCGGCGTGGCCGCGCTGTTCCGGGCAGCCGGACGCGAGGCGTCGCGTGCCAACACCTTTGACCTCGGATTTGGCCTGGGCCCGCGCCTGAACGCGGCCGGGCGACTGGCGGATATGTCGCTCGGCATTGAATGCCTGCTGACCGACGACGCGAACCGCGCCTGGGAAATCGCCCAGGAACTGGACGGCATGAACCGGGAGCGGCGCGATATCGAGGCCGGCATGCAACAGGAGGCGCTGCAGATCCTGGAACAACCGATTGCCGGCCTGGACCCGGCCTCGCGCTTCACGGTAAGCGTCTTCCACGACACGTGGCACCAGGGTGTAATCGGCATCGTCGCCTCACGGCTCAAGGAAAAATTCCACCGCCCGACCATCACCTTCGCGCCCGGCGACGAAGAACACATCAAGGGTTCCGGACGCTCGATCCCGGGATTCCATTTGCGCGACGCACTGGACCTGGTATCCAAGCGCCATCCTGGCCTGTTGGTGAAATTTGGCGGACATGCCATGGCTGCGGGTCTGACCGTGCGTGTCGAGGACTTCCAAACCTTCGTCGACGCCTTCGAAAAGGTGGGAAGCGAATGGCTGAATGCGGAACAACTCGCGCGCGTGATCGAAACCGATGGCGATATCGAGGACGGCTGCTTCTCCCCGGAATTCGTGACGATGCTCGAAGGCCATGTCTGGGGCCAGGGCTTTCCGCCGCCCACGTTCTCGGGAGAATTCGATGTGCTGCGCCAGACCGTACTGAAGGGAAAGCACCTCAAACTCCAGCTCGGACGCGGCAGCCAGCGCTTCGATGCCATCTGGTTCAACCACGCCGACGCGCTGGATGGCGCCAGCGCATTGGTGGCCTACCGGCTCGACAACAACACGTTCAACGGCGCAACACGCGTACAGCTTATCGTTGAACACGCGCAATAGTTTGCGCATTCCTGCTGGCCGGCGCTCAAGTTTCAGTTTTCTCCGATTTATCGGAAAGTTCGCACTCCATACATTTCAGTCCCTGACTTACCCGTCCCCGGTAAGTTCTACGGAGATACTGAATGGATGCAGTCACCCTTTCCAATGTCAGCCGGCAATACGCCCTGGGCGTCGAACGCGTGGCCGCCCTATCGGATGTATCACTCCGTATTGGCGCGCAACGCTTCACCGTACTCGCAGGGCCATCCGGGAGCGGCAAGAGCACGCTGCTGAATCTGATTGGATGCATCGACCGGCCTGACGCCGGTCGGGTCCGCATCGGCGGCAAGCCGGTCGGTGACTGGTCCGACTCTGCCCTGACAGACTTCCGCGCCCGCCATATCGGCTTCATCTTTCAGAATTTCAACCTGCTGCCGGTGCTGACGGCATCGGAAAACATTGAGTATCCGCTGCTCGTGCGAGGCGTCCCTGCCGCCGAGCGACGCTGGCGCGTGCGCGACATGCTCGAAGCCGTGGGCCTTGGCACCAAGGGGCGTCACCGTCCGAACCAGCTCTCAGGCGGGCAATGCCAGCGCGTGGCCATTGCCCGTGCCCTGATCCACGCCCCGGAACTGGTGCTGGCCGACGAACCCACTGCCAGCCTCGACACCCATACCGCCCTCGACATTCTGAAATTGATGCGCACGCTCCAGCGCACGCATCGCACCACCTTCGTCTTTTCCTCGCACGATCCGATGGTGATCTCGCACGCCGACGACCTGATCCGATTGCGGGACGGCCGCCTCGACGCCGCCGAACCGGTGGCAGCCGCCGGGGTCGCGCCATGAATGCATTTGTACTGGCGGCACGCAACCTGCGCCGCAATGGCCGCCGCTCATTGATCACGTTGCTGGCGTTGGTCATCGGTACGATGGCCATCCTGTTGCTGGGCGGCTACGCACGCGACATCACCTTCGGCCTGCAGACCATCTACGTGCAGCACACCGGGCACCTGCAACTGGTGAAAGCCGGCTACAACGATTTCGGACGCGGCAACCCGGCCGCCTATGGCATTTCCCGTAGCGACGACATCCTGCAACTGCTGCGCGACGACCCCGTGCTGGCGCCGATGCTGACCGTGGCCACGCCGATGCTGCAGTTTGGCGGCATTGGTGCAAATGCCGGCCATGCAACGTCCATTCCCGTAGCGGTTCAGGGCGTGGTGGCGAAGGACCTCGGGCGCCTGCTCGAATGGAACAGCTATGACGTGCCCATTCCTGCGTCGCCGAACGGACTCGACAACACGGCTCCCGATGCAGCGCTGATCGGCATGGGCGTCGCCCGCATCCTGCAGATGTGCGATGCACTCGGCGTGGCCGGGTGTCCGGAGCCACCGCCCGTTGAACGCGACGACAGCGCCGCGGACACGCCGGATGAACTTGCCGCGCTGTCTGCCGGCGACGCGGCACAAGACACAACCCACGACGCAGCCATGGCGCCTGGCGCGTCGGCATCCGCCAGCAGCGCTGCGCAACTTGACGTACTGACGGCCAGCACCGGCAGCGCGCCGAACATCGCCCGCCTGGGTGTGGCGCGTGCGGTCAAGCAAGGCATGCAGGCGGCAGACGACAGCTTCGTCGGCATGCACCTCGCGCAGGCCCAGAAACTGGTGTTCGGCCAGGGCGACCCGAAGGTCACCACACTCGTCATGCAGTTCCAGCACACCGCGCAGATCGACGCCGCGCGCGAACGGCTTGAGCAGTTGCTGGCCGGGCCGTTGCGTGACGCGGGACTGGAAATCCGCGATGTCTTCGAACTCAATCCACCCTACCGCCAGACCATCGACATGGTGGTTGCGCTGTTCGTATTCGTTGCCACGTTGATGGCCGTCATTGTGCTGTTCACGGTCAGCAACACCATGAGCATGGCCATCATGGAGCGCACCGTGGAAATCGGCACGTTGCGCGCCATCGGCATCCAGCGCCCCGGCGTGTTGCGGATGTTCGTCGCCGAAGGCGGATTGCTCGGCATGACGGGCTGGGTGCTGGGCGCGATCCTGGCGCTGGGCATTGCCCTGCTGCTGGAGCGCAGCGGTATCCCGTGGTCGCCGCCCGGCATGGCGATCGAGATTCCGGTCACCGCGCGCTTCTGGAATGCCCCGGAGTTAGTGGTGCTCAGCAGTGTCGGCATTGTTGTGCTGTCGATGGCTTCGGCCTGGCTGCCGTCACGCCGTGCCTCGCGGATGAATGTCGTGGATGCCCTGCGCCATGTCTGAACGCCATCACCGAGTCGATGCCTTGCCGCTGTCGGGTCCGACAGCGGCCCCTTTCCCGACTGCCCTGCCTGCCCCGCCTGCCATGCATCCATCCCTGCCCCGTCCCGCTTCACATCGTCGGCGCTGGCTGCCCGTCGCCGTTGCCATCTTGCTGCCGCTGGCCTGGGTGGCCGCAAGCGGGAACGCCGCCGCCAGCGGCACTGCGTCCGGCAAGGCCAAGTCGCCATCCTCGTCCGCCCAGCGCCTGCTCGAAGCCAGCGACCGGGTGCGTAATCCTTCCACCTCGTTCTCGCTGACGACCACGCTGGTGGAATACCGCAAAGGCAAGCAAAGCGACAGCGCCACGGTCACCGTCTATTCCCATCTCGACGAGGCGCGCGCTCAGTATCGGAGCCTCGTCCGCTACGTGGCGCCGGCCCGGGAGGTCGGCAAGCTCACGCTGAAAAGCGGGAAGGACCTGTGGTTCTATGACCCCGCCAGCCAGGCCAGCATCCGCATTTCGCCGCAGCAGCGCCTGTTGGGACAGGCGTCGAACGGCGACGTCATCTCCGCCAACTTCGCGGCCGACTACACGGCGCGGTTCGAGGCTAACGAGTCGGTGCAGGACGGCGACCGCAAGACGCGCAAGAGCGTGCGGCTGCATCTTGGGGCCCGAACCAGCGAGGCCACGTACCACCACGTTCGGCTATGGCTCGACGCCGGCAACAACCATCCCATCAAGGCGCAGTTCCACGCAGACAGCGGGCGCTTGCTAAAGACCGTCTACTACCGGCGCTACCAGCACCAGCTTGGCGGCCTTCGCCCCACGGAGCAGGTCATCATCGACGCGCTGGAGCCGGGCTGGATCACCGTCATGCGCTACAGCAACTTCGTGGAGCGCGCGATTCCGGCGGCATGGCTGCAGCGCGACTACCTGCCGCAATTCAAGCCGGAGGCGGCCGGCCCTGCCCCTTCCGATCGCTGATGCGCCGCCGCATCCTGCACACCTGCATGTGGCTGGCGGCCTCCACGGCATCGCTGGCCCTGGCCGAGACCGACACGGGCCTGATGCCGGAGGACGACCTCGCTGCATTGATGCTCGCCGATGACACCACCGATAGCCACACGCACGAGAAGCCCTGGCAACTGACGGTGGAAGCCGCTGCCGGCATGGAGTCCGAGCGGGATACGTCCGCGTACGCCGTGGCGCGCGGGGCGCTCGACATGGCACTCGACTATCGCGTCACGCCCGCACTGCGTCTGGTGTTTCGCGATCGGATCGACGATTTCTCACGCGCCAACGCCAGCGGCCAGCGTGTAATCAACACATGGAAGGAAGGCTATCTCGCGTGGCAGCCCACCTCGCACGCGAGCGTGGAACTGGGACGGATCAATGTCCGCCAGGGCGTGGCGATAGGATACAACCCCACCGACTGGTTCAACGATGGGGCGGTGCGCGCCGTGCCATCGGTGGCGCCCGACAGTCTGCGCCAGAACCGCCAGGGCAGCATCGTCGCGCGCAGCCAATGGCTTTGGAATGGCGGCGCAGCCTTCGCGCTCTATTCGCCCAAGCTCGCCAGCACCCCCAGTCAGGCATCGTTCAGCCCAGATCTCGGGGCCACGAACCGCCGTCATCGCTACCTGCTGGGCGCGTCGGCTCGGCTTTCCGACCGCATCCAGCCTCAGTTGTTGCTGCAGGGCGGACAGGGACAGTCGCCTCAGGTGGGTGTCAATCTCAGCGTGCTGGCCAGCGATGCGGTGACCGCCTACGCGGAATGGTCGGGCGGACGAGACCGGTCACAGTTGAACGAGGCGTTGGGACTGCCACCCGACACCGCCTTCCGGCAACGGCTCTCCACAGGGGGAACCTGGACGATCGGCGGCAAGGTCACTGCGACAGCCGAGTACCAATATGACGGCGCCGCGCCGGATGCCACGCAGTGGCGGCAGTTCTGGCGACTGCCGCCTGCGGCACAGATGGGATACCGCCAGTTCCTGGCCGATTCGCAGGAGCTGGCTACGCGCTCGGGCGCGTTTCTTTACGTAAGCTGGCGTGACGCCATGACACCCGGCCTCGACCTGAACGCCATGGCCCGCCTGGATCTGGTCGATCGCAGCAATATGTTCTGGATCGAGTGGCGCTACCGCCTGCCGGGATGGGATATTGCCCTGCAATGGCAGCGCAATGCCGGCGCGCGGGACACCAGTTATGGCAGCCTGCCGGTGCGCCAGTCGCTGATGCTGCTGACCGCGCTGTACTTCTAGGTCTCGGCGCTATCGCGACGGCAGGTAGCTGGCCGGGTTGACCGGCTTGCCGCTGCCACGCACTTCGAAATGCAGTTCGCTGGCGTTGTTCATGCTGCCCAGTTCCTGGCCTGATGCCACACGTGAGCCCTCCTTGACCAGCGTCTTGTCCAGGTTGCCATAGACGGTCAGCCAGTCGTCGTTGTGCTTGACGATCACAAGCTGGCCGTAGCCGCGCAGCGTGCCGACGTGAATGGCCCAGCCGGAGGCGGCGGCGCGAACCTTGCCGCCAGCCGGCACCTCGATTCGCAATCCCTTCTCCGATGGCGGCGCATAACGGCCGGTGACACGGCCATCGGCCGGCCACTGGAGACTGATCGGCGTGGCTGGCGGCTTTGACGGCGGCTCGGAGGCCGCAGGCTTCTCGGGTGCGCTGGACGCTGCCGGGGCACCTCCCGCCTTGGCAGCGGAGATTCCCGCTCCCGCAGGCGGCTTGATCCGAATCAGTTGGCCCACCTCGATCTGACTCTTGTCCGGGATGTTGCTCCAGCGCGCCAGCTCGGCAACCGAGCGATTGTTGCGACGGGCAATCGAATACAGCGTGTCGCCCCGCTCGACACGGTAATAGCCTTCGGGGGCCGGTTCGCTGGGCGTGGTACTGCAGGCGGCCAGCCATACCGCGAAGGACACGGCGGCGAGATGCGCGGACAGACGCCGGGCGGGATTCTGGGATCGGGGTGCTGCGGAGAGTGCTGTGGAAGTGGTCATGCTCGGGGAGAAACAACCGGGACGTGGCCGCTATTGTCGCCCAAGTGAAGGCAAAGGCGGGCGGAAAGACAGTCGCTACCCCACCACAGACCGTTCGGTACGCGAACAGTTCACCGAAACATGGCCGAAAATGGGCATGCCGGGCCCGGGAGGCCACCGCCGATCCGCTATAATTCCACGTTTTCGCAAGCGCAGAATTCTAGGAATCTCATGGAAGCAGAACGCCTTAACGCCATTTCCGGTGCCATCTCCGATCTCCGTTCCCGGACGGAAGATCTACGGGGGTATCTTTGACTACGATGTCAAAGAAAACCGTCTAGATGAAGTCAACGGGCTGCTGGAAGATCCGGCGGTCTGGAACAACCCCAAGCGTGCCCAGGACCTGGGCAAGGAAAAGAAGGCGCTCGAAGCTGTCGTGCAGACGCTCGGCAAGCTGACCGACGACCTGAGCGGCACGGACGAACTGTTCGAGCTGGCACGCGAGGAAGGCGACGACGACACGCTCGAATCGATCGAGACCGATGTCCAGGGCTTCGAAGCCATCGTCGCGGACATGGAATTCCGCCGCATGTTCTCGGGCGAGATGGACCAGGCCAATGCGTTCATCGACATCCAGGCCGGGGCGGGTGGTACCGAAGCCTGCGACTGGGCATCGATGCTGCTGCGCCAGTACCTGAAGTACTGCGAGCGCAAGGGTTTCAAGGCCGAGGTGCTCGAAGAATCCGAAGGCGACGTGGCCGGTATCAAGAGCGCCACGATCAAGATCGAAGGCGACTACGCATTCGGCTATCTGCGTACCGAGACCGGCGTGCACCGTCTGGTTCGCAAGTCGCCGTTCGATTCGTCGGGCGGTCGCCACACGTCGTTCTCGTCGGTGTTCGTCTACCCCGAGGTGGATGACTCGTTCGAGGTCGAGGTCAACCCGGCAGACCTGCGCGTGGACACGTACCGCGCGTCGGGCGCCGGCGGCCAGCACATCAACAAGACCGATTCGGCCGTGCGTATCACGCACATCCCGACCGGCATTGTCGTGCAGTGCCAGAACGACCGCTCGCAGCACCGGAACCGTGCCGAGGCGATGTCGATGCTGAAATCGCGCCTGTACGAGCACGAGATGCGCAAGCGCCAGGCCGAGGCCGACAAGCTCGAAGCCGGCAAGACCGATGTGGGTTGGGGCCACCAGATCCGCTCGTACGTGCTGGACCAGAGCCGCATCAAGGACCTCCGTACCAACGTGGAAATGTCCAACACGCAGAAGGTGCTCGACGGCGATCTCGATCCGTTCATCGAGGCCAGCCTGAAGCAGGGCCTGTAAGCGTCGGCAGGCAACAGCAAGACCGCCACCGCTCGCGGCACCCTCCCCGGAGCGTGCCGCGAGGCGGCCGAAGCAACCCGAGCCATTTACCGAAAGCCGTTTCACACAACAAGGTCCAAGTCATGACCACCGGAACGCCCCACTCCGCCCATCTCTATATCGTCACCGGTTCCTCGCGCGGCCTTGGTGCCGCCATCGTGCGTACGCTGCTCAAACCGGGCAACCGCGTGATCGCAGTCGCCCGCAATCGCAATACCGAACTTGAAGCAGCGGCATCGGCCAGCGGCGTGCCGGTGGCCTGGCACCTGCAGGATCTGTCGCAGCCGGGTCCGTCCGCAGGCTGGCTCGGCAGTGTGCTGGATGCGGTGGACGACGTGCCTGCCAGCGTCACGCTGATCCTGAACGCGGGCGTGGTGGAACCGATTGGTCCGATCACCCAGTTGCGCGACAACACCCTGGTGCCGCATCTGCAGACCAACCTGGTCACGCCGATGACGATGACTGCGGCGTTCATCGAACACACCGCACGGTTCGACTGCCCGCGCCGCGTGCTGGCGATCTCGTCGGGCGCCGCGCGCAATCCGGTGCCGGGCTGGAGCGCGTACTGCGCCGGCAAGGCGGGCCTGGACATGTTCATCCGCTCGGTCAACACCGAGTACGCGAGCCTGCCGGACGAACGTGCGGTGCGCGCCGTGGCACTGGCACCGGGCGTGGTGGATACGGGGATGCAGGAGACGATCCGCGAAGCGGATTTCGCCCAGGTGCAACGCTTCCGGGACCTCAAGGCCAACGACCAGTTGGCATCGCCCGAGGATGTGGCCGCGCGCATCGTGGCCTATCTGGGACGTACCGATTTCGGCAAGACCGAACTCGACGACATCCGCAACTATTGAATCGAATGCCGCGCGGGGCTCTGCCTCGCGCAACAGAATTTCACACCATGACCGAACCGACCCGCACGCCAGCCACACCCACCGACGCACCGGCCGTCGACGAAAACAAGATCATCGCTGAGCGTCGCGAGAAACTGCAGGCGCTGCGTGAGCAGGGCATCGCCTTCCCGAACGATTTCCGCCCGACGCATCAGGCGGGTCCGCTGCACGCGCAGTACGACCCGATCGAAGGACCCGAGCTGGAAGCCAGTGCGGTGGAAGTGTCCATCGCCGGCCGCATGATGCTCAAGCGCGTGATGGGCAAGGCGAGCTTTGCCACGATCCAGGACTCCACCGAGCGGATCCAGTTCTACATCAGCCGCGATGCCGTGGGCGAAGAGACTTACGCCAGCTTCAAGAAATGGGACCTTGGCGATATCGTGGCGGCACGCGGCACGCTGATGAAGACCAAGACTGGCGAGCTGTCGGTGTCGGTAACGGAATTGCGTCTCCTGTCCAAGAGCCTGCGTCCGCTGCCGGGCGACTTCTATGGCCTGGCCGACCAGGAAATGAAGTATCGCCAGCGTTATGTGGACCTGATCGTATCGCCGGAAACGCGTGAGACCTTCCGTGCCCGCACCAAGGCCATGTCGTCGCTGCGCCGCCATATGGCGGACGCCGGCTTCATGGAAGTGGAAACGCCGATGCTGCACCCGATTCCGGGTGGCGCGGCGGCCAAGCCCTTCATCACGCACCACAACGCGCTGGATATGCAGATGTTCATGCGTATCGCCCCCGAGCTGTATCTGAAGCGACTGATCGTTGGCGGCTTCGAGCGCGTGTTCGAGATCAACCGCAATTTCCGTAACGAAGGGGTGAGCCCGCGCCACAACCCCGAGTTCACGATGATGGAGTTCTACGCGGCCTACACGGACTACCGCTGGCTGATGGACTTCACCGAAAACCTGATCCGCGAGGCTGCCATCGATGCACGCGGCAGCGCCACGCTGACCTATCAGGGCCGTGAGCTCGACCTGTCGAAGCCGTTCCATCGTCTGACGATCTGCCAGGCCATCCAGAAGTTCGCGCCCGAGTACACGGACGCGCAATTGGCCGACGTGGTCTTCCTGCGCACCGAGCTCAAGGACAAGTTCAAGATCAACGTCAATGCGCCGCAGTTCCTGAACGCGGGCATCGGCACGCTGCAACTGGTGCTGTTCGAGGAAACCGCCGAATCGCAACTGTGGGAGCCGACCTTCATCGTCGACTACCCGGTGGAAGTTTCGCCGCTGGCACGCGGTTCCGACACACAGCCGGGCATCACCGAACGTTTTGAACTGTTCATCACGGGCCGCGAGATCGCCAACGGCTTCTCGGAACTGAACGACCCGGAAGACCAGGCCGACCGCTTCCGCAAGCAGGTCGAGCAGAAGGACGCTGGCGACGAGGAAGCCATGTACTTCGACGCCGACTACATCCGCGCGCTCGAATACGGCATGCCTCCGACGGGCGGCTGCGGCATCGGTATTGATCGCCTGGTCATGCTGCTGACGGACAGCCCCAACATCCGCGACGTGATTCTGTTCCCGCATCTGCGTCGGGAAGATTAAGTCGCGCGCAGGTTTGCCTTGTATTGCTCCCCTCTCCCGCTTTGCGGGAGAGGGGTCGGGGGAGAGGGCGAAGCGGTTCAAACTGCGTAGATCGCATCTTGAGAGTCTGGCCCTCTCCCCCAGCCCCTCTCCCACGATGTGGGAGAGGGGAGCCACAACGTCGGCGGTGAATTAGCCCTCCAATTGTTACCTCCACCCTGTCAGACACCCACTGACATCGCCGTAACCTCCTGATTCCTCAGCGATTTTCGCGCTACACCTCCTTACAAAATCCAACGGAAATAGGCTGCAAATTCGGACAGAATTTCAGTATCCGCTGCCTCGCCAGCGAACTGGAGTGTCGCCATGTCTGGTCCGGAATCTACCCTGCCGTCTCCGCGGCGTCTTCATCCGCTGATTGCGACGGCTGCTATTGCCGTAGTCATTGCAAGCCTGACTGCCGTGGCCGCCGTCACGGGTATCTTGCCGTTTGGCAAGGCCAGCCCGAATCCCGCCGAGCCTGCGGCATCGCCATACAGCCAGACTGCTCCGAGCCAGCCGGCCGGCTCCACGACGCGCCCACCAGCTCGCGACACGGCGCAGCAAGCCCAGGTCGAGCCGAAGCCAACCCCACGTCCCAGCAGCACCGCCGGCCACGTGACCGGCGTACAGGTCGTGGCGGCCGAAAAGCCGACTAGCGGCCTCGGTGCGTTGGGTGGTGCGGTTGTGGGTGGCCTCGTTGGCAACCAGATTGGCAACGGCAACGGCCGTATCCTCGGCACGGTAGCCGGAGCCGCCGCTGGCGGCGTAGGCGGGAACTACGCCGAGAAGAAACTCAACACGGACAAGACATACCGCGTGAACGTGAAGATGGACGACGGCTCACGCCGCACGTTCACCTATCAGAACCCGCCGGGGGTGGAAGTGGGTGAACGGGTGCATATGGAGAAGGGAGTGTTGGTGCGGGGTTGACCTGCTCCCGTTCGTGTCCGCCAAAACAAAAAAGCACGGCTTAAAACCGTGCTTTTTTGTTTCCGGCAACCTTCAGACCCTCAGGCTGCCTCCTCGATCCAAGCCTGCTGAATCGCTTCGAGGATCTTCTCGCCCGAGCGTTCCGGCAGGTCGTCGAACCCATCCAGTTCAAGCACCCACTGGCGCAGTTGCGTGAAGCGCACCGTCTGCGGATCGACATCGGGAAACTTGTCGAACAGCGCTGCGGCAACGTCGTAGGTATCGGTCCATTTCATGGGGAAACTCCTCGCGTGGGCCTTAGTGGCCTTCCTTGGCGTGGTTGATCGTGTATTTCGGAATTTCGACGGTCAGGTCTTCGTCGGCGACGATAGCCTGGCACGACAGTCGCGAGTTGGGCTCCAGCCCCCACGCCTTGTCGAGCAAATCTTCCTCGGTTTCCTCGGCATCTTCCAGCGAGTTGAAACCCTCGCGCACCACCACATGGCACGTGGTGCAGGCGCATGACTTCTCGCACGCGTGCTCGATGTTGATACCGTTCGTCAGCAGCGCATCGCAAACGCTGACGCCGGTGCTGGCTTCGAAAACAGCGCCCTCGGGACACAATTCCACGTGGGGCAAGACGATGATCTGTGGCATTTCTTTCCTGTGCTTTCCGTGCGGACCCGGCGCTTAGCCGAGGTCCTCCACCTTCTTTCCAGCCAGCGCGCTCTTGATCGAACGATCCATGCGGCGCGCGGCAAATTCATCGGTACCATGCGACAGCCGTTCCACCGCCGCCTTGATCGCGTGGTGGTCCTCGCCCCGGGCGATGTCACGCACGCTCGCCATCAGCGCATCCACGTCCGCGCGCTCCGCATCCGAGAGCAGGTCGCCATCGACTTCGAGCGCACGTCCGGTGGCTTCCACCAGACGATCGGCCTCGACACGTTCTTCGGCAAGCGCACGGCTCTTCATGTCGTGCTCGGCTTCGCGGAAGCTTTCCTGCAGCATCCGGGCGATGTCGTCATCGGCCAATCCGTACGAAGGCTTCACGGTCACGGACGCTTCCACGCCCGAATTGGTCTCGCGCGCCGACACCGACAGCAGGCCGTCGGCATCCACCTGGTAAGTCACGCGAATACGCGCCGCACCCGCCACCATCGGCGGAATACCGCGCAGCTCGAAGCGGGCCAGCGAGCGGCAATCGCTCGCCAGTTCACGCTCGCCCTGCAGCACGTGGATCGCCATGGCCGTCTGGCCATCCTTGAACGTCGTGAACTCCTGCGCACGCGCTACTGGAATGGTGCTGTTACGCGGGATGATCTTTTCGACCAGGCCACCCATCGTTTCCACGCCCAGCGAGAGCGGGATCACGTCGAGCAGCAGCCAGTCGTCGCCCGGTGCGTGGTTGCCAGCAAGCAGGTTGGCTTGCATCGCGGCGCCCAGCGCCACCACACGATCCGGGTCCAGATTCGTCAGCGGCTGCTGGCCGAAATACTCGCCCACCGCCTTGCGGATGGCGGGCATGCGCGTCGCGCCGCCCACCAGCACCACGCCCTTCACGTCCTCGGGGCCCACGCCGGCATCGCGCAGCGACTTGCGCACGGGCGCCAGCGTCTTCTGCACCAGATGCTTCGTGATATCGATAAAGGTGTCGGCGTCCAGCGGCAGATGCACGATCTCGCCGCTGTTCAGTACCGCGTCGATCACGGTGGTATCGCTCGACGACAGCGCTTCCTTGGCCGCACGGGCTCGCACCATCAGCAAGCGCATGTCCTCGGCGGACAGCGGCTGCAAGCCGGCCTGCTCGACGATCCAGCACATCAGGCGCTGGTCGAAGTCATCGCCGCCCAGTGCGGAATCGCCGCCGGTCGACATCACCTCGAACACACCCTTAGTGAGCTTGAGCACCGAGATATCGAAAGTGCCGCCGCCCAGGTCGTACACGGCGTAAATGCCTTCGGCAGCGTTGTCGAGACCGTAGGCAATGGCCGCAGCCGTCGGCTCGTTAAGCAGGCGCAGCACGTCGAGACCAGCCAGTTGCGCCGCATCCTTCGTTGCCTGGCGCTGCGCGTCATCGAAGTACGCCGGCACCGTGATCACGGCACCCACGATATCGTCGCCCAGTGAATCCTCGGCGCGCTGACGCAACGTCGCCAGAATCTCTGCCGAGACTTCCACCGGGCTCTTTACACCCGCCACGGTCTTGATCTGCACCATGCCCGGCGCATCGACGAAATCGTACGGGCTGTGCTCGATATTGGTCACGTCCCGCAGGCCGCGGCCCATGAAGCGCTTGACCGAAATCACGGTGTTCTTGGGATCGCGTACTGCCTCGTCCTGGGCCTTGTAGCCGATATGCGCCGCGCCGTTCGGCAGATAGCGCACCACGGACGGCAGCAGCGCGCGGCCGCTTTCGTCAGGCAGGACTTCGGGAATGCTGTTGCGTACGGCAGCCACCAGCGAATTGGTGGTGCCGAGGTCGATACCCACGGCAAGCCGGCGCTGGTGAGGCGCCGTGGACATGCCGGGTTCGGAAATCTGGAGCAGTGCCATGAGAATCTTCTAATCTTCGAGCCGATCGATCGCCTCGCTGGCGTCGTGCTCGATCTTTTCGATAAACATCAGCTGGCGCGCAGCCGCGCTTGCGGCGTCGTTATCCGCGCCATCGAGCAATGCACCGAGCGCCGCGTGACGATCGCGCTTTTCCTGTCGCAGCTCGCGCAGCAGGCTGTCCAGTTGCCCGACATCGCGCGTTTCCACCGCGTCCTGCAATGCTTCACGCCATTCCATCTGTTGCATCAGGAAGGCAGGCGCCATCGCCGTATTGCTTTCGGCCTGGATATCCACACCGCGCAATTGCAACAGGTAGATGGCGCGCTTCAGCGGCTGGCGCAGCGTCCGGTAGCCCTCGTTAGCATGCGCAGCCCACTGCATGGCCACGCGCCGCTCGGCATCGCCGGCATTGGCGAAACGGTCCGGGTGGGCCTGCGACTGGACTGTCCGGTAGGCAGCCTCCAGCGCCGCCTCATCCACGTCATACCGGGCGGGCAGCCCGAACAGCGAGAAGAAATCGTCTTTCAAAGCGCGTCTTTCAAAAACTTCGCCAACAGTTCTGCCAACAAAAAGGAGCGGTCATGCCGCCCCCTTGTCGTATTGCCGCGCCGCGCATCTTGCCGATGCGGACGCGGCGTCGGGTCAGACCCGGAACGACTCGCCGCAACCGCACTCGTCCTTGACGTTCGGATTGTTGAATCGGAAACCCTCGTTCAACCCCTCGCGTGCGAAATCGAGTTCGGTGCCGTCGATGTACGGCAGGCTCTTCGGATCCACGATGACCTTGAGGCCACGCGTCTCGAAGACCTGGTCCTCGGGCAGCACCTCGTCCACATACTCAAGCTTGTACGCCAGGCCCGAGCAGCCAGTGGTCTTCACGCCGACGCGCAGGCCCACGCCCTTGCCACGACGTTCGAGGTAGCGGGCGACGTGCTTCGCCGCCTTTTCGGTCATTGTGATCATCTTTGCCTTGCTGTCAGAAAAATTACGCGGCTTGCGCGACGCCGTGCTTCTTCTTGTAGTCCTCGACGGCCGCCTTGATGGCGTCTTCCGCGAGGATCGAGCAGTGGATCTTCACCGGCGGCAGCGCCAGTTCTTCGGCGATCTGCGTGTTCTTGATTTCCAGCGCCTGATCCACGGTCTTGCCCTTGACCCATTCGGTCACCAGCGACGACGACGCGATGGCCGAGCCGCAACCGTAGGTCTTGAACTTGGCGTCTTCGATCACGCCCGATTCGTTCACCTTGATCTGCAGCTTCATCACGTCGCCGCAGGCCGGAGCGCCGACCATGCCGGTGCCCACCGCGTCGTCGTTCTTGTCGAACGAACCAACGTTACGCGGATTTTCATAGTGGTCGAGAACCTTGTTGCTGTAAGACATTTTGGCTACCTCTGACGAATCTTTATGGGGTTCTTGTTATGACTGCCGGCTACGCTCAGTGCGCAGCCCACTGGATCGAATTCAGGTCGACGCCGTCCTTGAACATTTCCCACAGCGGCGACAGGTCGCGCAGCTTGCCGATCTTGTTCTTGAGCAGTTCGACGGTGTAGTCCACTTCCGCTTCCGTCGTGAAACGACCAACGGTGAAGCGGATTGAGCTGTGCGCCAGTTCGTCATTGCGACCCAGCGCGCGCAGCACGTACGACGGTTCCAGCGATGCCGACGTGCAAGCCGAACCCGACGACACGGCCACATCCTTGATGGCCATGATCAGCGATTCACCTTCCACGAAGTTGAAGCTGACGTTCAGGTTGTGCGGCACGCGGTGTTCCATCGAGCCGTTCAGGTACACCTCTTCCATCGACGACAGGCCGTTCCACAGGCGATCACGCAGCATGCGGATACGCTCGTTCTCGGTGGCCATTTCCTCGCGGGCCAGGCGGAATGCTTCGCCCATGCCGACGATCTGGTGCGTAGCCAGCGTGCCCGAACGCATGCCGCGCTCGTGTCCACCGCCGTGCATCTGCGCTTCGATGCGGATGCGTGGCTTGCGGCGAACGTACAGCGCGCCGATGCCCTTCGGGCCATAGGTCTTGTGGGCCGAGAACGACATCAGGTCGCACTTCAGCTTGCTCAGGTCGATACCGACCTTGCCCGTGGCCTGCGCAGCGTCGCAGTGGAAAATGATGCCCTTCTCGCGGCAGATCTCGCCGATCTGCTCGACGTCCTGGATCACACCGATTTCGTTGTTCACAAGCATTACCGACACCAGGATCGTGTCCGGGCGCAGTGCCTGCTTGAACACGTCCATGTCGATCAGACCGTCATCCTTGACATCGAGGTACGTCACCTCGAAGCCCTGGCGCTCCAGTTCACGCGTGGTGTCAAGCACGGCCTTGTGCTCGGTCTTCACGGTGATGATGTGCTTGCCCTTGCCCGAATAGAAATTGGCCGCGCCCTTGATACCGAGGTTGTCCGATTCGGTCGCACCCGAAGTCCACACGATCTCGCGCGGATCGGCACCCACCAGCGCGGCAACCTGCTCGCGCGCCTCCTCCACTGCACGCTCGGCGTCCCACCCGTAGGCGTGGCTACGCGAGGCCGGATTGCCGAACTGCTCGCGCAAGTACGGAATCATCTTGTCGGCGACGCGCGGGTCCACAGGCGTCGTGGCCGAATAATCCATGTAGATGGGGAAGTGTGGGGTGGTGCTCATCTTATGACTGCCTTATAGGGATCGCTTATCGCGTACTGCCTACCGATAGTTTAGTATAATACTACAGCCTTGCTTACGACTGGGCGAGGCTGAACACCGAATTGACCACGCGGGCGCGCGCAGGCTTTTCCTGTTTTTCGGTTTTATTGCGGGATAGGGTGACCGGTTGTTGCGCGGCGTCTTCGCGCCGGTCGTGCAGCACGGCCGGTTGGCGGGCGCGCTGCTGGTCAACCAGATTCTTCAGGGAGACGGAATCGAGGTACTCGACCATCTTCTGGTTCAGCGTGGCCCACAGTTCATGGGTCATGCAGCGGCCTGTGCCTTCATCGCCATTGCAATTGCCTTTGCCGCCGCATTGGGTGGCATCGAGCGGTTCGTCCACGGCGATGATGATGTCTGCAACCGTAACGTCTTCGGCCTTGCGGGCAAGACTGTATCCGCCCCCCGGGCCACGCACGCTTTCCACGATCTCATGGCGGCGCAGTTTGCCGAAGAGCTGTTCGAGATACGACAGCGAGATCTTCTGGCGTTGGCTGATACCCGCCAATGTGACGGGTCCCTGATCCTGGCGCATAGCCAGGTCGATCATGGCGGTTACCGCGAAACGGCCTTTGGTGGTCAGTCTCATGATGCTCGGGGAGAGGGAATACTTGAGGATTTCGGTCGAGTTTACGATATCCCGACTAAATCAGTCAAGTTCCCCGTGCTGCAATGCACTGTTCCGAAAGCCATAACGATGACCCTGAAAACCGCCTGGCAGCGCGCCTTTGGCCGTGATGGCCGAATCAGGGCGCGATTTTACCGGCTGCGGCAAATTTCGGCACAGCCCGACTTGCTGCTATCACAGTCTGGGAATCTATAGCTGTTCGGCTAGAACCTTGCCACGCGCGAAGCCCGCGGCTTCCGCTTCCTCCGGCGACTTGTAGTGCGCCGAGGCCGGCGCATTCTCCACAAGCGTGCTGGCAGCGCGGATGTTGGTCCCCTTGCGGCAGACCCGTACCGTGAAGTCCCAGTCCACCGGATTGCGAGGTTTCACGAGCACCTGGATCTCGTGCGTCTCGAACACCTTCTTCTTCCATTCACTGCTATACGCCATTCCTGTCTCCCGGCCAGCTGTGTCTTGGCCCAACCTGCGCCCGTGGTCAGTTCACTTCACCGGCGTCGATGGTGCGCATGGCTTCGGCCTCGGCCAGGGCGAGTGCCGCCTCTGGCGTTTCGGCCGTGCCTGTCTCGGTTTCAAACGTGGGGCCGCCCGGCTCCCCAAATGCGTCGGCAATCGTCACCACACCGGCAAAGCCGCCGGCCGCATGTCGGATGGCGCGGGCCACGACAGCATATCCACCGTATTCGAACTGCGTGACCATGGCGCGCTCCTGGTTCGTGATGCGGCACGACGACTGCGGGGCTCCGGACGCGGATGTCCTTCATCACTATAGGATGCCGTGCCGCAACATGGGCACCGGGAGCGCCTCTTGCTGGATCGGGGATTGCCTCAGCTTGACGGCGGCAACAGATGGTCGCCATCGGCGGCGCCACCAAACACCTGCGCACGCAGCTTGGCCAGGCTGTCGCGTACCTGGGCAGCCTTCTCGAATTCAAGATTCCTGGCGTGTTCGAGCATCTGCTTCTCCAGGCGCTTGATTTCCTTGGCCACCTGCTTCTCGCTCATGTCCTCGTACTTCGCGCGCTCCGCGGCAGCGGACAATTCGGCCTTGACGTCGTCCGGGTCATACACGCCGTCGATAATGTCCTTGATCCGCTTGACCACACCGCGCGGCGTGATGCCGTGGGCCTCGTTGTGCGCCATCTGCTTGGCGCGGCGGCGCTCGGTCTCGCTGATCGCCACCTTCATCGAGTCCGTCATCCGGTCGCCGTAGAGGATGGCGGTACCGTTGACGTTCCGTGCTGCCCGGCCGATGGTCTGGATCAGCGATCGCTCGGCACGCAGGAAGCCTTCCTTGTCAGCATCGAGGATCGCCACGAGCGATACCTCCGGAATGTCCAGGCCTTCGCGCAGCAGGTTGATCCCCACCAGCACATCGAACGTGCCCAGGCGCAGATCGCGGATGATCTCCACGCGCTCGACCGTGTCGATGTCCGAATGGAGATAGCGGACCTTGACGCCGTTCTCGGACAAGAACTCGGTCAGTTGCTCCGCCATGCGCTTGGTCAGCGTGGTCACCAGCACGCGCTCGTTGACCTTGACCCGCGCATGGATCTCGCCCAGCAGGTCATCCACCTGCGTGGTGGCCGGACGGACCTCGATCGTCGGGTCCACCAGCCCCGTGGGCCGCACCACCTGCTCCACGACCTGGCCGGCATGTTCCTTCTCGTAGTTCGCGGGCGTGGCGGTCACGAAGACGGCCTGACGCATCTTGCGCTCGTACTCGTCGAACTTGAGCGGCCGGTTGTCCATGGCGGACGGCAGCCGGAAGCCATATTCGACCAGCGTGGTCTTGCGGGCGCGGTCGCCGTTGTACATGCCGTTGAGCTGGCCGATCAGCACGTGCGACTCGTCGAGGAACATCAGCGCGTCCGGCGGCAGGTAGTCCACCAGCGTCGGCGGCGGTTCGCCCGGCTGGGCGCCGGACAGGTGCCGCGAATAGTTCTCGATGCCCTTGCAGAAGCCGAGTTCGGTCAGCATTTCCAGATCGAAGCGCGTGCGCTGTTCCAGCCGCTGGGCCTCGACGAGGCGGTTTTCCTTGTAGTAGAAATCCAGTCGCTCGCGCAACTCCACCTTGATGTTTTCGATCGCGCGCAGCACGGTCTCGCGTGGCGTGACGTAGTGGCTCGACGGATAGACCGTGAAGCGCGGAATCTTCTGACGCACGCGCCCTGTCAGCGGATCGAAGAACTGCAGCGAATCCACTTCGTCATCGAACAGTTCCACGCGAACGGCCATTTCGGCATGCTCGGCGGGGAAGATGTCGAGCGTGTCGCCGCGCACGCGGAACGTGCCACGCTGGAAGTCCGCGTCATTCCGCGTGTACTGCATCGCAATCAGCCGCGCAATGATGTCGCGCTGGCTCAGCTTGTCGCCGTTGCGCAGCGTCAGAATCATCTGATGGTATTCGCTCGGATTGCCGATACCGTAGATGGCCGACACCGTCGCCACGATGATCGTATCGCGCCGTTCCAGCAGGCTCTTGGTGGCCGACAGCCGCATCTGCTCGATGTGCTCGTTGATGGACGAGTCCTTCTCGATGAACAGGTCGCGCTGCGGCACGTAGGCTTCAGGCTGGTAGTAGTCGTAGTAGCTGACGAAATACTCGACGGCGTTGCGCGGAAAGAACTCCCGGAATTCCGAATACAGTTGCGCTGCCAACGTCTTGTTTGGCGCAAATACGATGGCTGGCCGCCCCATCCGCGCGATAACGTTGGCCATCGTGAACGTCTTGCCGGAGCCGGTTACCCCCAGCAGTGTCTGGAACGACAGCCCATCCTCTACCCCTTCCACCAGTTGGCGGATCGCCTCGGGCTGGTCGCCGGCCGGTAGATAGGGCTGATAGAGCTGGAACGGGGACCCCGGAAAAGTAACGAACTTGTCTTCGTCGAGAACGGGGGCGGCTTCAGCGAGATTCGTCATGAAATTAGGGAAATACCTCAGGAAAACGGGCGGATACGCTAGAATCTTGGGGTTGCGCGGAACGGTTCAACCCCATTGCCGATCTGCCGCAGCCCAGCGCAGTCCGAAGCATTCTACGCCCTCCGTTTTGTTACACAGCTGACCACGAGATTCCAAATGAGTTTGTTTTCTGCCGTCGAGATGGCCCCGCGCGACCCGATCCTGGGCCTGAATGAAGCATTCAATGCCGATACGCGTCCCACCAAGGTGAATCTGGGCGTTGGCGTGTACTTCACAGACGAAGGGAAAATTCCGCTGCTGCGCGCTGTGCAGGAGGCCGAAAAGGCACGCCTGACGACCGCCACGCCCCGTGGCTACCTGCCGATCGAAGGCATTGCCGCGTATGACCAGGCTGTCCAGACCCTGCTGTTCGGCAAGGAATCGGCCCTGATCACGGAAGGCCGCGTTGTGACCGCACAAGCACTTGGCGGCACGGGCGCCCTGAAGATTGGCGCCGACTTCCTGAAGCGCCTGTATCCGGATGCTTCGGTCGCCATCAGCGATCCGAGCTGGGAAAACCACCGCGCGCTGTTCGAAGCCGCCGGTTTCCCGGTAGTGAACTATGCCTATTACGATGCCCCGAGCCACGGCCTGAACTTCGCCGGCATGGTGGAATCGCTGAAGTCGTACCCGGCCAACACGATCGTCGTGCTGCACGCGTGCTGCCACAACCCCACCGGCGTGGATCTGAATGAAGCCCAGTGGAAGCAGGTGGTGGAACTGGTCAAGGAACGCAACCTGATTCCGTTCCTCGACATGGCCTACCAGGGCTTTGCCGACGGCATCGAGCCGGACGGCGCCGCTGTGCGCCTGTTCGCCGAGTCGGGCCTGCCCTTCTTTGTGTCGAGCTCGTTCTCGAAGAGCTTCTCGCTCTACGGCGAGCGCGTGGGCGCGATCTCGATCGTGACGACCAGCAAGGACGAAGCGCAGCGCGTGCTGTCGCAGATCAAGCGTGTCATTCGCACGAACTACTCGAACCCGCCGACCCACGGTGGCACCGTAGTCGCCACCGTCCTGAACAGCCCGGAACTGCGCGCCATGTGGGAGCAGGAACTGGGCGAGATGCGCGACCGCATCAAGCTGATGCGCAATGCGCTGGTGGACAAGCTGGCCGCCGCTGGCGTGCCGGGCGACTTCTCGTTCGTCAAGGCGCAGCGCGGCATGTTCTCGTACTCGGGCCTGACCTCGGCCCAGGTGGACCGCCTGCGTACCGAACACGGCATCTACGCCGTGGGCACGGGCCGCATCTGCGTGGCCGCACTGAACAGCCGCAACATCGACGCCGTGGTGAAAGCCATCGCCGCCGTCTACTAAGCGATTTGCTGCATCTGGGCGTTGCACCAAAATGCAACACCCAGTCGAAAAAGGCGACCTGGAAGCCACTCCGGTCGCCTTTTTCCGTTTTGTCGGCGGATGTCATCCCGATATAGCGCCAATGTCCTATTGTCTTCCGCGGCTGGCGGCGTACCTTTGAGAGATATGCTGCAGAGCACGATCGTTCGATTGCGGGCATAATCGTTGTGCGAGTCACTCGCGACAATAAAGGCTAGACAGGCATGCTTTATCAATTGCATGAATTCCAGCGCTCGATGCTGAACCCGCTTACCGCGTGGATGCAGGCGACCGCCAAGACGTTTATCAATCCCCTCAGCCCCCTCTCGCTGCTGCCGGGTGCGCCCCGGCTGGCGGCAGGCTACGAGCTGCTATACCGGCTCGGCAAGGAATACGAGAAGCCGGCGTTCGATATCAAGGCCGTGCGTTCCAACGGGCGCGACATTCCCATCGTCGAACAGACGGTGCTGGAAAAGCCGTTTTGCAAGCTGATCCGCTTCAAGCGGTACGCCGACGATCCCGAGACCATCAAGCTGCTCAAGGACGAGCCGGTGGTCCTGGTGGCCGCGCCGCTGTCCGGCCACCACGCCACGCTGCTGCGCGACACGGTGCGCACGTTGCTGCAGGATCATAAGGTCTATGTGACCGACTGGGTGGATGCCCGGATGGTCCCGGCCGAAGACGGTGCCTTCCACCTTTCGGACTATATCTACTACATTCAGGAATTCATTCGCCATATCGGCGCGGAAAACCTGCATGTGGTCTCGGTGTGCCAGCCGACGGTGCCGGTGCTGGCGGCGATTTCGCTGATGGCTTCGGCCGGCGAGAAGACGCCGCGCACGATGACGATGATGGGCGGCCCGATCGATGCCCGCAAGAGCCCGACGTCGGTCAACTCGCTGGCGACGAACAAATCGTTCGAGTGGTTCGAGAACAACGTCATCTACACGGTGCCTGCCAACTATCCGGGTCATGGCCGCAAGGTCTATCCCGGCTTCCTGCAGCATGCCGGCTTCGTGGCGATGAACCCGGACCGCCATCTCTCCTCGCACTATGACTATTACCTGAGTCTGGTCGAGGGCGATTCCGACGACGCCGACGCGCACGTGAAGTTCTACGACGAGTACAACGCCGTGCTCGACATGGCCGCCGACTACTACCTCGACACGATCCGCGAGGTGTTCCAGGAATTCCGGCTGGCTAACGGCACGTGGGAAATCGATGGTGCGCCGGTGCGTCCGCAAGACATCAAGCGCACCGCCCTGCTGACTATCGAGGGCGAGCTGGACGATATTTCAGGTGCTGGCCAGACGGCTGCCGCACACGACCTGTGCGAAGGTATCCCGAAAGCGCGCAAGCAACATATCACCGCGCCGAAGTGCGGCCACTACGGGATTTTCTCGGGCCGCCGCTGGCGCGAGAACATCTATCCGGAACTGCGCGACTTCATCCGGAAGCACTGAAGGTCTTCTGCCAAAGCAAAACGCCCGCAAATTTCTTGCGGGCGTTTTGCTTTCGGCGGATGTCAGCAACCTTCAGCGATTGGTCAGGTAGGACAGCAGCATGTCCGTATGCAGCTCGGCAAAGCGGGCGTGTTCCTCTTCGGAGGCCACGTCGCGGCCAATCACGGCGCTGATCGTGTACCGGTTCGACAGCACATAGTAGCCGAGCGCCGAAATGGTCAGGTAGAACTGCGGCACGTCGATGCCATCACGGAACACGCCCTGTTGCTGGCCGCGCCGGATGATGTCGGCCAGCACATCCACCACGGGGTTGATCAACTGGTGAAGTTGCGAAGATTTCTTCAGGTGCCGCGCCTCGTGCAGGTTCTCGCTGTTGACCAGCCGAATGAATTCGGGATGCGCGTAGTACCAGTCCCAGACGAATCGGGCGAGCGTGCGGACCGCCGCCACCGGGTCTTCGTCCGTGATGTGAAGCTGCTCCTCGGCCGCACGGAATTCGGCGTACTGCTTTTCGAGCACGGTAAGGAAGAGACCTTCCTTGCTGCCGTAGTAGTAGTACAGCATCCGCTCGTTGGTTTCCGCCCGACGTGCGATCTGGTCGACGCGGGCACCGGCCAGCCCGCCTTTGGCAAACTCTTCGGTGGCGGCCGCCAGGATACGCCGACGCGTGCCCTCGGGATCCCGCTTGGTTCTTGGCTCGTTTGACATGAATTTCCGGTCTGTCGATTGCGCGGATTATGGCACAGCCGTCACCCCCTCCCCTTGTCCCACATACGGGTGACGCCGCATGATCCCCTTTTCTGCATGGCGGCGAAATCGGGGATAATCCTTGCCGCAACGCGTCCGGCAGAGACGCGCCGATGCGCTTGCGTGCCGATGTGCCAGTCGCTCCCCCAGAATCCGTTTTTGCAGTCTCGCAGTCGTGACCCACTCCCAACCCACCGCAGCCGACACCGCCAGCCTGGCGGACCGTCTTGAAGCCCTGCTGCCGCAAACCCAATGCACCAAGTGCGGGTTCGATGGCTGTCGCCCCTATGCCGAGGCCATGGCCACGGGTCAGGCCGACAGCAACCGCTGCCCGCCCGGGGGTGCCACGGGCATCGTACGATTGTCCGCGCTGCTGGGCACGGCGCCGCAGCCGCTCGACCCCGAACGCGGCATCGAACAGCCCCGTGCTGTGGCCCGAATCGATGAATCGCTCTGCATCGGCTGCACGCTCTGCATCCAGGCATGCCCGGTCGACGCCATCGTCGGCGCGGCCAAGCAGATGCATACCGTGCTGCCCGACTGGTGCACCGGCTGCGATCTCTGCGTGGCGCCCTGCCCCGTGGACTGCATCGCGATGATCCCCGTGACCGGTGCGAATACCGGATGGGATGCGTGGTCGCAGGAACAGGCCGATGCCGCGCAGGCTCGCTATCAGTCGCGGCGAGTGCGGCTGGTCCGTGAGCGCGAGGAGAACGATGCGCGCCTGGCCGCGAAGGCTGCGGCCAAGCTCGAAGCCTTGCAAGCCGAACCGGTAGAATCCGATGCCGAACGGGCTGCGCAGGCACGCAAGAAAGCCATCATCGAGGCCGCCATGGCCCGGGCGCGCGAGAAGGCTGCGGCCGCGGCTGCGGCGAAGCCGCGCGATACCGAAAACGTATCGCCCGCCGTGCAGGCCCAGATCGATGCCGCCGAGGCCCGCCGCGCGCGGCTTGGATTGGGGACATCTGCATCGGATACCTTGCCCGGCCCACACGACAACGACAACGACCCGTCCCGCGCATGAACCCAGCCAAGCGCCTTGCCATCTTCGAAACCCTGCGCGAAGTCAATCCCACACCCGAGACGGAACTCGAATACAGCTCGCCATTCGAGTTGCTGATCGCCGTGCTGCTGTCCGCGCAAGCCACGGACGTGGGCGTGAACAAGGCCACGCGCAAGCTTTATCCAGTGGCCCATACTCCGCAGCAGATTCTGGATCTCGGCGAGGCCGGGCTGATCGAATACATCAAGACGATCGGGCTATACAAGACCAAGGCAAAGCACGTGATGGAAACGTGCCGCATCCTGGTGGAACAGCACGGCGGCAAGGTGCCACCGGTGCGCGAGGCGCTGGAAGCGCTGCCGGGCGTGGGGCGCAAGACCGCCAATGTGGTGCTGAACGTGGCGTTCGGCCATCCCACCATCGCCGTGGACACGCACATTTTCCGTGTGGCCAACCGTACCGGGCTGGCGCCGGGCAAGAACCCCGACGCCGTGGAGCAGAAGCTGCTCAAGGTCACGCCGACCGAGTTCATGCACGATGCCCACCACTGGTTGATCCTGCACGGCCGCTATGTCTGCAAGGCGCGCAAGCCAGAATGCTGGCACTGCGCGATCGAGCCGCTCTGCGAGTTCAAGCCAAAAACGCCAGCCCCAAACGTCTAGACATTCGGAATGGGCCGCAATCCGGGAAAGCGCGAGGTTGGGCGGAACCTTCCAAACGCCGCCCGCCAGCCCCACCGAATCTGGCAACACTGCTACGCTATGCGGTCATCGCACCCGTCCGGGACCTGTCATGACCGCCCCCTCCGCCCATGCAGCAGACGATGCAGTTCCTGACGCTTCTGACACTTCCGGCGACATTGCCGAGATCCTCGACGTTCTGATTGTCGGCGCCGGGCTGTCCGGCATCGGCGCCGCGCGGCAGCTCCAGCAGCGCTGCCCCGGCAAACGCTACGCCATCCTCGAAGCCCGCGACGCCATCGGCGGCACATGGGACCTGTTCCGCTATCCGGGCATCCGTTCCGATTCCGACATGTACACGCTCGGCTACCGCTTCAAGCCGTGGCGTGGCGCCAAGGCGATTGCCGATGGCCCGTCAATCCTCTCCTATATCCGCGAAACCGCCGACGAAGCCGACATCACCGGAAAGATCCGTTTCGGCCACAAGGTCGTGAGCGCCGCCTGGCACAGTGCCGAGGCATGCTGGACCGTGGAGGCCGAACGTACCGCCGACGGTTCGCGCCAGCGGCTCAAGGCACGGCTGCTCTACGTCTGCGCCGGCTACTACAGCTACGCCGAAGGCCACCGGCCCGACTTCCCCGGCGAAGAAAACTTCCGTGGCAATCTGGTCCATCCGCAGTTCTGGGACCCGTCGATCGATTACGCCGGCAAGCGCGTGGTGGTGATCGGCAGTGGCGCCACGGCGGTCACGCTGGTGCCGGCCATGGCCGAGACGGCGGCACAGGTAACAATGCTGCAGCGCTCGCCCACCTACATCGTGACGCGCCCTGGCGAAGATGCCATCGCCAACCGGCTGCGCAAGCTGCTGCCGGCGCGCGTGGCTTACGGGCTGACGCGCTGGAAAAACGTGCTGCTCGGCATGTTCTTCTTCCAGCTTGCTCGCAGGCGGCCTGCGAAGGTCAAGGAGCGGCTGGTCGGCATGGCCGCCGCCCAGCTCGCACCCGGCTTCGATGTCGATACGCACCTGACGCCGCGCTACAACCCTTGGGACCAGCGCGTGTGTCTGGTGCCCGACGGTGACCTGTTCCGGGCCATCCGCAACGGGCGGGCGTCGATCGTCACGGACCATATCGAGCGATTCGATGCGGACGGCATCGTGCTGAAATCGGGCCAGACACTGCCGGCCGATGTGGTCGTGGTAGCCACCGGCCTGAAGCTGAATATGCTCGGCGACATTGCGCTGACCGTGGACGGCCAGCCGCGCCGCCCATCGGAGTGCCTGGCGTACAAGGGCATGATGCTCGGCAACGTGCCCAATATGGTGCTGGCGTTTGGCTACACCAACGCTTCGTGGACGCTCAAGGCCGACCTCACTGCCGAGTACGTCTGCCGGCTGCTGAAATTCATGGACCGGCGCGGCCATCGCATCGCCATGCCGCAGGTCGATCCCGATGTGCAACGGACGCCGTTCCTCGATTTCACATCGGGCTACGTGCAGCGTGCCGCCGCCGTGCTGCCCCGGCAGGGCGACCGCAAGCCGTGGCGCGTGTATCAGAACTACCTGATGGATATGCTGACCATCAGGCATGGCCGCATCGACGATGGCGTGCTGCGCTTCGATACCGCGCAGGCCGCCCCGCTACCTCACCACGATCCACTCCCAGAGGCGCAATCTTGAAGATCCTGCTTGTCATCGTGATTGTGGGGGCGGTGTTGCTCGCCGCCCTGCTAGCGCTGCTGTTCCTGTTCACTTGGCGCACCGCGCGCAAGATCGAGGCGGCGTTCCCGCCCACGGGCCGCTTTATCGATGTGCCCGGCGCGCGGCTGCATGTGGTCGAGCGCGGCGAGGGCCCGCCGATCCTGCTGGTACACGGGTTGTCGGGCCAACTGGAGAATTTCGGCTACGGCATGATCGCCCCGCTGTCGCGGGACCATCGCGTGATTGCGGTGGATCGTCCGGGCGCGGGCTGGTCCACGCGCCCGGCCGGCGCGCCCGCCGACCTCAAGGCGCAGGCCGATACGTTGGCCGCGCTGATCGACAAGCTGGGGCTGGAGCGTCCGCTGGTCGTCGGTCACTCGCTCGGCGGTGCGATCTCACTGGCACTTGCCACCTATCACCCCGAGCGCGTGGGCGGACTGGCGTTGATCGCGCCGCTGACCCATCCGCCGCAGACGATCTCGCCGGTGTTCAAGGCCATGGCGATGGAAAGCGCCTTCGCGCGCAAGCTGATCGCCTGGACGCTGTTGATTCCAATGTCGATCCGCAATCGCGAACAGGTCATGGATATCGTCTTCGGCCCGGACGCCGTGCCCGAGGATTTTCCAACGCGTGGCGGCGGTTTGCTGGCGCTGCGGCCCGGCCATTTCCTGGGCGCGTCGGAAGATCTGCTCGGCGTGGCACCCAGCCTGCCCCCGCTACTGGCGCGCTATGGCGACCTGCGCGTACCGGTGAGCATCCTGTTTGGCCGCGAGGACCGCATCCTCGATTACCGCGAGAACGGCGAAGCCTTCGTTGCCAAACACCCGGCAACCCGGCTGACATTGGTCTCGGGTGGGCATATGCTGCCGGTGACCGCTGTCGATACCAGCGTCGATTTCGTGCGCACCGCAGCGGCCAGCCTGCGTGAACCGGCCACTGTCTGATTCGCATTGAACATCCACCGAAAGGACCTGCCCATGGCTGCCTCCACCGGTTTCAATCCCTACAGGCGCGACCTGCCTACCGCGTTCCAGGCCATCCGCAAGCTGATGGCCGACGGCAACGACACCGAGCAGGTATTCCGCATCATGCGCGCGCTGAACGGGCCCTCGATGCCGCGCAACTATGGCCGCCTGCTGAGCACGCCCGACGGCCGCCGCATGGCGTACCAGCGGATCGAACTGGCGGAGAAGCTCTCGGACCCAGCCTATATCGCCGCCTTTGCACCGGGCACCGTCGGCGCCGCGTATCGCGCCTTTCTGGAGAAGACTGGCTATAGCGCCGATGGACTGGCGAAGGTCTCGAACCTGAATCAGGAACCGATCGTCGAGGATGCCTATATGTGGTTCGGGCGCCGCACCCGCGACATCCACGATATCTGGCATGTGCTGACGGGTTACCGCGCCGATGAAAGCCTGGGCGAAGCGGCGCTGGTCGCGTTCAGCTACGCGCAGACGGGCGGACAGGGCTGGGCCTTTATCGCGCTGGCCGCCTCGCTGAAAAGCTGGCGCCTGACGCGCAGCCTGGCGTTTGCGCGCGCAGTGCTGGAAGGCTACCGGCTGGGCCGGAATGCAGGCTGGCTGCTGGGGGAGGACTACGAGAAGCTGCTGAACGAGCCGATCGACGCAGCCCGGGCACGGCTGGGGATCGCCCAGCCGGTGAAGTACCTGGCCTGTCATCCCGTGGAGGAATGGTCAGCCTGATCGCCATGTTGCCTGTCACCAACGAAAAAACGGCCCGAGGGCCGTTTTTGTCTTTCTGGCAGGTGCCGAATGCTCAGACGATCGTGCAGGCTTCGTCGAACGACAGGCGCGGCAGGCGCGGATGCAGCTTGTCGGCTTCGCCATAGCCCAGGTTGATCAGGAAGTTGACCGACCATTTGCCGTCCGGGAAGAATGCCGCGTTGAGCTTGTCGGCATCGAAACCGGCCATCGGGCCGCAATCCAGGCCCAGCGCACGCGCGGCCAGGATGAAGTAGCCGCCTTGCAGCGAGCTGTTCATCAGCGCGTCGCGCGCAATCTTGGCGTCGTTGCCGGCGTACCAGGCACGGGCATCGGCATGCGGGAACAGCTTCGGCAGTTGGTCGTGGAAAGCGTTGTCGAAGGCGATGATCGCGGTCACGGGCGCCGAGCGCGTCTTGTCGACGTTGCCAGCCGAGACGCACTCCACCAGGCGAGCCTTCTGCTCGGCCGACTTCACGAACACGATACGGGCCGGCGAACCATTGGCGGCGGTGGGGCCGAACTTCATGGCTTCGTAGATCTGCTTGAGCACGGCGTCGTCGACGTGCTTGTCCTGCCACACGTTGTGGGTGCGTGCTTCAGTGAACAATTGTGCAATCACAGCCTGATCGACGGGTTTCATTGCGCGCTTTCCGGTTTTTATGATGAAAGAAAGCGCGATTGTACCCAAGGCGTTACAGGTGTGCGTGCAGGCCTTCGTCGAAGTCGTTCAATTCCATTCAACCCTCGTCGCTGTCCACCTGTGGCGTGCCGCTGGCGCGACGCGTCAGCCACAGCACGCCCAGCAGGATCAGCGCCCCACCCACGGCCTGGGTCACGCCGATATGCTCGCCTAGCAGCGCTGCGGCAAGCACCACGGTGACTACCGGCTCCAGCGTGGAGAGCATCGACGCCTTGGCCGCGCCCAGTTTCTGCAGTCCAGCGAAGAACGTCATGATGGCCAGCACAGTGGAAACTAACGCAATGGCCAGCAGGGCGAGCCATCCACCTGCGCTGGACGGAAACTGCGGCGGCACGCCTACACTCGTGCGGATCACGCCGATCGTCACATAGACCAGCGCTGCCGCCGAACAGATCACCGTGGTCGTGGCGATGGCATTGACGCCGGCCGTCACGCGAGCGCCCACCACGATGTAGATCGAGTAAATTACCGCCGCCGCCACGCCCAGTGCGATACCCAATGGCGCGCCCTCCCCGCCGCCCACCGTCAGCCCGGCACCCACCGAGCACAGCACTAGCGCGATCACCGAGGTGGTGGTCAGCTTTTCTTTCAGGAAGACCGCCGCCAGCAACGTGACGAACAGCGGATAGAGATAGAGCAGCAGCGCCACGAGACTGGCCTGCGCGTGATTGAGCGCGGTGAAGAAGCAATAGGACTGGCCGACATAGCCTATGCCGCCCATCGCCGCCAGCGCCAGCACGCGGCGCCACGGCGGCAGCGCAATGCCGCGCGTGCGCATCACCACGGCCATCGCCAGCGCCGCCACCACGAATCGCACCGCCAGCAGGCCATAGACATCGGCACCGGCTGCATAGGCAAAGCGCGCGAAGATCGCCATCGCACCGAATGCGGTGGCGGACAGGGCAATCAGCAGCACGCCGGCGAACTTGTCGCGGGCCTGGCCCAGAGGGCCGGTGGCGGAAACGGTCATCGTGGAGGAAAAAGAGCGCGGAACGCTGCATTCTACTGACCCTGCGGGGCGCGCGGCGCATGCCCTACGCACATTCCGGCGCTGACTTACAATAGCGGCCATCATGTTCAATCCCTCAAGAGAAGAAGTCCGCCGTTTCTTCTGCGATGCCTGGCAGAAGCGCGTAGCGGGCAGTGTCCTCACCCCCCTGGAGGCCATCGCCGTCGACTGGATCGACCAGCACCCCGACTACCACGCGCTGCTGACCGATACCGAAGGCGCGCTGACGCGCGATTACGCGCCCGAAGGCGGCCAAACCAATCCGTTCCTGCACCTGGCGATGCACCTGTCGATCTCCGAACAGGTGTCGATCGACCAGCCGCCGGGCATCCGTGGCGCCTACGAGGCGTTGAGCCGTAGGCTCGACTCGCCGCACGAGGCGCAGCACCAGATCATGGAAGCCCTCGGCCAGATGCTCTGGAATGCCCAGCGCAATGGGATGCCTCCGGACGGCCAGGCATACGTCGACGACATCCTGCGACGCGCCCGGGGCTGATTCTGCGTCTGACACACGGCGCCGTGCAGTAATCGACACTGCGCGGCATCAATACCAGACAACGCCTGACAAGAGCGCTCGGCAGCACGTGCTAGGCTTGCCGGCATCTTGTTCCTGTTGCGCCGCATCACCGGCAAGCGCGCATTCCTTGCGTGGCCGGCGCGGCGCTCCCTGCCCATGCTCTGCTCCGCTGCTGTCCGCGCCGGCTCGCGCCGCGCGGCTTTCCCCTCCCTGCGCTATGCATCGGCCATTGCCGGCGCCCTGCTGCTCTGTTCGCCGCTGGCGGCCCACAGCGCCGTGGCACTGCTGCAGCCGCCGCGTGCCATCGATGGCACGAAGCCCCTGACACTGACGCTGCTCATCACTGCCGACGACGACACGCGCCGCTATGCCGTGCCCGATACGCTACAGGTGACTGCCGTGGGCGACCTGGCCGCCCCGGTGCGGATGGAGTTGAAGCGTGTGGGCAAGGGGCCGGAGATTCTGAACCTGCGGCGCGGTGAAAACCGCACAGTCAGCTACGCGGCCGACTGGCCCGCAGGCATGCGCGGCATGGTGAGGCTGGACGTGGCGGGCATCGACGCCGCGCCCGTCACCATCACGCTGAACCGCGCGCCGTTGCCGGGCGAGGCCACTCCCACCGCGCCTCTGGTCGTCGCCAAGCCGGCCGCCACGCCCGATACCGAGCCGACCACTGCGGAACGGGACCTGGCCAATGCCCAGGGCACGCCAACGACAGCGCCCGTCACGCCTGTGGTATCCACCGCCGACGGTGCTACCACCGGTCCGGTACCGGCCGATCTTCGCGACTCCCAGCGTCTGGCGTTCAACGAGCCGATGTACCTGATGATCGGCGCGCACGACGGTGCCAACGCCAAGTTCCAGATCAGCTTCCGCTACCGGATTTTCGAAGGCGAGAACCCGAATTCGAAGTCGGTACTAGACAACCTGTACTTCGCATACACGCAGTTCTCGCTTTGGGACCTGGCCGCCGCATCCAAGCCGTTCAAGGACACCAACTACCGGCCCAGCCTGTATTACTACCTGTCCGATACCGGCGTGAAGAACAGCGTGATCAGCCGCCTGTCGATCGCCACCGGCTTCGAGCACGAATCCAATGGCCGCGACGGCGACGACTCGCGCGCGGTCAACACCCTGTTCATCAAACCGACGATGTACTTCGGCGACCAGACCGACTGGCACTGGCGCGTGACGCCCAAGGTGTACGGGTATGTGGGCAAGAGCGACAACGAGGACATCGCCCACTATCGTGGCTACATGGACCTGAACATCGCCTATGGCCGCCCAGACTCGTGGGAACTCTCCACCACGCTGCGCAAGGGCACGCGCAAGGGCTACGGCAGTGTCGACGCCCAGCTCACCTATCCGCTGTCGCGGCTGCTGCCGGGTACAGCCGGCTACCTGATGGCAGGCTATTTCTATGGATATGGCGAGAGCCTGCTGTACTACAACCAGAAAACCCCTTGGCAATTCCGCCTGGGCTACGCACTGTCCCGCTGAGTTTATCCGGCGAGCGGTTTCCCTTCTGCCTTCAGCCGCGCATTGCCCACCGCCGCCGCGAACTGGCCATGACCGTGCCAGCCCGTGGCGCGGCCCAGTTTCTTGCCCTTGTGGAAGAACATGAACACTGGAATGCCGTGCAGGCCGAAGCGGCGGCCCAGTTCGGGGTGCGCGTAGACGTTGGTGTGCAGCCAGCGCAGGTTCAGCGCGCGGATCGGCTCGGGATTGGCGAGGATCGCCTTCTTTGCCATTTCGCAGTTAAAGCAATCCACACCCCAGAAGAACACGCAGACGAGATCGTCTCCGCTGGCGGCGATTTCCGCATCGATGGTGGACGGGTCCACTTCCTGCATGGCCAGCGCCTCGAAGGCGCGGTGATCCAGATGGGGGGCCGGTGCGTCAGACATCTACATTCTCCAGACACGACAACGCCCGGCAACCTTGCGGCCACCGGGCGTGTGTTTGCTACATGATCCTGCGGAAACTCGGACTCAGCGCGGAGCCGAAACGGTCACCAGCGCCGGGCGCAGCACGCGATCCGAGATCGTATAGCCACGTTGCAGCACGCTGACCACGGTGTTCGGTTCCTGCTCGGACGGGACCATCGAAATGGCCTGGTGGCGATGCGGATCAAAGCGCTCACCGACCGGGTTCAACTCGACGATCTTGCCGCGCTCGAAGGCCGCTGCCAGTTGGCGGGCGGTCAGTTCCACGCCTTCGCGCAGCTTGGCCACATCGCCGCTGTTGTCGGCCAGCGCGGCCTGCAGGCTGTCCATCACGGGCACGAGGTTGTCGGCAAAGCTCTCGATGGCGTACTTGTGTGCCTTCGAGACTTCGTCCTGGGAGCGGCGGCGGATGTTCTCGCCTTCCGCCGTGGCGCGCAGGAACATGTCGTAGTGTTCCTTGGCCTTGGCCTCCAGGTCGGCCACCTGCTGGGCCAGGCGTGCCACATCATCGGCACCGGCTGCGGCAGCTTCGGGCGCCTGCGTGCGGGCGGCCTCGTCGGCCGGCGGCTGCATGTTCGGATTCGGCGTCAGATTCTGTTCTTCCATGTCGATTCGTATCAAAGCTAAAAACGCGGCCCATCTGCGGTAACGACAGGCCGAGGGGGTTCGGATGCCCGGTTCGGGATCAACAGGCAAGTCTAGCCGCACTTGGCGGCACCACTCCAGTTTTTCAAGAGTGGACATTCAGAGACGCCGAAATACGCCGTTACAAAGAGCGGTTTCATGAGATCGAGTGTTCATTGCCTTGCTGCATCGCAATGACTAAGATTCATGCAGTAAAAATGACAAAAATAACGGGAGCCGGAGGTGGATCCATTCGATGCATCCTTGGGACGCTTCACCATGCACAAGCTGCCAGTCGTGACCGTATGCCTGATCGCCGCGCTATCGGCGATGACGGTCTTCATCTGCCTGTCGGAAGCGGTGGGTCCTCGCGACACCGAGTATGGCAGCGGCAAGGCCGTGTTCAAACACTACCTCGTCCACTACGTACGCTGATTTTTCCCGGATTACCGTGGCGACCTGGGCTGGCTCAATGACGAAAATCGTCAATCCGACGGCGGTCGCGCTTGGTTGGGCGGCCCTGTAGCTGGGCGGCCGGCTCAGGCTGCAGCCGGCGTGTTTCGGCCTCTTTCTGGCGCCGGGTCTGGCTTTCCGGCGTTTCCTCGTAGGTGGTCTGAGCAATCGGCGCCGCGCCCCGCGAAGCCGGAATCCCCTTCACCATCACTTCCCAGCGCTGCTGGTGCGCCTCCAGCACGACCGCATCGCCGGGCTTGATTTCGCGCGAATTCTTGACGGGCTGGCCGTTCACCGTGACCTTGCCGCGCTCCACCGCCTCGGCTGCCAGCGAGCGCGTCTTGAAGAATCGCGCACACCAGAGCCATTTGTCGATGCGCATCCGCGCACTGCTTTCGAAATCCACTTGCATGACTTCCCTCCTGCTCAGCCCGCCGCGCCGCGCGCATGGGCCCGGCTACGGCGCGCATCGAGTTCATGCGCATGCAACGCCGTCAGAGGCCAACCCTGAAGATGTTGCAGGGCAATATCCGCCAGACCGGCAATCCACACCTCCGAATCATTCATGCATGGAATGAAATGGAAGTCGTTGCCGCCCGCCACCCGGAACTCGGTCTGCCCCTCCATGGCGATCTCCTCCAGCGTCTCGATGCAGTCTGCCGGAAACCCAGGGCAGAACACATCCACCCGCTGCGTACCCACTTTGCCTAGTTCGGCCAGCGTCGGCGCGGTATAGGGTTGCAGCCACTCCGCCTTGCCGAAACGCGACTGGAACGTCACCTGATACTGTCCCGGCTGCAAGCCCAGCGCCTCGCCCAGCAGGCGGCCGGTCTTCAGGCATTCGCAGTGATAGGGGTCCCCGAGGTCCAGCAGTCGCCGGGGCAGGCCGTGGAAGGACAGGATCAGGCGGTCACCCTGCGCGAAATCGGGCACGCCGTGCTGGCGCCAGTAGGCCCGCACCTGCTCGTTGAGCGCGCGAATATAGGCTGGATGATCGTGAAAGTGCTTCACAAGCCGGATTTCGGGCTGATTGCGCCATCCCGCCAGGACACGGAACACTTCGTCGAACGCCGTGGCCGTGGTGGTGCCCGAGTACTGGGGATATAGCGGCAGCAGCAGGATCTGCTCCGTGCCCTGCCGGCGCAGCGCCTCCATCACCGATTCGATCGACGGATTGCCGTAGCGCATGGCGCAGGCCACGGTCACCTCATGGCCCAGCTTCTGCATCAGCAGTTGCAGCGCATGGGCCTGCCGTTCGGTGTGGACCAGCAACGGGGAGCCGGTCATATGGGCTTCGCGCAGCCAGATCGACTCATATTTCATGGCCGAGGCGCGCGAACGGAACGGCAGGATCACCCCGTGCAGGATGGGCAGCCACGCCAGCCGCGGGATTTCCACCACGCGGGGATCGGACAGGAAGGCTTTCAGGTAGCGCCCCACCGCCTTGGGCGTGGGCGCATCGGGGGTGCCGAGGTTGATCAGCAGGATTGCGGTGCGCGGCGACTGGCCGTGCTGGTATGCCGGTTCAGGCGAAAACGTCATGGGGTGTCCGATTACAACTCCGGGAGCGCCGGGCGATGCCGTGCGAAAGGCTCAAGTCTGATTCTGGCTAAGCGCGCTGGAGAGCAGCCGCGCCGTGATATCGACGATGGGGATCACACGTTCGTACGCCATGCGGGTGGGGCCGATCACGCCGAGCGTGCCGACGATCTGGCCGTCCACCTCGTACGGCGCAGTGATCACGGCCATGTCCTCGATCGGCACCAACTGGCTTTCTCCGCCGATGAAGATCTGCACGCCCTGCGCGTGGCTGGAGACGTCCAGCAATTGCAGCAGGCTGGTCTTGTGCTCGAAGACATCGAACAGCCGGCGCAGCTTGTCCATGCTCGACGACAGGTCCTCCACCTCCAGCAGCTTGCGCTCGCCGGAGATGAACACTTGCTCGTTGTTGTCCTCCGCCATCGCGCTGCTACCCGCCTCTACGGCGGCCTGCATCAGCGATGACATGTCACGGCGCAACGCCTGCAACTCCACGCGCAGGTGATCGCGCACCGAGTCGAAGCTCATGCCCGCATAGTGCGCGTTGAAGAAATTGGCGGCCTCGATCAGTTGGGCCGGGGTATAGGACAGCTCGGTCTGGATGATCCGGTTCTGGACGTCACCTTCCGGGCTGACGATGATCAGCAGGATGCGCTTATCCGACAACCGCATGAATTCGACCTGCCGGAACGATTGTGCGCGCCGGGGCGTCATCACCACGCCGGCGAACTGCGACAGGTTCGACAAGGTGTGCGCAGCCGCCGTGATCATGCGCTGGGGTCCAAGCTGCTGGTTGGCCATCTGGCCCTGGATCTGGTCCTTGAGGCCGGCCAGTTCGGCGGGCAGCACCACTTCGCCGTCCAGCGGGCGCGCGGTCAGCATCGCATCGACGAACAGACGATAGCCGCGCGGCGTGGGAATGCGGCCCGCAGACGTGTGCGGGCTGGCGATGAAACCCATTTCCTCGAGGTCCGACATCACATTGCGGATGGTAGCCGGCGACAGGTCCAGCCCCGAGTATCGCGAAAGGGTGCGGGAACCGACCGGCTGCCCTTCGGCGATGTAGCGCTCGATCAGGGTCTTGAGAAGCGTTTTAGAACGTTCGTCCATGATGCCCCGATTCTAATCAAAACTGCGCCGTTCGGGCGGCGTCGCGAGCGCCCACGCCCCGAGGCTGACAATGGTCATGCCGGTATGGTCTAATCCCGCCATGTCTGCCCCCTCAAAGACCAGCGCCCCGCGCGCGCCGTTCAAGACCGTCGCCCTGGTGGGCCGGCATTCGACCGCCGGTATCGAAGGCCCCCTGGAGGAATTGGCGTCCTGTATTTTGCGCAATGGCCAGGATGTGGTGTTCGAGCGCGAGACCGCGCTGGCCACCGGCCTGACCGGCTACCCCGTGCTCACGCCCGAGGAAATTGGCCGCGAGGCCGACGTCGCCGTGGTGCTTGGTGGCGACGGCACGTTGCTCGGCCTGGCGCGCCAGCTGGCCGGCCACGATGTGCCCGTCATCGGCGTGAACCACGGCCGGCTGGGCTTCATGACCGACATCCCTCTGGAGGACGTCACCACCGCCCTGCCTGAAATGCTGTCCGGCCGCTACGAGGCCGAGTCGCGGATGCTGCTCGAATCGCGCGTGATCCGCGACGATACGGTGATTTTCTCCGCGTTGGCGTTCAACGACGTGGTGGTGAACCGTTCGGGTATCTCCGGGATGGTGGAGCTGGCGGTCTCGGTCGATGGCAACTTCATGTACAACCAGCGTTCGGACGGCTTGATCGTATCCACGCCCACCGGCTCCACCGCCTACGCGCTGGCCGCTGGCGGCCCGATCCTGCATCCCACGCTGTCCGGCATGGTGCTGGTGCCGATTGCCGCGCACGCACTGTCCAACCGCCCCATCGTATTGCCGCACGATGCCGAGGTCACCATCGAGGTGGCCAGCGCGCGCGATGTCAGTGTCAACTTCGACATGCAGTCTCTGGCGTCGCTGCTGCCTGGGGACCGCATCGTCGTGCGTCGCTCGGCCAAGACCGTGAGCCTGCTGCACCCGGTGGGGTACAACTACTACGCCACGCTGCGCAAGAAGCTGCACTGGCACGAATACCCGACCGAGGACAACCGGCTCTGAGCCGATGCCTCCGGTTCTCCCGTCCAACTCGCCGAATCCTCTACCCAGTTCATAGACGCCCAAGATGCTGCGCAGCCTGTCCATCCGCGATTTTGTCATCGTCGACACCCTCGACCTCGACTTCTCGACCGGCTTCACCGTGTTCACGGGCGAGACCGGCGCGGGCAAGTCGATCCTGATCGATGCGCTGGCGCTGGTGCTGGGCGAGCGTGCCGACGCTGGCATCGTCCGGGAAGGCGCGACCCGCGCGGGTATCGGCGCCACCTTCCGCACGCATCCCGCGCTGGACGCCTGGCTGGCCGAGCGCGAACTGGCTGGCGACGACGATTCGGTACTGCTGCGCCGGACGGTCGATGCCAGCGGACGCAGCAAGGCGTTCATCAATGGCGCCGCCGCTACGCTGGCCCAGTTACGCGAGGTAGGCGATCAACTCGTGGACATTCACGGCCAGCACGCCCACCAGCAGTTGCTGCGCCCGGACGCCCAGCGTCATCTCTTCGATGCCCACGCCGGACTGAGCGAGCAGGCCGCTGCCGTGGCCGAATCCTGGCGCGCCTGGCGCGTCTGCGTGAAACAGCGAGAGGCCGTGGAGCACCAGTCGCGCGAGATGCAACTGGAACGCGAACGGCTCGAATGGCAGGTCGGCGAACTCGACAAGCTGGCGCCGCAGCCGGGCGAGTGGGACGAGATCCAGTCCGAGTACAACCGCCTTTCGCACGCTGCCGGCCTGATCGACGGCAGCCGCGCCGCGCTCGATGCGCTCTCCGAATCCGATGGTGCCGTAGCCTCGGTGCTCAATGGCGTGGTCCAGCGGTTGCAACAACTGGCGGATGTCGATGTCGCGCTGCGCGATGTTCTGGCCGCACTTGAACCTGCGCTGGTGCAGGTGGAGGAAGCCGCGCACTCGCTGAATCGGTATGTCGACCGGCTCGAACTCGATCCCGAACGCCTGCAGGCCGTGGAAGCACGGATGCAGGCGCTGCACACCACCGCGCGCAAGTACCGGCTACCGCCCGAGCAGTTGGCCGACGAACTGCTGGCGCGCAAGCAGCAGCTCGACGACCTGCAGGCCGCGCAGGACATCAACAAGGTGCTGGCTCGCGAAGCTGCCGCGCGCGCTGCCTACCTGACGCTGGCCAAGCATCTGTCCGCCGCGCGCAAGGTGGCCGCCGACGCGCTGTCCAGGGCCGTGACCGAGGCGATGCAGGGCCTGTCGATGGCGGGCGGCACGTTCGCCGTGGCGCTGCATCCGCTGGAAGAAGGCCAGAGCCACGGCCTGGAACAGGTGGAATTCCTCGTCGCCGGCCATGCCGGTGTCAGCGCACGTCCGCTGGCACGCGTGGCGTCGGGCGGCGAGCTCGCACGGATCAGCCTGGCCATCTCGGTGATCACCAGCGAAGCGGCCCCCACTCCAACGCTGATTTTCGACGAGGTGGATACCGGCATCGGCGGCGCCGTGGCCGAAGTCGTGGGCCGGCGCCTGCAGGAACTGGGCCGCGCTCGACAGGTGCTCTGCGTGACCCATCTGCCGCAGGTGGCCGCGCAAGCCGGCGCCCACCTGCTGGTCAGCAAGGAAAGCCGCGAGGACAAGGAAGGCGCGGTCACGCGCTCGAAGATCCGCGCGCTGGACGCCGATGGCCGCATCCAGGAAACCGCGCGCATGCTGGGCGGTGCGACCGTGACCGCGACGACCCTCCAGCACGCAGAGGAAATGTTGACGCAGGGCGCGCGCGCTGCGGCCCAGGCCGCCAACGCATCCCGCGAAGGCAGCGGCAAGAAGCCGCGCCGGGCGGCCGGCTGAGTCCGGCGGCATGCAATCCGAACACAGGAGTTTCAAACCGATGACCCATGGCAAGCTGCCATCGTTTTCCCGCCAGTTCTCGCGCACGGTAGCTACGGCCGCCTTCGCCGCGCTGGCCATGACCGCCATCTCGGGCTGCGCATCGGAGTCGAAGTCGTTCGCACCGCCGCGCGGTGCCCTCACCAACGACCGCGCGCTGGGCGACATCCTCGTCAAGTTCACGCCACCTGACGTGATGTTGTCCGAAGATGCCGGCAAGCTGCTGGCGGCTATCGAAGGTCCCGCACGTTACGTCGTGAAGCGACCCATGTCCGGTGGCGTGTGGCTGATCACTGCCATCACGACCTCCGGCGATGTGACGATGGATCAGGCCGTGGCGACGCTGAAGGCAGCACCCCGTATCGAATCGGCCACGCCGGACCGCATGCTGAAGCCACACCGGGCACGTCCGACCGGACGAGACATGCCATCCGACATACCGGCCAATTAATCTGCATCCTAAGGTTGGGGTGCCAGATTGCCGATAGCGACGGGTAGCCAACGATGGCTGTCCGCCGCCACTGGAAAGAATGAGCAGGTGCAGTACCGGTATTCCTTAGCAGTTCGTTTCATGCGATCTCCCCAGGAGCCTTGATGCCGTACGAGCCGTCCAATTTCCTTCCGAGGTCCATGCTGCCGGCCCTGCTGCTGGCATTCGGCACCATGCTGGGCCTCCCTTCCGCCGTGCACGCGCAGGCTGATTCCGGCGCCACGGTTCGCCCCACGCCACCGGCTTCCCGATTTACCGGCAACTACATCGTGCGCTGGCGCGATGGCAGCCAGACCGTGGGCACCCAGGCCGACACCACCCGCATGAAGCGCGTGGAATCCAATACGGGGCTGGCCCTCTCGGTCAAGCGGCCGATGGCCGGGACGCTGCAACTGCTGACCGTCAAGGACACGCGAGGCGACGGGCCCGAGGCAGTGGCCAGGCGCCTGCGCAACGATCCGCGCGTGGCCGATGCCGTGCCCGATCGCTGGCTGCAGTTGCACGACACCGTCCCCAACGATACGGAATTCGCCACCAACCAGCGCTACCTCGGCCCGCCCTCGGTGCTGACCGGCGCCGCCAACCTGCCGCGCGCCTGGGATCGCTCTCGCGGCAGCAGCAATATCGTGATCGCCGTGGTGGATACCGGCATCCTGCCCCACCCCGACCTGGCCGGCCGGACCGTGGCGGGCTACGACTTCATCAGCAGCACGACCGTGTCGGTGGACGGCGACGGCCGCGACAGCGACCCGACCGATCCGGGCGATTACGTGCCCACCGGCACCACGTGCTCGGACGGCAGCGGCGCGGCCAACAGCACGTGGCACGGCACACGCGTGGCCGGCGTCCTGGGCGCGGCCACCAATAACGCCCTGGGCATTGCCGGGGTGGACTGGACGGCCCGGATCCAGCCGGTACGTGTGTCGGGGCGCTGCGGCGCCCTGCTCTCGGATACCGTCGACGGCATGCGCTGGGCGGGCGGCCTGACCGTGCCCGGCGTCCCGGCCAACGCGACACCGGCCAAGATCGTCAACATCAGCCTTGGCGGCGGCAGTTGCTCGTCGATCGAACAGCAGGCCGTCAACGATCTCAACGCGGCCGGCGTGGTCGTAGTGGCGGCGGCAGGCAATTCAGCTGGCGCGGTCGAGGCGCCGGGCGACTGCAGCGGTGTCATCACCGTCACCGCGCACGCCAGCGACGGCGAGAACGCCAGCTATGCGAACGTGGGCCCGCAGGTCGCACTGAGCGCACCGGGGGGCGGCTGCGGCAACTCCAAGGTCATCACGTCGGGTGGCACCACCACCTGCGCCTCCACCACGCCGCTCTACATCACCACGCTGACCAATGCCGGCGCGGCATCACCGGGTGCGTACGCGATCTCCTACACCTCGGCGGGCACCAGCTTCGCCGCACCGATGGTCTCGGGCGTCGCCGCGATGATGCTGGCCGTCAATCCCGCCCTGACCCCGGCCCAGGTCACCGCCGTGCTGAAATCCTCGGCACGCGCGCATCCCGCCAATACGTATTGCACGGCTTCAGGGAACTCCGGGAAATGCGGCGCCGGCTTGCTCGACGCCGACGCTGCGCTGGTGCTGGCGCCGAACCCGCCTGCTACGGCAAGCACGGCGACCTCATCCGGTAGCGGAGATACCAGTGGAGGTGGTGGAGGTGGTGGCGGTGCATTCGCACCGTGGAGTGCGATGGTGTTGCTGGGGATTGGGTTCGTGGGCTTCGTGACGCGGCGGCGGGGGTAGTCGATCAGCTTTCGATCCCGATCGCTGCGTCGCTCCCCTCTGCCGCCGGTCTTGCTCCCCTCTCCCACTTGTGGGAGAGGGGAGCAAACCAGTGGGAGAGGGGGAAACAATTGTTGGCTCAGGGGCCTGTCAGGAATTTTGTGTGTAGGGCATAACATGTCGTTAAGGAGCATGTATGCCACGCAAACCGAAAGCCCCATTGCGGGAATTGCCCGCCATCCCGAAGGAATTAA
>NZ_SCMX01000051.1 GCF_005503625.1 Cupriavidus sp. 2SB | reverse complement strand
GCTATATGGAAGAAGGGGCCGAGAGCGTGCCCCAACCGTTCCTGCGGCCATGGAAGGGCGCGTGGCCGCATATGTCGTTGCTGGAGGTCTTCTACCTCTACCCGGAGCGGCTTTTACGCGGTGGTCCTCTGTGGTGGGTATTGCTGCCGTGTCTTGCCCCGCTCGATCTGATGCGCGCCACCCTGCATTGGCTTGCGATGCTGCTGTGCGTGGAGCCGAAGTTTCCGCCGGAGATCGAGTCTGCAGGAAGTCCGCAGGAGGGATCTGCTTAACCAAGGGCGATAACAGACACAAAAAAGGGGCTGCCAACGGCAGCCCCTTATCACATCACCAACACACCCTTCACTGGAACAGCTTCAGCGCCTGGGTAATCGTGTTGGACACGCCCCAGACCAGCGGCACCAGTACGTAGAGCCAGAAGGCGGCCAGCAGGGCCTTGTTGGTGGGGGCGGCGTTGAGGTTCTGGTTTTCCATGTTCTCTCCTCGGGATCAGTGGGCGGCGCCGGTGCCGGCACCGAGCTTGGCCACGTCTGCGTCGCTCATGTGGTGCTTGTTATTGACACGCGACACCATCAGGTTGCAGATGAAGCCGATCACCAGCAGGGCGGCCATGATGTGCAGCGTCATGGTGTACGCGGCGGCGCCGGTCACGCCGTGGGCTACCTGGTACTCGCGGATGTAGTTGACCAGCACGGGGCCGGCGATACCTGCGGCTGCCCAGGCGGTCAGCAGGCGGCCGTGGATACCGCCCACGAATGCCGTGCCGAACATGTCGGCCAGGTAGGCCGGGATGGTGGAGAAGCCACCGCCGTACATCGACATGATCACGCAGTAGGCCAGCACGAACAGCGCGATATTGCCGGCGGCGCCCAGTTGCGGCACCAGCCAGTACAGCACGGCACCCAGCGCGAAGAAAATGAAGTACGTGTTCTTGCGGCCGATCCAGTCCGACGAGGAAGCCCAGAAGAAGCGGCCGCCCATGTTGAACAGCGACAGCAGGCCGACGAAGCCGGCTGCTGCGGCGGCGGTGACGCTGCCCTTGAAGCTTTCCTGGATCATCAGCGATGCCTGGCCGAGCACGCCGATACCGGCGGTCACGTTCAGGAACAGCACGAACCACAGCAGATAGAACTGCGGCGTCTTCAGGGCTTCATCGATATGCACGTGGTTGCGCGTGATCATCTTGTTCTCGACCACGGGCGGGGTCCAGCCTTCCGGCTTCCAGCCGGGCGGTGGCACGCGGATGGCCAGCGAGCCGATGCTCATCGAGATGAAGTAGCCTACGCCCATCACCAGAAAGGTCTGGGCCACGCCTACCGACGTTGCGCTCTTGAAATGGTTCATCAGCACCACGGACAGCGGGGCGGCGATCATCGCGCCGCCGCCAAAGCCCATGATCGCCATGCCGGTGGCCATGCCGCGGCGGTCCGGGAACCAGCGGATCAGCGTGGAGACGGGCGACACATAGCCCAGGCCCAGGCCGATGCCGCCGAGCACGCCATAGCCGAGATAGAGCAGGGCGATCTGGTGCGTGTAGACGCCGAGGGCCGAGATCAGGAAGCCGCCGCCGAAACAGCAGGCGGCCGTGAACATCGTGCGGCGCGGACCCACGCGCTCCAGCCATTTACCGGCGAAAGCGGCGGAAATGCCGAGGAAGAAAATGGCCAGCGAGAAAATCCAGCCGAGCGTGGTCAGTTTCCAGTCGTCGGCCACCGATTCGGTAATGCCGATGACTTTCGACAGCGGCGCGTTGAACACCGAAAACGCGTAGGCCTGGCCGATACAGAGGTGCACCGCCAGTGCAGCGGGCGGGACCATCCAGCGGGAAAACCCCGGCTGGGCGTAGGTCGCCTCCTTTGAAAAGAACGGCGCTTTAGCGCCGCCACCATTAGTCACACTGCTCATTGAAAGTTCTCCAGACGTGGATCCTGGGTAATACATCCATGCTGGCCTGGCGACGCCCGCGGGTCTGGCTGGCCCGTCGGTTGACCCCGTACACCTTGGATGTATTACCCCCAGAGGTGTCGCTGTTCCGGGATATCAGAGACGTTTTGCCCCGGATGCAGCGACGGTTGCTACGAAGCTGCTACAAAACCGGTAAGCGGAAATGGATGGTCATGGACGCACGCAGGGCGCACGGGGGCGTGCGTCGGCGAGCTCCGTCGAGGCGGGGCGTGAGGGCGGCTGGAGACGCGAAGCGTCCCGGAATGGTGTCGTGCATCGTTTTTTCCGATCGGGGCGAACAATATATGTTTTTGATTGCATATATTGCCGTGGAAAATATTATGCGCTGAACCATATCCGGCCCGATTGATCACTTCAATAGGCTAAAGATGACATATTCCGAAAACGCACGAAATCGGCCGCTTGATGCGCAAAACTGCCGAATGACAGGTTTGTAACGTTTGATTTTCACCACACACGGTGTGGTGACCGGAGAAAAAACTGGCCCACGGGCAAGGTCGTCCGGAGGCATATTGAAGGACCGGTTTCGGCACTTCGGATGGTCGGTTGTCATGACAATTCGTCACGAGACTGACATCTGGGGCGCTTAGGATGGCTGCCCGTGGCGGTACTCAACCGCTGCTCGGACAAGCCGGTCAGACCTGCAGGTGGGCTGCAGATCGCCAATACACGGGTGACAGAAGTGGGTGTCGCCCGGACCGGCATTTTCACGACGCCGCGACCATACATGGGTCGCGGCGTTTTTTTTCGTCCGCTGTGTGACCCGGCAAGAAGTGACGCTCCCGGCTGCTCGCGAATTGTTGCGGGTTCAACGTGTTGTCACATTCGGTTCATACGATGCCACCCGGCTTGACCGCTGTGCGGTTGCCTCCACAAGAGCTGACCGGGTTGCCATGTACGCATGTGCAGGGCGGTCTGATGAAAACACTAGATCGACGGGGAAATCCAAAAAATGTCCGAAAAACTTGACGCATCGCGCCGCAAGGCACTGAAGTTCCTGGCCGGCGCCCCCATGCTGCCGCTGGGCCTGGCCTCCACCTCACTGCTGGCAGGTTGTGGCGGCGGCGACGACGCCCCCGCTACCCCTCCCGTGACGACGAACCCGCCGGCTTCCACGGCCACGTTCACGACCGCCGAGTTCACCGGCATGCCGGCACCTTCGCTGGCCAATGCGGCCGAAATGGCCACCACTACCGTGGGTTCGAGCCTGAAGGTGAACTTCAGCGATGGTACGAGCCAGAACTTCAAGCTGGCGTACCAGCCGTTCTTCATGACCGGCGACAAGGTGTCGGACGGCAAGGGCGGCACGATCCTGGCCGGCGGCTACTTCGACATCAACAACCAGCCGATCATGGATTCGTCCACGGGCACGGCTGCCCAGTTCTTCTCGGACTCGCCGGACGGCACGTCGCTGCTGAAGATCGACGGCGCCAAGGTAGACGGCGTGAAGGGCAACACGGTCTTTGCCGTGGTGCAGTTCGAATACACCACGTGGGACCAAGCCAAGGTGACGGACATGTACGGCAAGCTGCCGTCGCCGATCGCCATCCTGACGCTGGACCAGGACCCGGCCACCGGCAAGCTGTCGCTGGTGAAGTACCACAACGTCGACACGTCGTCGGCCAACGGCCTGTGGATCACGTGCGGCGCCAGCCTGTCGCCGTGGAACACCCACCTGTCGAGCGAAGAGTACGAGCCGGATGCCTCGAATCCGAACACGGTGCAGAACCTGGCCTTCGCCAAGAACCTGTACGGCACGAGCACGATCCCGTTCAACCCGTACCTGTACGGTCACCTGCCGGAAGTCACGGTCAATGCCGACGGCACGGGCTCGATCAAGAAGCACTACTGCATGGGCCGTATCTCGCACGAACTCGTGCAGGTGATGCCGGACAACCGCACCGTGCTGATGGGCGACGACGCCACCAACAGCGGTCTGTTCATGTTCGTGGCTGACAAGGAAAAGGATCTGTCCGCCGGTACGCTGTACGTGGCCAAGGTGGGCACCGGCTTCTCCGTGAACCCGGCCGATGCTGGCGCCGACCTGACCTGGATCAAGCTGGGCCATGCCACGAGCGCGCAAGTGGAAGGCTGGGCCAAGTCGCACACGTTTGCCGACATCATGGACATCAGCGCCACGGATCCGGCCCTGAATGCCACGCCGGACACGACGTACACGAAGATCGCGTACAGCGGCAAGTTCCAGTGGATCAAGATCAAGCCGGGCAAGGAACTGGTGGCAGCGTTCCTGGAAACGCACCGCTATGCCTTCGTGGCTGGTGGCAGCATGGGCTTCACCAAGATGGAAGGCACCACCGTCAACATCAAGGACAAGATCGCCTACTCCGCGCTGCAGAACATCGTCGACTCGATGGTGCTGAACAACGCCAAGGGCTGGAACGCGCAGAGCAATATCAGCGTGCCGGCAGCCATCAACGCCGGCGGCGTGATGCAGCACAAGCTGGGCGGCGGCCAGAAGGATACGTCGGGTGCGGCCATCGTTAGCGAATGGGTACCGATCCACACCCAGGCGCTGATCGTCGGCAAGGACATCGCCGCCGATGCACTGGGCAACACCGCCGATCCGACGACCATCGGCAACCCGGACAACCTCAAGTTCTCCGAGAAGCTGCGCACGCTGTTCATCGGCGAGGACAGCAGCAACCACACCAACAACTTCCTGTGGGCGTACAACGTCGATACGAAGAAATTGTCGCGCCTGATGTCGGTGCCGGCCGGTGGTGAATCGACGGGCCTGCACGCCGTCGACGAAATCAACGGCTGGACGTACATCATGAGCAACTTCCAGCACGCCGGCGATGGCATCAAGGCTGCCGTGAAGGCGCAAGTGGAGCCGCTGGTGTTCGCCAACTACAAGAACGGCCTGGGCGCCTCGGTGGGTTACCTGACCGCCGACGCTACGAGCATCAAGACCGCGAAGTAAGCCGTTCGGTCTGTAGAAAAGAAAAGCGCCGCGGTCCGTGAGGTCCGCGGCGTTTTTCATCGACAAAGCATACCGGTAAGGAAAGTACCGATAACTCAGACGATCTTCCGGCGATCAGAAGCGGTGACGGACACCCATCACCATGCCGATCTGGTCGTCACCGGCCACGACATTGGCCGGGCTACCCGCCGGCCCATTGAATCCGTTCATGCCCAGTTGGGAGCCGTCGCGGTTGATGGCGTAGCCGATATTGAAATAGACGTCGGTACGCTTGGAGAATGCATAGTCCGCCGAGGCGACGAGCATGATCGGGTCGGCATTCGAATTGCGGGTGTCGGTGTAGTATGCAGCGCCCATCAGGGAGACGGAGGGGTTCACCGCGTAACGCATACCCGCCCAGTAGAGGTTCGAACCGCTACCCGGAAGCGTGCCGACATCGCCCTTGAACCAGCGGTAGCCCACAAAGGCGCGGGCTGCGCCGAATGCATAACTGGCGCCGATCAGGGCACGACGATCCTTGCGGTCCGCCGTGGCCACGCTGGTGCCCTGGAATTCGTCATACGCGGCGCCAATCCCCAGCGGGCCGTTCTCGTACATCACCGAGGCGCCGTAGTTGCGGTCCACCTTGAAGTTGCCCGGGATCTCGCCAGTGCCGGTGCGGCCCAGGCTGTACATCGCGCTCATCGTCAGGCCGCCGAACTTGCCGTCGTACCGGATCGCGTTATCGGCGCGGCCGGCGAGGATATCGTCGTTTGTCCACAGCGAGTAGCGGGGCGCGTATCGCATCGGGTCCAGGATATGACCCGTGTCGTGGATCGGCGTGTTCTGCCGGCCAAGCGCCACAGTGCCGTACCGGCTCTGGAGACCGACATACGCCGCACGGTCGAACAACCGGTTCGTGAGCAGACTGCCGTTGTCCGGCGCAAATCCGCTTTCGAGCTGAAAGATGGCCTTCAGTCCGCCGCCGAGATCCTCTTGACCGCGCAGGCCCCAGCGCGACGTGGACATATTGCCCGAACTCATGCGCACCTGATTGGCGCCGCCTGTGGCAGTTGGCACATTGTTGAGATATTCGATACCCACATCGAGAATGCCGTAAAGCGTGACATGGGATTGGGCGAAGGTGGCGGCAGACAGCATGCTGAGAGTTGCCGCGGCAAAGCCGTAACGGAGTTTCATTGCGCTTCCTTAAATAAAACGCACTTGGTTCTCAGTGGAATCAAGGTGGTGAAAAGTAAATTCACGGCCCATAAAAAGACTTCAGGCCGCTCGGAGGCGGCCTGGTTTTGTCTTCATGGCGACGTGGATTCAGTGGGGAGTGCCATTGGCGGTGCGTGCACCGTCTGTGTAGACATCACGCTGTTGAATGCGGCCACCATCGGTGTAGGGATCACGAGGACGATGCACTTGTCCTTGTTTTTCGAACGATGCATCCACCACGATGGGGGTCTGGCTCGCATTGGCCGTCGCACTGATCGCGATCAGTGCTGCGCCTGTGGCGAGCGTGGCGAGAGATTTCTTCATTGGTAGTTCTCAGGAGCTGAACGATTTTTCGGGGGGCTCGCTGAGTCTAATGACGCGACATGGAGTGCCCATGGCAGGCCGGTTACACCTCGGTCATGGAAATGCGACCGTGTTGGTGCACTCGTCAATAGATTGCTGAAGTGATAAGAAATTCGCGAAACGTTTCGCTCAAAACGCCTCGTTGATCTGGAAATACACACCCTTGGTGTTCTTGCCCACGCCTACGTCAAAGCGCACGTTGACGCGCGGCTTGAACTCGAAGCGGTAGCCCACGCCGCCATTGGGCAGCCAGTGCGCATCGCGCAACGCACCGGGGTTGCCGGCGATGGCGCCGGTGGCCAGCCAGAACACCATGCCCTGCCGGCCCGCGATGTGCCAGCGATATTCCACCTGTGCGGTCAGCAACGCCTTGTCGCGGTATTGGCCCATGAAGTAGCCGCGCATGCGCCGGTTGTCGCCGAGCTTGGACATCATGCTCCATGGCACGTCGCCCCAGTTGAACTTGCCGTAGATGTCGAAGGCCAGCACGTCGCGCTCGCGCATGGCGAAGTACTTGTCGTAGGTGATCTCCAGCGTTTCGAAATCGAAATCGCTGCCCAGGCCGCGGCGATACACCGTACCGTTGATCAAAAGCGCCTGGCCCTTGTACGGGTTGGGGATGAAATCGCGCGTGTCGTAGGAGAAATGCGCGGTGAGGCCGCTGCTGATGACATGCGTGCCGTGGGGATCGGCGGCGAACGCGCTGGCGCTGCCACGTTCGATGTTGGCCGCGTCGTCGTACTCGAAGTCGTAGCCGCCGCCGATGTAGGTATTTGGCATGATCCGCATCATCATGCGCGGTTGCAGCGAGACCCCCCGGTGCGTGTAGCCCTCCTTGTTGGCGTCGTTGATGGCGTTGTCGTAGCCAATGCCCCAGTAGGAGGTCGGCATGTTGAACAGGCCGCCCGAGAACACAAAGCGATAGCTGTCGTCGCCGAAGAACGTGTTGTTGTCCGCGCCGATACCGAATGCGCCGGTCGTCGTCACAAAGCCGTGTAGCGTGAGCGTGGAGAGCTGCGTGTCCTTCTCGGCGTTCTTCGGCTTGTACAGGCCGATGGCTGCCGCGCCGAGTCCCAGCCCCATCTCTGGGTTGTAGAACGGCCCGGGCAGGATGCCCCAGTCCACGCCATGGCTCAGGTCCACCTCCTTCGACGCGCCAAGCTTGTTCAGGATCTTGTCGATCCAGGCAGTCTTGGGCGGGGTGTCGGGCGTGGCTTCCTGTGCCGCCACGGGCATGGTCAGCAAGGCGGCGAGCAAGGCAGGGAAGGTGGCGCGCATGATCGTCAGAACCGGAAGAAGCCGGTGGCGATGATGTTGTTACGGTTGTACCCGTAGCCGATTTCCAACAAGACGCCGACGCTGCGGTTGATGGTCCAGTTGGCGCCTACGGAACCGCTCCAGTAACCCGTCACCCGTTCCGCGATCTGATAGTTCAACCGCTCGGTCTGGCCGTCGGTATCGGGGATCGGTACGTCAAAGTGTCCGGTGATGGTGGCGCGGGTGCGGAAGTAGGTGGCGCCGATGAAGGGCGTGAGCAGCCCCAGTCCGTGGCCCAGCCGGAGATTCCATCCCACGCGCGGCCCGATGTTGACCGACTTGACCGGCGTGTCCGACATCGAGATATCCGCCACGGTGTAGGTCACCGGCAACGCGAAGAACAGGTCGCGGTAGGTGCCCACCAGTGTGAAGCCGCCGCCGTAGGTATGGCCGCTGTAGCTGGCATGCTGGGTGGGCAGCTTGATCGGCTTGCTGCAGGCGTCGCGGGGACGCCGCCCCCCGCAGCCTATGTTGACCCCGAAGAACCGCTCGAGATCGGTGAGCGAAGAAAAGCTGATGTCGATGTTGCCGCTGCCCTGCACGTTGCCAACGATGCCGTACACATTCATGAACGGAAACAGCCATGCACCCATCTGCACCTGGTTCGAACTGTTATGAATGCGTGATTGCTGGAACTGCACGAAATCCGCGCCGCGCAGCGGGTTGCCGCCCGCGGATACCTGCAGGCCGCTCAATTGATAGCGCTGGTAGCCATCGTAGTAGGAGTACCCGATGTCGTACGGATTGGGCAGGTTGTAGCCTTTGTCGATCACGCGCTGCGCGAAGAAGGGCAATGCGCGGTCCCAGGTCTTTGGCGCCTCCGGTGCCGGCTCCGGGGAACCGACCGGTCCGACGATGCCGCGATACGGCCCGGAGTGGGTATCGGGCGATGCCGTGGCTGCCGCCGCGCCGCCGCTGCCACCCGCTGTCCATGCCGAGGCGGTAACGGGCAGCGCCAGCCCCATCGCAATCAGGCAGCCACGCGCAAAGCGGAGAAAGCAGCGGCCGCAAGCGGGCATATCGGTGCGCTCCCATATCGGCATGAAAACCCGATCTTCCGCGATCCGCCACGCACGTCGAAGTGAATGTTTTCGTGAGCCGACTTAGGAGAAGCTGACTGATTGCGAGAACAGCGCGCACGCTGGTTTGCTGCGGCGCGGCATGTGGATACCCACCCGCGTGGGGGTAAACGATGTCACGGATGTGACACATTGCGCGTTTACATTTTCATTCGAACATATAGAGTGATCGAATGAGCCTGACTGCCCGCCAGCGTGAAATTTTTGGATGGTTGAACGATACCGGCTACCTCAGTACCGAGCAGCTGGCCAGCCGCTTTGGGGTTAGCAGCCAGACCATTCGCCGCGACATCAACGAGCTGAGCGTGCAAGGGCTGGCGCGCCGCATGCACGGCGGGCTGACGTTGCCTGCGAGCCAGAACAACATCAGCTATCTGCAGCGCAGCACCGCGCAGGTGGAGCGCAAGCGCCGGATCGCGCAGGCCGCCGTGGAGATGATCGAACCAGATGCCACGATATTCCTCGGATATGGCACCACCGTGGCAGAGTTCGCGCGGGCACTGCCGGCTGACCGACCGCTGCGTGTGGTGACTACCAACCTCGGCGCCGTGCTGGCGCTGGCGGACAAGCCCGCTGTCGAAACCTGGGTGGCCGGCGGACGCCTGCGCGCGGGCGATTTCGACGTGATGGGCAGTGCCACGGTGGATTTCATGCGGAAGTTCCGTGCCCATGTGGCGATATGCGGGGCGGCCGGCATTGACGAGCACGGCACGCTGTACGAGTTCCAGCCCGAGGAAGCCGAACTGAGCCAGTCGCTGCTCTCGCACAGCCACGAGCGGATGCTGCTGGCCGACAGCAGCAAGTTCGGGCGCCACGCGCCATGCCGCGTCGCGGCGTTCGAGCAGATCGACCACCTGTTCACCGATACCGATGCCACGGATGCCCAACCCGCGCTGTCCGCGTTATGCGAAGCCGCAGGCGTGACGCTGCATGCCTGCTGAACCTGTCGTTTCCACCGCCTCCATCGCCCCCGAAAGACACCCTCCATGGCCTATCTGCGACTCGAACGGATTGCGCAGCGCTTCGGCGATAACGTGGTACTGCGCGGCATCGACCTCGACATCGAGCGCGGCGAATTCATCGCGCTGCTCGGCGCGTCCGGCTGCGGCAAGACCACGCTGCTGCGCCTGATTGCCGGACTGGATCAGCCAGACGCCGGCCGTATTCATCTGGATGGTCGCGATATCACGGCGGTGGAAGCCGCGCAACGCGGCTTGAGCATGGTGTTCCAGTCGTACGCACTGTTCCCGCATTTGAGCGTGGCAGACAATATCCTGTTCGGGCTGCGCGCGCGCAAGGTGCCGCGTGACGAGCAAGGGCGCCGACTCACGCATGCGGCCGAGCTGCTGGGCCTGGGCGCGCTGCTGGCGCGCAAGCCCGGCGCGCTGTCGGGTGGACAGAAGCAGCGCGTGGCGCTGGCGCGCGCCATCGTCTCGCAGCATCCGCTGTGCCTGATGGACGAGCCATTGTCGAATCTCGACGCGCAACTGCGTGCCGAGATGCGCGCGGAATTGCGCAAGCTCCAGCAGCAACTAGGTTTGACGGTGATCTACGTCACGCACGATCAGGTGGAGGCGATGAGCATGGCCGACCGTATCGTGCTGATGCACCAGGGCGAAATTGCGCAGACCGGTACGCCGGCGCAGCTTTACGACACGCCTGCCACGCCGGTGGTGGCGCGCTTTATCGGCCAGCCGCCGATGAACCTGATCCGCATGCCTGGTACGGACGAATGGCTGGGCGTGCGTCCCGAACATATCGAACTGGGTGGATCGCATGCCGGCACGGTGGTGCGCACCGAATATCACGGCGCCGACACGCTGGTGGAGGTGCGCCTCTACGACCAGCCCGTGCTCGTGCGCCATCCGGGCCGGGTGGCGTTGTCCCCCGGCGCCGGCCTGATGTTGAAGTGGGATGCCACCCGCGAACACCGTTTTGCCGCTGCAGTTGCCACCGAAGCAGCCGTCGCCCGTCTTTCCGCTTTGCCCTGAACCTACCCCTCAAGGAGCCTTCATGTCGTTCAAGACCCGCCTGGCCACCGCGCTGGGCACGCTTACCTGCCTGGCGTCGATGATGTCGATGTCGGCCGTCGCCGCGCCGACGCAGGTCACGATGTACTACCCCGTTTCCGTCGGCGGTCCGCTCACGCAAGTGGTGGACAAACTGGTCGGCGAGTTCGAGCAAGCCAACCCGGACGTCAAGGTCAACGCGATCTACGCGGGCAACTACGACGATGCGCGCACCAAGGCGCTGGCCGCGCTCAAGGCCGGCACGCCGGTGCAGACGTCGGTGCTGTTCTCGATCGACCTGCACGAACTCAAGGACCTTGGCGTGATCCGTCCTTTCGACGATTTCGCGACCACGGCCGAAGACAAGGAGTGGCTCAAGAGCTTCTACCCGGGCCTGATGGACAACGGCCGCGCCGATGGCAAGACCTGGGGCATCCCGTTCCAGCGCTCGACCATCGTCATGTTCTATAACAAGGACGCCTTCCGCCAGGCCGGTCTCGACGCCGACAAGCCGCCGCGCAACTGGACGGAAATGCGCGAAGCCGCTGCCAAGCTGGTGAAGCGCGATGGCGGCAACACCAGCCGCTGGGGCGTGATGATCCCGTCCACGGGCTACGCCTACTGGATGTTCGGCGCGCTGGCCAAGCAGAACGGCCAGACGCTGATGAACCCGGCTGGTACGCGTACCACGTTCGATACGCCCAAGGCCGTGCAGGCGCTGGAGTACTGGACGTCGCTGTCGAAAGACGGCGTGAGCCCGAAGGGCCTGATCGAGTGGGGCACGCTGCGCCAGAACTTCGTCGAGGGCAAGACCGCGATGATGTGGCACTCCACGGGTAACCTGACGGCCGTGCTGAAGGATGCCAAGTTCGATGTCGGCGTGGCCCCGCTGCCTGCCAACACCGAGCCGGGCTCGCCCACGGGCGGCGGCAATTTCTATCTGTTCAAGAGCGGTTCCGATGCCGAGCAGCGCGCCGCGTTCCGTCTGATCAAGTTCCTGACCGCACCGGATCGCTCGGCGCAGTGGAGCGTGGCAACGGGCTATATGGGCGTGAGCCCGGCCAGCTACCAGACCGCCACGCTGAAGGACTACGCTGCCAAGGTGCCGCAGACGCTGGTGGCACGTGACCAGTTGTCGGTGGCCACGGCCGAGTTGTCGACACACCAGGCTGGCCGTGTCCGCAAGCTGCTGGAAGACGCGCTGCAATCGGCCATCACGGGCCAGCAGGAACCGAAGGCTGCATTGAGCGGCGCACAGGCGCAGGCCGAGCGCATCCTGAAGCCGTATCAGCGTTAAACACGTGAAGCCTGCGGCGTCCGGGATCGATACCGATAGGGACGCCGCAGGCATATCCGCCATGACATCTAGAAAACCCGTCGCACGACAAGCCGCGCAGGCATGGCTGCTGCTGTTGCCGGCGCTCGTGCTGCTGGCGGCGTTCACGTACTGGCCCATCGCCGGCAGCTTCTGGCACAGCATTCACACGCAGGCGCCCGGCATTCCGCCAGCGTTCTCCGGGATGGAGCAGTTCCAGGCGCTGATGGACGATCCCGTTTTCCGTCAGGCCGTGCGCAACAACCTTTGGTATGCGCTGATCACCGTGCCGGTCTCGGTGGTGCTGGCGCTGGCCATGGCGCTGTGGGTCAATCAGCGCTACGCCGGTCGCGGACTGCTGCGGCTGGCGTTCTTCACGCCGACCATGTTGCCGATGGTGGCGGCGGCCAATGTGTGGTTGTTCTTCTACGCGCCCGATATCGGCCTGCTGAACCGGCTGCTGGCGTGGTTCGGCATCGCGGGCCGCAACTGGCTGGGCGATACGGATACTGCGCTACCCGCGCTGATGGTGGTCACCATCTGGAAGGAAGCGGGCTTCTTCATGATTTTCTATCTGGCGGCGCTGCAATCGATCTCGTCGGAGCAACTTGATGCCGCGCGGCTGGAGGCGCCTTCGCCATGGTTCCGGCTGCGCCACGTGATCTTGCCGCTGCTGGCGCCCACCACGCTGTTCGTGGTGATCAACGCGCTGATCAATGCGTTCAAGCTGATCGATCACCTGTTCGTGCTCACGCGCGGTGGTCCGAATAACGCCAGCACGCTGCTGCTGTATTACCTCTACGAGATTGCGTTCCGGTTCCAGGACGCGAGCTATGCAGGCGCACTGACTATCGTGCTGCTGCTGGTGTTGGCCCTGTGCTCGGGATTCCAGTTCTGGCTGACGCGCAACCGCATTCACTACCGATGACCGCTTCCTCGATATCGCTGCGCTCCGCGCTTGTGCCGGTTGCCGCCGCCGTGGCCGGCCTGCTGTGGATTTCGCCACTGTTGCTGCTGGTCTGGGGCGCCTTTCACCCGGGCGGCGAGGCCATGCGGCTGAGCTTCGACACCCGGTGGGGACTCGATAATTTTCCACAGGCGTGGAGCGTGGCGCCGTTTGCGCGCTATCTGATCAACACGGTCGCCATCGTCACGCTGCTGCTGGCGCTGCAACTGGTGGTCTGCACTTTGGCCGGGTTCGCGCTGGCGCGGATGACATTCCCGGGTCGCAGCATCGTCTTCGGGCTGGTGCTGCTGCAACTGATGGTGATGCCCGAGGTGCTGATTGCCGAGAACTACCTGACCATCGCGCAACTGGGACAGGTGGATCGATGGCTGGGCGTGGCGTTGCCGTATATCGCCAGCGCCTTCGGCATCTTTTTGCTGCGCCAGACGTTCATGACCGTGCCGCAGGAGCTGGAGGATGCTGCGCGCATCGAGGGCCTGGGCCGCCTTGGCATCCTGTGGAAGGTGTATGTGCCGCTGGCGCGTCCGACCTACCTGGCCTATGCGCTGGTCTCGGTCAGCTATCACTGGAACAACTTCCTGTGGCCGCTGGTGGCCACGCAGACCGAGGCCAGCCGGCCCGTGACGGTGGGCATGGCGCTGTTTGCGGCGCCCGAGACCGGCGTGGACTGGGGTGTGCTGTCGGCAGGCACGCTGCTGTGCGTAGGGCCGCTGGTGCTGGCCTTCCTGCTGTTCCAGCGCCAGTTCATGCAGTCGTTCATGCAGGCCGGGGTGAAGTAAAAAAACGGCGGGTCTCCCCGCCGTTTTCGTTCTATCTGCCGATTCAGTGGTCGCGCCAGCGCTGCACCATCACCTGCTGGATCTTGCCCTTGAAGAAGTAGCGGCGGTCGGTAGCCCCCTGCGGGTCCGCACCGATCACGATGGGGCTGGTGTTCAGGCCCACGCCGCCCGAGACCGATACCGACGGCACGCCCTCCACATTGTTGACCCACAACCGTACCGCACCGTTGCCGTCGTAGGCGCCGACGATGAAGTACGAGTCCGTGCCGTTCAAGCCCGCGAGCGAAGCGGTGGCGTACTGGTAGGCGCCGTTCACGTAGACGCCGAAGCGCAGCGAGGTGCCGGCCTGCTCCAGCGCGAAGCCGCCCGCATCGCTCTTGGCCACGATGGCCGCCGTGGCACCCGAGGTCAGGTCATCGAAATTGACGACCGCGCTGACGAGGAAGCCGCCGTTGCTGGCGTTATCGGCCTGCCACGTGATCACCGACTGTGTGCCCGTGAACACCATGCTGCCGCCCACGCGGTCTTCGTCGGACGTCACCGCCAGCACTTCCAGCGTCGGCGCGGTGCTGCCCTGTGCCACCGGATACGTCGTGGCATTGGTGCGGCGGTAGGTCAGGGGCCAGGCCGTCTGCTGTGCCGTGTTCATATGCACCAGCGACGTCGATTCGGTGATTACGGCGCGGGCCGACGTAGCCAGCGCCGTGGTGCCGCGATCGTAGTCCGAGGTGATGAAGTCCACGTCCTCGCGCAGCGCCGACAGATAGGCTTCGCCCATGCTGGCCGGCGTGGTGTAGACACCCACGCCCAGCCCGAGCAGCTTCGCCTGCATCAGCGCGCCGAACAGGCTGGCCATCCGATATTCCAGTTCCACGCCGTGGAAGCCGAGGCTCTTCGTCGCGCGGATGTTGTTGCGGATATCGCTCTCGATCAGCGTGTGGAAGCGGACATGGTCACGGATGCTGGCGAACTCGGACTGCGCGAGCAGAGCCTTGGCGCGCACCAGATGCTGGTGGCGGCCATCCATGAAGCCGCGCAGCACCACGGGGCGTCCGGCCGAGGCGTAGCCCCAGTCGCGCACGGCGCGCAGCACGCCAAGCATCAGCGTGTCGCTGGCGGCGGCAGTGGTGTACTTCTCCTTGATTTCGAGGAACAGCAGGCGGTCGCTCTGCTGCAGGTTCGTGTTGGCCAGCGCATTGGCAAACGTACCTACTGCGCTTTCGCTGTCGCCATGCTCCACGTAGACCTGGCCATCGGCATGCAGCGTCAGGTCGAATTCGATCAGGTCATAGCCGCGCGACAAGGCCATCGACACCTGCGTGTTGGTGGCAGCCGTGGAACTGCCGTAGCAGTTGTGGCAGGACAGCGCCACGGTGTTGCCTAGCGGGGAGACGGGCAGGGCACGGCTCACGCCGTTCCAGTACGTGCCGGCCTGCGCCAGCGTGGGCGCGGCGCAGAGCGCCACCCAGCACACTGCGCGAACGAAACTTCGGTACATCCTGTTGGATTGGCTCATCCGGGATCTCATCGTGTTGTGTGGAAGGGAACACGGGCCTGAAATCACCGCATGAAAAGCCGGAACGGCCCGTCATCGCAGCCGGAAGGACGCAGGAACGCACCAACGCGGCATGTGATGCACGGGATTGTCGGGCAGGGTGTGTGTCAGATCAATGAAGGCGATATGAAACTATTTCGCGTTCATTCGATCAGCGGGGCGCCTGTGGAGGAATGATTGGCGCGACGCCATTCGATGGGGGCGGCCGTTGGGGCAGAACGGAGGTGCCAAAGGTATTGCCCATCCGCGTGGACGTGGCCGCGCGGTTGTAGAGCCCCAACTGGTTCGACGGCTGATTGGCGATGGCCTCCGATCCCAGCACACCGGGTTTCCCCGCGCGTGGCGACGAGGCTGGCGCCAGCCGCTGCGTCAGGCAGTCATACGCTGGTGCGCGCTCGCCGTTGACCTCCACCTCCGCGCAACTCCCTTGCGTGGTCCCTTCGTTCGCGCCCCATGCCGAGGCCGATACGCCAAGCGCGGCCACTACCGCCAAGGTTTTCCACGTCTGCATCGCCTGCTCCTGATCGTCATCGCCCTGGAAGTCTCGTCCGTGCGGAATGTGTCGTCGATGAAATATTTGTGACAAACGACATGCCCTGCCAGGTTTGGCCGTCTAGGCATCTGTGCGTAACGCTGACATGAGCGCTGGTGATCATGTCTCGCGGCGTGATGCCCCAAACGATGCCGTCCTCGGTCAGGACACTGGCACGCGGGGCTGGCAATCGAAAAAAGAAGAAGGTCAGCAACTCATGCGAGTCAGCAAGAAGAAAGGCCCGTCGCCACGGTGGAGGGCAGTGTGCGTGGCGATGATTGGACTGGGGACGGGTGGGGCATTGGCGCAATCTGCGCAGTCCGCGCCAGCGGATGGCGCGCAGCCTGCCGCCACGCAGGCCACGCAGGCCGCGCCGCAACCGGAGCGCGCGGTCGATATCAGCGAATACGTGGTGCGTGGCAACACGGTGCTGGACGTGCGCACGATCGAGCGTGCCGTGACGCCGTACCTGGGACCATCGCGCACGCTCAAGGACATCGAATCCGCGCGTGACGCGCTGCTGGCCGCCTATCAGGCCAAGGGCTTCCAGTCGGTCTATGTGGAACTGCCCGAGCAGCAGGTCACGAGCGGCGTGGTCTACCTCCAGGTCAGTGAAACCCGTGTGGGCCGCGTGCGTGTGGTGGGCGCCGAGTACCAGTCGCCGCGCGAGGTGCGCGAACAGGTGCCGGCGTTGGCCGAAGGGCAGGTGCCCGATTTCACGCAGGCGCAAGCGGAACTCACCGAACTGAACAAGACGGGCAAGCGGCAGGTCATGCCGCTGGTGCGGCAGGGCACATTGCCGGGCACGATGGACGTCGATCTCAAGGTCGAGGACAGCAGCCCGTGGCGCGGCAGTGTCGGCCTGAACAACGACTACAGCCCCGATACCAAGGAGTTGCGCGCGCTGGCATCGATTGGCCACGACAACCTCTGGCAACTGGGTCACAGCGCGTCGCTGAGTTTCTTTGGCGCGCCGCAGGACCTCAATCAGACGCAAGTGTTCTCGGGTTCGTACATCGCGCCGATTCGCGGCACGAACTGGGGCGTCGAGGTCTCCGGCTATCTGTCGGACAGCAACGTGGCAACGGTAGGCGGCACCAGCGTGCTGGGCAAGGGCCATTCGGTCGGCCTGCGCGGTACATACACCGTGCCGAACACCGGCGACTGGTATCACGCGCTGAGCCTGGGCGTCGATTTCAAGGACAACAAGGAAACCACGCGCCTCGGCACCTCCGGCGACACCGTGCCGCTCAAGTACGCACCGATCACGCTGTCCTATACGGGCTTCATGCAGACCACGCGCGGCCAGTACGGCTTGAACATGGCGCTGGTGGCCGGCACGCGCAGCTTCCTGGGCTACGGCAGCGACTGGAAGGAGTTCGACTACAAGCGCTACAAGGCGTCGCCGAGCTTCCTGCTGCTCAAGGGCGATACCAACGGCACGTGGAATTTCGCGGGCAATGCGCAGTTGGCATGGCGACTGGCGGGCCAGATCACCGATTCGCCGCTGGTATCGAGCGAGCAGATCGCGGCGGGCGGCATGAACTCGGTGCGCGGCTACCTGGCTGCCGAGACCACGGGCGACTACGGCGTGGTGGGCTCCGTGGAAATGCGCACGCCGCCGCTGGACTTCTTCGGCGGCACGGTGTCCGACTGGCGCGTCTATGCATTCGCCGATGCGGGTCAGTTGCGCCTGCGCGATCCGCTGCCGGAGCAGGAGAGCCGCTTCTCGCTGGCCTCGGTCGGCATCGGCACCAGCTTCAGGCTGGCGCGCTACGTGAACGGCCGGCTGGACCTGGGCTTCCCGCTCAAGGACGGCCCGCGCACTGACCGTGGCGACCCTCGACTCAATTTCAGCGTGACGGCCAGTTACTGATCCACAGACCGATCCCGGCACGCACCCCAACACAGCATTCCGAAGAAAGCCAACGGAGAACCATAGTCATGCGACGTTCCCTATTCCTGCTGCTGGCGCTGGCCAGCACGCTCGTGCCGAGCCTGGCGCACGCCTGGTGGCAGCCCGACTGGGCCTACCGCAAGCCGGTGACCATCGACGCCGGTCCGCAAGGCGGCAACATCGGCGGCGACGCCGGCCGTACGCCGGTGCTGCTGCGCCTGCACACGGGCAATTTCAGTTTCGAGGGCGTCAGCGAGACCGGCGCAGACCTGCGCTTCGTATCCGGTGACGACAAGACTGTGCTGAACCACCAGATCGAACAGTTCGATCCGCTGCTTGGCATCGCGCTGGTGTGGGTCGATGTGCCGACGGTGTCGGCCAACGGCAAGCAGCAGGTGTGGATGTACTACGGCAACCCGAAGGCGCCTGCCTCCGGCAACGGCCAGCGCGTGTTCGATCCGGACTTCACGCTGGTCTACCACTTCGCCGAAGGCAATGTGCCGGCGCGCGATACCACCGCGTATGGCAACAACAGCCAGACCGCCGTGGTCAGCGTGGACGGCACCGTGATCGGCAAGGGCGCGCAGTTCGGCAAGGCCGCACTGGCCCTGCCCGCATCGCCATCGCTGACGGTGGCGGCCGGTGGCTCGTTCGCGTTTTCCGCCTGGGTCCGTCCCGAGCAGCTCGGCGCTGGCCAACTGGTCTATGCGCGCCGCGATGGCGCGGGCGAACTGCTGATCGGCGTGGATCAGGGCGTGCCGTACGTGCAGGTCAATGGCCAGCGCAGCAACCCGGGCCAGCCGATCCAGGCAGGACAGTGGTCGCATCTGGCGGTGAATGCCGATGGCAAGACGGTCACGCTGTTCGTGGGTGGCCGCCAGGCGGCACAACTGCAAGCCGCGCTGCCGGCGCTGAACACACCGGCCTATATCGGCGCGGATAGCGAAGGCGCGCATACCTTCCCCGGCACGATCGATGAAGTGCGCCTGTCGAAGGTGGCACGTCCCGCCGCGCTGCTGCTGGCGGATGCGGTGTCGCAAGGCGCCGATTCGCGCCTGGTCGTGTTCGGTCCGGACGAGCAACAAGCTGGCAAGAGCCATTTCGGCTTCATCCTGGCCGCCATGCCGCTGGATGCGTGGGTGGTGATCGGCCTGCTGGGCCTGATGATGGGTGTGTCGTGGACGATCATGATCGGCAAGGGCCGCAGCTACGGCGCCAACTCGCGCGCGAACGTGGCATTCATGGGCCAGTTCCGCGAGGCATCGGGTGTATCGCTCGATCACCTGGCCAAGACCGGCCGCGTGACCGGCGACGTCAAGGAGCACTCCTCGCTGTGGCGCCTGTATGAAGTGGCCGTCGATGAACTGCATCGCCGCCATCAACTCGGCTACGACCTCAACGCCGTGGGCGACGCCACGATCAGCGCGATCCGTGCCTCGATGGACGGCGTGATGGTGCGCGAGAACGAACGTCTGGGCCGCCGCATGAACTGGCTGTCCACCACGATCGAAGGCGCGCCGTATGTGGGTCTGTTCGGCACCGTGATCGGCATCATGCTGGTGTTCGTGGTGGCTGCGATGGCCGGTGCCGTGGACATCAACTCCGTGGCGCCGGGTATGGCTGCGGCGCTGCTGTGTACCGCTGCCGGCCTGGGCGTGGCCATTCCCGCGCTGTTTGGCTACAACTGGCTGGCCTCGCGGGCAGACGCCATTGCCGCCGACATGGCCGTGTTCGTGGACGAGTTCGCTACGCGCCTGGCGGAAGAGCAGGGCGAAGGCCGCCGCACGCCCGTGCTGCAGCGCGCCTGAGCGGAGCCAAGGACCATGGCAAACGCAAGCAGGTTCGGCGTACGCAAGCGCACGGGGGGCATCAACATCACGCCGTTCGTGGACGTGCTGCTGGTGGTGCTGGTGATCTTCATCCTGACCAGCAACGCCAGCATTCCGGGCATCAAGGTGGATCTGCCGAAGGCCAGTGCCTCGGTGGCGCTGGAGAAGCCCAAGACCAAGGCCATCACGGTCGATAACGCGGGACAGGTGTTCCTGGATGCGTATCCGGTGACGCTGCCCGAACTGGAAGAACGGCTGCGCACGGAAAAGGCGCTGACGCCGGACTTTCCGGTGATCGTGCGCGGCGATGCGTCGGTGCAGTACGCCAAGGTGGTGGAGGTGCTGGATCTTCTGCGCCGCATCGACCTCAACCAGATCGGTCTGGTGACCGGCAAGCCGGCCTGAGGAGCGCAGCGTGAATCGTCGCGATCCCCTGGCGTCCCTGCCGCGCGCCACGCTGTTCTGGCGCCGCTGGGGCGGGTTTGCCGCTGGCGGGCTGGTTGTCGCCGCGCTGGCGCTGCTGCTCTGGTATCTGCTGAGCGATACGGCGTCCACGCGGCGCGAAGTACCGTCCACGCCGATGCTGGTGTTGCCGCCGCCTCCGCCGCCGCCGCCCGAGCCGGAGAAATTGCCGGAGCCCGAGCCGGTGAAGCCCGAAGTGGTGGAACCCAAGCCGGCCGAGCCCACCAACGCACCGCCCGACGATGCCCCGCCCGCACCCTCGCAGGACCTGGGGCAGGCGGTGACCATCGACGGCGCCGCGCAGGCTGGCAACGATGCCTTCGGCATCCAGGCCGGTGGTGGCGGTGGCATGACCGGCAGTGGCGGCGGCCTGGGTGGGCGCTCCTATTCCGCGTACGTGTCGAGCGCGCTGCAGCAGGCGTTCGTGCGTGATGCCCGCACGCGTCAGTTGGCCTTCGACGATATCCGCATCGAAATCTGGCTCGACCCCGAGGGGCGCGTCACGCGCGTGCAGCTTGTGGGTGGCTCCGGCAACGTGACCACGGACGAGGCCGTGCTGGCCATGGTGCGTGACTTCCGTGCCGACGAACGTCCGCCTGCATCGCTGCGGTTCCCGATGCGCCTGTCCATCAAGGGTCGACGCCCCTGAATGCGTCGCCAACCATATCCAACAGACATGCCGAGCAGTGTCATGAACCCCGTGATGAACCCCGCGATGAACCCATCGAAGAATCCATGCGTCCAGTCCCCGCGCTACACGCTGCGCGCCAATGCGCTGGCCGCAGCCGTTGCCACGGTGCTGCTGACCACAGCCGGCGTCGGCCACGCACAGAATGCCGTGCCGCCAGAGAGCGCGATGATCAAGCTGATCCGTGGCCTGATCCAGAGCGGCGCGCTGGAAAAGAGTACGGGCGAGGCGCTGCTGGCCCAGGCCCAGACCGAAGCGATGGCCGCACAGCAAGCCCAGCGCGCAGCGCCAGCGCCGGTAGTTGCCGCAGCGGCCACGGGTGCCACCGCAGGTGCCGTGGCCGGTGAAGTCCGCGTGCCCTATATCCCTGAAACCGTGCGTGATCAGATCCGCGACGAGGTCAAGGGCGAAGTCATGGCGCAAGCCAAGGCCGAAGGCTGGGCCGCCCCGAACGAGACGCCGGAGTGGACCAAGCGCATTCGTGTGGAAGGCGATGTCCGTCTGCGTAACGAATCGCGCTTCTACTCGGGCAGCAATAGCGATATTCAGATCGACTGGGCGGCCATCAACTCGGGTAGCGGCTACGACGTGAACCCCAACACCAACCTGAACCTGCCGCCGCTGCTGAACACGCGCCAGAATCGCCCGAACCAGTGGCGCGCCCGCGCGCGGATCGGCGTGCTGGCCGATGTATCGGACAGTGTGAAGGCCGGCGTGCGCCTGGCAACCGGCAACGACAACAGTCCGGTATCGACCAACCAGACGCTGGGGGGCGGTCTCGCCAAGAAGGACGTGTGGCTCGATCAGGCATGGCTGTCCTACCAGCCGTTCGAATGGATGAAGCTGACGGGTGGCCGCTTTGGCAATCCGTTCGTCTCTACGGACACGCTGTTCTCGCACGACCTGAACTTCGACGGCATCGCCGCGCAGTTCGAGAAGATGCTGCCGAACAAGGACATCACGATGTTCGGCTCGCTGGGCTTCATTCCGCTGGAATACTCGAAGGACAACGCGCCATCGAACAGTCAGGACAAGATGTCGAGCGAGTCCAAATGGCTGCTCGGCGCGCAGGTGGGCGCGGCGTGGAAGGTCAACGAGGAAAACCGCCTGCGCGGCGCGCTGGCGTACTACGACTTCCACAACGTCACCGGCCGCGTGTCGCAGCCTTGCGCGCTGTATGCGGGCGCCGATGGTTGCAGCACGGACTGGACGCGTCCAGCCTTCATGCAGAAGGGCAACACGCTGATGCTGTTGCGCAATATCGCGCTGAATCCGCTGGACCCGGCCAACACGCCGCAGCCGCAATACGTGGGCCTGGCATCGAAGTTCCAGCTGCTCGACATGAACCTGCGCTGGGACACCAAGGTGGCGGGCTATGGCCTGCGTTTTGACGGTAACTACATCCGCAACCTCGCCTATGACGAGGACGGTATGTGGAACCGCTCCAACGGCGGCATCGTGAACAACTTCGGCGGCTCGGGCGGCACCACGCGTGCGGACTTCAAGAGCGGCGGCAACGCGTACATGTTCCAGGCCACCTTCGGCAAGCCCACGCCTGCTGCGCGCGGGGACTGGAACGTGCTGGCCGGCTACAAGCGCATCGAACCCGATTCCATGCCCGACGGCTACAACGACTCCACGTTCCACGGCGGCGGCACCAATGCGCGTGGCTACTACCTGGGCGGCTCCTATGCGCTGGACAAGAACGCATGGGTGACCGGACGCTGGATCTCGACCAAGGAAGTCTTTGGGCCGCCGCTGGCCATCGACACGCTGCAGTTCGAATTCAACGCGCGCTTCTGAGGAGGATGACGTGATCCCGATCCCTTTGATACGTGCCATGCCGCTGGTTCTTGCCCTGGTGGCAACCGGCGCCCATGCGCAGGCACAGAGCATGGAAGAGCGCCTGCGCAACCAGCTTCGCATCACCACCACGCAGTTGCAGCAGGCCCAGAACGAACTGGCCGCGCTGAAGGCCGGCCAGCCGCAGGCGGGCGCGGGCAACGCAGGCAGCACCGATGCGGCCGCGATGAAGAAGGAGCTGGACGCCACGCGCGCCCAGCTAGCCGCCGAGCGTGGCGCACGCGAGAAGCTCGCCGACGCGGCGCGTCAATCGCAGTTGCAGGGGCAGGGCGCCGCCGAGAAGGCCGCAAGCCAGGTGGCGCAGTTCCGGGGTGCCTACGACGAATTGCTGCGCATGGCGCGCGGCATCGACGCTGAACGCCAGAAGCTGGCCTCGGAAGCCACCACGCAGAAGGCCGCGCTGCAACGCTGCGAAGCCGCTAACGCGAAGCTTTACGCCGTGGGGCAGGACATCCTGCGCGCCTACGAGACCGTGGACCTCACCACCGTGATGGCCTCGCGCCAGCCATTCGCCGCGCAAAGCCGCGTGCGCTACGAGCAGATCGCGCAGGACTACGGCGACAAGCTCTACGAAGGCCGCTTTGATGCCAACGCGGTGCCTGCCGCGGAGGCACAGGCAGCCCAGCCAGCCCAGCCAGCCTCTACGCCTACTGCTGCCGCGCCATCGAGCGCGCCCGCGCAAGCGCAGTGACACACCCCATTCATCCGCACAGAACACACTGAACGCACAGCACACACAGGACATGACCATGACTGAAGCCGTACTCGATATCGCAGCCAGCACCGAAGCCAACCTCGAAGCCAACATTGCCACCCAGCCCGCCGTACTGCCCGCCGTCAGCGCCGAGCAACTTGCCGAAGCCATCCGCCGCGCGGGTTGCGCCGTGCAGGTGGTGGAAGAGGAGCAGGGCACGCGCCTGCACAGCGCCAGCCACGGCGTGGGCTTCCAGGTGCTGTGGGGCAATCGCCTCGGCCCCGACCAGTATCTCGATTTCACGCTGAGCTGCCCGTTGCGCGTGGACGGCGGCGTATTCCCCGATGCGCTGCTGGCCGACTGGCACCGCAGCCGCCGCTTCGCGCGCATTGCCACGCACGGTGATTTCGTCGTGCTGGAAATGGACGTGATGGTGACGGGTGGTGTCAGCGAGGATTTTCTTTCGGTGTCGATGCAGGTGTGGATCCAGATGATGGGCCAGTTCTTCCTGCATCTGCGCAACTTCCGCGCCGAGGGTGAAGGCGAAGCCGCCGAGACCTCCGACGCTGCCGCGTAACGTTTTCCCTTCTTCACTGTGGGCGGCGCGCCGAATGACCTGCCGGCGCGTCGTTCTTTTTTTGTCATGGCAACGTCACGTCACAGTCATACGATCCGGTCGAACCCAAGCACCCTATGAACAGGTCACCCGCATCCCATGGCATGCCCGCCCGCTTCCCGTCGTCCGTGTACGCCCAGGCGTTCGCGGCGGGGGCTTGTCGCGGTGATGGCGCTCGCCGCCACGCTGCCGTGGATGACGTTCGCGCGCGCCGCCGAGATGGTGTTCGACTTGCCGGCCCAGCCGCTGAAATTGGCGCTGGACCGCTATGACGCGCAGACCAGCATGTCGGTCTTCTATCCGTCCGAACTCGCGGAAGGCCGTACCTCGCACGCGGTGGTGGGTGCGATGACGCCGCGCGACGCTTTGCACCGTTTGCTGGAAGGCACCGGCCTGGCCGCGCATGCCACCGCTGGCGATGCTTTCGTGCTGGCCCCATCGGGCGACACGCCGGTTTCCCCTGCGACGCAGGACGCTTCGGTGGCACGGCAGGACTATGACGCGCTGGTGCAGTCGCGCGTGCGGCAGGCACTGTGTGCGCGGCCTGCGCTGGCGCTCGGCAGCTACCGGCTCGCCGTCACGGTGCAGATTGGTCGCGCGGGACGCGTGCAGCGCGCACGACTGCTCGATACCACGGGTGACAACCGCCGCGACGCCGCCATCGTCGACACGCTGCAGCAGATCGACATGGGCCGCGCGCCCGAGAAGCCCGATACGCCATTCGTGCTGCTGGTGCGGCAATGCGTGGCGGGGCAGGCATGTGTGCCTGCATGTGGCGTACCTCGGGGCATGCAATGAGCGAGACGATTCGCTCCGGCCTGCGCGACCTGCTCGCGCAACGCTACGACGATCTCAAGCGCCGCCTGACATGGCGCCTGGGATCGGCCGAGCTGGCCAGCGACGCGCTGCACGACACCTGGGTCCATCTCGAAGATCGCAACGATGCCAACGGCCCGGTAGCGAGCCCCGCTGCGTACCTGATGCGCATGGCGACCAACCTCGCGCTGGATCGCCTGCAGCGCGACCGCCGCTTCATGAGCGCGGAAGAACTCGACACGCTGATGCTCGATATCGCGGACCCCGCACCGGGTCCGGCACAGACCGTGGCGGCCCGTAGCGAAGTGCAGGCGCTGGCGGACGTGATCGACAAGATGCCGCCGCGCCGCCGCGCGATCTTTCTGGCGGTGCGGGTCGAGGAACTGTCGAATCAGGAGGCCGCCGTGCGCTTTGGCGTATCCGCACGCCTGATCGGGCTCGAACTGAAACGCGCACATGAGTACTGCGTGGCGCACATGGAACAACGGGGCTGAGAAATCGTGCCGATCCTGAGCGCCAGAACCGTCTTGATGTCATGCGCCCCCGCTTGGTGGGGTTGCCAGACGCCATGACTGCCACCATGAACCCTCTGCGACAACGGCCACGCGGCCTCTCCCGGATCGAACGCCAGGCCCTGGAATGGGTGCGGCGGATCGGTGCCGGCCAGATGACGCATCGCGATGGCGATGCGCTGCGGCAATGGTGCAAATCCAATCCCGCGCACGCCGCTGCTTTTACCGCTGCACAACGCCAGTGGCAGGAACTCGCACAGGCGGGTCGCCAACTGCTTGAACAGAAGCCGATGGCTGCGCGGCCCGAACCCAAGGACGCGCCTGCGCCGGTGCATTTCCCGCGTCGCGCTTTCCTTGGCGGCGCGCTCGGCACGGCTGCTGTTGCGTCCGTCGCGATGGTCTATCCGCCCATGGGAATGTGGGCGTCCGTAAGCGAGCGGCGCGGCGACTATCGCACCGTGGCCGGCGAGCAGCGGCATATCACGTTGGGCGGCAATGTTGGCGTGGAAATGAATACGCGCACCAGCATCGCGCTGCATCCGCGTGGCCGTGTGGCCGGTATCGAACTGATCGCGGGCGAGACCGCCATCGACATGACCGAGACCAGCCGGCCCTTTGCGGTCACGGCCGGTGCGGGACGCGCGGTGGCGGCGCGTGCGCGCTTCGAGGTGCTGCACACCGCCGATTCCGTCTGCGTGACCTGTGTGCAGGGCGTGGTGCAGGTGGCGCATCCCACGGGCACGGTCACGCTGAATGCGCGGCAGCAGGTCACCTATGACGACCGCAAGCTTGCACACGTGGTGGATCTGGACGCCGCGCGCATGCCCGCGTGGCGCGAGGGGTTCCTGCGCTTTGCCGAGACGCCATTGGGCGATGTGGTCAACGAGATCAATCGCTACCGCAATGGCAAGCTCGTGCTGATGTCGCGCCAGCTTGCCGCGCGCCCCGTCACAGGGCGCTTCCGCATCGATGCGCTCGACAAGGCCATCGCACAGATCCAGCAGTCGTTCGGGCTCGACGCCCGTCATTTGCCCGGCGGGGTCGTCCTGCTGTCTTGATGCCGTCGCGGGACTGTCACCAAATCTTCAAGGAAAACCTTGCCGATTCGGTCGCGCCAAAGGGTCTAGCTCCCAGGAGCATCGGCGGCAACGCCCGTCGATGGCAATGACGACAGGAGTCGGACCGCACGCCTCGCACGCGCTGCGCACCGGCTCCGCAAACTTGCTTGACGGGATCAGGGCACCATGCAGACGCGCGCAAACCAGAACAAATCGCTGGCGCAACACAAGGTTGGGATGGCAGTACCGCAGGCGAGGCCGCTGGCCCGTACCGTGGCGCTGCTGGTGGCGGCGGGCGGCCTGTGGGGCACCTCGGGCGCCACGCACGCAAACCAGGCGTTCAGCCGCGCATGGATGGCCCAGAAGAACATGACGCAGGACACGGCGGCTGCCACGGGCCGCCTGCCCAACGGCATGCCGGCGTCGATGCTGACCAATCCGCAGGGGCAGCAGCAACAAGCCAACGCACAACTGCAGCGCTCGATCCAGAATCTCGGGCAGGCTGCGCAAAGCATTGCCGCAATGCAGGCCACGCAGGCCGCCGCACGCCAGGCCGCCGCGCAGCAAGCCTCGGTGCCCGATGGGCTGGGCGAGGGCGGCCTCAAGGTCGATACCAATAGCCTGACCGCCGGCTGGATCAACGCCAAGGACGCCACGCAGAAAGTGGTGGATGGGCGCACGCAGGTCACCATCGAACAGACCGCTGATAAAGCGATCCTGAACTGGGAAACGTTCAACGTGGGCCGCAACACCACGGTGGAATTCCAGCAGCGCCAGGACTGGGCCGTGCTGAACCGCGTGAACGATCCGCAGGCGCGCCCGAGCAAGATCCAGGGGCAGATCAAGGCCGATGGCACGGTCATGATCGTGAACCGCAACGGCATCGTGTTCACGGGTACGAGCCAGGTAGACACCCGCAACCTGGTGGCCGCTGCCGCCGGCATGACCAATGCGCAGTTCGACAAGGGCCTGTTCAGCGAGGCACGCGGCGCGGGCTATGTGCCGACGTTCGCCAACGATCTGGCTGTGAGCACAACGGCGGTCACGCATGGTGCGGCCACGGGCGATGTCATTGTCGAGGCCGGCGCGCGCATTGCCACGCGCAAGCCCGAGTCCGTCACGCAGGGCGGCGGGTACGTGCTGCTGCTGGGCCGCGAGGCGCATAACCGCGGCACCATCGTCACGCCGGGCGGACAAACCGCGCTGGCGGCTGGCGACAGCTTCGTGATCCGCCGGGGTCAGGGCACCGACGGCAATCCCAATTCGAGCACGCGCGGCAACGAAATCGACGTCACGCGACTGGCCAACAGCGCAGCGGGTCTTGTCACCAACAGCGGTCTGATCCAGGCCACCACGGGCGATATCACGCTCAAGGGCCATACCGTCGAGCAGTCGGGCGTGCTGGTGTCGAGCACCTCGGTCAATACGCGCGGCACGATCCACCTGCGCGCCGAAGGCGACGACAAGAGCCGCGTCACGATGGCGCCGAACAGCGTCAGCGCCATCGTGCTGGATGACAGCGGCGGTACGGCACTCGACGTGCAGCGCGATGCGTTGCTGCGCGACTCCGGCACCGTGAGCGAATCCGGCTACAACCGCCGCGACCAGTCGCTGGTGCAGGTGATTTCCTCGGGCGATGTCTTGTTCGATGGCGATTCGCTGACGCTGGCCACGGGCGGCCAGATCAGCGTCAACGCCGCGCGCCGTGCGCTGCTGGCTGACCGCGCCATCCTCGATGTGGCGGGCGCCGTGGGCGTCAACGTGGCGATGGAGGCCAACAACGTCGAGGTCAACGTTCAGGGCAATGAACAGCGCGATTCCCCGGACAACCGCGACTCCGGCAAGCTCAACAACACCACGATGTGGGTGGACCGCCGCTATCTCGTGCGCGTGCCGGCGGGCACCAACGGCTACACCACGGATCGCTGGTACACCGGCGGCGGCCTGCTGGAAGTCAGCGGCTACCTGAACACCAGCGGCCATGGCATCGGCGAATGGGCCGCGCTGGGCGGCACCGTGACGTTCGATGGCGGCCAACTGGTGACGCAGGCCGGATCGTCGGTGAACGTTTCGGGCGGCTCGCTGAACGTGCAGACCGGCATGATTCGCCAAAGCTGGCTGCGCGGCGAGGATGGCCGCCTGTACAGCCTCGACAATGCCCCGGCTGACGTGCTCTACAGCGGCCTGTATCGCGGCTATGAGACCCAGCACCAGCGCTGGGGCAAGACGTCCACCGAACAGTTCAACAGCCCGCTGATTGCGCCCGACCGTCGCCTGGAGAACGGCTACACGGTAGGCCGCGATGCGGGTCGTGTGGTGGTGGGCACGAATTCCGCCGTGCTGGAAGGCGCCATCGAATCGACGGTGTATCAGGGGCCCCGCCAGAGCCAGGCGCGCGATGCCACGCTGGATGGCTATCGCCAGTCGCAGATTGCCGCGCCGCTGGCCGGCGAACTCGTGATCGGGTCGATCAGTCCGTTCTACGACACCGCTTCGGGCATGCTGCGCGACAGCCCGAAGGCCAAGGTGAAGCAGGTGGAGATCGGCGCGGTCGAGGGTATCGCGCAGGGGCTCGGCCTGGATGGCGCGATGCCCGATTCGCTGGCCGGTCACATCGCACTGGATGCCGGCTGGGTCAACGCACAGAAGCTGGGCGGCCTCAAGGTCTACGCACAGGATGGCATCGAGGTGGATGCGCCGATTGCCGTCGCTAACGGCGGCGGCATCGCGCCGCACGCGGGCAAGGTGGACGTCAACGCCGATCTGACCGCACGTGGCGGCCAGATCGTGCTCGGCAACGTCCTTAGCCAGAGGACCGGCAACGAATGGGTCGACGGGACGATTTCCGCGACGCCGGTTGCGATGACCGGTGTCAACGTGGGGCCCGGCGTCACGCTGGATACGCGCGGCCTCTGGACCAACCTGCGCACAGACGCGGGTGACATTGCAGGACTGCCGTATATCAACGGCGGCGATATCCGCATCAGCACCACGGGCGGCATCGTGCTGGATGCCGGCAGCGTGCTCGATGTCTCGTCGGGCGCGGCGCTGAAGGCCAACGGCAAGCTCGACGGCGGACGCGGCGGCAATATCTCGCTGCTGTCGAACCAGTTGGACGTTACCGGCAAGAACGCCGGCACGCTGCGCATGGACGGTGAACTGCGCGGCTACGGTGTGCGTGGCGGCGGCAAGCTGACGCTCGATTCCGGCACGGGCGTGATCGTGGGCAGCAGTCCGCTGGCAGAGAACGGTGTACTGAAGGCCGGTGAATCGGCAGCGGTCCAGTTGATGCTGGCGCAGGACCTGACGATGCCGGTGGGCACTGTCCTGCCGACCGACTACACGTACTCCACCGATCGCATCCAGCCGGGCGGCGTCGCGCGCGGCAATCTCCTGGTCACGGTGGACAAGCCTGCGACGCTGGCAGGCAACTGGCAGGTGCCGGCTGGCGAGGGCGGTGTCGCGTACGTGGTCTACGACAGCTACGGCAACTTCTACCAGACCGGCATGATGGTTCCGACTGGGGCGAAGATCACCAGGACGGTCGGCAACATGGCGGCCGGCTACGTGGTGCCCGCGGGTGTGTTTGCCGATGGCATGCCCGTGGCGCCGTTCGACACCACGGTCAAGGCCGGCACGCCGTTCACGCAGGCCGTGACGCTGCACGCGGGCGACCGGCTCGCACCGGGCACGGCGCTGTCCGCCGATGTGAAGGTCAAGCCATTGCTGGTGCTCGACGGCAAGGTGTTCCAGACCGGCTTCGGCCAATACGAGGTGATCGGCCAGCAAGGCGTGGCGGTGGCGCCGGGCGCGATCATCGACGTCAGCATGCCCGTGATGCGCCACGATACCGTGCTCGCGCACGCGGCCCCCACGGGCACGGCGCCAGCGGATGCGATGCAGCAATGGCTGCCGCCCCTCTGGGAAGAAGACCCCGAAGACGGTGTGCTGACGCAGCGGCGCGGTGCCGATCTGGTGCTGACGGGCGGCAGCGTCTACGGGCACGCGCCGGTGGCAGTCGGCACCGGCAGCGTGGTCTCGGTCGATCCCGGTCACAAGATCACGTTGCAGGGCAACGGCCAGATCACCATCGACGGCACGCTGAACGCGTGGGGCGGCAAGATCTCGGTGCTGGAGACGGCGCTGGGCGTGGCTGCGGCCGATACGCCGAGCGGTCACGCGGACAGCCGTTCCATCTGGATCGGCAACCACGCGGTGCTCGATGCGGCAGGTCGTGCGGCCACCGCAGTGGATAACGCCGGACGCGTCTACGGGCGGGCAGCCAATGGCGGCACCATCGAGATTGGCGCGCCTTATGTGGCGGGCGCGCGTCAGGTGGACGCCGCAGATGCGTTCATCGTGGTGCGTCCAGGCGCGCGCCTCGACGCATCGGGCGACGCCGCTACGATCGACGTGCCGGGCCAGGGTGCCGTGGCACTGCCGGGCAACGGCGGCGTGATCGCGCTGAGTTCCTACCGTGGGCTGTTCGTCGATGGTGCCATGCGCGCGGCGTCGGCGGGCCCCGGCGCGGCAGGCGGCACGCTGGCGCTGTCACTGGAAACGCCGGCCTACCTGGGCGTGGCGAACAACACGTTGCAGGGCGTGGGCGTGGAAGACGCCGTGCGGGTGCCGCGCGAGTTGATCCTGGCGCAGGTGCAGGGCGCCAGCGTCCTGTCCGACGACCTCGCCCCGGGCGCCAATCTCGCGAATGGCGAGACGCTGGCCTTCGGTTACGGGCGCATTGGCGTGGACCGCATCGCGGCAGGCGGCTTCGGCAATCTTTCGCTGCTCGCCAACGGCCTGATCAGCTTCGACGGCGATGTCGATCTGAAGATGGACCAGAGCCTGCGGCTGGTGGCCAGTTCGTTGAATCTTGCGCAGCAAGCGGATCGGGCGACCCACGTCACGCTGGCGGCACCGTACATGCAGATTGCTGGCAATACGCGCCGCGCGGTGGATAACTCGATCATGCCCAATCCGGTGGTCGGTTCGCGCAACCTGATCACTTCGGGCGGCGGGTCGCTCGGCGTGCCGCTGGTGGCCGAAGATGCCAGCCTGACCGTGGATGCAGGGTTTCTCGATATCGCCGGGCAGATGCTGATGGGCACGCGCGGCGACATCGTGATGAATAGCGGCACGCCGCTGAAGGTGGAGCGTGACACGTTCGGGTCGATCGCCCTGCGCAGTGCGGCCGATATGCGCCTGTCCGGTGCCGCCGAGCTCTATTCAGCCGGCAACCTGACGCTGGCTGCGTCGCAGATCTATCCGGCCACGCTGGACAGCGGCAAGTTCGTCGTTGGCCTGGAAAACTACGTGGACCAGTGGGGCACCCGGATGACCCGCATGGTCCCCACGCGTGTGCTGAACATCGAGCGGTCGGGCGCGGCGGGGGCGGCCGACCCGGCATTGCCGTATTCGGTCTTCGGCTCGATCCAGCTGGCCGGACCCACGGTCAACCAGAACGGCGTGGTGCGCGCACCGATGGGCAGCGTGACCATCGGCTCCAGCCAGAACGGTCAGGAAACCGGCATCGTCAACCTGCTGCCGGGTAGCGTCACGTCCGTGAGCGCGAAGGGCCTGACCATGCCGTTCGGCGGATCGCTGGATGGCTTGAGCTACATGTATAACGGCGCCGATGTGGCGTTCGACAAGGCGGGCGCCGGACCCGCGGTCACGCTGGCCGGCCACGCCATCGACGTGAAAGAGGGGGCCGTCCTCGACATGAGCGGCGGTGGCGACCTGAAGGGCGCTGCGTTTCTGTCCGGACGCGGCGGTTCCACCGATGCGCGCATGAACCCACTCATTCAGGTGGACCCGAAGGGCAGCTTCACGCTGCCGGGCCTGGCCACCAACCCGGTCTACGCGATCGTGCCCGGGGCACAGGCCGGCTACGCGCCGATCGTGGCGGAGAAGGGCGCAGGCGACCCCGCCATCGGCCGCCAGATCACCATCGGCGCAGGCGTGCCGGGCTTGCCGGCGGGCACTTATACGTTGCTGCCGTCTACCTACGCGCTGCTGCCGGGTGCCTTCCGCGTGGAACTGAATGGCGCGCAGGCCGCCGCCTCTATCGCCACCACTACGCGGCAGGATGCGCTGGCGATGCGCAATGGCTCGTACGCCACCAGCGCGCAACTGAGCACGTTCGGCACGGGCATTCGCGACGCACTGCCTACGCAGGCCATCGTCACTTCGGCGGACGTACTGCGCCGCTATTCGCAGTACAACGAGACGAACTACACCGATTACGCTATCGCCGCGGCCCAGCGCAACGGCATGCCGCGTACGATGATCGAGCGCGATGCCAAGACGCTCAAGCTTGATTTCCTCGCGGGCTACTCCAACGGCAAGATCGGCGATACCGAATCGCTGCACTTCGCTGGCAAGGCACTGTATGACACGCCGGAAGGCGGCTGGGGCGGCAGCGCGCTGGTCACTGGCGCAGGCAATTACGAGGTTCTGGCCGCTGGCGCAGCGCCTGGCGCACCGGGTGCCATGTCGTATCCGGTGTCACTGCACGCCGATGACCTGAACGCGATCGGCGCCTCCCGGCTTGCCATCGGCGCATTGCCGAAGGTCGGCGGCGCGGGCAGCAACGCCCAGCGCGGCAATGTGGCGACATTCGATTCCGCCGCTTCCAACATCGTATTGCGCGAAGGTGCTGTGCTGAAGGCGCCCGAGGTATTCCTCGTGACCAGCAACCCGACCGGTGGCATCACTATCGAGCAGGGTGCGGGCATCAACACGCTGGGGCAGGGCAAGGCCGCGTGGGACTCGACTAACGGCTTCGTTTTCGAGCCGGGCCAGCGCGGAGTGGTGGCGCTGTCGAACGGGTGGCTGGACATGCTGGCACCTGTTGCGAGCAACGGAAGCTTCGGCGGCGGCTTCATCGATATCGGCGCCTGCGGCGCGGGCGCCGCGTGCCAGGGCAATGCGCAGTTGTATTCGGAAGGCACCATCGCGGCGGCTACCGACAACACGTTCGAACTGCGCGACGCGGTGCGCTACGGCACGCGCAATCTCTCGCTGTCGGTGGGGGCGATCAACGTGGGCACCGAAGCCGCGCTGGCGGGTGCGGCGTCGCGCGGCGCACTGACGCCGGGCCTGCGGCTCTCGCAGGACGTGCTGAACCGCCTGATCAACGGCGACACCAGCACCGGCGCCCCGGCGCTGGAGAACCTGATCCTGACCGCGCGCGATGCGGTCAACTTCCACGATTCGATCACGCTCTCCACGCTCGATCCTGTCACCGGCAAATCCGCGCTCGACCGCCTGGTGCTGACCACGCCGGCCATCTATGGCGCGGGCGATGCCAATGCCGATGCACGCATCCAGACCGATGTGCTGGTGTGGAACGGCGCCACCACGCCGGCTGGGCAGGTGGCTGCAGGCGGGGCCGGCACCGGCTCGGGCAAGTTCACGATCGATGCGCGCGAGATCGAGTTCGGCTTCGCACCATCGGTACGCACGGACACCGTGCATGACATGGACCGTCTGGCGCTTGGCTTCAGCGATGTCATCCTGAAGGCAGGCGAGCGCATCACGGCCAATCGAAAGGGCGCGCTGGCGGTCTACCAGTCGCGCGGCGCATGGGACGACGCAGCAGGCAAGTTCCCCTACAACGGCGGCAATCTGCATATCGAGACGCCGCTGCTGACGGGCCAGGCAGGCTCCGTCAACACGCTGCGCGCCGGGGGCGACATCAGCGTGGCCGCACCGGCTGGCGCGACGGCGCCGGTGCTGTCGAACGCCGCACTGGTGGCGGCGATGGGTGCGGAGATTGCGCTGGAAGGGCGCAACGTTGCGCTCGATACGGCCGTGGCGCTGCCGAGCGGCAAGCTCACGGTCACCGCGCAGGGCGACATCGCGCTGGGTGATCGCGCCGACCTCGACCTCGCCGGGCGCAAGCTCGACTTCTTCGACGTCAGCAAGTACAGCTGGGGCGGCGATGTGGTGCTTGACAGCAAGGCGGGCAACATCCGCCAGGCATCGGGTTCGCACGTCGATCTCTCCGCAGTGGAGAACCGCGCGGGCAAGTTCACGGCCATCGCGCTGGGCACCGGTGCGGGCATGGTCGATCTGCAAGGCTCCTTCGCGGGCGGCAGCACCGGCCACTACGACGCGGGCGGCACCTACGTGCCATATGCCGCAGGCGGCGCCGATATTCGCGGCCAGCAGATTGCGGACTTCACGGGCCTGAACCAGCGACTCAACGATGGCAAGGTCAGCGGCAGCCGCAACTTCCAGATCAAGCAGGGCGACCTGACGATTGGCGACGAACTGAAGGCGCGCGAGATCAGCGTGTCCGTCGATGGCGGCCGGCTCGTGGTCAACGGCACCGTGGATGCCAGCGGCGAACAGGTGGGCAGCATCCGTCTGGCGGCGCGCGATGGCGTGGCCATCGGCGGCAATGCACTGCTCGATGCGCACAGCCGCGTGCTGCGCGTGGACAGCTACGGCAAGATCATCGAGGCGCCGAACCGCGCCATGATCGAGATCCAGAGCGGCAACGGCACGCTGGTGCTGGCCGACGGCGCGCGCATGGACGTGCGCGCCGGCACCGATGGCACGGCGCAGGCGCTGGGGACGGTGGAACTGAGCGCGCGGCGTATTGGCGGCGCGCGCGGTACGGATGTGGATATCGATGCGTCGGGCACCGTGCGCATCGATGGCGCGCGCGGCATCTACGTCAACGCGTTCCAGCGTTATGACAACGCACCGCTGATCACGGGCGGCACCGTCGATGGCCGCGACTACCAGTCGATCACGCAGGGCTACCTGAAAGACCTGCATGACGACAGCGCGGCGTTCATGACCAACGCGCTGGCCAACGGCGACCTGATGAATCGCAAGCTCGCGGGCCTGCGTGGCTACGCGGACGCGTTCCATCTGCGCCCCGGCGTCGAGATCGTCAGCGCCACGCCCGATGGCGACCTTCATGTCGATGGCGATATCGACCTGTCCGGCTTCCGCTACGCCAGCGTGAATCCGCATTCGCAGATGACTGGTGTCTATGGTTCGGGCGAGGCGGGCGCGCTGGTGCTGCGCGCGGGCGGCAACCTCAAGATCTACGGCAGCCTCACCGATGGTTTCGATACCTCGGTGCTGCAGCCCACGATCGACGACAAGGGCTGGATTCTGGTCAAGGGCCGCATCCCTTGGGGCGGCGATGTGATCATCCCGACCGACAACCTCGTGACGCTGGCCGAAGGCACGTTCTTCTACTCGGGACGCGCGCTGAACTATGCGTTGTCGATGCAGGCGATGTCGCTGCGCGCCGGCACCGAACTCGCCACGCGCGCCACGCTGACGGCGGACCTCGTGTTGCCGGCTGGCACGGTGCTGGGCGGCGCGGTGCGCGATAGCAGCGGCAACGTGGTCTACGCCGCTGGCGCCGTGTTGCCGCAGGCCGTGACGCTGTCCAGCGGCATGCAGCTCGACGCGGGCAACCGTCTGCCGTCCGCCGCGAAGGTGGGGCCGATGGTGTGGCCGGCCGGCGTGCCGCTGCCGTTCCCCGATGGCGCCATTGTCGATGTCGGGTCGTCCTGGGCGGGCGTGAATGGCGTGCAACTGGCGGGTTCGCTGACCCTGCGCAAGGGTGCGATGCTGCCGGCCGAAACCGTGGTCAAGCTGCCGGGCGACGCAGAGAGCGTACAGATGCGTCCGGCCGATGCCGATGGCAATCAGGGCCGCAATCTCGCGCTGGCGCCGATGCTGGCACCGGGGTCGCAATCGTGGTCGATCCGTCTGGTGGGCGGCGCGGATCTGGATGCCGCGGACACGCGCGCCTTGCTGCCGCACAGTGCCAGCGGCCATGTGCTGCTGGCCGATACGCACTATGGTCTGGTGTTTCAGAAGAACGTTCTGGTGCCGGGCACGGGCCTGCCGGGGCAGTATGTGTGGGGTCCGGACGCCGAGATTTTCGGATACATGCCGGGTGATGTCATCACGCCTCAAGACATCATCAACTTTGGTGGTGAAGAAGCGCTGATGGGCCTGAACGACTGGGGTCTCGGCGTACTTGTGACGAAAATCGCCGACGGCACCCCGGCAGAGTATGAGGACCGCGCGACGCCGGGCCGCCAGCAGCTCTACAGCGTGCTGCGTACCGGCACGGGCGATCTGGATGTGCTGTCCGCCGGTGATTTCACGATGTCGTCGCCGTTCGGCGTCTACACGGCGGGCACGCAGTCGATTGGCGTGAGTACGGCGTACAACCAGCCGCGTTCGAACGGGGCGGACGGCACCATCCTGGGCGCGCTGGGCGCCGACTGGGCACCGTATGTCAATGGCGGTACGCAAAGTCTCTATCAGGCGTGGTATCCGGAACACGGCGGCAACGTGCTGGTGCGTGCGCAGGGCACCGTGCGCGGCGACACCATCGGACAGGCGTCTGGCTCCATCCGCAACGACGATGCGCTTGGCGTCATGCGGACGCATTTCGACACCTCCGCCGTGGGCGGCTGGCTGTGGCGCCAGGGCACCGGTAGCGCCGCGCAACCGGGCGAAGGCGTGCCGACCGCGTGGTGGATCAACTTCGGTACCTACGTGCCCGCTGCAAAGGGCACGGCCAATGCGCTGCATGACGGCACGCCATTCCTGGTGGGCTTCACGGGCATTGGCACGATGGGTGGCGGCAATCTCGTGCTCGAAGCCGGCGCTGACGCCGGCATGATGGAATCGCGCATGGGCAAGGCAGACAACGTACTGTCGCGCAGCCAGGGCCTGAACCTGGCAGTAGCCAGCACGGGCCGCGTTTCGGCCGATGGCAGCACGCTGACGCTGACCGGTGGCGGCGACCTCGACATCCGCATCGGCGGGGGACTCAACCCTGTGGCGGAGGTGCGGGCGACACCGAATACGGGCAGCAGCGGCATGGATGGCGCCCTGCTGCGCTACGACAACGTGCAGATTCCGCTCAACAGCACGTTCACGAACCTGCGCGGCGCGCTGCGGCTGGCGGCCGGTTCGGTGGGTGGTGTGGAACTGCGCTACGACGTCTCGGATCGCATGGAATCGCGTGCGTACCAGCCCAACGTGGCCACCTCGTCGATCGCGGCCGGTGGCCCGGTACTGGTGCCCGGCGATTCAACGATCAGCATCGATGCGCGCGGCGATCTCGCCGTGGGTGGCGTGGCCGATCCGGGCCGCGTGCCGCAGTACCACAACGGCACGCCGTTCACGCTCAACGGCACCGCGCAGGACGGTGAGGGCTTCAGCTGGTTCTCGCTGTGGACCCCGGCCACGGCGGTAAATCTGCTGGCGGCGGGCGGCAACCTGACGCCGTCGATGGCGTGGATGGATAACCGTACCGGCCAGAATCACAGCGCCACCGATGGCCGCTTTATGATGCCGGCCATCCTGCGCGCGGCGGCGCCCAACGGCAGCCTCTACTATGGTGGGTCGAGCCAGGGCAGGCGCGGTAGCGACAACCTGATCGCGCAGTCGCCATATGGCCTGATGCTGGCGCCGTCGCCAGTGGGTTCGCAGTTCACGACCACGGGCACCGGCGCGCTGGAACTGCTGGCGGGCGATTCGATCTACGCCGGCGGCTACGCGGTGACGCAGTCGGGTGCCGATGGCGCCGCGTTGCCCACGCCGTTCAACCCCGGCTTTGTTGGCGTGGTGGGGCGGGTCTGGTACGGTGCGCATCTGGTCGGCAATGTCAGTCAACAGGCGCTTGCACCAAGCGTGATGTTCACCAACGGCATGGACACCGACCAGCTTTATCCGCTGTTCAGCCTGACGGCACCGACCGCCTCCGGGCAGGCACATGTGGGCCAGCCGCCCGCGCGCTTTTATGCCAACGACGGCGATATCGTGGGGTTGCGCACGGGCGGCATCATCACGCACGGCAACCCCAGGGGCCAGGACGGGCTGCAGCCGACGTGGTACGAAGGCGGCGGCCCGGTGGCGATCCGCGCGGGGCGCGATATCGTCAACGCCGGCACGGAACTCGGCATTGTCGAGACGGTGCCGACTGCCGCGCTCGGCTGGTACGGGCAGTATTACAGCGCGCAGCCCAATGCGCCGCTGCGTCCCACGCGGATCGAGACAGGCAGCGTGCGCGGCAACCTGATCGTGCACAACAGCGCGGACGATGTCTCGGTGATCTCGGCCGGGCGCGACATCCTGGGCGGCACGTTCTACGTGGCAGGGCCGGGCCTGATGGAAGTGACCGCGGGCCGCGATCTCTACCTCGCCGACAAGGGCGAACTCAAGAGCATCGGCCAGGTGGTCAATGCCCGGGCGGGCGACCGCGCCAGCGGGGCCGGCATTGCCGTGGCCGCTGGTGTGGGCGCACGCGGGCTCGACGGGCTGGGTTTCCAGGCGTTTGCGGCGCGTTACCTCGATCCGGCCAATCAGGCCGATCCGTCTCGTCCGCTGGCCGACCAGCCGGGCAAGGTGGTGACCACGTATGGCGGCAAGCTGACGCTGGGCGACTGGCTGCGCGCGGAGTTCGGCTACGGCGGCGACGAAGCCGGCGCGCCTGCGTTCCTCGCCGCCAAGCAAGGGGAGCTGGACCTTGCCCGCGACCAGAAGCAGGCAGGCGGCACGGCCGCCACCAGCCGCGACCTGCAGCGCGAGTTCGGCCTCCAGTCTCAGTTGCATCTCGTGAACTGGCTGACCGACCGCTTCGGCGGCGCCAATGGCCTGGGCCTGCATTTCGATGCCGCCGCCGGCGATGCGCGCGCATTCTTCGCCGCGCTGCCGCCCGAGCAGCAGCGCGCCTATCTGCGCAATGTCTACTACGCGGAACTGAAGGCATCGGGGCGCGAGTACAACGCCGTGGGCGGCCCGCGTGCCGGCAGCTACCTGCGGGGCCGGGAGGCCATCGCCACGTTGTTGCCGAATGGCGCGAGCCTGGGCGACGCGACGGGCGAGCGCGCCTACGACGGCGACCTGACCATGTTCAGCAGTGCGAAGTACTACATGGACTCGGCCAACCCGACCTTCACCACGCGTCCCCGGGCCGGTGTGAAGTACCTGACCAAGGCCCAGTGGGTGGCCGCCGGATCGCCGGGCAACGTGCCGTACTTCGACGTGCTCGATGCCGGCATCCATACGGACTTTGGCGGTGACATCAGCATCCTGACGCCGGGTGGCCGCACGCTGGTGGGCGTGGATGGCGGCTTCGTGCCGGGCGAGGGGTCGGGCGTGCTGACGCAGGGTTCTGGCGAGATCCAGATGTATGCCCGCGACAGCATCCTGCTGGGCCAGAGCCGTATCTTCACCACGTTCGGCGGCAACATCCTGGGCTGGTCGGCGCAAGGCGACATCAACGCGGGCCGGGGTTCCAAGTCCACGGTGGTCTACACGCCACAGCGGCGCATTTACGACGACTATGGCCGCGTGACGTTGTCTCCGACCACGCCAAACACCGGCGCCGGTATCGCCACGCTGAATCCGATTGCCGAGGTGCCGCCCGGCGACATCGACCTGATTGCGCCGCTGGGCACCATCGACGCGGGCGAAGCTGGCATCCGTGTCTCGGGCAACGTCAACCTGGCGGCGCTGCGCGTGGTGAATGCCGAGAACATCCAGGTGCAGGGTAAGGCAACCGGCATCCCGGTGGTGGCTGCCGTCAACGTGGGTGCCCTGTCGAATGCCAGCGCGGCGGCGTCGCAAGCCGCCAATGCGGCGCAGGAGGCCGTGCAGCGCGAACGCACGGCCGCCCGCCAGGCCATGCCGTCGGTGTTCACGGTGCGCGTGCTGTCCACGGGTGGCGAGCCAGCGGAAGGCGCGCCCAGGCCGGGGCAGGGCGCCAGCGTCCAGCCCGCGCCTTACGACTACAAGTCGGCAGTGCAGGTACTGGGGCAGATGAACCTGGGCGATGCCGCGCTGAGCCAGTTGACCCCGACCGAGCGGAGGAACCTGCAGCAGCACTGATAGGGAAGGTGGCAGGACAAGGGGGCGCCTTCGGGCGCCCCTTTGCGTTGGGGCGTCGAAGTTTAGGGTTTGTACGAGGGAGGCGACGCAGATTCTTTGCCAGGGCGGAACTTGCCAGCCTCTGCCGGGTCCATTGTTGCGATCGGTTACAATGCTGTGCCGCAGCATCCCGCCCCCGGCAAGTGCCTGATAATGGGCATCCGCCTGCTTTGTCTGCTGCCTGACCCCTGTTTCGACTGGTTTCCGCCCCCGAGCCTGATGCGTTTTCTCGTTTTCCTGCTGACTGCCCTGTGCTTGTCCGCGCTGTCGTTTTCGGCAGCGGCGAACGTGCGCGCGGACGCCGTGCAGGCGGAGGCGGTGGACTACGCGATGCAGGCGGCCGATGACGATTTGTCGCAGCTCGTGCTGCCGGGCGATCCGGACTACGGTGAAGACGAGGTGGCTGACGATGGCCCGCCGCCGGGCTATTGCAACATCTGGTCGGCCGACCTGCTCGATCCGCTGGACCTCTTCGACGCCGTTGACGAGACCAGCGCACTGTTCGTACTCCCTTCCTTCCAGCTTCCCCAGTCCGTGGACGATCTGGTGCAGCCGCTCGCGGCGCGCACCACGTTCGAGTCTGAGGGCGTGTTCCGCCCGCCCAATCTCCTCGGCTGATCTGCCGAGCCGCCGTGCGCGCAGCTTGATTCGCGCCCACGGTGTGCTTTCCTTGTCTTGCGCCCCCGAATTCGCGTGATGCCCTGAGCATCGCGCCGTAACGCCTTGCCACACGCGTACCCGCCATGCCGGCCGGTACGGTTGGCGCGCGTGGATGCCGGAGGGGCGGGACAGCCGTACCGTTTGATTCTCTCCGACATGAAGACCAAAACAACGTTGACTTGGGTCGCGTCGCTGTCTTTCCTGACAGCGCCCGCCTGGGCCGCGCAGCCCGTGCCGGTCAGTTCTGCCCCTTCGCCCGCCAAGGCGGGTGCCCCTGCCGGATCATTGCCGGCAACCACCACGCTGGCGGCCCGTGCGATGCCCCGGGTCACCACGCCCGCCGCCGAAACCTTCGAACTCCAGCAACTGCTGGAACTCGCCCAATCGACCAACAAGGGCGTGGACGCCGCCCAGGCCAATGTGGATGCCGCCACGGCAGCGATCACCACGGCCCGTGCCTATCCGAACCCGCAGGTGGAAGTGATGTATGGCCGCCTGCACGGCAAGGAAGCTGGCGTGCAAAGCGGCAATGCGCCGTCCTACGCCTTTGTGCAGAAGTTCGATTATCCGAACCAGCGCAGCCTGCGCGAGCGGATGGCCGGACGCGGACTCGAAGCCTCCGAGGCCCAGCGCCAGACCTTTCGCGCCGAACTGGCTGGCCGCGTGAAGACCGCGTACTTCCAGGTGCTGCGCCGCGAGACCGAACTGGCTGCCGCGCGCGAGGACCTGACCCTGATGCGCCAGATCCAGGAACGCGCCAAGGTGCGTGTGGATGTGGGCGAGGCGCCACGCTATGAACTGATCAAGGCCGATACCGAACTGCTGGGCGCGCAGAAGACGCTGCAGACGGCGGAGTTGCGCGTGGAGCAGGCCAAGGCGTCGCTGCGTCAGCAGGTGGGCGGCGCGTTGCCGGCCAGCTTTGCGCTGCACGGCAGCCTGTCCCATGCGCCGAACGTGCCGAATCTGGCCGTGCTGCGCGACACGCTGCAAGCCAACAATGCCGAACTGAACCAGCGCCGCAGCGAAGTGGAACGCGCGCGCCTGGGCGTGGATTACCAGCGCTCGCTGCGCTGGCCCGAGGTGGCCGTGCGTGCCGTGACCAACCGCGAGCCGGACAACAACGTGAACCAGATCGGCCTGGTCATGACCATTCCGCTGTGGGACCGCCGCAGCGGCCCGGTGGGCGAGGCGACCGCACAGGCCACGCAGGCCCGCACGGCGCTTGAGGCGCGCGAGTTCGAACTGACGCAGGAACTGAGCAACGCGTACCAGCAGTACGAGATCACGCAGGCCCAGGTCACGGCGCTGGAATCCGGCATCGTGCGCGAAGCGGAATCGGCGCTGGGCGTGGCGGAAGCCGCCTACCGCTTTGGCGAGCGCGGCATCCTGGATTACCTCGATGCACAGCGCGTGCTGCGCAATGCGCGCAGCGAACTGATCACCGCGCAGTACGAACTGCAGGTTGCCGCCATCCAGATTGAAAAGCTCATGTCGGCCACGCCCGGCGCGCCCACTGGCGCCGCCCCGGCCTCCGCCATGCCCGCCTACCAGACTCCGAACTGATCATGCGTCCCTCTCACTCCCTGCTTTCCATTGCAGCCGCCGTCATGATGGTGATGACGCTGGCAGGTTGCTCCAAGGACCCCGAGCCGGCGGCTGAAGCGCCCAAGCTGCCGCCGGGTATCGTCAAGCCCGCTGAAAACCTCCAGAAGACCCTGAAGGTGGCCGCCCTGGGCACGTCTCCGTTCAGCGAGATGCTGCGCGTGGCCGGCCGTATCGATTTCGACGAGCAGCGCGTGTCGCGCATCGGCGCCACGGTCACCGGCCGCGTGACCGACCTCTATGCCGTGCTCGGCCAGGAGGTCAAGGCCGGCCAGGTGCTGGCCCGCCTGCACAGCAGCGAACTGGGCGCCGCCCAGATGGCCTTCCTGAAGGCCGAAGCGCAGAACGACCTGCAGGCCCGCAACGCCGAGCGTGCGCGCCAACTGTTCGACGCCGACGTGATCGGCCGCGCAGAACTGCAGCGCCGCCAGAGCGAATACGCGATTGCCGCCGCCGAGATGCGTGCCTATCGTGACCAGCTTCGCGTGCTGGGCATGTCCGCCGGCGCGATTTCCACGCTGGCCAAGAACGGCAGCATCGATTCCTATTCGCCGGTGTTCTCCAGCATCAGCGGCACCGTGGTGGAGCGCAATGTGGCGCAAGGCCAGGTGGTGCAGCCCGCGGATGCGCTCTACACCGTGGCGGACCTGTCGCGCGTGTGGGTCGTGGCCGAGGTGCCCGAGCAGCAGGCCGCGCAGGTGGCCGAAGGCCAGAACGTGGAGATCGAGGTGCCGTCGCTGGCCAATGGCAGCGGCACCATCACCGGCAAGCTGATCTATGTGGGCCGCACGGTCAGCCCGCAGTCGCGCACGGTGCTGGTCCGTACCGAAGTGGAAAACAAGAACGGCGCGCTGAAGCCCGCCATGCTGGCCAGCATGCTGATCGCGGGCAAGCCCACCGATACGCTGGTGGTGCCCGGCTCCGCCGTGGTGCGCGATGGCAACGACGAGCAGGTGTACGTGGAAACGGCGCCGGGCCAGTATCGCCTGACCAAGGTAAAGCTCGGTTCCGAGAGCGACGGCATGCGCGTGATTCAGGGCGGCGTCAAGGCCGGTGACCGCATCGTGGTGGAGGGGGCTTTCCACCTCGACAACGAGCGCAAGCGTCTGGAACAGGGGTAATCCGCCATGATGACATCGCTTGTTGAAGCCGCAATCAAGCAGCGGCTGGTGGTGTGCGTGCTGGCGGTGGTGCTGTTCTTCTTCGGCCTGCGGGCCGCTGGCAAGCTGTCGGTGGATGCTTTCCCGGACGTGACCAACGTCCAGGTGCAGATCGCCACGGAAGCCACCGGCCGTTCGCCCGAGGAAGTGGAGCGCTTCGTCACCGTGCCCATCGAAATGTCCATGACCGGCCTGCCGGGCCTGGAAGAGATGCGCTCGCTGAACAAGGCGGGCCTGTCGCTGATCACGCTCGTGTTCACGGACAAGACCGACGTCTACTTTGCGCGGCAGCTCGTCATGGAGCGGCTGATCGAGGTGGGCGGGCGTATGCCCGAGGGCGTGGCGCCGGTGCTCGGCCCCGTCTCCACGGGTCTGGGCGAGGTCTACCAGTACACGCTCGATCTGCCCAGTGACGGCAACCGCGAACTGACGCAGGAAGAACTGTCGGAGCGCCGCATCGCCCAGGACTGGGTGGTGCGTCCGCTGCTGCGCTCGATTCCCGGCGTGGCCGAAATCAACTCGCAGGGCGGCTTCGTGCGGCAGTACCAGGCACTGGTCAACCCGGAGCGCATGCGCCACTACGGCGTGAGCATCCAGCAGGTCTACCAGGCACTGGCGCGCAACAACGCCAACTCGGGCGGCGGCGTGCTGCCGCACTACGCGGAGCAGTACCTGATCCGCGGCGTGGGCCTGGCCAAGGGCGTGCCTGACATCGAGAGCATCGTGCTCAAGGAGGTCAACGGCACGCCGGTCTACCTGCGCGATGTGGCGCGCGTGGAGATCGGGCACGAGGTGCGTCAGGGTGCGCTGGTCAAGAATGGCCAGACCGAATCCGTGGGCGGCATCGTGATGATGATGCGCGGCGGCAATGCCAAGGAAGTGGTCAGCCGCGTGAAGAAGCGCGTGGCGGAGATCAACGAGCGCGGCATGATCCCGGGCGGCCTGCAGATCGTGCCGTACTACGACCGTAGCGAACTGGTGGATTCGGCGCTGTGGACCGTGACCAAGGTGCTGCTCGAAGGCGTGGTGCTGGTGGTGATCATCCTGTTCCTGTTCCTCGGGGACGTGCGCTCGTCGATCATCGTGCTGGCTACGCTGGTGCTCACGCCATTACTGACGTTCATCGTCATGAACCGGATGGGGCTCTCCGCCAACCTGATGTCGCTCGGGGGGCTGGCGATTGCCATCGGCCTCATGGTCGATGGATCGGTGGTGGTGGTGGAGAACGCGTTCGAGCGGCTGGGGCATGCCGAGAAGAGCGGCCTGACCAAGACCGAGATTCTGGTCAAGGCCGTGCAGGAAGTGGCCACGCCGGTGGTGGTGGGCGTGGGCATCATCATCCTGGTGTTCCTGCCGCTGATGACGCTGCAGGGCATGGAAGGCAAGATGTTCGCGCCGCTGGCCTTCACGATCTCGATCGCGCTGGCCATCTCGCTGTTCCTGTCGCTGACGCTGTCGCCGGTGCTGTCCTCGTATCTGCTCAAGGGCGGCGCCGAGCATGACACGTGGCTGATTGCGTTCATGAAGCGCCACTACCTGCGCATGCTGCACTGGGCGCTGGCCAACAGCAAGAAGACGGTGCTGTCGGCGGTGGGCCTGTTCGTGGCCACCGTGATGATCGTGCCGATGCTCGGTACGTCGTTCATTCCGGAAATGAAGGAAGGATCGATCGTGCCCGCCATCGACCGCGTGCCCAACATCTCGCTCGAGGAATCGATCAAGATGGAGAAGCTCGCCAACAAGATGGTGCTGGAAGTGCCGGGCGTGAAGTCGGTGGTGTCCGGCGTGGGCCGCGGCGAAAGCCCGGCTGACCCGCAGGGCCAGAACGAATCGACGCCGATTGCCAGCCTCAAGGACCGCGACGAGTGGCCCGATGGCTGGACGCAGGACGATATCGCCAACGCCATCCGCGAGAAGCTCGCCACCATTCCGGGCGTGCAGATCGTGATGGCGCAGCCGATCTCGGACCGCGTGGACGAAATGGTCAGCGGCGTGCGCTCGGATATCGCCGTGAAGATCTTCGGCGACGACCTCGACAAACTGCGCGAGCTGGCAGGCGAGATTGCCCGCGTGGCGGGTGGCATCAAGGGCTCGCAGGATATCCGGCTGGAGCGGATCTCGGGGCAGCAGTACCTGTCCATCGAGATCGACCGTGCGGCGATTGCGCGTTACGGGCTGAACGTGTCGGACATCCACGACATCATCGAGATCGCCATCGGCGGCAAGCGCGCCACGGATATCTTCGAAGGCGAGCGCCGCTTTGCGGCGGCGGTGCGCCTGCCCGAAGAGTTCCGCAACAACGTGCAGGCCATCCGCCAACTGCTGGTGCAGGCGCCGGACGGCGTGCAGGTGCCGCTGCAGAGCGTGGCCAAGATCGAGGTCAGCGATGGCCCGGCGCAGATCAGCCGCGAAATGGCCAAGCGCCGCGTGGTGGTGATGATCAACGTGAAGGATCGTGACCTGGGCGGCTTCGTGGCCGAACTGCAGGCCGCGACCGAAGCCAAGGTCAAGCTGCCGGAAGGCTACTACTACGAGTGGGGCGGCCAGTTCCAGAACATGGAACGCGCCATGGGCCACCTGAAGATCATCGTGCCGATCACCATCGCCGCGATCTTCTTCCTGCTGTTCCTGCTGTTCAACTCGCTGCGCTACGCCACGCTGATCATCACGGTGCTGCCGTTTGCATCGATCGGCGGCATCATCGGGCTGTTTGTCACGGGCGAGTACCTGTCCGTGCCGGCCTCGGTGGGCTTTATCGCGCTATGGGGCATGGCGGTGCTCAACGGGGTGGTGCTGGTGTCGTATATCCGCACGTTGCGGGAGTCCGGCATGTCGCTGCGCAATGCCGTGGTGCGCGGCGCCACGCAGCGCTTCCGGCCGGTGATGATGACCGCCACCATTGCGATGCTGGGCCTGGTGCCGTTCCTGTTCTCGACGGGACCGGGCTCCGAGGTGCAGCGTCCGCTGGCCGTGGTGGTGATCGGCGGGCTGATCACGTCGACGCTGCTGACGCTGGTGATGGTGCCGGTGCTGTATCGCTGGTTCGACGACCGCAAGCCGGAGTCGCGCGACATGTCGGTGTGATGCCGATGATGTGATGTCGATCAGGTAGCGGCATTACAATGGCGGACGGCCGGCATGCATCGCGCGTGCCGGCCGTTTTTTTGTTCTGGAGTGTTCACCATGACAACGCTTACGCGTCGCGGGTTGGCGGCGTCTGTCGCTTTCGTGATGTCTCTGGCGATGCCGGCACTGGCATCGGCCGCATCCGCCTCGGCCCCCGGTCCCGACGGTTCCACCAACACCGAACTCGGCCAGCGCGGCGGCCGCCCCGAAGCACCCGAGGCGCCGTTCGCCTGCATGCAGGCGGTCAAGGCCAAGATGCCCCATCCCGACCAGTTCCGCTGGACGGCCAGCACCACGCGCCGCGTGGCGGAGGACGTCTACAGCGTGGTGGGCGCGGTGGAGTTCGTGAACCAGGCCGGCGAGGCCCGCAAGGGCGACGTCCAGTGCGATGTCATGCGCGCGCCCGGCAACCAGTTCATCGTCCCGAAAATCCGCCTTCCTCAGTAGTTGGAAGACCCCCGGTCCACATGACATTTCTGTCATGTGGACCGATTCATGTGGACACCGGCGGGATCGTTTCCTAGTCTTGTGTACGTTGTACACATTAACCGAGGAGACGTTGCATGAACACCGAAGTCACCAACGAACATCGCTGGCTGCACAAGCTGGTAGGCAAGTGGATTGCGGAAGGCGAGGCCCAGATGGGCCCCGACGCGCCAGCCGAGAAATGGAAGATTCCCGAGCAGGTCACCCAGATCGGCGACGTCTGGGTGCAGACGCGCTCCGAAGGCGATTTCCCGGGCTGCGGCCCGGCCACGACGCTGATGACGCTGGGCTACGATCCGGCCCGCAAGCACTTCGTGGGTACCTTCATCGGCTCGATGATGACCCACCTGTGGGTCTACGAAGGCGACCTCGAAGCCGATGGCCGCACCCTGACGCTACGTGCCGATGGCCCGGCCTTCACGCCGGAAGGCACCGTGGTGGCAGGCAAGATGGCCAAGTACCGCGACGTGATCGCGTTCCAGGACGACGATAACCGTACGCTGACCTCGTTCATGCAGGGCGACGACGGTCAGTGGACGCAGATCATGCAGGCGCGGTATCGAAGGGAAAAGTAGTTCGACTGGTTGTTCGATTGCCTAAGCGGACCAGATGGCCCACTTGTTCTGGTCCGCTCGCTTGCTCATGCCGTGCGTGGCGTGAAGACCGTTTGCGCCGCCCTTGATCCCCGACAACGCACACCGTTTCAACCCCCGCCAAGATTTCTCGCGGCACGGTTCCCACTGTGCCCGCCCTGCATACGCCAGCCACGCCTGAGCGTATCGCTGCCAAGCCATCCACCCGACCTGATTCATGATCGATCCCACCCGCGGAAGTAATCCGCACGCCCCGCAAACCGCCGTCGCCCCACTGAACACCATCGCTGTGGAAGACATCGGCAAGGGCGCCGCCGAGTTCGATGCGTGGCTGCAGGAGGTGAGCGGCGGCGCGGTAACGCTCGATCG